>JAKVKU010000004.1 GCA_022484695.1 Lactobacillus sp.
AGCACGCCAGTGTGTGCGGTATACCAATACCCTTTACGGGTATTAGCGAATATTCGCGCTTCTGACACCGATTCTCCTAACTTTCTAAGATTCTTAAACTTCGTTTTAACCTTCTTCCATGATTTCCAAATATATTGTCGAATCCTCGTGCGCAACCAGGCATCTAAAGACTTAAGAAAGTTCTTCATACGTCCGATACCGTAATACTGTAACCAGCCACGCATTTTTCGCTTGATATCGCTGAAAATGGTCCCCACACTAACCCCACGGTTTCGCTTAGTGATTAGCTTTAGAGCCTGTTTGATACGTTCCTTGGCCACTTTATGTGGGCGGGCATAGGCTTCGCCTTTGCTTACCCCTAAAGTGAATCCTAGGAATTTCAGTCTCAATGGTGACCCAACTCGAGTTTTCTTTTGATTGACAGTTAACTTCAAGTCTTGTTCCAGAAACTTGGTCACATTGGCCAAGGCCCGATATCCTGCGCGCTTACTTTTGACATAAATATTACAGTCATCCGCATAGCGCACAAACTGGTGGCCTCTGGCCGTGAGCAGTTTATCCAGCTCATTGAGGTAGACATTTGCCAGTAATGGCGAGATAGGTCCGCCTTGCGGCGTGCCCTTTGTGGATTTCTCCACTCGACCATCGCTGAAAACCCCACTCGTTAAGAACTTGCGAACAAGCCTTAATAACCAGGGGTCTTCAATATATTGGTTGATAAACTTCATCAACAGGTCATGGTTGACCGTATCGAAATATGACTTTAAATCTAGGTCAATCACATAATGATAACCTTGGTCGTACAGCGCTGTGACCCGTTTGATGGCATCATGAGCGCTTCGATTCGGTCGAAAACCAAAACTGTTATCCGAAAATATCCTTTCAAACCTTGGCGACATCACTTGAGCGACAGCTTGCTGAACAAGTCGATCGACCACAGTTGGGATTCCAAGCTTACGCTTTGACCCATCTGGTTTTGGTATTTCAACTCGTTTGACTGGCAATGGCTTATAACTTCCATCACGCAGTGAGGCTATCAATTCGTCGCGATGTTCCTTCAAATAGGGTAGTAGCTCGTTAACGGTCAAACCGTCGATACCAGCTGCACCTTTGTTGCTGACTACTTGTTTATAGGCTCGATTCAGATTATCTCGGGATAGAACTAAATCTTGAAATGAAACGCCATTCTCGACCTTACCTTCACCAGAAGCCGCACTATGCGCCCCGAGTTGCCTTTGGTCTTCCAGACCTATCTTCCCCCGGCGGTCAGCTTTGATTTCTGTTTTCTGCAATTTTCGCACGTCTTCCACCTCCAATTTTAGTGAGAATTATTATTGTTCAGCCCTTCGTTGCCATCGGCAACTACTGTGGCCTCGGCTGACTTCTGTATCATTCAGCTAGACATCACTGCCTAGTTTGTACCTGTGAAACTTTCCGTTTCTCTTGTCGGGAACGTATGATACAGACCTCCCCGGGTAAGAACGATAACTTTCGTGCCATGTAACCGTTGGCTTTACTGCGTACAGTTTCGAGTAGTATTGGACTTCAGTTTGATTGGCAACCTTATCCACTGCAAACAGCCTTATAGCCACTTCTTGTTCATCGATTCAGCACTTTGCTTTAGACTTCCTTCAGATTCCGCCTCGCGGCGGACACCCTTGTCCTCAGCTAATAGTTCCGACTACTACGGCCTATAGTGGACTTTCACCACCAAGTTATCGCCCATGCCGGGCGCACCACACGAATAGCCCATCAAAACTAGCCTTGGGTTTTGATGGGCTATTTCATTGCTATTTAACGGGCAAGGTCACCTTAAACGTTGAGCCAACGCCTAATTGGCTGGCCACTTCAATCTGCCCGGCTAACATCTTGACCACCCGAGCCACTAGGGCAAGACCTAAGCCGTTGCCTTTGGCGGCATGGGCGCTGTCGCCTTGATAGAATTTGTCAAAAATATGCTGCTGAACCATTTCACGAAAATATCGGAAAGGAAGCACGGGATTTCAATCCCACGAGAAATTCCGATTGAGTTTGAAGAACTCAAATGATTTATAAATATGTGCCTATTTTGAGCATATCTCTTCCTTTACAGTTGTTATATAAGTTATAATAATTATAAGGAAAGTAGGCGGCAAAAATGCTGTTAAGTCTAACGGTAAAGGCTAAACTCAAACTAGATAATGCTACTGATGCGGCTAAATTTCAGGAAACCGGTGAACAATATCACTTAGCTTGTAATCATGTTTCTGAGTACATTTTTAACAATGATTTTGAGCTGAATACTAACAAAATTCAGACAAAGCTTTATCCAGACTTGCGGCAACGTTTTGGACTGAAATCACAACTGGCTATCTCTGTGATCAAAACGACGGTTGCCCGTTATAAAACTGTCCAGACGCAGCTGCGACGCAAACCCATGGCCTATGCCACCGGTAAGAAAGATAAAAAGGTAAAGAAATTTATCTAAAAGTCCCCAGAGACCTGCACTGGCTTTGGAAACCGGTCTATTTTCAGCGCCCGCAAGCTGACTTGGTTCGTAATCGGGATTGGTCTATCGTCGCAGATGGTAAAAAGCTGTCCATCAATACGCTTCAAGGCCGGGTGAAGGCTCGCTTTGTGTTAAAAACTGGCTTTGAACAGTATCTGGATGGTACCTGGGAGTTTGGCGGCGCAAAACTGATCAAGTCCGGTACCAACTGGTTTTTACACATTGCGGTCAGTAAAGAATTTTCTGAATTGACCCGTACTGATATACAACACGTCGTAGGACTTGACCGGGGGACCCGGCAATTAGTCACCACCTATGATGATCAGGGGAAAACAACGTTTTTCAATGGTCAAGCCATCAACCGTAAACGGCGCCACTATAAAAATTTGCGGGCTAGCCTGCAAAGGCACAATACCAGAAATTCCAAACGACGTATCCGTCAAATGGGCAATAAAGAGAACCGCTGGATGACTGATTTCAACCATCAGCTGTCTAAGACACTTGTTGCGAAGTACGGACCAAATACCTTGTTTGTTTTAGAAGATCTGTTCAATGTTCGTTTTGCCACGGATAAGACGGTCAAAGATAAACGCTATGAGCAAGTATCTTGGGCGTTTTATCAGCTGGAACAGCTGTTGACATACAAGGCTATCCAGGCAGGTGCTGCAGTTATCACGGTTAGTGCGGCTTATACCAGTCAACGCTGTCCTGCTTGCGGTGAGATCAAGAAGACGAATCGCAAGCACCAACTGCATGCCTACCAATGTTCAAACTGCGGTTACCAGTCCAATGATGATCGCGTCGGTGCCATGAACATTCAATACCTGGGTACTTAATATGTCGCTGGTGTGAAAAAGCCCAAATTCAAAAAGAAACAAAGTGCGAATGGGTAAACCTGTTCAATTGCCGGTGAAGTCAATCATCGGGCTGTTGGGGCCCTTAGATAAGTAAGACCTAGCAGTAAGTAACGCCAACACAGTGCGTGCTTATCACACGCAAACTACGTGGGAGACCAACGGCGTCCCATTCTGGCAGTATAGCCATACACATCCCTAAAGCGAAGATAACTCCGCCCAGTGTCCCTAGGATCACTGAAACGAAATTTTGCTTTTGCATAATTTTTTTCCTCCTGTTTAAGGTGACTTAATTTAGCTATGGTCCCATTATGTCAGGAGAATATCTATAGAGTACTAAAGAAATGTTGCTGAAGTGGTCAACCGTGACCCCTCACTAAAGTAAGGGGCTTGAAATACTTACTTCAAGCTTGGTTGACTAGACTCAGTGTCTTCTGGACACTACGTTATCTTGGTGATCACACCTGGGAATGATACCCTAGTTCCCAGCTCTGTGCGGGCACTGTAACCAGTCCTAAGGTCAATGGGACCGTCAACCCGTGAGAAAGTTGCTGCTCGTCAGCAGTTAAGCCTTGATAACATTGTCGAAGGGTAACCTCACGAACTCAAGTCTGATGAACTTGACGCCGTGGTCAGGTCTGCTTTACCTGACAATCAAATTTCATCAAAGGAGGGCATCATGCAAAATCGCGTCTTTGTGATCAATCAACAGGGCCAGGCACTGATGCCCTGCAAACAACGTAAATGTCGTAAATTATTACAATCTGGCAAAGCTAAAGTTATCAGGAAAGAACCTT
The DNA here is from genome assembly GCA_022484695.1 of Lactobacillus sp. Lineage (GTDB taxonomy): Bacteria > Bacillota > Bacilli > Lactobacillales > Lactobacillaceae > Agrilactobacillus. The sequence continues at coordinate 4,140 of JAKVKU010000004.1, forward strand.
TTACGATTCAGCTGCAATATGGCTCAACTGGTTATAAACAACCTGTCGCCATCGGGGTGGACTCTGGACAGCATCATATCGGTCTGGCCGTCACTTCTCGAGATAAAGTTTTATTCCAAGGGGAAGTCAGCCTGCGCCAAGATGTAAAAAAATTACTGGATAGTCGACGAGCATATCGCCACAGCCGGCGGGCACGTAAAACCAGATACCGGCTGCCCCGTTTCCTGAACCGGGCCAAGCCGGCGGGCTGGCTACCGCCATCGGTGGCCAGTAAAGTTCAACACAATATTACCTGGATTCAGCGCTTACAAGCGGTACTGCCTAAAGCAGAACTGCATATCGAAGTGGGCAAGTTCGACATGGCTAAAATGAAACAGCCAGATATCACCGGCATAGGCTATCAGCAAGGCGACCTATATGGCTATGAAACAGCTAAGCAATATGTCTTAGACCGGGATAACTATACTTGCCAGATCTGTCAGGGCAAAACCAAAGACCCAAAACTGAAGATCCATCACATCATTTACCGGTCTAATGGCGGTACGAACCAAGTGAGCAATCTACTCACGGTGTGCGCTACTTGTCATTCCATGGTTAATCATCAGCCCGGGGGTAAACTCTATGCCCTGCAGGCGAAGAGATTTCAAAGCCATCGTTCTCTAAAGGGCGCCACCTTCATGAACATCCTGCGCCGCCGGTTATTCACCGCTTTTCCAGAAGCCAGCTTTCAATATGGCGCCCAGACGACTTTAGACCGAGCCAAGTTAGAGCTGCCAAAAGCCCATTACCATGACGCTGTAACTATCAGCGGCATCCAAAACATCGCGCAACAACCCACAGCTGTAGTGATGTTTCGTCAGTTCCGTAAAAAGAAGCGTTCCCTACATGAAGCTATTCCCCGCAAGGGTCGTAAAATACCAAACACCAGCAGTCGGCGTAATGCAAAAAATACGAAAGCTGTCAGCGGGTTTCGCCTCAATGACTATGTCCAACTATCTAACGGACAAAGGGGTAATATTTCTGGATTCAGCGGTCAGTACAATTGCTATGTGAAAGCTGGCAACCACTATTTGACGATTAGCCCAAAATATAAACAGGTCAATCTAAGCAAACTCAAAGTGATCCGGCACCAAAATAACTGGAATGTTCAAGAAATCAGCACCATAAACTATACAATGGCGTGATAACTTTCTACGAAAGTTAGTGCTATCCATCCCCTGGTTAAAACCAAGGTACTTCCACACAATTCTATTAAAAACCACGCTGCTTTCTTAATAAAGCTTTGACTTATTGAATTCCAAGTATTAATATATGCGTATGAATGAAGATATGAATATAGAAACCTACGACCAAAGTAATGCTTACATCGACCTAGCCGCCAACGTTTTCACCCTACTGTCTGACCCCACCCGGATTCGCATCATCTTATTACTACACCAACAAAAGGAGGTTTCGGTGGGAGATATCGCCACAAAATTAGCGAAACCACAGACAGCCATTTCACAACATCTAGCCAAACTACGGTTGAGCAAAGTCGTTTTAGCACGCCGGTCCGGCCGCACCATGTATTACCGTTTAACAGATGAACATGCTTATAACTTAGTGACACAAGCCATCTTCCAGGGGGAACATATCCATGATCAAAAACCAACACATCACCACCTCACCTAGTTCAGTAGCTGTCCCAACGCAACCGAGCATTTGGGCTAGAATTGACCGCCGCGATTTGACCCGGGCCCTTATCACCGCCGGCTTTGCGTTGGTGGTCTTTGTCATCGGCTTCGTTCAGCCAAGGCTGCCCTGGTTGATCCCGGGCCTCACTTTAGTCGGCCTTGCCTTTGGTTGCTGGCCAATCCTGCAAGAATCTTGGGGGGATATTCGCCGGCGTAAAATGAGCATGGATTTGTCAATGCTCATCGCCATCTTAGCGGCTGCGGCCATCGGCCAAGGGGTCACGGCTTTGATCATCACCGCCTTTGTCCTAGCCGCTGACATCCTGGAAGATTTGTGTATGGACCAGGGGCGCAGTGCCTTAACGGATTTATTGACCTTTTTGCCGGAAACCGTTCGGGTGAAAAAGGGGTCCAGCCAAGCAATTGAAACGGTGGCATTAAAAGATGTTCAGCTCAACCAAACTGTCATTATTTCCCCAGGGGAGCGTATTCCCGTGGACGGTTCCGTTTTGACTGGGACTTCTAGTGTGGATCAATCCCGGATCACCGGTGAGTCCATGCCGGTCAATGTCCAAGCAGGCAGTTATGTTTATGCTGGGTCCGTCAATGAAAATGGCGCGTTAGAAATTCGCACCGAAAAAGTTGGGGCCGCGTCTTCTTATGGGCAAATCATTACCGCGGTCAAACAAGCCCAGTCCCAAGAGGCACCGATTCAACATTTAGCAGATAAATTTGCCGCCATCTTGGTCTATGTGGCCATTATTGGAGCAGTGATCACCTGGGTAGTCACCCGCAACTTAACCAGTGCCATTGATGTGATCATCGTGGCTGGTGCTTGTGGGGTCGCTGCTGGTACCCCCTTGGCCATGTTGGCGGCCAGTGCCCGGGCGGCGCGCCAAGGTGCTTTTGTCAAGGGCGGCAGTTATCTGGAAGCACTTGCCAAAGTCGACACGGTAATTTTTGACAAAACCGGTACTTTAACTAAGGGCCAGCCAGAAGTTGTGGCCGTCAAACCCGCAACTGAACTTGACCAAACAATCCTATTGCAACTAGCAGCCAGTGCAGAATGGCACTCAGAACATCCCCTGGGTAAAGCCATTGTGGCCCACGCCCATAACGCTGGTTTGACCTTGTCGGAACCCACAACTTTTATCAATGAACCGGGTAAAGGCTTGACGGCGACGATCAATGGCCAGCAAATCAAAATTGGCAATGCCCAGCAAGTAGCCCTGCCTGCTAACGTCCTTAATGATTTAGCTGATCAAAGTGGCAACGTGGTTTATGTCACTGCAGATGATCGTTATCTGGGATACTTGCTGTTAGCAGATGCCATTCGCCCTACCGCTAAAAAAAGTGTTCAGGCCCTGCAACAATTAGGCCTACACGTGATCATGCTAACTGGGGATCGGCCAAGCACAGCCCAGGCCATCGCCCACACATTAGCCATTGCCGATGTCCGGGCAGATTTGATGCCTGAAGATAAGCTCAACATCATCGCCAAACTGCGGCAAGACGGCCACACCGTGGCCATGGTTGGCGATGGGGTCAACGATGCTCCCTCTTTAGCCCAAGCCAACGTGGGTATTGCCATGGGCAGTGGCACTGATATTGCGCAGGATTCGGCTAAAGTCATCCTAATTAGTTCCGAACTTGAAGATGTCTATGCACTCTTTAAACTGGCTAGACGGGCGCAACGTATTGTCAAATTCAACTTTTTGGGTACTTTATGTGTGGATGTCATCGGCATGCTATTGGCGGGCTTTGGTATTTTGACCCCCATTTTAGCGGCCATGGTTCACGTAATCAGTGAATCAGTCTTTATTTTAAACTCGGCGCGGTTGATTCCTAGAAAAAAAGCTGAAGTCTTGCCCCAAAGCCACCGAGTCATCTCATAAGCACTTCATGCTGACGGCAACGTCAGCATTTTTTCGTATTAAAAAACAGCGCCACCAAGGCCGCTGTTAGACTGAATCTACTGATTTTTTCAAAAAATTAATTAAGGTTCAAACACTAACCGTTTTTCAGTTTTGGCCTGCCAAGCTTCATGAACGCTGGCTAGGGGCCGGACATCCACGGCCACATTGAAGTGACCTTTGGCAATCAGGTTGATCAATTCCGGTAAGTCCTTTAAAAACGTTTTGGCAGCGATGCCCCCTTGGCCACTGCCCAGCAAGGTCAGGTTGGTGGACCGCAAAGCAGCTGCCGGTAAAACCAGGTCGGAGCCGGTAATACTGCCGATTTCCACCCAAGTTAGGGCTTGGCTATGATCACTTCGGGCGGTTAGCAGGGGGATCATAACACTTTGGCTCACATCCCCCCATAAATAATCCAACACCACATCCACTGAGTCGGCGATTTCTGAAATAGCCGTTTTAAAAGCAGCATCCATGGTTAAGGGAATCTGTACGTCGCTGTCTAAAGCGGCCAGTTTGGTTTGATTTCGGCCTAAGGCAATGACTTGTTTGGCCCCCAGATACTTACTGATAGCCACGGCTAAGCTTCCGGCATGGCCAGTGGCCCCTAACACTAGGATAGTTTTGCCTTGAATATCGCCCACACGTTCTTTAATGGCCATCCAACTGGACATGGCCGGATTCACCGAAGCGGCCACCACCGCGGGGTCGGCATATTCCGGCACGGGGATCATGGCCCGACTGTCCGTCAAAGTTTGTTCAGCTAAGGTGCCATACACCGGATCCGTGGCCATAAAATAAACCATTTGGCCGTTGTCCAATTGCCCGACGCCATCTACCCCGGGGATAATTGGGGGTTGGACGTGACTGGAATAATGGGTGCCTGCGGCTTTGGCCTTGACTAATTGATTCACGGAAGCGGCTTTTACATTGATTAATACTTGAGTATCTGTCGGTTTGGGTTCGGCAAAGTCTTTATATTGCGGGTCTTCTTTAAAGGATGCTACTAAGGCTGCTTTCATTATATAACCTTCTTCTTTATTTTTGTTTACCGGTAATATATAATGAGTATACAGCGATTCTTTGAAATTGCAACAATTATTTATTACCAGTAATCTAATTAGAGGTGACCCATGATGGACCAACTGTATCAACAGCTCCAAGACGCTATTCGCCAAGTGAATGCCCAGCATGAACAATTTAAAAAAGACTTCTGGCCCCAAGCCATGACTGAGCTCAAGACCCAAATCAGTCCAGAACTGCAAGCACGCTTATATGAACTGAAGCTCACCCATTCGGAGGGTCAAATTTTAAGTGCCTTAGCAGATGCGGTGGAACCCTTGAGCTATAAAAGACTTTCTGAACAGATGCCCTTTACCCAGGGGATGTTCTCCCGATACATCAATCGCTTGGCCAAGGCCGGCTTGATCCATAAGTTAAAACGGGCCAACAACCATAAAGAAATCATCTTGGATATTTCCGCCACGGGCCTGCAAGTGGCTGAACTTCACACGAAGATGCATATCATTGAAGCCCAGCATTATCAACAGGCTTTAGGCGCCTTCAGTGCCCAAGACATTCAAATTGCCACCAACGTGATCGAAAAGCTTAGCCAAGCCCTTTGAGCCTTAAGTATCCGACTCGTCCAAGGCAATCCCCCGCTGGGCTAGTAACGTGGAAAAGACCATGTTGGTTTGGGTGCGGCCAAAGCGCTGGACTTCATTGATGAAATTCTCTAAATCTTCAGATTCCTGGAAATAAGCACACATCAAAATGGAATAGGCGCCGGTGATGACGTCGGCAAAAATAATATTGGGGGATGCTTCAATATATTGCTGGAAATCCGGCTTGTCCGCCGGAGCCACATTGATCATGATATAGGCTTTGATATGGTAACCTAACTTGCGATGGTTGATCTGAGCTTGATAGCCTGTTATATAATGCTCTTTTTCCAATTTATGTAACTTCGCGGAAACTGATGGATTGGAAATAAACAGCTTCTTGGCAAGCTCCGTAATCGTTGCCCGGGCATTTTGTTGTAAGAGATTGATCAAGCGATTGTGACTATCCGTCATTAGAATCCGACCTTTCAAAAGTACTGCTGAAGTTCGCGTCATATTAGCTAACATCTTTATTTCATAGTAGCTCATTTCTGTCTGTAGCGCAAATAATCTTGCCAATTTAATGTTATTTATCTCACAAGTTTTATTACTTTCCGAAATGGCCGTCCGGTGCTATGATATCGCTATCCCAAAAATGGAGGCTATCTATTATGACGAAAACTGCTATTATCACTGGTTCCGGCCAAGGTATCGGTCGGGGTATCGCGTTACAACTTGCTGAGGATGGATTCAATATTGTGGTGGCTGATCTTAATGCAGACACCGCGGCCAGCACTGCCGCTGAAATCAAGGCCCTGGGGGTTGATAGCCTGCCCCTGGTGGCGGATGTCTCTGATGCCGCCGCCTTTAAAGCCATGGTGGACGAAGCCCACGAACACTTCCCCACCATTGACGTGTTGGTGAATAATGCTGGCATTGCCCAGGTGGGTACGTTGGAAGAAACTAGTGCGGCTGATTTTGATAAGATTTTCAAAATCAACGTCAACAGTGTGTTTTATGGTCTCAAAGCCGTTGCCCCGATTATGCGGGCCCAAGGCGGTGGCAAGATCATTAATGCCGCCTCCATTGCCGCTCACCAAGGTATTGAGTTGCTCGGCCCTTATTCAGCTACCAAATTTGCCATCCGGGGCTTGACCCAAGCTGCGGCCCAGGAATTAGCCAAGGATCACATCACGGTCAACGCCTATGCCCCCGGCATCGTCCTCACCCCTATGTGGGATTTGATCGACAAACGCATGAGCGAAATCCACGATGTACCTATCGGCGACTCCTTGCAAAAATTCATTGATGGTATCGCCCTAGGCCGGGGTGAAACCCCACAAGATGTGGCTGGTTTGGTATCATTTTTGGCCAGTGAGAAAGCCAACTATATCACCGGTCAAACCATGATCGTGGATGGTGGTATCGATTACGTTTAAGCGTCATTATCTGTCCTAAATCACAAGCAGCCCGACAACAATTTTAAATGTTGCCGGGCTGCTTTTTTAATTCAAGATGGCATTATAAATCTCAGTTAAGGCGTTTTTATCTAGGGGCATGGGATTGTGCTGCAACCGTTGGACATTGACCTCGGCCACCATGGCTTTGACGATGGTCACCGCCACCGGTCCCGGGGCAACTAAGTCTAAGTCAGCCAGTAGGTTCTCAAACCAGGCAATGGCCTGTTCCGGTGACTTTTGGCCTAGTAATTCAGCCAATTCTTGAAATTCATTTTGTAGGGGCGCCCGTTCCAACAGGCTCATTTTTGGCAACTGGTTCAACATATATTGCCACACCTTAGGCAGGCATAACGCCACCCCATGGCCATGGGCCAACTGAAAGCGGGTCGTTAATTGATAACTCATGGCATGGGGCGCAGTAGTGCCCGTAATATCAATGGCCCTGCCCGCGGTATGAGCTGCCAGTAGCATCCCCTTATCTCCACTTTGTGCCTTGGTCAAAAAACCTTGGTAGTTATCTAAAAAACCTTGAATTGCCTGTCTTGCTAATCGGCGGCTTTCCGGCGTAGCTTTCAGGGACCAATAGGACTCGATGGCTTGACACAACGTATCCAGCATCCCCACCTTACGTTGATAATAACTTAACGATGTGAGTAACGCCGGTACCAATAAGCTTTTGGTAGGCAATAGATTAGGAGATTCAACAGCATACTTCACATGTTGTTTAAAAAGTACCGCGAAATGCGTGGCGTCACTCCCCGTCCCCGCTGTAGTGGGAATGGCGATCAAAGGCGTTTGGTTATCCCCCACCAATTGCTGGACTAACGGGAATTGGCGAACGCCCAGGTAAGCTTTAGTCCCCTTGGCCACATCCAGAGCACTGCCACCACCCAAGGCAATGATGCCGTCACAACCATTGATATTGAAAGTTTCGATACTTTGAATCACGGCGTTGAAATCCGGATTAGCTTTAAAATCATGGAATATTGTCATTTCAATACCCGGTAAAGCCAATAATCGCTGAACAATTGTCGAGGTGTCAAAAAACGCATCACAGACTAACAACGGTCTTTGGATACCCAGATGTTCCAGGTTTTCTAATAATTGCATTGGCAAATCCTGCAATGTGATTGTTTCAGTTTTTTGTTCAAGCATACGGCGGCCTCCTAGCCAGGATTTTATGATTTCATTGCTATAATTATCTAAGTATGAATCTTAGTACGTCAATTAAGTTAACATCATGTGCTTATTTCGTCAATAACGGGAATCCTGGTTTATCAGCTTGTCTTATCAACTTTTTAAAATATATGTGCTTTTTCCAGCCGTGTAATCGCTATATAATTCGATTCAGCCTAATATTCTTAAGTTAAACCAGCAATTATTTAAAATTCGGATTATATCACGTCATTTGAAATTGGTCTAACACAATATATTAGCCGAAACAGTTGACATATCAGCCAGTATACAGTATGATAGCCTCCGTTGGTATATGTTATGTTTATTGACATTATATTTTTTTAAATTCGAGAGGAGTTTCTTTCCATGCATATTGAAAAAGATTGTATTGGTTCTTTAACACTTGATGATGACTTGCTTTACGGCATCCATACAACCCGGGCGCTACATAACTTCCCGATCAGTTCGGAAAAGACCAATCCACTTATTTTCAACAACTTGATTCAAATCAAAAAAGCCGCGGCCCTGGTCAACCTAAAGGCTGGTAGCTTAGGCACCCCCCAGGCCAAGGCCATCGTGGCGGCCTGCAATCAATTATTGCTGGGCAAGTATGCCAATGCGCTGGTAGCCCCAGCCATCCAGGGTAGTGCCGGGACTTCCGTCAATATGAATGTGAATGAAGTGATCGCCAAGCTGGCCATGAAATTAAACCCTCAAGTATTCGTTCATCCCAATGATGATGTGAATCAAAGCCAATCCACCAATGACGTTTTCCCCACCGCGGGTAAAATGGCCATGTTACAGGCGTTATCGGAATTACAAGCGCTGGTGGCTAAATTGGTCGCCGCTTGGCAGACCAAGGCAATAACCTATGCAGATGTCATCAAAGTTGGCCGCACCCAGCTGCAAGATGCGGTGCCCACCACCTTCGGCCATACCTTCAATGCCTATGCCGCGTTATTCAAACGGGACCTCAGACGTTTGACCCAAGCCAAGGCCGACCTACAAAGTGTGAACTTAGGGGGCACCGCCATTGGTACCGGCTTAAATGCCAGCCCTTACTATCAACAAAATATTCTGGCCACCTTAAACCGCTTAACGGGCCTTAACCTGACATCGGCGCCGGATCTGATGGATGCCACGCAGAACTGTGATATCTTTGTTGAATTTTCGGGGGTCTTAAAAACCCTAGCGGTCAACCTGTCAAAAGTCAGCAATGACCTACGCCTAATGGCCAGCGGCCCCCAGGCCGGTCTCAATGAACTTCACCTGCCCGCTAAGCAGGCCGGGTCTTCCATCATGCCGGGCAAAGTCAACCCGGTCATCCCTGAAGTCGTGAATCAGGTCGCCTTTGAAGTCATCGGCCATGACGTGACCGTGGGTATGGCAGCCGAAGCCGGTCAGTTAGAATTGAACGCCTTTGAGCCCATTATTTTCCGGGACATTTTGCAAAGTGAAACTTACCTAACCCGGGCTATGGATACCCTGATCACCAACTGCATTACCGGTATCACCGTGAACACCGCCAAGTGCGACCACGATGTGCAAAACTCCGCCATCAGCGCCACCGTCTTAGCCCCCAAGCTAGGCTACGCCCGGACAACTGCCCTGGTCAAAGAAGCCCTGGCCACCAAAACACCTATCAAAACCTTATTACGGGAAAAAGGCATTTTTGACGAAACAACTTTAACCGCATTATTTTCCAAACCATCTTTAACCAATGCCAAACAGACCAGCACGCCGGAGTTGACAGCTGATCAAAATCATTAAGATAGATGATCCGAACTGGCAGTTGCTGGTTCGGATTTTTTGACATCAGCATTTTTTAATTCTACAAAACCAGTTGTTTAAAAAAATACTCTTTTTTTAATAAAATGCGGTACCATAAAGGTGACATCAATTTTATTCCAAAGGGAGGAATTGAAATGGTTTCAAAATCACAACACATTAAATTATGGCAAGGTATAATTGGCACTTTAACCGCGTTACTAGTCGTTTTTGGCGCCCAGTTAAGTACCTCTGGCCAAAAAGTTCAGGCCGCAGACCCTCTTAAAATCACCCAAGTTAATACTCGGGTCGATTCCTGGTTTCAACCAGCCCCGGTTTACACGGATTTCAGTGCCAAGACACCAACTGGGGAAACATTAAATACTGATATTTATGCTTGGCATGCCACTGCCGTCGCCAGAACCAGTGATGGTACGGATGTGATGTATAACTTGGGTCGCAATCAGTGGGTCAAAGCCAAGGACTTAATTCCTGGCCTAGCCATGACGACTTACGAAACGGATTATTTGGCTTATAGTTATAACAAACCCGCCAAAATCTATCGTGATCCCCAATTAACCCAACCAACTGGTCAAACCTTAGCTACCAATGTTAAACTCTGGAAGATTAATCGGGAAGCCAGTTCTTATGCCATTTACGCTTATGACCTTGGGAACAACCAATGGGTTGCCGGTAAGGACCTGATTGCCGTCGCCCCAACGACCCATGTTTATGCTGGTCAAATGCTATTCAATATGGCTGATGTCAACAAAGCCGTCAGCACTTTTGCGGAACCTGGATACTATCAAATATTTGACACCACCTCACTTAAAAATGGCAATGTTTACGTCAAGCTAGGCACAGACGACCAATGGACTTTTTACTCTAATGGTGCACGGGCTTATGTGGATAATGGCAAGTATGATACCTTAAATCCTTAATCAACAGCGATTGAACGCAGCACCAATAAATCACCCCAGCGCCGATAATTTTCGACACTGGGGTGATTTTTGTAGTTATAGCGTTAAAACCATGTTATACCAAACTTCCCCAGCATGTTCTGAACTGGACACCCCTTCATTTTGATAACCATTGCGCTCATAAAAAGGCACTAGTGCTTTCAAGCAAGTCAAGGTGATGGCTTGGCGGCCTTGTTGTTGGGCAACTTTTGCCAATTGACCCAACAGCCCACTGGCAACGCCAAATTTACGAAATTGCGGCTGCACCACCAGGCTCAAGACAGTCTGGTACTGGTCACTGGGCTGATTGGGAACGGTTTTATCAAACAGAGCATCGGTGAGATAACGCTGGTTAAAACTAGGACCCACAATATAGCCTAAAATCGTCCCCTGTTCATTCACAGCTTCTAAAAAGGTGTCACTGATCCGTTCGATCCGATCATGCATGCTATTGGTAGTTGCCGCTTCGTCGTCAGTAAAACCACTATGTTCAATGGTCATAATAGTGGCTAAATCCTGCATCTTTGCAGGTTTATAGTGAATCTTCATCCTATTCCTCCTGAAAACCAGCTAATCGCTGGTTTTTTCATTGTCGGGTAACCCTAGCAGTTGGTATGGCGATAAAAATCGGGTCTTCATCATAATATCGATGACCGCGGCTTTAGAAATGGGTTTAGCTTCATTTAGCCAGATCATGACAATATCTAAGATACCCGACACAATGATCTCACCCACATAATTATCCGGCAAGTCCCCGCGAAAACCTGCTTGGCCCTTTAAATGGCCGACTTGTTGCAACAAGCTTTTTAATAGTAATTCCCGGACGCCAATGATGAAATAAGGATCCCCATTGGGGCCAACTAGCAGCTTCAATAAAGCCCGTTGTTGGTCGATCAACTCAAAAATTTCAGTCAACATGGGATAGGGAAAGCCGGCATAATAATTCTCAATATGCATGGTTTCCCCGATTTCTTTGTCCAAAATTTCGGTCACCTGGGTCATAAAATCGGTTTCGATGGCGGTTATCAAGGCGGCTTTGTCAATGTAGTGAAGATAAAAAGTCCCCCGATTCATCCCCAATTGCCGGGTAATATCACTGATGGTAATTTTAGAAATTGGTTTACTGGCCCCTAATTCAATCAAGGCTTGGCGAATCAATTGGTCCGTTTGTTGAAAGGCCTCTGCTTTTGTTGTCATAATAATCACTCAACACTTTCTGATTTTTTGCCTATTGTTTTGTCGCCGCGAACGGCTTAAGCTACGAATATAAATTATTATCAACACGTTGTTCATTATAACGACAAATTATTTTGGAGGCAAGTCCATGACAAACTTTATTTCCGTGACAAATATGACCAAAACTTATGGTACCGGGGAAAATGCCGTTACCGCTAACAAAGATATTTCTTTTGACATCCAAAAAGGTGAACTCACCATTATCTTAGGGGCTTCTGGGGCTGGGAAGTCCACCTTGTTGAATATATTAGGGGGCATGGACAAATTGACGGCCGGCCAAGTTGTTGTCAACGGTACTGACCTAGGCCAACTGGACAATCGGGCCTTGACCACTTATCGCCGCCAACAAATTGGCTTTGTTTTCCAATTTTACAATCTGGTCCCTAACCTCACCGCCTTAGAAAATGTGGAATTAGCCTCTGAGATCGTTAGCAATGCCCTTGATCCGCAAAAGGTTTTGACAGAGGTGGGCCTAGGGTCCCGGAGTCAAAATTTCCCAGCCCAATTATCCGGTGGGGAACAGCAACGGGTGGCCATCGCCCGGGCCATGGCTAAAAACCCCGATTTATTGCTGGCAGATGAACCAACCGGGGCTTTAGATTACCATACGGGTAAAAGTATTCTCCAGTTATTTCAAGATTTTGTGCGCCAATCTGGGAAAAACGTGATCATCGTGACCCATAACAGCATGATCCGGCCCATGGCTGACCATGTGATTGAAATTTTTGATGGTCAGGTCAAAGCAGATACCAGAAATGACCAGCCAACACCAGTTGCTGACTTAGAGTGGTAAGGAGACAATAATTTCATGAAGACACTGAATAAAAACATTCGCCGGGAATTTAGCCATTCTTTACCCCGCTTCTTATCGGTCACCGCATTACTGACCTTAGGAGTATTCGTCTTGATTGGCTTAAATGTCACCGGTAGTAATATGCGGCAAACCGCTGAAGCACGGTATCATCAAGAAAACTTGGCCGATGCCCAAGTCACCACGCCTTTGAATTTGAACCAAGGCGACCGACGCACCATCACCAATCTCAAGCATGTGGCCAAGGCCGAGTTTGGCAACAGCACGGACATTTTATTAAAAGACAGCAACCATGCGTTACGCATCGAAAGTTTGCCCCAGACCATTTCTAAAACCACCCTGGTCAGCGGCAAACAGCCCCAAAACGCTGGTGAAATTGTCTTAAATAATCGGCTCAAAGGCCAATATCAAATTGGCGATCAGATCCACCTGGCCACTGCCAAAACCGCTGGCACCTATAACTTAAAACAAAAAACTTATCGAATCAGCGGCTTTGTGAAGTCTACAGAATTTATTAAAACTGATAACATTGGCAATACCAGTGCCGGCAGTGGCCAGCTCTATGGCTTTGGTTTCGTCAAAGCCGGTGCCTTTAAGGCCAACACCCAAAATATGGCCCGTCTGACCTTCAATAATGTCTCAGGGCAAGCTTATTCCGCTGAATATGAAGACCAAATCACCAAAAACGTGGACGCCCTGCAACCTGTTTTGAACCGCCGCAACCACCAACGGGTCCAGGCGTTGAACAAAACCCTCACCACCCAAATAACTACTGGGACGGCAGACCTTCAAGCCGGCCGGCAGCAGGTTCAAACTGCCCAAGGCCAATTGGATACGCTGAAGCAGCAATTGGGCAGCCAAGGCGCACCCACCCAACTGGCCCAGCTCAATGCCCAACAAGCCCAAATCGATGGGCAACGGACCCAACTTAATCGCGCCCAAGCGCAAATTGATACGGCTAAGGCCACCAAAGCCCAACTAACTGACGTGAACCTCTTGATTCAAAGTCGCAATGACTTTAATGACGGTTACAATCAATTTGGTGAAGACAGTCAACGGATCGACGCCCTGGGTAAAAGTTTCCCAATTTTATTCTTTCTCATCGCCATTCTCGTGAGCTTCACCACCATGCAGCGCATGGTTGAAGAAAAGCGCATTGAAATGGGTACCTTAAGAGCGTTAGGGTACACCAAAGGCGAAGTAATGCGGGAAGTCTTACTTTATAGTGCTGGTACCGCCGTGTTAGGCACCGTGTTTGGGTCAATCTTAGGCTTAGTGTTATTGCCAAAAGTCATCTTCCAGGCTTATGCCGCTAACTTTGATTTTTCCCAAGTTCAACTGGCCTGGCATCCCTGGTTGATCGTCTTATCTTTAGTCATCGCTTTGGCGTCCACCGCCTTGGCCGCTTGGCTAGCCGCCCGGGCCGCCCTAAAAGAAATTACGGCCCAATTGATGCTACCTAAACCCCCAAGTTCTGGTTCCCGGATTTTCTTAGAACGCATCGGCTTCATCTGGCATCATCTGAGCTTTTCCAAGAAAGTTACGGCTCGTAACCTCTTCCGTTACAAGAGCCGCATGTTCATGACCATCGTTGGGATCGCTGGGGCCACCGCGATTTTGATCACCGGCTTTGGGATTCGCGACTCCTTAAATGGCATCATCGATCATCAGTTTAAAGAAATTGTCCACTACGACGCCATTGCCGTCTACAATAATAAAGCCACGGATGCCCAAGTTAAGCGGGTCACAGACTTCATTGCCAATGATCCCCACGTCAAAAAGGATGCCACCGCAGCTTTCAGCCAGGTTTATACAACCAATGGTAATACAAAAGAAAATATTCAAGTCCTGGTCCCTAAAAATACCACCACTTTGAAAAATTACATTGAACTTCAAGATGCCAAAACCAACGCCAAGCTTTCCTTGAACAGTCAAGGCGCAATCATTTCTGAGAAACTTGCCAAAACCCATCATGTGCAAAAAGGGGATTATTTGACCGTCCATTTAGCCGATGGCACCACGCGCCGGGTAAAAATTAAGGCCATCACCAAAATGTATGTGGGGCATTATCTCTATATGAACGCCAGTTATTACCAACAGGTCTTCCATCAAGCTCCCAGCTATAACGCCCAATTGATCACCTTGACCTCCCATGGGCAAGCCCAAGTCAACCAGTTCGCTGCTGACTTCAGCCGCCTCAATGCCTCAGTGCAAGTCGTGCAAGCGGCGGAATCTAAACGTACGGTGACCAAAATCTTGAGCAATCTCAATAACTTGGTCATTGTCATTATTTTGAGTGCCTCCCTGCTTTCCTTTGTGGTCCTTTACACCTTAACCAATGTGAACGTCAGCGAACGGATGCGGGAATTGTCCACCTTGAAGGTCCTGGGCTTTTATCCCAAAGAAGTCTTAATGTATATCTACCGGGAAACCAATATCTTGACCGGCGTCGGTATTGCCACTGGACTTGCAGCCGGCTGGGGCTTTCACGCTTATATCATGAGCGTCTTACCCCCGGAAAATACCATGACCGCCCCGGGTGTCACCTGGGCCAACTTGCTCATCTCGGTAATTTTGACCATTCTCTTCTCCTTGATCGTCATGTTCATGATGAATCGTAAAATTCAAAGTGTAGATATGCTTGAAGCTTTGAAATCAGTGGATTAACGTTGCCAATGTATCAGCATACTTTTATAATTGGTGTTAGTATTTTACTAAAATTATAAAGGGATGACTAATTATTACTAAATTAAAAAAATTAGGGATCATCGCCGCTGGTCAATCCAATATCGATGGCCGGGTCCCGGTGGCCCAAATACCCCAAGCTATCCACTTACCCCTGATAAATTGCCACTATTGCAGTAACCATACTGCTAATCACGATCAAGGCCAATTCCAACCGGCTTTGAGCGCGGCCGACTTATCGGAAGGCCGTTTCGGCTTTGATTTGATCACCTATTATTATCTGACCCAACTGGCCCAACAAGAAATATATGTGATGAAGTACGCCGAAGGGGGAACCTCTATTGACCCCACGGGAGATGGGGACCATCACTGGACCACCCACTTTGATCAATTACCAAATTTAGATGATTCATTATTAGCCAAATTCGACCGGTTAGTCCAACAGTGTTTGCGGCAAGAAGGTGATCAATTTGAGGTACAAGCCATGTTGTGGCACCAAGGCGAAGCCGATCGGGCCAGCTATTCCAAAGCAGCTGCTGACCACTACGCCGCTAACTTGAAGCAAGTCTTTACCCACTGCCGTCAGTTGGTGGCTAAACCTCAACTTCCGATTTTCTGTGGCACGGTGAGTCACAATTCTGAACAATTTGATCCCCAAGTCGACGTTGCCATTCGCCAACTGGCCGCAGCCGATAATAATGTTCATTTGGTGGACATGCAAGCTGGCACTTTATTAGACCCCTATCATTTTGATGCCCGTAGCAGTGTTTATTTTGGCCAGCAGGTCTACAATCGCTTCATTGATACCGGTATTGTGGTCGGTGAGAAATTGACCATACCCGCTTTATAAAAATCATTAAAGTCCGGTTTAACTGGTTTTCCAATTGAACTGGACTGATTTACGCCTGAGATATGTTGACTTTAACATATCTCAGGCGTAACATGCCTCATTGGAGGTGAGTTACCAATGTCCGTCCCAAATCATGATGCCCGCACTCTTAAAGAAGTAGAACACATCTATAGTTTATTAAGCAATCAAACCCGAATTCGCATTTTATTGGCCCTAGAAGACAAAACCTTAAACGTCACTGAACTAGGGCAACAACTGAATTTAGAACAATCTATTGTTTCTCATCAGTTGAGCTTATTAAAAAAAGATCAACTGGTCCACGCCACCCGTAGCGGCCAGATGAATTACTATCGCTTAGATGACCCCCATATTTTAGAAATCATCAAAGATACCTTTGCCCACGTGAACCACGTATTACGGGGCAAACCCCACGGCCAATAGCGGCCCTTTAAGGAGCAGATTATGATCAAATTAATAACTTCCGGCGTGGTGGCATATATTTCCACCAGCATTGACTATTTAATCATTTTGATGCTGATTTTTGGCCAGGTTAAAACACCAAAGCAGCGACTGTCCGTTTATTTAGGAGATTTCTTCGGCACTAGTATTCTCGTAGCGGCTGCCTTATTTTTTGCCTTCGTTTTAAAGTTTATCCCGGCTGAATGGGTCCTGGGACTACTTGGTCTCATCCCCATCTATATGGGCTTGCGTTTATTCATCAAGGGCGAAGATGATGATGGTGAAGCCGTTGTGGCTAAACGCATGTCCACCAATAGTAACCTAGTGGTCAACGTGATTTTGATAACCGTTGCCACCTGTGGCGCCGATAACATTGGTATTTACGTGCCCTTTTTCACTCAGTTACAAGCCGCTGAAATTGGTGTGGTTTTAATCACCTTTTTCGTCATGTTAACTTTATTTTGTTTCATCGGCTATAGCATTGTGAAACTACCCTTTATTGCCGCAGTATTAGAGCGCTTTGGCCGTTGGATCACTGCCAGCGTTTACACCCTATTAGGGCTTTACATCCTTTGGGAAAGCGGCACTTTTGCCAAATTGCTAAGTTTCTTGGCCTAAACAGTTTAAATCAGCCGGATTTAAGCATAATGCTTAAAATCCGGTTTTATTTTGGCCACAAAATTGACTGCAGTGCCTTAAAAACAGGCAATTGTGACGTGATCCGTTTATACATCAAATAGGTTTTCCGAGTAAATTTTTGGCCATCCTGAAATGTTAGTTTCTCCCGGTAGCCCGTAAAATTAGCCAAGGCGATTTCTGGAACAATTGCCCAACCTAAGCCACTGGCCACAAAATCCACACAAGAGGTCACATTATCCACTTGAATATTCTGATGATTCAATGCTAACAGTTGTTGTTCTGCAAGCCAACGATCCATTTGTTCTTGAAAGTAACTGTCAGTCTTGCGATTAATAAAGGGAATTTGCTGCAAATTTGAGCGGTCACTTACTTGCTGACAAATTAAATAAACACCTTCTTCAGTTATCAAACGCTTTTGCACCCCACCTACAAATTCCCCCCGGACAATGGCCACATCTAAGTCTTCAGCCAAGAGTGCTTGATAAATTTGACGACTGTAGTCACTGGTAATATTTAAAGTCACATTAGGATTAGCCTCGTGGTAAGTAGTTAGGATCTGTGGCAGTTGGTAGTGGGCAAATTCAATAGAACACCCCAAGTTTAAGACCCCCTGGACGCCTTTGTCTGGCTGTTGTAACGTGGCTTTTAAATCCACTGTTAATTTATAAATCTGCCGGGCTGTTTTATAAGCTCTTTCACCGGCATTAGTCAATGATATCCCTTGTTTGGACCGCACAAATAAGGTAGCTTTTAATTTGCGCTCCAATAACTGCAGCCGCTTTGATAACGAGGACTGATTCACAAAGAGCATCTGAGCCGCGCGGGTAATACTTTTAGTTTTCTGTAAGGCCAATAACATTTCAATATCCTTTTCATCCATCTTGACACCACCTCTATTGATATATCTCATTATACCAAACATGCCTTTTAGGCATGGATGATATGATTTATTTGCCTTTTACGCCTGACAATTCTCCTGTTAATCTAAAACTAAAAGCAGGAGGTCAATTATCATGCAACTTAAACATAAAGCCATCGCCGGCACCTTAGAATCCAGCGATGCCCAAATTATCCTGGCACCAAATGACGGTGGTCTCCATATTGACTTGACCAGCAGTGTCTACGAACAATATGGCACCCAAATTAAACAATTATTGCAACAAGTTTGTCGCCAATTAAATATTGAAAATGCTAACATTCGGGTAGTAGATAAAGGTGCTTTAGACTGCACCCTTAAAGCCCGCTTAGAAACAGCTTACTTTAGAGCCATTGATCAAAAAGTTGATATCAACTGGGAGGCTTTATCATGACACCAGAACGCCTTAGACGAACCATGATTTTCTTAAATACCCAACGGGCAGCCCTCGTTAAAGATGCCTTTGTTTATCAGCCCGACTGTGTGATTTTTGATTTAGAAGACGCTGTGGCCCAACGGGAAAAAGATGCTGCTAGAATTCAAATGTACCATACTTTAAAGGACTTGGACTACCAAGGCATCGAGCGTTGGGTCCGGATCAATGCCTTAGATTCAGATTTATTTCAAGAAGACATTCGTGCAGCGGTCGCCGGTGGTGCCGAGGGCATTCGTTTGCCCAAAACTGAAACAGCTGAAGATGTGCAAATGGTAGCGGATTTAGTGGCTCAAGCCGAAGTTGCCTTTAACCGCCCGGTTGGAACAACCATGGTGATGGCCGCGTTAGAATCTCCTTTAGCTATCTTGAACGCCTATGAAATTGCCACCAGCAGTCCCCGCCTGATGGGCATCGCCTTAAGTGCCGGGGATTATACCCGGACTATGCATGCCAAACGAACTGTCAAGGGTTTAGAACTATTCGGGGCCCGCTCACAATTGCTATTAGCGGCCCGGGCGGCTGGGGTCATGGCCTTTGATACGGTTTATACGGATACGGATAATCCCCAGGGTTTCATTGACGAGGTCAAAATGATTCGCGATTTGGGCTTTGATGGCAAATCCTGCATCAGCCCCAAACAAATCGGGATCACCCATGACATCTTTACCCCAGACCCCAAAGAAGTATTACATGCCCAGCATGTGATCCAAGCCGTGCAAGCTAATGAGGCTAAGGGGGTTGGCGTTTTGACTGTTGACGGTAAGATGGTGGATATTGCCTGGGTAGAAGGTGCCAAACGTACCTTAAAACTCGCCAAGGCAGCAGGCAGCTATAGAGGAGAGTTAGTATGAAAAATGTATTAGGACGGGATATACCCGCTGAATTTTTAACAGCTGGCCGGGAAGTTTTCAAAGGCCAATATTACCGTGATGGTTACACCTACACCAAACATGCTCCCAGGGTCAATGCTCAGGTTAAACCTGGCAAGAACAAATTACTGCCAGACATTGAAGCCGTTGTTCGAGCAACTGGGCTTCAAGATGGCATGACCATTTCTTTTCATCATCATCTCAGAGATGGGGATTATATCGTCAACATGGTAATGAAAGTCATTCACGAACTGGGGATTAAGGATTTGACTGTCTGCGCCTCAAGTTTAGGCAAGGCCCATGATTATTTGGTCCCTTGTATTGAAGACGGTACGGTAACTAATATTTCCACCAGTGGTATCCGGGATAAAATTGGCGAAGCGGTTTCCGCCGGTAAACTGAAAAATCCGGCCATCATTCGTAGCCATGGGGGGCGGGCCCGGGCAATTGAAGATGGGACCGTCAAGATCGACGTGGCCTTCATTGGGGCGGCCACCAGTGACCCTTATGGCAACGCCAGTGGCAAGGGCGGTAAAGCCGACACTGGGGTTTTATCTTACATGGCCGGGGATGCTCAATATGCTGACAAAGTGGTCATTATCACGGATACATTAGTTCCCAGTCCAAATTTCCCCGCCAGCATTGAAGGGTAGACGTGGACTATGTGGTCCAAGTTGACGCTATTGGCGACCCTCATAAAATTGCCACCGGCGCCCTGCGGTTGACGTCAGATACTCGGGAATTGCTGATGGCTAAAAATGCTGCGAAGTGTATGTATTACTCTGGCTTCTTTAAGGATGGTTTTTCCTTTCAAACTGGCGCTGGGGGACCTTCTTTAGCCACCACTATTTTCCTAAAAGAATTTATGGATCAGGCCAACGTTAAATGTGGTTGGGCCATGGGAGGAATCACTGAACCCATCGTGGACTTATTCAAAGCTGGTTATATTCATAACCTATTGGACGATCAGGCCTTTGATTTAGCATCGGTGGCTTCTGCCCATACTGATCCCAAGCATTTTGAAATATCTGCCTCTCAGTATGCCAATCCCTTTAACAAGGGGGCCTTTGTAAATCAATTGGATTTCGTCATCTTGGGTGCTTTAGAAGTCGACGTCGATTTTAATGTTAATGTGGTCCAAGGTTCCAATGGCCTGCTCCAAGGGGCACCCGGGGGTCATCCGGATACGGCAGCTGGTGCGACCGTCACAATCATTGTAGCCCCACTGATCCGTAGTCGTATTGCCACCGTCCGGACAGCTGTTACCTCGGTGACAACACCCGGTGAAAGTATTGATATTGTGGTCACCGACTATGGTGTCGCAGTGAATCCAAAGCGAACCGACTTATTGGCTGCTTTTAAAGATACCAATATCCCATTGAAATCTATTGAGACACTCCGGGATCTGGCCTATGAATATGCCGGGGAACCAAAAGATATTGAATTTGAGGATCAGGTTGTCGCCTTAGTGGAATACCGGGATGGGACCTTTATTGATGCCATCAAAAAACCTAAGTGGTTAAATTAATTTCCCTTCTTCTCATAAATTAACAAAGCAGATAGCTGACAAAGCGTGATTTTTGTCAGCTACCTGCTTATTTGGCGAGAATTTGGCCCAAATATACCCCACTGGCCGCGGCTTGGGCCAGGGAATAAGTTGTCCCAGAACAGTCGCCGATGACGTATAAGCCAGGGATATCTGTGGCAAATTGGGTATTTGTTTTGACCTGGGTTGGATAAAACTTGGCGTCATAACCGTATAACATCGTCTGACCATCTATGGGCGTTTTAGTCACCTGCTGTAACAAGTCTAAAAATTGAATCGTCGGCTTTAATAGCTCAGCATCTAGGGCCGGTCCCCTTTGATAGGCCAAGGTGGGCGAAAGCAGCTGGCTTTTTATAAACTGGGGCGCCACATCCCCTAGGCGTTGGCCAATAACCGTTGAACGATCCTGAAATAACGCCGTTAAATAAGCCTGAGCCGCTGATGAACTGGCAAAATAATGGGGCTGAAATAAGGTGAAGTTTAAATTAGAGGTGGCCCCATTTTCCCGGTAATTCTGGCCATCAGCCATGGCCCAATTATGTTGCCGTTTCAAGACGACCCGGCCATGTTTATTCATGCAATAAGTATAGCGTTCACCCCAACGTAACTTCACTTCTGGCTCCTTGCCTAAAAGCGCATCCAAGGCCGTCCCCTGGGTTTCAATGCGACAACCCACATCTACCCGGGTTTGGGTTGAAAAGATACCCAGCGTCCTTAGATTTGCTGTTAGAACCGGGTCAACGGCTACCCCAGTGGCCAGGATGACTTGCTGGCCCCGATAGGTGTCACCCAGGGCCGTATGGACCGCAAAGCCCTGGGCTAGCGGGGTGATTTGTTGGACTTTTTGTTGGAAGTTAAATTCAATTTGGCTGGCCTGTAAAGCTTGATACATATTGCCAAACACAGTTCTGGATAAGCGGGTGCCTAAATGTTGCGTGGCACAAGCCACACTCACCAAATCCCTTTGGTGGCGCAATTGTGCTGGTTGGGCCGCGGCGTATCTTAAAGCGTGCTGACCCCCAAAAGCATCTAAGGCTTGGGTAACTTTAGTCAACAGGGCTTGAGTTGGCCCCACGCCAATTTTGGTAGCTAAGGTCCCGCCAAAGTCCGGGGCAAAATTATACTTACCTTCAGCTAGCCCTAAGCCACCGAAGCCTTGATACAGATCCTGGGGATCCCGTTGGTCAAAATCCGGCCCCGCTTCTAACACCAAGATACGCTTAGCGGTATTTTGCAGGGACAATAACGCAAAAACACTACTGACGCCAGCGCCTATCAATATATAGTCATACATGGCTTTCTGCCCCTTTCGAACATCTATTAACTCATGATAAACTTATTTTACACCCTAAAGGAGGCTGCCCCATGCGAACATACACCGATAAAGCCGAACTGATAGCTGCCATTCAAACCAGCTATCACAAATATATTGCGGAGTTTGCCAACATCCCTGACACGTTAAAAGACAAACGCATCCCGGAAGTGGATCGTACCCCTTCAGAAAACTTAGCCTATCAACTAGGCTGGCTGAACTTATTGTTAAGCTGGGACCAATTGGAACAACAAGGCCAAGTGGTCTACACCCCCGCCCCGGGTTACAAGTGGAACAACCTAGGGGGATTATACCAAAGTTTTTACCAACAGTATGGCCAAGAGAGCTTGCAAACGCAAATACAAGCCCTTAACGAAACTGTGACCCGCGTTATCGCCTGGGTGGACACTTTGAGTGACAGCGACTTATTTGAGCCCGGCCAGCGGCAATGGGCCACCACCGCTGCCAAATGGCCCCTGTGGAAATGGATCCACATCAACTCAGTGGCCCCCTTCACCAACTTCCGCACCAAAATCCGTAAATGGAAAAAACTCAATAATCACAACGAATTTTAGCTACATAAAAACCCTTTCAAAATCTCAGCGATTTGAAAGGGTTTTAAAATATTATTTTGCCAAGTCAATGTAACTGTATAGCGTATATTTTGAAATATTGAAATATTTTGAAATTTTATCCCCAGACTTGGTAATCAAAAATGCACCCTTATTATTTAAAAATTGAATACATTTGACCTTGTCTTCTTTGCTCATCAAAGCAACGGGCTTGCCAACGCGTTTAACGGATTCTTGAATCAAGTTATCCAACAATTCGTTCACGTCGTTAGGGATGACTTCAGGGGTCTCCGGACTGGTATCCTTGGTTTCGCTAAGGCTCTTGAGAACATTTTCAGCCATGATGACATTAGAGACGTCATAATTAATGGCAAAAATAGCATCTAATTGCCCATCATCATCTTTGAAATATAAGGTGCTTGACTTTAAAACGCGCCCATCAGAAGTTCGAGTTAAATAGTTGATATGATCTTGTAATTCTTCGGGTTTCTTTTTTAAACTCTCTAGAACAACCTGAGAAGGGCCATCGCCAAGCCGACGTGAAGAGACTTGCCCATTTTCAATCATAACAATGGAATGATTCATATCATCACGATCGATTTTATGGATAACCACCTCACAGTTGTCCCCAAACTGATTGGATAAGGCTTTCCCGATCCGACCGAGGAACTGCAACTTTTCATCTGTTAGCATATGGATTAAACCTTCTTTATTTAATTTTTGGCAAAAATATATTTACCATATTATACCAGCAATCCAAAAATTTTGTTATATTTTGTGCTCCAATAATTGTGATGAAGTGCACAGGCTTGTCTATTCAGTATAACATGCTCTGGCTTCAAAATAAATGTTTGGTGACCAAATTTATTTAAAGGATCGCCACTTAATTTTGCCGGAATTGCTAGGCCATTGACCCATATGCCCCAAGTTATGTTAACGCTTACTGTTCAATCTTAAAATGGGGTAAAACCACCGTCTTTGGATCAGCCTGGCGTTTAGCATCTGCCAGTTGGACGGCATCAATTATCTTTTGATAACCGGTACAGCGGCACATGTTTCCGGACAGGCCCCGGCGGATCTCAGCACGGCTCAACTGGGCGTGATCTTTTAACAATTGGTCACTGGCTAAAACCATGCCCGGAATGCAAAAACCACATTGGACGGCCCCGGCCTCGATAAAGGCGGCCTGGATCGGGGCTAATTGCCCATCGCTTTGGGCAATGCCTTCAATGGTGGTAATGGCCTTACCATCGGCCCAAACGGCCAGGTAGATGCAAGAATCCACCGTGCGGCCGTCGATGATCACTGAACAAGCACCACACTCGCCCACACCACAGCCTTCTTTAGTCCCAGTCAATTCAAAATCATCCCGCAGCATTTCCAACAAACTCTTGCGAATATCCACGGCGCAGGTAACCGCTTCGCCATTTAACGTAAAGTTGATCTCATGTTTCATAACTAAGCACCTCGCAATGCAGCGGTGATATCCCGACCGGGTAAAACTGTGACCAAGTGATCCCGAAACGCTTTGGTATCCCGCCAGTCGGTAATATCGTGAGTATCTTGTAAACACAATTGGCCAATCTGCGCCAGGGTGGCGTCAGTTAACGGCTTACCCTTGGCATAGGATTCGGCCACAGGCATCCGCAGCGGCGTGGGGCCAGCCGCCCCAAAACAAAGGCGCAAGTCCCTAATTTGCTCGCCTTGGACCTTTACCAAAGCCGCACAGCTGAGATTGGCGATATCCAGCGCATTACGCCGGGCAAACTTGGTATAGTGGCCGTGAAAATCTTGATAGTCGCCAGCCTTGATTTTAAATCGGGTCAACACTTCCCCAGGCTTCAGGATAGTTTGGCCCGGACCGCGATAAAAGTCGGCAATGGGGACGTTTTTGACCCCATCTGGGCCTTGAATTTCACAGGTGGTGTTGTAGGTGAATAATGCCGGGGCACTATCAGCTGCTGGACCAGCATTACAAATGTTGCCACCAATGGTGCCCATATGGCGGGTTTGGGGTCCACCCACTAACGACACGGCTTGACTTAACAGCGGCGTGTATTTTTGGATCAAGGGGTCGTGTTCAATGGTGACAAAGGTATTTAACGCCCCAATGATTAAAGTGCCATCTTCTTGGCAAACGATCCCCTGTAGTTCCGGAATGCGGGTGATGCCAATTAACGCTATCCCAGTGAATGCCGGAACTTCAGCCCAGGATTTAACCAACGTGTCGGTGCCCCCAGCCACAATGCGGGCCTTGGGGTCGGCAGCGGCGAGTTTAAAAACTTCAGCTAAAGATGTTGCTTCATGATAATCGGTAATATCGTACATTACGACACCCCCTTAGGTGCTTTAGCTGCCTGCAGCGCGTCATAAACGCTTTCTGGAGTCAGCGGAATCGTATCGATACCCACACCCACGGCATTTTTCACCGCATTGCGAATTGCCGGTGCCGGTGAACAGGTGGGATTTTCCCCGAGGGCTTTATTGCCATAGGGGCCTAAGGGGTCTTTGGTCTCCACAAATATTTCATCTAGATCGGGTAGATCCATGGTGGTGGGTAGTTTATAATCCAATAAATTATTATTCATTGGCCGCCCTAACTCATCATAGACCAGGCCTTCATTCAAACCATAACCGGCACTCATGGCCATCCCCCCTTCAACTTGACCAGCGGCCAATAAGGGGTTGATGATTTTGCCAGAATCGTGGACATTCATTAAACTCAAGAGCTTGATCTTGCCAGTTTGCAAGTCCACTTCTACTTCCGCCAGGGTACAGCCGGAGGCATAGGAGTTATTATGAATATTCACCGAAGATTCAGCCACCATGGTTTTGGCCGTCTGCCAGTCAAAATAAGAGGCCTGGGCCATGTCTTTGACGGTGGTGATCAAATCCCCATCACTCACCGAAACGATGTTACCGTCCACGATATCCATGAATTCACCCCGAATATCAAAGGTGGCTGCGGCCCGTTGAATGATCATTTTGCGCATTTTTTCCGCAGCATCGCGAATGGCATAACCGGCAATATAGGTCTGCCGTGAGGCATAAGCCCCAGTGTCAAAAGGATCAGTATCGGTATCCGTGATGGCATCGCGGATAATACTTTCAAAGGGCACCCCCAAAGTGTCCGCGGCCATTTGGGACAAGGCAGTATCTGCCCCTTGGCCAATTTCCGTGGCCCCCACCATGAGCTTAAAGGACCCATCTGGCAGTAATATCAAGCGAGCCCCTGATGTTTCTAGACCAAAGGGATAAGTCGCCGTCCCAAAGGAAAAAGCGGCTATCCCCACACCGCGGCGGGTTGGGCCTTGGAGTTGATTAAAGGCTTTGGCTTGTTGAACTTTGGCCTGCCATTTAAAGGCTTCTGGCCCCTGTTTCAAGCAGTCGCCAATACGAAAATCTTGTTGTTTGGTATGGCTTAATTCGTTATAAAAACCATCGGGCTGATGGTTCTTCAAGCGAAATTCAATGGGGTCCATGCCGATTTTATCGGCCGCGTCATCAATGACACACTCCAGGGCAAAAATCACCTGGGGCATCCCATAGCCCCGCATGGCGCCGGCGGTGGCAATATTGGTATATACGGTTTTAGCGCCATAATTTAAACTGTTCATTTTATACAAGGCATTGATAAAGGTGCCGCCCTTCCCACCAATGGCATGCCCATGGGAAGCGTAACCCCCTTGATTCGATAATACTTGCATATCTAACGCGGTGATGGTCCCATCTTTTTTGACGCCTAATTTCACATCATAATCAATGGCGTGACGGGTGCGGGTATAGGCCAGGGATTCTTCCCGGGTCAAATTGATCTGTACCGGCTTGCCCCCCATGGCCTTGCTCATGGCCACAGCTAAAGGTTCAATGGTCACATCTTGTTTATTACCAAAGCCGCCCCCGATAAAGGGCTTTTTCACCCGGACCAAGGACCAAGGCAGCCCATTGGCTTGGGCTACGATGCGGCGACAAATATGGGGGATTTGGGTGGAACTAATACACGTATAGCGTTGATCCTCACTTTGAAAGGCGGTGGCGACTTGGTTCTCCAAATGGGCATGTAATTGCACTGGTGTATGTAACTGCCGGTGTAACACAAAATCCGCCTCATCAAGGCCTTGATTCACATCCCCAAAGCCCACTGCTGTACTGGCAATAACGTTGTCCCGTTCTTCGTGGATGCGTTTGGCATCCAAAGCCATGGCTTGCTTTGGGGTCAAATAGACCGGATAGGTGTCATAGGTCACCTTGATTTTACTGAGGGCCTGTTTCGCAGCTAAGGGCGTTTTAGCGATTACCGCGCCAATATCATCCCCGTAAACCCGCACGTGGCGGGTCAACATGGTGCGGTCTTCAATGTCGCGCTTCTTAGGTTCCAAGTTCCAAGGATGACCCGCGGTGGAATATTTAATTTGGGGCAGATCCTCAGGCAAGAGGATCTTTAAAACCCCAGGCACTTTTTCAGCCTCCGAAATATCGTAGCTTGTCACGTAACCATGGGCAATCGTTGCATGTAAAATTTTACCATGCAGTAAGTTCTTAATCGGAAAGTCTCCAGTGTAGTTTGCCTGGCCTTTAACCTTTGCAATTGCATCCCAGCGACTTTCTGCTTGACCAATAATATGCTTTTGAGCCATTGCTATCCCTCCGTTGAAAGATAATATTATTGCAAACAAAAAAATCTTTGTAGGTACGAGTTTGAGCGTATTTTATACTTTTTTCAAAATAAGCGCAAGCTTGTGAAATATTTACCAATTAAATTTTATCATAAAAGCGTTTCCACAACAATGACAATCTCATAAAAAAAACCCACCCAAGGGCGATTGGGCGCCCTTGGGTGGGTAAAAGGAGGGAATACTATTATATATTGTTAGTTCCTTGTTACTGGCTAAAAAATGGTTTTAAATCTTGAACTTGAAGATTGCCTATTTTTTCTTACGAGCTGCCATATCCGCGTAGCGTTCAGTCCGTTCAGCCATATCTTCAGTCGTCCGGTCAAACATGGCCTCGACAACATCTGGATCTTTCTTCACATTATGCAATGCAGCGTAACGTGTTTGGCTTTCCAAGAAACTAGGAATCTTTTCAGTGTCATAACGTTTGTAATCTAAGCGCATTGGATCTCTGCCCTTTTCGGCCAAACGTGGATCGTAGCGATAAAGCTGCCAGTAACCACTTTCAACAGCGGCTTTAGCTTCTTTAATAGCGTTACTCATACCACCCTTGATACCTTGGTTGATACAAGGTGTATAACCGATAATGACAGATGGGCCAGGATAGCTTTCAGCTTCGGTGATGGCTTTGACAGTTTGGTTTTGGTCGGCATCAATGGAGATTTGTGCCACATAGACATTACCATAAGTGGCTAACATCATGCCCAAGTCCTTCTTAGCTGTCTTCTTACCACCAGCTGCGAATTTCGCAACGGCTGAAGCAGGTGTTGCTTTAGACATTTGACCACCAGTATTGGCGTACAATTCATTATCCATGACGAAGATGTTAATATCTTCACCGCTGGCAACAACATGGTCGATACCGCCAAAGCCGATATCATAAGCCCAGCCGTCACCACCGATGATCCATTGACTGATCTTGGCAAATGAATCTTTGTCTTTCAAAATGTCTTGCAATAATTCGTCTTTTTCAGTTTCCAATACCGCAGCTAGTTTAGCAGCCCGTTGGCGACTACCTTCACTTTCATGGGCATGGTCTAACCAGTCTTGCATCAAAGCTTGTGTTTCAGGTTTACCAACCTTGGCAGCTAAAGCAGCTTCCACTTTATGTTCCAGGTAACGCCGTTTAGTTTGGTTAGCGATAAACATCCCATAACCATATTCGGCATTATCTTCAAACAAGGAGTTACTCCAAGCAGGACCTTGGCCTAAGGCATTAGTGGTATAAGGGGTAGCTGGTGAAGAAGCACCCCAGATAGAAGAACAACCAGTGGTATTGGCCATTTGCATATGATCACCATACAATTGGGTCAACAGTTTGATATAAGCTGTTTCACCACAACCGGCACAAGCACCAGAGAATTCTAACAATGGTTTTTCAAATTGAGAACCCTTAACGCTGGCTTTCTTGATGGTATTGGCTTTTTGCGTCAATGTCATGGCAAAGGCCCAGTTTTGAGCTTGTTCTTTTTGAGAATCATAAGAAGCCATCTTCAAGGCTTTCCCACGTTCTGGACAAGCTTCAACACAAAGACTGCAACCAGTACAATCTTCAATGGAAACTTGGATCCGGTACATTTGACCGTCGGCACCCTTCATGTCTCTGGTAATGAAACCTTCAGGGGCTTTTTCCATTTCAGCTTCGTTTGCCACGAATGGCCGAATAGCCGCATGTGGACAAACAAAGGCGCAGGCATTACATTCAGTACAGAACTTGGCATCCCATTGTGGTACTTCTAAGGCAATGCCCCGTTTTTCGTAAGCAGCGGTGCCCATTGGCATCTTGCCGCCTAACATGTGATTGTCAATTAAGTCTTTAACAGTTAAGTTATCGCCTTCTTGACGGTTGATTGGTTCCATGATGTTCTTCACGTAAGCTGGTTCGTCACCCTTAGCAGCAGCTGGTTTAACTTCAACGCCAGCCCAGTCTTCAGGGACATCAACTTGCACTAAGTTATCAAAGGTATGATCAATGGCAGCCCAGTTCATTTCAACGATCTTACGAGATTTCTTACCGTAAGCTGTTTCAACGGATTCTCTGAGCAATGGTACGAATTGATCTCTTTCCAAGATGTCTGTTACATCAAAGAATGCGGTGGACATGACTTGGTTGATCCGACGACCTAAGCCGATTTCTTTAGCAATGGCATAGGCATCGATGATATAGAATTTAATATGGTGTTGGCCAATGTAGCGCTTGAAGGACTCTGGTAACAAGACCCGAGTTTTGGCTTCATCCCAGTGGGTGTTCAATAAGAATGTCCCGCCGTCTTTTAAGCCTTTCAATAAATCATATTGGTTCAAGTAGGCTTCGTTGGAACAACATACAAAGTCTGGCGATTCAACATAATAAGTGGAATTAATTGGTTCGTGACCAAAACGTAAATGAGAAATGGTCAAGCCACCGGATTTCTTAGAATCATAAGCAAAGTAGGCTTGCGCATACTGACCGGTATGATCCCCGATGATCTTGATGGCTTGTTTGTTGGCACCAACAGTCCCATCAGAACCAAAGCCCCAGAACTTAGCTTGGAAAATACCTTTTGGTGTTAAGTCTAAAGGTGTTTCTTTTGGAAGGGAAGTATGGGTCACATCATCGACGATACCGACGGTGAAACGTGGTTTCAATTGATCAGCTGGTAATTGCAAATGATCATAAATTGAAACAATTTGATCAGGTGTGACGTTCTTAGAAGCGATCCCATAACGGCCGCCAATGACAACTGGGCGGTTAGGATGGCTGAACAAAGCACTTTGAACATCTAAGAGCAATGGTTCGCCTTCAGAGCCAGGTTCTTTGGTCCGATCCATCACAGCAACCCGTTCTACAGTAGCTGGTAATTTAGCCAACAAGTTTTCAGTTGGGAATGGGCGATACAAGTGCATATTGATGAAACCAACTTTGCGGCCTTTGCTATTCAAATAGTCCACAGTTTGTTTGATGGTTGGGGCAACTGAACCCATGGCAATGATAACTTCAGTTGCTTCTGGATCACCATAATAGTTGGTCAAATCATAATCGGTGCCCCGCAATTCGTTGATCTTATGCATATATTTCTGCACGAGTGCTGGCATCTTGTCATAAAATTGGTTCACTGTTTCTCTAGATTGGAAATAGATGTCTGGATTTTGGGCAGTCCCAGAAATTTCAGGATGGTTTGGATTCATTGCCCCATCACGGAATTCTTGTAATTGTTTCCAAGGCATCATTGCTTTTAATTCGTCGTAGTCTAAAACTTCAATACGTTGGATTTCATGACTGGTTCTAAAACCATCAAAGAAGTTCATAAATGGTAATTTACCTTCAATGCTGGCTAAATGCGCAACAGCGGACAAGTCCATAACTTCTTGGACGCCACTTTCAGCTAACATACAAAAACCAGTTTGCCGAGCAGCCATCACATCACTGTGATCGCCGAAAATGCTAAGGGCGTTGGTAGAAACCGCCCGGGCAGCAACGTGGAAAACGGTTGGCAATAATTCACCAGCAATTTTGAACATGTTCGGAATCATGAGTAACAAGCCTTGAGATGCGGTATAAGTTGAGGTCAATGCCCCAGTCTTTAAGGAACCATGTACCGCACCAGCAGCGCCGGCTTCGGATTGTAGTTCGACAACCTTGACAGGTTCGCCGAAGATATTTTTCTTACCAGCAACTGCCCAGGCATCCACAACTTCAGCCATGGTTGAGCTTGGGGTGATTGGATAAATGGCGGCAACCTCTGTGAACGCATAAGAGATATAAGCTGCAGCGGTGTTCCCATCCATGGTTTTGATTTTGCGGGATACGTTATGATCCTGCGTATTGTCTTTTGTTTCAACATTTTGCATGTCCATCATCCACCTCCGTGGTTTGTGATTTAAAGCTCGCTTTGAGCCTTCACTAAATCACTGACTAATTTCTTAATATTTTCTGTATCTTCGTCGTCTGCATCATTTTCAATCTTGAGGACATCAGCGCCTTTTGTAGCACCAGTCTTTTCAAAATCTTCCATGAAGGAGTCAGCTGCGTGACAGAAGAAATCTGGATACAATTCACTGTCCCCACTGCCAACGACACCGTAGATTTTACCAGACAAATCTTCATCTGCTAAATCATCATAGAAGTCTTCAAATTCACCAGGTAATTCGCCGTCGTTATAAGTGTAAGTTGCGATAACGCAGATATCTGCATCTTCAAAGAAATCTGGATCCACATCGTCGGACATTTCACGTTCAACGTCGAGGCCTTGATCCTTAAACGCATCTTCAATAATTTCGGAAATACCTTCCGTATTCCCAGTCATGCTGGCATATACAATTTTCGCTAGAGCCATGATAATCATCCTTCCAAGATTGTCAATTTATTTTTTTGTTTCATGTTCCTGAAGTTTGAGTAGGGGCGGCAACCGCTTTCAAATATCTTTAAAAAATATTTGACGCTTAAAAATTTTTAGGGATTAAAATTTTTTTTATCCCCCTTTGTAAAAAATGAGGCTGGATTAAGTTAACTGCTTAACTCAACTCAGCCTCTAGACATAACAGACAGTGCGGCTATACGAACAAACCCTTTTTGTGGCCTAGCATCAGTACAGCATCTAAGACACCGCCTCCGATGGCTCGGGCTTTATCTGAAATTTGGTCACATGGTACATTGGGTCTGGGATCCACATCAGCAATCTTCAATCCTAAACTCACGAGCGTACCTTCGGCAATTAAGCCGCGGAGTGTGCCGGTGAGTGGTGAAGGTACTGCTGTGTCTCCAAGATAAAATAACGTTTCACCTTGCTGAACTTGGGCGCCGATTTCACGCCGATGTCGCATTAGGCCAGCTGCAGGTGCATATATCACCCGTTCTTTACTTTTCCCAGCAATGACCCCCGGTATCCCAGTGTTAGCTAAAGGCTTCCCCTTTGTGATGATCCGGCCTAAGTTGTGACCCCGCATGGTTTCAATGACGGCATCAACATCCTCAGGTGCGGAAAACCCTGGTCCTAAAGCAATGGTTAAAGGTGCCATTTGGCGATTGGTGCCGAGATTCTTTTTAGCAAGAATCGCGTCCACCACGACGGCTGGTTTAAGCATGTGAATTATATCACCTGATGGGTTTACTATAACAGGAATTTCACTTTTTTTCCAGACCTTTTGCACATTTTCTGCTAAAGTTTTTACACCTGTTACATCTTCAACGGTAATCTGGCCATCAGCGATGGCACTTCCTAGACAAACGGGGCGCCGAATCATCATAGGTTGCGCGGTTTCTAGCATGATTAACTTAAAGCCTGCATGCCATAATTTCTGTGCTACCCCAGTGGCTAAATCGCCGCCGCCACGGATGACGATCAACGTGTCACTGATATGTGGTTCTGCCATAATACTCGCCCTCGTTCTTCTAAAAAGTCTACGGCCACGATCCGATCCAACTGCTGTTTCATCGTTTCGGGCAACTGTGCTATTACTTCGTTCATTTGGTTCAAAGTTGTTAAGTTGACCACATGGGTCAACAGTAAAATCTTGCGGCCGACCGCTTTAGCAAATAGACCTTGGGGATGGCTGATGATACGGGCCAAAACCGCTGGTGTTACCAGTTGACCGGGGTGAAAACCACCCCAAGCCAACAACTTGCTAAAGCGGTGCACATTATTAGGATTTAAAGTTAACCCCAAACTTATTGCAGGTAACACCCCAATTGTACACGATGTTTCAGGTAAAATCACGGGTTCTTGCATACTCCATGCTTTCAAGGGTTTTCCCTTAGAGCCATCAGCTTCAATGAACACCTTATCAAAGTAAGGCAAGTACTGCTGTAATGTGGGTGCTTGGGCCAGTTTTAACCCATTACTGGTGGGCGTTAACGTCCCCAAGACACTGACACCCCGGCAGCCTTGAAAGTCCAAAGGTACTGACAATGGGGTCAACCAGTGATCATAGCTGTCACAAGCTGGCGGCCAGATCTTGGTGCTGGTGGTCAACAAGACCCGTTGACTCGGGTAACTATGGGCCAGATGATTCATTAAGGTGGTTTTCCCGCCGCAACCAATAATGGCCACGACCTCTTTGGTCTTTAAACCAAATAAGTGGCTCACTGCCATTTTTCATACACCTGCTTTGCACCACTGCCAATGATTTTATAAATTCCAGCAGTGGCGATCCCATGGTCCTTGATCAAATCAAAGGCTTGTTGTAGGTAATCTGCGTCAACCCTTAAGCAAATCCCGCAAGCATCCCCTAATTGACCGGGTAAGGGCATGACCCTTACCGGCAATTTTTCGGTTTCAAAGAGATGACTGGCCGTGATGGCGTTATGGGTATTGATAAACGTAAATAAATAGGTCATAGAAAAGTCCCCTTTAGGACCGATTATTGAGCTGTCACCACTTTATCTGCGGTGTTTAAGGTTTCCACAATGGCATACATGTTCGTGATGTCACCGATGGCTAATTTATCTTTGATACCATAAAAGTCTAGACAAGTGCCACAAGTATTAATTTGAGTGCCTTTATCAGCTAAAGTTTGTAGATCCTCTAAAACATCTGAGCCTTCAGTCGTCAACCAAGCACCGCCGTTATAAAATAACATTTGTTCTGGTGGGGTATCCAATTGTGTTAAGGAATAGATGTAACTTTTAAGCAAAATACTGCCCAGCTCATCATCGCCACGTCCTAGTGTCTTAGAACCAAATGCGTAAACAGAGGCGACGATCGAGCCGTGCGCTGCCGCTTTTTTCAGCATATCTGCTGTTGCGGTAATATGTACGGTCCGAGTTTCACCTTCTGTATCAGAACTAACTTGATACCCATTGCCATTGGCCATTTTTGAAATATTCTTAACAGCCACATCGTTGTCCACAACGACGTCGACTTTGCCACCATCAGGGGACAAAGACTTGATTGCCTTTTTGGCGGCAATAACGGGTAAAGGACAGGTTTGATTTAGAGCTTCTACTTTAACTGTTTTCATAAAAAGTGCACCTCTATAATAAGATTATGGGCTGAGCTTCCCGATCAGCGACCATACCGATAATTCTTGCCACTGGATCAGTGGTATGAATGGCTGCCAATAAACCAGCAGCATCCTCGGCGGCCACACTGATTAGAAGCCCCCCGGAAGTTTGTGGGTCAAACAATAATTCTTGAAGCGCAGGGCTGATCGCATCTAAATCAACACGGTCACCAATTTGTTCCCGATTCCGTTCACCGCCAGCCGTTGTCAAATACTCTTTGGCAAAGTCTAAGGCGTCCGGCAGAATCGGCACTTCTCCGGTATCTAGCACTAAAGTATGGTCGTCACCGGCCATCTCCAGACCATGGGCTAATAACCCAAAACCGGTCACGTCTGTGCAGGCATGAACTTGATACTGACCAAAATTAGCGGCCGCATACTTGTTCAGCTGTTGCATGGACGCAATCGCAATTTCCGTGGCTTCAGCATCCCCGACTTTCGCCCGGTCAGCTGCTAAAACAATCCCCACACCCAGGGCCTTGGTTAAAATCAAGGCATCCCCGGTTTTAGGGGTGTCATTGCGAATCAAATGCCGTGGGTCCACTTGACCAGTCACCGCCAAACCATATTTAGGCTCATGGTCATAAATAGAATGACCACCCGCTAAAATGGCGCCGGCTTCTTGGATCTTGGCTGCTCCCCCTGCAAGAATATCACTTAACGCCGATTTGGGCAATCGTTCCGGAAAACAAGTGATGTTTAAAGCTAACAAGGGCTTGCCCCCCATGGCATAAATGTCACTTAAGGCATTGGTTGCGGCAATTGTGCCGAAAACATAAGGGTCTTCCACCATCGGCGAAAAGAAGTCCACCGTATTCACCAAAGCTTGGTCCGGGGCAGTTTGATACACAGCTGCATCATCGCCCGTATTAAATCCCACCAATAAATTGGGATCTTTAGTGGTTGGTAAGGCCTTTAAATAATCTGTTAAATCTCCGGCTGCAATTTTGGCCCCGCAGCCACCTGAGGTACAACTTGCTAAAAAATCTTCCATTACTTGCCGCCTTCTTTCAAAACGGTTGCTAAAACAGTCAACGCTTGGTCTAATTCCGCCCGGGTCGTGGCATAGCCAAAGCTAAAACGCACGGTCCCACCGGGAAAAGTCCCAATATTGCGATGGGCGATTGGTGCACAATGCAGCCCACAGCGGGTAATGATGCCGTCTTTTTCATATAAGGCCCCGCCTAAAACCCCAGGATCCCAGCCCTCGCCGTTAATGGACACCACTGGCGTCATAAGCGTCGCATCGTTAGGTCCATAAACGGTGACAGGTAAGTCTGCTAGGCCCTTTAGGAAATAAGCGGTTAAGTCTTGTTCGGCTTGGTGAACGTTCGCCAAGCCCATTTTTTCTAGGGCCTTTACGCCAGCACCGAGGCTTAAAATCCCAATGGTGTTGGGTGTGCCCGGTTCAAATTTATCCGGGAGAAAATCCGGCTGCTCATTGGCCGCCGAAGCATTGCCGGTGCCCCCAACCAACCAAGGTTGGATCTTTTCAGCCATGCCGGCGGCTAGACAAAAGCCACCGATGCCCGGCAAACCCAGCAAACCCTTGTGGCCGGCAAAGACCACCACATCAGCATGCAAGCTGGCCATATCAATGGGTAAGTACCCCGCAGTTTGGGCGGCATCTAAAATCGTGATCAACCCTTGGCTTTTGGCGATGCGAAATGCTTCAGCCACCGGTTCAATCGTGCCGGTGACATTAGAAGCATGGGTCAATACCAAGGCTTTGGTGTTGGGCCCTATGGCTGGCACAATGGCTTTGGTATCTAAAACCCCCGTGGCATCACAGGGCAAATAAGTGGTGGTGACGCCCTTTTTCCCTAACAAGGTCAAGGGTCGGCTCACCGCATTATGCTCCATGTCACTGGTTAAAACCTGATCGCCGGGTTGTAATAACCCATTTAAAATCATGTTCATACTCATGGTGGCACTAGCCGTGAATAAGACCCGACTGGCATCCCCCACGCCAAAGAACTTGGATAAAGTCTCGCGAGTATCTAGGGCGATACTCATGGCCTCAACCCCAGGCAATGCCCGGTTTTGATTCTCATAATGATTGTCATTAAGATAAGTCGTCACTGCTTTTAAAACACTGGCCGGCTTTTGGGCCGATGTTGCCGCCCAATTTAAATCAATACTCATAATCTGACCCTTCTTTGATCAAGTTCTTATATTGGCCCAGGGTATCCACATCTTCAAACGGTCCTGGGGTCACGGGTACGCTGATGCAGGCTTCAGGATGTCGAGTCCTTATTTGCCTACCTCCAGAATCGCCCGTAAGTTGTAAGAGTTCATCGCGAAAATGACGCCCAAAAACCATGGGATTACTGGGTTGCGTTAATATCGTTGGATACACAATTTTATCTGATTTTGCTAAGAGTAACAAGGGGTGCACATCGCTGACCCGTAAATCAGGCTGATCAATGGCCAGGTAAATATAAGCATCCCCCGTGGCCATTTGCGTGCCTAAAACCACACTGTGACTTTGCCCCAGTTCCGGGTTGTGATTCACCAATAATTTATAACCCTGGGGCACATGGGCCCGTTTTAAATCAGCTGGGCCAATGACCAACAGCCGTTCATAGACCGGCAATTGGGTCACTAGGCGCAGCGTCTTATCTAAAAAGGTCTCCCCCCGATAGGTCATGAATAATTTATTATCACTGCCCATACGCTGGGATAAACCACTGGCTAACACGATCGCGCTGATTTTCATGGCCTCAAGTCCTTAACTCAAACTTCCAAATTAACGCCGTTTCTTAGCATAAGGGGTATCACTCATTGGTAAAGTGTCCCGTAATTGGCCATCTAAGGCGTAATAAGCGCCGCCAATAGCTGGTGCTGGTAAAATCGTTGCCAATTCACCCACACCTTTGACCCCATAGGCGATCCCTTCATGGATAGCCCGACTTTGGACAAAGCGGGTCTCGATTTCAGGCACCTTGGTGGCATCCAATAAGCCTAACGTGGCATATTTAGCCTTCACGTAACCTTGGTCCATATCAAAGTGTTCTGTCAAAGCGTAACCCATGCCCATGACGATCCCACCTTCGATCTGACCGGCAGCTGCTGGTGGATTGATCACTTGACCAATGTCATAAGCAGCCACAAATTTACCGAGTTTACCTTTTTCATCTAAGGTCACAACTTCTGAAGCATACCCGTAGCCCACGTGGCTGACTGGGTTTTCTTTATCAGAGTTGATTGGGTCCGTTCTTGGGTTAAATTCACCATAGTATTCTTGGCCTTCTAAGTCAGCCAGAGAACGACCCATGTCTAATTGCACCCGTAATTGTTGGGCAGCCAGTTTGATAGCTTCACCAGTGATGGTAGACTGTCTGGAGGCTGTTGTTGTCCCAGTATCTGGTGTCCGGGTAGTATCTGGATCTTCCACCAAAATCATTGCAGGATCCACATCTAAAGCTTCAACCGCTAATTGGGTGGCAACTGTGGCAAACCCTTGGCCGATACAAGCTGCAGAAGAACGCACATGAATCTTACCATCTTCTACAGAAATAATACAGCGACCATAATCATCCAGGCCAACACCGATCCCACTGTTCTTGAAGAAACAAGTGATCCCAGCCACATCAGCGGCTTCATAATCAGGTTTAACTGATTCCAAGGTTTCTTTTAAGGCACAGTTATTAGAAACTAATTGACCATTTGATAAGGTATCCCCAGGTTCAACCGCATTCAAGTAGCGAATGTCCCAAGGGGTGATGCCAACTTTTTTAGCGAGAATATTCAAGTTACTTTCAATGGCAAAAGCAGTTTGACAAACCCCAAACCCTCTAAAGGCACCACAAGGTGGGTTATTGGTATATAATGCATAACCATCGATATCCACATCTTGATAATTATAAGGACCAGCCGCATGGGTACAAGCCCGTTGCAACACTGGGCCACCTAAGGAAGCATACGCCCCAGAGTCCGCATAGATCACGGCCTTCATGGCGGTCAACTTCCCATTTTCATCACAGCCGGTGGTAAAGTCCATTTCCATGCCGTGACGTTTAGGGTGAACCATTAAACTCTCTTGACGGGAGAAGAGTACTTTAACTGGTTGTTTCAACAGCCATGCTGCTAAAGCCGCATGATGTTGAACACTCATATCTTCCTTACCCCCAAAACCGCC
Source organism: Lactobacillus sp. (assembly GCA_022484695.1). GTDB lineage: Bacteria > Bacillota > Bacilli > Lactobacillales > Lactobacillaceae > Agrilactobacillus. The sequence continues at coordinate 42,815 of JAKVKU010000004.1, forward strand.
ACCTACTAACATAGAGTGTACGTGAACTTTAGGTTTTTCAAGGCCGAGCATCCGGCTAACTTCCCGTTGCTCATCATAGATCCCCTGGCCCCCTGAGTAAAGTAAGATCCCATCTTCACCCTCAGGTAGGGCAATGGCACATTCTGGTTCCATAAAAGCATGTTCATTAATTGGCACAGAATAATGTTCAGTAACTACATATTTAGACTGGGCTAATTTTTCATCAGCATTGCCGCGAATCACATGTTCATGAGCTAAAACGTTGCCTTTTTCATGGATCAAAGGTGCATCTTTGGCCATGGCTTCTTCGCTGGTCACTACTGGGGTTAATTCTTCATATTCAATCTCAACTAAATCTTTGATTTCATCTAATGTTTCCTTAGATTTGGAAACGACTAAGCACATGGCATCGCCCACGTAACGGGTAATTCCCCCCACAGGAATCATAACGTCCCAATCAGAGATAAATTCCAAATGACCGATCTTGTTATTGCCAGGCACATCTTCAGCCGTGAAGACCGCCACACAATCAGGATGAGCCAGCGCTTTAGATTTATCAATACTTAAGAACTTAGCCCGTGGATAAGCACTGCGCACAGCTGAAGCATATAACATGCCTGGTAGCGTCATGTCATCCACATATTTGCCGGTGCCCAAAGTCTTCTCTTTGGCATCCACCCGCATCATGCTTTGACCTAAATGGCCATCTTCTTTTTCTTCTGGAATTGGGGTGTCGTCGCGCAACATTTGGGCTGCGATTTTAATGCCATCGATAATTTTAACATAACCTGTACAGCGACAAATATTGCCCCGGATCCCTTTTCTAATATCAGTTTCTGAAGGGTCTGGTTTCTTTTCAAGCATCCCCACCGCAGAAATCAACATCCCTGGGATACAGTAGCCACATTGTACCGCACCGGCTTTGGCAAATGCATAGGCAAATACATCTTTTTGCCGTTGAGTAATGCCTTCTACCGTGGTAACTTCTTTTCCTTCTACCTTGGATAAATTAAACAAACAACTCTTAGAGGCTCTGCCATTGATCAAAACTGTACACGCTCCGCAGGAACCTTCACTACAGCCATCCTTTGTACCGGTTAGGCCAAGGTCATCCCTTAGAAAATGCATCAATTTCTTGTCTTCTTCACAGGTCACTTCCTGACCATTCACCGTTAAGGTATACATATTCACACCGACCTTCTATATTTGTTAACTAATTCACATATATATTATAACATCAAAAGTGCTTGGCAAAAACTTTTTCTGGTCAAAATCACTTTATTTTGTTTGCGTCTGTAAAGCGGCCATAACTTGGCGTTGCGTCGCCCTTTGTTGCACTAATTCCGCGGCTACACTGATGGCAATTTCTTGTGGTGAATCGGCCCCAATGGCCAAACCAATTGGCCAATGGATCCGATCCGTATCAGTTTGTGTGAAGCCGGCTTCACGAAGTGCTCTGGTGTGTAAGGCAATTTTATGCTTACTAGCTAGAACCCCAATATATTGGGCTGGCGTCTGCAGTAATAAAGCTTCTAGGCGCGCATCTGTTTTATGGCTACTGGAAACAACGATGCCATAATCTTGTTTTGTCAGGGGCAACGTTAAATTGGGTTGTTCAAAATCCACCAGTTTCATTTTATTGACACTTGGCAAATATTGTTTGGTCAACAAGCCGGCCCGATCGTCCCAAATTTCTGTGTAGAAGTTCAGGGGCGGCAAGACCGCCGCCAGCGCCCGACCCACATGCCCGGCCCCAAAGATATAAACCTTGGCACTAGTACTGATGGGTTCCACAAAATAAGTGGCACCTTGATCGGTGTAGCTCATGGCACTGACTTGCAGGCGGTCTTTAGGAATGGTTAGCCCAACAAACTGTAAAGTCTCACTGTAAAATCCCAATTTAACTTGATTTCCCCGCAATTGAAAAATCAACCAGGCGGACTCATGGACACTTTGCTTGATCAAAACCTGTTCCAAGACCTGGTTTGTCAGCGTGTCAGCCGCGGCTAAATAGGTAAACAGCACTTTGGCTTTACCGCCACAGAGCATTCCTAAATCACCGGCATTTGGGGTCAAGTTGAAATCTTCAATCTTGCTAGCAGCTTGTTGTAACAACACCATGCCTTCTTGCACACAGCGATGTTCAATCTTGCCGCCGCCGATGGTACCTGCCACATAGCCGGCTTCATCCACCACCATGTGGGCACCTGCCCCTCTTGGCGTTGAACCAGCACTGCTCATGACGGTGACTAACATTAAATCCTGATGGGCTTGCAATCGGTTATAGATCAATTTCGTTAAAGTTTCCATATGAATTCCTTCTCCTGGTTGATTCTAATTGTTAAATCGTCCAAACTATCCTTTTGTTGCTTGCGCTTTTTCTGGTTTTTTAATGATATTCAAGACGAGATTCAAGATAACTGCTAGGATCGTCGTCAAGATAACTTCTGAAGTTCCAAAAACGGTGTTGACCCAAGTTGGAAAGCCTGCTAAGCAGTTCGGTGATAAAGCAACACCAACACCTGCTGCTAGCGATAAGCCAACAATACCGACGTTTAATGAAGATAAACCAGCGGAAACAATGGTGCGGATCCCCGTCATAGCTATTGTAGCAAAAACTGAGATCGTCGCGCCACCAATGACCGCATACGGAATCGTGGTCAAAATAGAAGCAACTTTAGGAACAAATCCAGCAACTACAAGGAAAATAGACGAGAATGTTAGGATATATTTGTTGATAACTTTAGTCTCAATCACTAATCCCACGTTTTGGCCAAAGGTCCCAACGGCTAAACCGCCGAAGAAACTGCCTAAGGTATTGATCAAGCCTTTACCCATGATCGCCCCAGATAGTTCCCGGTCAGTTGGTTGGCGGTCCATCGCGCCCATGGTGGTGGCGGTGAACTGACCAATTGATTGAACGGCATCTACTAAGAAGATGATGGTCAAGAGCAAGATCGGAATCAAATCAAATCTGATACCAAAGTGCATTGGTGGGATGACTTGCATGAAGCTGGCAGATTGAACGGGGCCAAAGTTGACCATTCCCATGGTTAACGCGAGAATGTACCCCACAATCATACCAATCAAAATTGAAGCTAATTTGAAAAGACCTTTACCAAAGTAATTTAACGTAAACACGACAATAAAGGTTACGATGGCCACCGACCAATTTTGGACTGAGCCAAAAGTGGCACTACCGGCACCACCGGCCATATACTTCACCGCCACCGGAAACAAAGATAATCCAATACTTAGGATGACTGTCCCGGTGACTATCGGTGGAAAGAGGATTCGAATATATTTCAAGAAGAATCCCATGGTCAACACGACCAAACCACCGATCAATTGGGCCCCAAAGATTGAGCCTATGCCATAACTGCCCCCGATGATCAATAAAATTGGTACGGTGGCAAAACTGGCACCCATCATCATGGGTAGGCGGGAGCCGAAGCGGCGAAAAATAGGGAAGAGCTGAATCAAAGTGGCGATCCCGGCCATGATCAAACTGGTTTGAATGATCAAAGTCGTGTCACTGCCATTAAGCTTACAGGCTTTGGCAACCATAATGCCGGGTGTTACAATACCGGCAATTGCTGCGGCCACATGTTGTAGGCCCAGGGGTGCCAGCTCTTTAAATGAAACTTTCGCATCATAGTTGAATAAACCTTTAGTTTTCTTGTCTTTTGGCATGGTTTTGGCCACACCGGCTTCATCTGCTGATTGACTTAAGTTTACACGCATCGTCAAAATCCTTTCCTCGTTAAAGGGCAAAAGTGCGTCTCACGACTATTTAACGGCGACGGCCTCTATTTCAAAGAGGCCATTGCCAGGCAACTTAGCCACCTCAACACAAGAACGTGCAGGTAATAATTCTGTGAAATAACGAGCATAAATATCATTAATGGTGGAGAAATCCGCCATATTCTTTAAATAAATCAAGGTCTTAACAACATGTTTATAATCTAACCCGGCTTCATCTAAAACCCGGCCCATGTTGTCTAATGCCATAACGGCTTGGGCAGATACATCAGCGCCCATTTCGCCGGTCTTAGGATCGACACCCTGTTGGCCAGAAATGTAAAGCGTGTCGCCAGCCATGACCCCATGAGAATAGGGTCCAACAGGTTTTGGTAATTCTTGTGAGTTTACTGGTTTGATTGTCATAATTATACCTTTGCCTCCTGAGTTTGGGTTGAAATGATGGTACCGGTGTCACCGGCCAAACCATCTTTAGCTTTTTCTAACAATGTGATCAATGTCTTACGGCCTGGTTTAGATTCAGCAAATTGGATCCCTGCTTGAACCTTAGGTAACATTGAACCAGGTGCGAATTGGTTTTCTTTGATATATTGGTTCATTTCGTCAACAGTGACGTTGCCCAATTCTTTTTGATCTGGTTTGCCAAAGTTAACGGCCACATGTTCAACGGCTGTTAAGATGACCAATAAATCAGCGTCGACTTTTTCAGCCAACAAAGCACTACAGAAATCTTTATCAATAACGGCTTTAGCACCCTTTAAATGGTTATGGGGTTCTTTGGTAACGGGGATGCCCCCGCCACCACATGCGATAACCGTTTGTTTGGCATCGATCAAAGCATTAATGGTATCAATTTCAACGATTTCTTTAGGCATTGGTGAGGCTACCACTTGACGCCAGCCGCGGCCAGCATCTTCCATGACAGACTTGCCCTCTTCGGCAACTAATTTATCTGCTTCGGCCTTCGTCATGAAAGCGCCAACTGGTTTTGTTGGCTTTTTGAAGGCTGGATCGTTTTGATCAACCACAACTTGGCTGGCCACAGTGGCCACCGGTTGTTTGATCCCCCGATTCAACAATTCTTCTTTCAAAGCGTTTTGCAGATCATAGCCAATGTAAGCTTGACTCATGGCAACACAGACAGATAACGGAATTTCCGGATATTTCGCCGGATTCGTTGCTGTCAGACCATCCATTGCTAGACGGATCATACCAACTTGAGGGCCATTACCATGGGAGATAATGACTTCATAGCCAGCTTCAATTAAATCGACAATGGCTTTGGCAGTAGATTTCACTGCAGTCATTTGTTCATGTAAGTTATTGCCTAGGGCATTACCCCCTAGAGCGACCACGACACGTTTCATATAGGTTCCTCTTTTCTTGAAATGTTGTTAAGTTAAAGACAAGAATTAAATCTTGCCAGTGAATTCATGACGTGCTGTCCCACGGTCTTCTAAGTCTTGCAATACTTTAGCTGGATCTTTGAATTTGCTTAAGAAGATCATAGCGGCAATAACGTATGGTTTGAAGCTTGCTTGTTTGTAAAGTTGATCACGGTAACGATCAAAGACGCTGGCATCAACTTCACCTTCAGCTGCAGAAACGCCAGTGATATCAGCTGGTAATGGATGCATGTATAATGCGTTACCATTCTTAGTTAATTTCATCATTTCTTCAGTTGCAGACCAGTCTTTGAATTCAGCATTGTGTTGTAACAATTCTTCTTCAAGTTTGTCAATGCCATCAAAGTCGCCCTTACCGTAAAGTTCAGTCCGTTCTTCCATAGCTTTGAATGGTGCCCAACTCTTACAATAGATCACGTCAGCATCTTTGAAGGCTTCTTTCATATCGTTAGTCTTCGTGAAGCTACCGCCAGATTTTTCAGCGTTCTTCTTAGCAATTTCTTCAACTTCAGGCATTACTTCGTAGCCCTTAGGATGTGCTAAAGTAACATCCATGCCAAAACGTGTCATCAAACCAATGATAGCTTGGGCAACAGATAATGGTTTGCCATAAGAAGGAGAGTATGCCCAAGACATAACAATTTTCTTACCTTTTAAGTTTTCAATGCCACCGTATTCGTGGATGATATGATCCAAGTCAGCTAAAGCTTGTGTTGGATGATCTTCGTCATCTTGCAAGTCAACTAAGTTAGGACGTTGTTCCAAGATACCTTGTTGGGCACTGTCTTTAACAGCATCGATAACATCATGCATGTATTTAGTCCCTTTACCAATATACATATCATCACGAATACCGATAACGTCAGCCATGAAGGAAATCATTGTAGCAGTTTCACGAACAGTTTCACCATGGGCGATTTGAGATTTCTTTTCATCCAAATCTTGAATGGCTAAACCTAACATGTTACAAGCACTTGTGAAAGAAAAACGAGTCCGTGTAGAGTTGTCCCGGAAAATGGAGATCCCTAAGCCAGAATCAAACACTTTTGTGGAGATGTTGCGTTCACGTAAGTTACGCAAAGCATCAGCAGTATTTAATGTAGCTTTTAATTCGTCATCGCTTTTGTGCCAAGTTTGCATGAAGTCTTCGCCGTACATGTTGTCGATGTTTAATTTACCAATTTTGTTTACTAATGAGTCAAAGTTTGCCATTTTGAGATCCCCTTATTTTTTAATTTGATTTTTTTAATTGATTAATTGATACATTGATACAAAATTATCAATGCGATTTATAAAAAATGCGCACCAAACTTTCTTCTTCCATGGTTGCGACATCACCGTAAAAGCGCTTGATGTAAATCTGAAGAGAATAGTAGGTGCGCACATCTTTATGAGCCGATCAAATATTATTTATTGTTAGCAGTATAAACGGTAGGTAGAGCAGCATAGAATGCAGCGCAACGTACCAAGTCAGTCTTCCAAGTAATTTCGTTGGCAGCATGGGCTTGAGCTTCTGCACCAGGGCCATAACCGATACAAGGAATGTTGTTACGACCCATGATGCTAACACCGTTGGTAGAGAATGTCCATTTGTCTAACAATGGGCGTTCTTCACGCATCTTGATTTGTTGTTCAGGGCCTTGACGTTTTTCACCGTACATATCGTGGTGAACTTCCAATAAAGCTTTTGTAACTGGGCTGTCTTCTGGAATAACCCAAGTTGGGAAGTATGCTTCGATTGGATAAGATAAGCCAGTGTAGCTTGGGCGATCGTAGTTATACATAGATACTTTGACAGCATCGCCATATTTTTTAACAGCAGGTAAGTTGCGGATTTCTTCTAAGCAGCTTTCCCAAGTTTCGCCACAAGTCATCCGACGATCCAAAGAGATAGCGCAAGAATCAGCTACGGCACAACGACTTGGAGAAGTGAAGTAGATTTGAGAAGTGGTAACAGTACCACGGCCGATGAAGCTAGCTTCTTTCCATTGGTCATTGTTCTTTTCGTCTAACATCTTAACTAAACCTTTGATAACAGTGCTTTCAGTATCACCGTTGTTGTTTAATTGACGGATGTCATTGATGATGTCAGCCATCTTGTAGATAGCGTTGTCGCCACGTTCAGGTGCAGAACCATGACTAGACAAACCTTTGACTTCAACTCTGATTTCCATCCGGCCACGTTGACCACGGTAGATCCCACCATCAGTAGGTTCTGTGGAAACAACGAATTCTGGGCGAATCTTGTCTTCGTTGATGATATATTGCCAGTTCAAGCCATCGCAGTCTTCTTCTTGGACTGTTACAGCAACCATGACAGTATATTTGTCATTTAACAAACCTAAGTCTTTCATGATCTTAGCGCCATAGACTGCAGATGCAATCCCGCCTTCTTGATCAGAAGTCCCACGGCCACCTAATTCAGTGTCAGTTTCGAAACCATCATATGGATCGAACTTCCAGTTAGATTTTTCACCAATGGCTACGGTATCAATATGGCCATCAAAGGCGATTAATTTTTTACCGTTACCCATATAGCCTAACAAGTTACCCATTGGGTCAACATCGATCTTGTCAAAGCCTAATTTTTCCATTTCTTCTTTGGCACGTTTGATCTTGTTGCCTTCTTCAGCACTTTCACCAGGAATCTTAACCATATCGCGTAAGAATTTAACGATATCTTTTTGATATTTCTCGGCTTGTTTCTTAATTGCGGCGTAGTCTAAATGTAATTCTGTACTCATTTTAAAGCCCCCATACGATTTTTTTATAATTGTCAGGATCAGTGTCGCCCTCTGTAGAGAACAACAAGACCTTGGAATTGCCATCAAGTTGTAACTTTTCCTTCATTTCAGCATAAGCTGGGTCATGCATTAATGTTGCTACAAAGCCCATACCTACGGCACCAGATTCACCGGAGATAACTTGTGGATCTCCTTTGATTGGTGCGCCTAACATCCGCATGCCCCGGGCAGATACCCAGTCTGGGCAAGAAGCGAAGTAAGACACGTGGTTGCGCAAAATATCAAAGGAAATGGTATTTGGTTCGCCACAAGCAAGACCAGCCATGATTGTTTGCAAGTCACCAGTAGCAAAGTGGATCTTGTTATCATTAGCTTCCGCTGTTTGATACAAGCAATCTGCCACTTGGGCTTCCATAACAGTCATAATTGGTGGATTGTCTGGGAAGAGATTGGCGAAGTAACCAATCACGGCCCCAGCTAAACTCCCTACACCAGCTTGGATAAAGATATGCGTTGGACGTTCAACTTCAGCTGCTTTCATTTGTTGAGCAGCTTCACAAGCCATCGTGCCGTAACCTTGCATGATCCAAGTTGGAATCTTTTCGTAACCATCCCAGGCAGTATCTTGAACCATGACACCATTTTCGTTAGCTTCTGCTAAAGCATTGGCTTTACGAACGGCATCATCATAGTTCATGTCTTCGATGGTAACTTCTGCACCTTCTTTTTGAATATTGTCAAAACGTTCTTTAGTAGAACCTTTTGGCATCAAGATAACAGATTTTTGACCTAATTTATTTGCAGCCCAGGCAACCCCACGACCATGGTTCCCATCTGTTGCAGTATAGAATGTAACTTGACCTAAATCTTCTTTTAATTTAGGTGAAACCATTACATTGTAATCTACTTCAGATACATCACAATGCAAGCGTTCTGCAATGTAATTAGCCATGGCGAAAGATCCACCCAATACTTTAAATGCATTTAAGCCAAAACGATAAGATTCGTCTTTGACAAACAGGTGATCCAAGCCCAAGTAGCCAGCCATGTGTTCCAAGTGCGCCAGCGGTGTTCTGGAATACTGTGGAAAGCTTTCATGGAATTTTTTGGCTGTTTCAACTGCGGCTTGATCCATGTCTTTAAGTTCATGGTCATCTGTTGCCGGGAGTTGATTTTTGATTAATTTGATATCTGCCAATATAAAAATCCTCCTTCAAGAAAATTAGAACTATAGTTCAAAATCGTACTCACTGGCGTGCCGGGCAATCTTTTCACCCTTTTGGCCATTGATGACTTGCCCGTAGGCAGCCACTTTTTGGCCCCTAAGATAAACTTGCTGGGCACTCCCTTGAGTCGGGAAACCTTCGTAGGCAGTGTAATCTACGTTTTGTAACTGAGTTTTCGCGGAGATTACACCGGTGGTATTTGGATCCCAGATAACTATGTCGGCGTCGCTACCAACTTGGATAACACCCTTTTGTGGGAATAATCCGAATTGATGAGCCGCATGTTCACTCATGATCCCTACAAATTGCTCTGGGGTAATACGGCCAGCGGCCACCCCGTAGGTATACATCAGCTCACCGCGGGTTTCGATGCCAGGTAAGCCACCAGGGATTTTTGAGAAATCATCTTTGCCAATTACTTTTTCCGTGGCAAAGTTGAAATCACAGTGGTCTGTCCCAATGGTGTTGATTTCACCATTGGTCAAGGCGCCCCACAAGGCTTTTATGTCTGCTGGCTGCCGTAGTGGCGGTGCACAAACATATTTGGCGCCCTCAAAGTTTGGCAAGTTATACAACTCATCATTCAACAAGAAGTACTGGGGACAAGATTCCACAAAAACCTTTTGTCCCCGCTTGCGGGCTGCCCGAACAACCTCCAGGCCCTCTTTGGTGCTGAGGTGCACTATATTGACGGGCAGGTCAACTAACGCGGCAATGGTTAAATAGCGGTTGATGGCTTCTGCTTCTAACACATTGGGGCGAGATAAGGGATGGTATTTAGGTGAGGTTTTACCTTCTGATAGGAATTGGGCTTGCAGCTCGTCGGCAAGATCGCCATTTTCACAATGGATACCTAACATGCCGTGAACTGATTTAATTGCCTTCATCGCTTCAAAGATACCGGCGTCACTCACCCGCAAATTGTCATAGGCCATGTACATCTTAAAGGATGTGATCCCTTGAGCGGCCATTGCTTTGATTTGCGCGGGCATATCGTCTTGCCATTCGATAACTGACATGTGATAACTGTAGTCACAAGAACTGTTATCTTCGGCGAAGTTGTCCCAGGTGGTTAAACAATCCTGTAAGCTTTGACCCCGCATTGGCGTTGCCATATCCATTACAAAGGTCGTGCCTTTAGCAACAGCGGCGATGGTCCCAGTGGTGAAATCATCACTGGAGTTTAACGTACCAGGGCCATTGTTTAACTCCAGATGCGTGTGGGTATCAATGAACCCAGGGAAGAGTAAACAACCTGCTGCATCGACGACTTCATCACCTTTTTCAGGTAAATCCACGCCCATCTCTGTAATCTTATCAGCCGTGATCCGAACGTCTAATTGCCGCCGTCCCTTTGTGGAAACCACCGTGCCGTGACGAATTAAGAATCCCATATTCTAACCTTCTTATTTGAAAATACTTTAATTTGCTAAGGTGTAACTATAATCCTCAATAACTGCCTTCATCATATCGATCAAGCCTTGTGGTAATGGCAGATTGGCATTATTTAAATCTAATACTTGTTCATTGTTGTTATAACGAACGAGGACTTGCAAGCCTGCTGGATCTTTGACGTAGAAACCTTGGTTTGTACTGTCATGCAGATCAGCTTCACTGTTGAATAAAGTGAATTTATCCTTATATGGTGCACTAGCATAAGGACAGAAGGTTTCACAGTTCCCACATTCGTTACACATGCGATCCACGTGGAGAATTTGTGGGTTGCCATTCACATTGATGACCACGTTAGCCCGGTTAGGACAAACGTCAACGCAAGATTCACAAACTGTGGAACATTCCAAACAACGTTCTGCTTGAGTTGTGTCACTGTCTGGTGTTACCAATACGCCCCGTTTTTGTCTTGGTACAGCCAAGTTGATGTTATGATCATCACGTTCGAAGTTGTGGTTATGCACTTCAACGATATCATTAGCAGCTGCAGTTGCATCTGCAATGGCTTCAACGATCGTAGCTGGGCCACGATGCGCATCACCGATGACATAAGTGTTTGGCAAGTTTGTTTCTAATGTTTGTGGGTTAGATTTCACATAGCCCCGGTCGTCAGTATCAATGCCGACTTGTTGGTAGAAGGCTGTGTCGATCTTTTCACCAACGGCTGCGATAACTGTGTCCGCATGAACCGTTGTGAATTTGCCAGTTGGTACTGGGCGGCGCCGACCAGAAGCATCATATTCACCTAAAGCCATCACTTCGCATTTCAATTCGCCGTTTTCAAAACTTACTGGTGACAGTAATTCTTGGAATAAAACGCCGTCTTGTTCTGCAAATACCAATTCTTCTTCATCCGCTGGCATATTGCGCTTGTTCCGACGATAAACAATACTTGCTGTCTTGACACCAGGCAAGCGTTTAGCTGCTCTGGCACAATCCATGGCTGTATTCCCACCACCGACGATCACGATATGTTCGCCATAAGGATTATTTTCAGTATCTTGACGATAAGCTTTCAAGAATTCCAAGGAATTGATAGTTTCGCCTTTTTCTAAGCGGAGGTTAGGATGTTTCCAAGCCCCAATCGCATAGATAACGTTCTTATAACCTTGGTTATGCAATTCTTCTAGGCTTGGTGCAGCTTGGCCTAGTTTGAATTCAGCACCCATGAAGCGGGCCAAATCAACGTCTTTTTCAACACTTTCACCGGCAATCCGGAATTCTGGTACGATTTGGGTACAAACCCCACCAGGTTTATCAGCTTTGTCAAAGACGGTAACTGGCATGCCTTCGCGAGCTAAGAGGTAACCAGCAGAGATCCCGGCAGGCCCAGCCCCAACAACGGCAGTCTTGTCAGCATTTTCTTTCTTGACTGGTTTGTCCATGGTAGCTAATAATTCATCATAAGCATGTTGGGCAGCTTCTAATTTCACGCCACGAATATCGATGGCCCCTTCGTAAAACTGACGGGTACATTTAGTTTCACAAGGATGGGCACAAATCGTACCAGTGATGAATGGCAATGGGTTCTTGTCGACGATAACTTGCAAGGCATCCAAGTACTTGCCTTCACTGACATAACGCAGATAAGCAGGTACGTCTTGGTGAATTGGACAGCCGCCAGTACCTTGGTGACAAGGTGCCACGTAGCAGTCTAACAATGGTAATTTTTCTTCGATCTTAGATGTTTCTGGTAATTTAACCGATTTTTGATATCTTGCTTGTTGTTTAGATTTGGCAACAACCGCATCTAATTTTGGCAAGTCGATTTGAACGTGGGTTGGATAATCCAAGCTTGCCAAGACGTTGGCAATTTGGTGAATCCGTTGGTAGCTCCCAGGTTTCAATAAGTTAGTTGCCAAAGTGATTGGCCAGATACCAGCTTCAAAGAGGTCTTTGATGTTGAAGATATCCGCACCACCGGAATAAGAAATTTGTAATTTGCCGTCAAGGGCATCAGATAATTTCTTAGCGGCCATAGTACTTAGTGGGAAGAGGGAACGACCGGACATGTACATTTCGTCGCCTGGTAATTCGCCCCGTTTGATTTCAACTGGGAAGGTATTGGTGATTTTAACCCCGAAGTCTAATTGGTGATGATCAGCTAAACCTTGTAGGCGTTTCATCATTGGTACCGCATCTTCAAATTGTAAATCTTCTTCAAAGTGATGGGCATCAAAGGCCATGTAGTCAAAGCCAAGTTCATTCATGGTCTTGCGGGCAAAGTCATAACCTAGCAAGGTTGGGTTACATTTGATAAATGTATTTAAGTGCTTGTCAACTAACAGATGCACTGCGATCCGTTCGATTTCATCAGCAGGTGTACCGTGTAGTGTTGACAAAGTAATTGAATGGGAAACACGAGGGCTAATGCTCTCTAAGTATTTTTCGTTGATCCGCGTGAACTTCGGTAGTAATTTGCGGGCAGCGTCTAAACATTCATCCCAAACTGGTGTCTTAGAAGCATCTTGCATGTTGTCGATGTAAGTTTGAATTTTTGGTGATAGGATCCCTTGCAGGTCATAACCAACACTCATGTTGAAAATGAACCCATCTGGATCACCTAAATCAAATTCACGACTCAATAGCTTCAAGACGAACCAAGCTTTAACATATTCTTCATAAGCATCAGGAACCCGTAATTCAGTGGACCATTCCACGTTATAACCTTCGTCGCGGGCATTGATACATGGTTTTTCAACTGGTAAGTCTTCACCATCAATGATTTGAACAGTCTTTAATTCGAAGAAACGTGAACCTGTTAAGTAAGCTGTGATGATGTTTTGTGCTAATTGGGTATGGGGACCAGCGGCTGGGCCAACTGGTGTTTCCATGGTTTCGTTAAACAAAGCTAATTGTTTTTTAGGATCAGCTTTGAAAAGTTTGCGAACCCCAAAGATTGTCCCGTTACGTTTAAATTCTTCTAAGATCCAGTTCAGTAAAGCTTCTATGGAAATCGGATGCATGATATCACTCATTATTTAACACCTCTTAATCGTTAATTTTATGCCACAAACGTTGTGCCTGTACTTGAGCGTCTGCATAAACTTCCGCCACGTCAACACCTTGTACTTGGTAATCCTTCATACGAACAGTTCCGGCGATAATCGTATCGCGAACGTTGCCACCATTCATGCCAAACAAGATGTGCATGTTGTAATTGTCTTTCGTGATTGGTGTTGGTGCATTGTAATCTAAGACGATCACATCACCGGCTGCATCTGGTTCTAAGACGCCTAACTTCGTATCGAAGTAACGGTTGGCCATCTTTGGATTGTTGTTGAAGAGCATTTCTGGAACTTCAGTCCAACCTGCATTTGGATCAGCTAAGTGATCTTTATGGATCAAGTTGGCAAATTTGTAAGATTCAGTAATATCGTTGGTAAAGCCGTCTGTCCCTAAGCCCATCATGATGTGATAATCATTTAACATCTTGATTGCAGCAGGTGTGCCAACGGCATTGCCCATGTTGGATTCTGGGTTTGTCACAACCATCGTATCGGTATCAGCTAAAATTTGCATTTCAGCAGGGCCAATATGGATACAGTGACCAGCTAACGTTTGTTTGCCTAAGATACCAGCGTTGAATAAGCGATTAACAACTGGTTGGCCGGTACGTTTCAAGGAATCATAAACATCAGCCATACCTTCGGCGATGTGGACGTGGAAACCAATACCAGCTGGCAAGTTAGCTTTACAATAAGCTAGGGTGTCATCGGATAAAGTAAACGATGCATGCAAGCCGAACATGGCATGTTGCATATCATCTTTACGCTTGGCAGCAGCTTTGATGAAACGCACGTTTTCAGCAACGGCTGCTTTCATTTGATCTGCGCCGTTACGATCAGATACTTCGTAACATAAGCAAGTTCTAACACCCATTTCATCAGCAGCTTCGCTTAAGGCGTCTAGGGAACCATCAACTTCACCATAACTTGCTTGGTGGTCAAACATGGTGGTAACCCCATTTTTGATACTGTCTAAATATGCGACGCGTCCGCTAGCTTTTGTCATGTCATTATCTAATTCGTTGTCTAGGCGGAACCATTGGCCTTCAAGGATATCTGAGAAGTCCTTAGGATGGTAACCTTTAATCGCTAAGCCCCGAGCAAATGTACTATAGATATGATTGTGCATATTGACAAAGCCCGGCATGATAATCCCGCCCTGAGCATCAATAAACTCGGCTTGGGGGTAATCTTCTTTCAATTGCTTTGTAGTACCTACAGCTTTAATAGTTTTGCCCTCAATGACTACAGCACCATCTGAAATGAATGGGTTTGCAGCTGACCGCGTAATAAGATGTCCATTTCCGATCAATAACATGTTTTTCCTCCTTAATCTGTCATAACATTCAATGTTAAGTTTTTCACGTTGTCCTTTAAAAAAACGAGAGATTGACTGATGAAGTAAAAAGCTTATCTATTTCACTTATGAGTATAACACCAAAACTCAAAAAAAAGAAGCATGCCTAAAAAAATTTCTTAGATGCATGCTTCCGCTTACAAACGGTGCTATGACAGGCTCAATCGCCTTTTTTAAGGATTAAGTTAACCGCTTTCTAATCTAAATTATAGAAACCATAGGGGAAACCCTTATAGATATTATGCGATAAACAAAATTTTGTTT
This sequence comes from Lactobacillus sp., assembly GCA_022484695.1. GTDB lineage: Bacteria > Bacillota > Bacilli > Lactobacillales > Lactobacillaceae > Agrilactobacillus. The sequence continues at coordinate 58,034 of JAKVKU010000004.1, forward strand.
GGTTTGTGAATTCGCTTATAAAATGTTAGTGCCTAATTCTGACATACCAAGTTAGCTATTATTTATGAAACCGCTTTTTATAACAAGACTTGATCTACCGGGGCCAGGTGAGGATCTGGACTTGATCGCCCACCTGTAATTGGGTGTTTTTCGGCTGGATAATCAGGCAATCATTGTTAATTAAGTCCGATAACACCGAAGCATGATGACTTTTAGCCGTGATGGCTACGCCGCTAGCTTGGGATTGGCCCCGGACAAAGCGGCGTAATTTGCTGGGAGCCATTGAACCGGTTGTCAAGGTGGTCATCTGCTGTTTTAAGGCAAATTGGTCATTATCAAAAAATTGAGCTAATAAAGGCCAATAAAACAGATGAAAGTTCACCAAGGCGGCAAATAAATTGCCGGACAAGGATAAAATCAAATGTCCCTGCCACAAACTGGCTAATACTGGCGTCCCTGGCTTCATGGCCACACCCTGAAATAAAATCTTAGCCCGCAGTGCGGCTAAAGCCTTGGGGACAATATCTTGATCCCCCACCGAAACCCCGCCGGTGGTGATGATTAGATCCACCTGGGGCCCATATTGCCGGATGATATTGGCAAAATTATGGGAACTGGTATCACTGTACTCTTTAAAAACCACCACACCGCCGTGACTTTGGATGTAAGTCACCAAAGGATACATCAAGCTGTTATATATCGACCCGGGGTTTAAAGGGGTGCCAGGCGTCTGGATCCCACTGCCGGTAAAGATCAAACCCACCCGCAACGGGCGTAACACCGTGACATCGGTCAAGCCTAAACTGGCAAGAATACCCAGGCTTTCATAATTTAAATAGCTGTGCTTGGCCAAAACTTGTTGGCCTTGGGGAATATCTTCACCCACCGCCCCATAATTGGTTTGGGGGTCAATTTCATGAAAGACGGCCACTGCTTTAGGATTCAAATCAGTCCATTCTTGCTTGACCACGCCATCAAAGCCTGCTGGGATCGGGGAGCCGGTCAAAACCCGCACCGCCGTTTGGGGCTGGCCGAAAAAGGTACTCGGATCTTCCCCGGGGTAAACATGGCCCAGCACTTTTAAAGTGACCGGGGTTGCCTTGGTGGCCCCTATCAGGTCAGCGCTGCGCACCGCATAGCCATCCATCCCAGATCTGGCAAAGTTGGGCACCGGCGTTTGGGCATAAATGGCTTGGGCCAACACCCGACCTTGGGCAGCCAACAAGGGGATGGTCTCACTTTGGCTTTGAATCGGCACATGTTGCTTTAAAATATTTTGGGCGGATTCAACTGGCACTAAGGGGGGACGTTTAACTAGGGACATTTTGTGCCACCCGCGTATTCAGCGGCTTAATTTTCACGGCACATACTTTGTATTCTGGAATCCGAGCAATGTCATCAAAGACCGAGTTGGTCAATTCGTTGACATTCCCATCAGCAAAGTGGAAGGTCATGAAGACCGCTTCTGGTAAGACAATGTTACCCACGTGAGCATAGGTTTCAATTGTCCCCCGTCTGGAAGATACTTGGACCTTATCCCCATCTTGAATGCCGTAACGATTGGCATCTTCGATATTGATTTCAATATAAGAACGGCCGGCTAACTTATTAATGCCTTCCGTCCGCCGAGTCATGGCCCCAGTGTTGTATTGATACAACATCCGACCAGTGGACATAAGGAATGGATATTCTTCATCAGGGAGCTCTTGGGCTGGTTTATAAGGTAAGGCCATGAACAAGCCCTTACCCCGAGTAAAGGTACCCACGTGCATGATTGGGGTGCCAGGATCGTCAAGATCACGACAAGGCCATTGCAACCCATTTGGATTTTCCAGGCGTTTGAAGTTGACCCCGCCAAAGGTTGGCACTAAGCTGGCAATTTCATCCATAATCTTGCTAGATGCTTCATAGCTCATTGGATAACCCATCCGTGTGGCTACTTCACAGAAAATCTTGAAATCTTCCCGGGCCCCAGGGGTTGGTTCAACGGCTTTACGAATCCGTTGAATCCGCCGTTCCGTATTGGTGAAGGTCCCGTCTTTTTCAGCAAAACTGATCCCTGGCAAAATCACATCGGCATAAGCCGCAGTTTCAGTCATGAATAATTCTTGAACGACTAAGAAGTCTAAGCTTTCTAAGGCTTTGCGCACATGGGCCGTATTGGGGTCAGTCACGATTGGATCTTCCCCAAAGATATACAACCCATGAATTTGTTTCTTGATGGCTGCTGGCAGCACTTGTGTTGAGGTTAAACCGATCCGTGGGTTTAATTCAGTGCCCCAAGCATTTTCAAACTTAGCCACAACTTCTGGATTGGCAACTTTTTGGTAACCAGGGAAATCAAATGGGGAACAACCCATATCACAGGCGCCTTGGACGTTGTTTTGGCCCCGTAATGGGTTCACGCCACAACCAGGGCGGCCAACCTTGCCCACTAACATGGCTAAGTTGGACATGCTCATCACGCCTTCAGTCCCGGTACTATGTTCAGTGACCCCTAAGCAATAGATGATTGGGGCTTTGTCGGCTTTGGCGTACATCCGCGCTGCTGTCACGATGGCCTCTGGGTCGATTTCACAGATCTTACCCACAACTTCTGGGGTATAGTCGGCGACAACCTTCTTCATGGCTTCGTAGTTTTCAGTCCGTTTGTTAATAAAGTCTTGATCTTCCAAGCCTTCTTTAATGATGACGTGCATCAACCCATTGATGAAGGCCACGTTGGTGCCGGCTTTTGGCTGGATCGTCAAAGCGGCATGTTTGGTCAAATCAATTTGGCGGGGATCCACTACGATCAACTTCGCCCCATGTTGGACAGCTTGGCGAATTTGCACCCCGATAACCGGATGGGCTTCGGTGGTGTTAGAGCCGATCAATAAAATGGCATCCACATCAGTGGTGATATCTTCGATGGTGTTGGTCATGGCGCCACTACCTAAAGTATGGGCTAAGCCATGAACGGAAGCCGAGTGACATAAACGGGCACAGTTGTCCACGTTATTGGAAGCAAAGGCTGTCCGCACCATTTTTTGGAAGACAAAGTTATCTTCATTGGTGGATCTGGAACAAGAAAAGCCGGCTAAACTGGTGCCACCATAAGTTTCTTTTAATTCGGTGAACTTGCTGGCGACTAAGTCCATGGCTTCTTCCCAAGTCGCTTTTTCAAATTTGCCGTTGCGTTTGATCAACGGGGTATCGATCCGATCTGGGGAGGCCACGAATTTATAAGAAGCAAATTTACCCTTCACACACAATAAGTTGCGGTTGGCTGGCCCATTAGCCGGTTCAGCCCCCACAATGACGTTATTTTGGTTGACGATCAAATCTAATTGACAGCCGGTGCCACAATGGGGACAAGTTGTCCGGACTTTAGTGGTATTAAAGGCCCGATATTTTTGATGATCTTTGGCCGTTAAGGCCCCCACTGGACAAGCGGAAACACAGTTCCCACAAGATTCACAGATGGATTGATCCCAAGCTTCACCATAAGAAGGTGACATTTTCGTATCAAAGCCCCGTTGCGAAGCGGCGATGACATCTTGGCCTTGGCGTTGGGCACAGACCCGTTCACAGCGCCGACACATGATACATTTTTCTGGATCATAGTCAAAGAAAGGATTGCTGCTGTCGATTTGGTCAGTGGCTTGGCGTTTGCCGGTGAAGGTGGTATCCATCATGCCATATTCCAAAGCGTAGTCTTGCAGTTTGCAATCACCGTTACTTGGACATTTGAAGCAATCTAATTTGTGGTTACTCAATAATAGGTCCAAAACAAAGCGCCGGGAATCCCGGACTTTTTTATTTTGAGTATGGATCACCATGCCGTCACGGGCTTCAGCGGTACACGCCGTCACGAGGCCACCTTTAGGGGCGCCTTCAATTTCCACGGTACACATCCGACACGATCCGTCAGGTGCTAGTTCTTTTAAATAGCACAAAGTGGGGATATCAATACCGGCTTTTGTGGCCGCATTCATTAAGGTTGTGCCCTCTGGTACGGAAACTTCTTGCCCATCAATACTTAGGGTCACTGTTTTAACATCTACTTTTGGGGTCATCATTACCAAGCGACCTCCTTTCTTTCAACCGTTTGCCAATTAATGGCTTGTTTAAATTCTTCAGGGAATAATTCATAGCCGCTGAGCATCGGTTTGCCCACTGATTGGCCTAAGCCACAGGCAGACAGCTGCGTCACATGGGTCACCATGTTTTCAAAGACTGCTAAATCACCTGGAATACCGGCTTTTTGCTGGAATTTTTCCAATAATTCTAAAATACGTAAGGTCCCGATCCGACATGGGGTACATTTACCACAGGATTCATGGGCAAAGAAATTCGCCACGCTGGTCAAGTAGTCCACAATGCCCACGGAATCATCCATGGCCACGATGGCCCCGGAGCCAATGGCTAAGCCCCGATCCTTGAGATCTTCATAAGAATACAAGCAGTCATGGAGCTGATCAGCGGCACCAATACTGCCGGATTGACCGCCAAAATGGATAAATTTCAAAGGTCGGCCAGTACTTGAACCGCCGCCAAATTTTTCAGAATATAAAATATCTTCTAGTGGTGTGCCTAAATCAACTTCGTACAGGCCCCGATTTTTCACATGGCCGGTTAAGCAAATTAATTTAGTCCCGCCGCCCCCAGGGGTGCCCAGATGGCGAAAGGCTTGCCCACCTTCGCGCATGATCACGGGAATACTGGCATAGGATTCCACATTATTCACCAACGTTGGTTTTAAATACAAACCCACGTCCGCTAAATGGGGTGGTTTGACCCGAGGTCGACCAGTTTTGCCTTCAATGGAGTTTAACAATGCGGAACTTTCCCCGCAAACATAAGCCCCAGCGCCGGAAATGACCCGAATGTCATAATTGAAATCAGCCATGCCTAAAATATGGTCACCCAGCAAGCCAGCAGCCCGGGCATTTTCTAAGGCTTGATTGAAAATGGCCCGTAAATGGCGGTATTCGCCCCGGATATAGATATATCCTTGTTGGGCGTTGAATTCATACCCGGCAATGGTCATGCCTTCAATAACGGCTAAAGGATCTGATTCCACCAGGGCTTTGTCTTTAAAGGTGCCCGGTTCGCCTTCATCCCCGTTACAAACGATATATTTGGTCTCGCCAGCAGCATTGTATAAATGACGCCACTTGCGGCCAGCTGGGTAAGCTGCCCCACCCCGGCCTAATAAAGCGGCTGCGTCTAGTTCATCTAAGGCCTGTTCCCGACCCATGTCAATGACACTGGCCAAACCTTCATAGCCCCCCAGTTGACGGTAATGGGCCACATCGGTGGGATCATCCCGCATAGCTTCAAACCGCGCTGTTAAAACAGGTGCGTTACGCTTCAACATGGCTTTCACCTCCAACTAATTCTGGATAATAGCCGGCCTTTAAGTCGGCTAATAATTTTTCAAGTTTTTCTGGGGTCAAATGTGGGAACACTTCCCCTTTAATTTTAACGAATGGTGTTTGGGCACAGGCCCCAACACACGGAATCCCGTGATACATAAATAGCCCATCTTGGGTCATTTGGTTTTCACCGACCCCTAGTTTTTCTTGCAGCCACTGGCTGACAACCGGTTCCCCGGAGAAGTGACAAGGTGAGCTGTCACAAATTTTCAGCACATACCGTGCTTGGGGTGTTTCTTTTAAGATGGCATAAAAACTAACGATTTCATAAACGCGGGTTTCCGAGATATCTAATTTTTCAGCGACAAGTTGTGCGGTTTGTTGATCAATGTAGCCTGCTTCAGATTGGAATTGAATATCCACCAAGATATTCAGGATTTGTTCTGGATTGCTATGGTAACGATCAATAATGGCGATTTTTTCTTCAGTGGTCATCAAACTGACCTCCTTAGGTCTTTATTTTAAAAGTTGTGCAGTTGGCTCAAAGGACCAGGTTAGCGCTGAGGTTCCCAGGCCGGTTTTAAGCCGGACATCCAGTAACGCACTAGCCTGCCAGTCTTCAATCGTTAAATCGGCCAGGTCCATGACCGCAGCCGCACTAGGTTTGACCCGATTCTTTTGATTATTGATCATAATGAATAGGCCAGGTTTAACAACTTGTCGTAACGAATTAGATTCACAGATAATGGCCGCATCAGCGGGTACTTGGTTTAAGAACGTTTCAAAGGCAGTTCCTAGTTCATCTTTGAAGGCCTTTAACAAAAACACTTGATCGCACCCGGCGGCTAATAAAGCCATGGTATCCTTTTGTCCGTGGTTATTGGTTTCTTCAGTTAACTCAAAGCCTGAGTCGATGCTCGTACAAATCCCACACCCAACGCCGCCTCTTTGGCACTTGCCCCGGGCGCCGGTAATGGTAATAATTTTTAATCCGATTAAATGCTGTTCGCCTTTGAAACGGCGAATCAATCCTTTTGCGACTTGCGTTTTGCCAGAGTTCCGTCCAGTAGAACCTATTTGTAATAGCTGTGGTATAGCTGACAGTACGGCTACCATTGAACCCATCTCCTTAACTTGCATCAAAGATATATTTGCTGTCTCAAAATATTTTTTGTGTTCAGAAATAATTTTTGTATTATCCTTAAGTATAAAGCGCTTACACACATAGTCAACCGAGGGAAAACCCTAATTTTTCACGATAGCGCTTCCTTCACTGCCCCAGGTCCTTTTTGAAATTCAAGACCACGCAAAAAAAGACTGAGGCGGCTGCCTTCAGTCTTAATCAATCACATTTTTCAATACGATGCAATCTTTATTTTAGAATTAATATAATTGTTTGTCTTGCATGGCTTCAAAGCTGTTAAACGCTGGAATCGTCAAATCTCTGGAGAGCTGTTCCAAGTCCAGAACTTCTTTATCTTTGGCGTCGCCTTTAATGAAGTCATAGATGAAATCATCCCGGAAGCCAATTTTAGCCGCATCTTTGGCGGTGTTGCCGTAGTAAACGGTCTTAATATTAGCCCAGATGATGGCCCCTAAACACATTGGGCAAGGATAACAAGAGGTATAAACCACCGCACCGGTCAAATCGTGGGTGCCTAATTTGCGAGTAGCTTGACGAATCGCGGTAATTTCCGCATGGGCAGTGGGGTCATGATCCACCAATACTTGGTTGTGGGCTTGGGCAATAATTTCGCCATCTTTGACGATGACACAGCCAAATGGGCCCCCGTCGCCGGTCTTTAAGTTAGATTCTGCTTCTTGTGCGGATAATTTCATATAGTTTTCAGTCATGATAGGAACTTCCTTTCTGCATGCGTTTGGCTTTTAGTGATCAACAATAAACTAGTTTTGGTTTGCTAAAGACTCGTTATTGCCTTTAGCGGTTCGGTCAGTATCTGTTTCTAGCGCTGGATCTTCTATTTCAACGACTTCCTTTGAGGCTGGTTTCATCAATTCCTTAAAATTAAAGAATAAATTCAAGCAGATGGCCATCAAAGAGCCGGCTAGAATCCCACTGCCAAAAATTGTTTGAACGATGGTTGGAAAATTACCATAGAAGTTGGGATAAACCGATGGCAACATACAAACCCCAATACTTAGCCCAATGACTAAGCCATTGTGATTGCCCTTAAAGTTAACGGGTTTCAAAATATTAACGGCACTGCCCACGATGGCGCCAAAGATGGCAAACCCAACGCCCCCTAAGACGGGCTTAGGGATGGCAGAGATCAAAGCAGAAAACTTAGGAACTAAGCCCACTAAGATCAACATGAACCCGGCAGCCGCGGTGGTATAACGGCTTTTCTTTTTAGCTAAATCTAAAACACCGATATTGGCCACAAAGGCGGTTGGTTGGGCGGCATTAAAGGCGCCGGAGAAGATGGTAGAGATGCCTAGCGTTCTGAAGGTCTTAGAAAATTGATCCTTGGTGGCTGGTTTTTGGGAAATGTCATGGATCCCCATGGAAGTCCCGGATAATTCCACCATCCCTAAAACCATAATAATAAGAAATGATAGCGTGGCAGTGGCATCAAATTTCGGTAAGCCAAAGTGGAATGGTAACACCAGGCCAAACCAAGGGGCACTGTTAACCGCAGAGAAGTCCGTCATCCCTAACAAAGCAGCAACGATGGTGCCCACCACAATGGCCACTAGAATACTGATATCCCCCATAAAACCTTTGAGATATTTACTAATGAACACGTGGAAGATAAAAACGCCTAAGCCCAGTAACAGGGCTGACACATTCACAGATTTGGTGAGTTGGCCGGCATTCTTATCCATGAGCCAGTTGAAGGCGTTAGGCAATAAAGCTACCCCTAAAACCATCAAGTTAGTCCCCACAACTAGCGGCGGGAAGAAACGCTGCATTTTATTCCAGAACGGGCCGATGAGCAGGCAAAATAGCCCCGCAATCATCGTTGAACCCGCAATAATTTCAAACCCGGTGTCAATGGCACCAGCTTGTTTGAAAGTAATGATCATTACCGATGCCACGGAGAAGTTGACACCCATGACCATCGGTAATTTCGGAGATGTTTTGGGGATAATATTTAAAGATGCTAGTAAGGTGGAAATCCCAGTGGCAAAAATAATGGAACTGACGAAAAACATCGTTTGGGCCGCCGATAACTTAACTGCGGCTGAAACAATCAGCGGTACGGGGATAGCGGAAAGAACCGCAATCACCATGTGCTGAAAGCCCAAAGGTAGACTTTGGGACAATGGTAGTTTTTCATCAGCGGGTAATTTTTGTGCTTGTTTCATCATGTCAATACTCCCTTCTCAAGTGGGATATCAAACAGCATATCCGTGTCTTTGAACTGACAATATCTGTGCTTTTGCTCGGTTTCTCCAGCAACGTTCATGTTCAGAACTGACGAGAAGTTGTTTATTTGTGTAGGAAATAAACGATTCTTGATGTCGATTAAACACGTTACGGGTCCACCATTTGAAGTAAAGATCGATCCTTTATTCATGGCGTTCACTCCTGATGTAATGTGGCGACAATAACTAATAACAATAAAACAAGTTCCTAAAAATCAAACTATTGTTTGAACTATCAGTCGATTTTTAGCGATCACTGATTGAAAAACACCTCACTCCTTTGTTTGACAACCTCAGTGACGTGCCGGTTCAAGGCACTTCGCATATGTGATTTTAATCACAATATGGGTAATCTTTGGCGGGCAAAATAAAAACTACCAAAGCAGTCTGAGGGCTTGTTGAAAAAAGCCTCATAGTCAACTGTTTTGGTAGTCGGTAGAAACGCCCATCCATTTCATGGGCATATATGAGTTGTCCGTATTCTAATTTACAAATATCATGTTAGCTCATGTTAATTAACTTGTCAATCAATAAATCTAAAATAATAAAAATTGTACTCAATTTAATTTTTGTCGGTTCTCTTTTTCAATGTAAGCGCTGCACTTTTTTAAATTCTTAAAATTACATTTTTTAGATTAAAAAACGAACGTTATATGTTAACTATCATCACATTAACTGGCGATTTTTAACGTCCTTCAACGGTTCCATTTTATGAGCAAATTTGAGGTTTGAGCAGATAAAATAACAGATCTACCCCCATCTCGATACAAAAATATGTTTATGCCCAAAAAAATAATTGTAATAAACCCGATAATGTAATATCATGACCATAGTTATAGGGTTCACAATCAGTCACTTTACAAGGATTTTAAGTTATCAATATTTTGGCTTAAAGACATTATTCTGGCTCGATGCTGAATTGCTATAACATTTTTGTCGTACCAATAATTGCGACGTGCTGAATCGACATTTTGCCCCCATCAAAATGTCGATTTAGCGTATACCGGCATAAAAAGGAGTGATGGTCCTACCAAATCAACACAGTTGCTAGTTTTTAAATGTATATACAGATTAACTTATTAAAGGTGTTAGCTCGTTCTTAGTTGCCAGATCCATCTGTGGGCTAACACATGTCAACCTGCATATCATAGTTAACGAAACGGAGGATTACTATGAATGATGTAAAAAAGAACAATGACAACAAAAAATTGTCAGATAAAGATCTGGTCTACCAATTAGAAGGCCGTCCCAAATTTTCAGTTGCATTCCCATTAGGAATGCAGCACGTTTTAGCCATGTTTGCCGGAAATTTAGCGCCAATGCTCATTATCGCCAGTGTTGCCAAAGCGACTGCCGCGGAGACCGTTGTCATGGTCCAAGCGGGGATGTTGATTTCTGGGTTGACCACTTTCCTACAGCTTTATCCAATTAAAATTGGGAAACTCAAAATCGGCTCCGGTCTGCCTATTGTCATGGGGACCAGTTTCGCCTTTGTGCCCACAGCGTCTGCAGCCGCCCTGGTCGGCGGTATTCCTGCGGTGCTGGGGGGCTCACTGGTGGGGAGTATTGTCGAAGGTTTAATTGGTCTGTTTTATAAATACTTAAAACGCTTCTTCACCCCACTGGTTATTGGCTGTACGTTAATTGCCATTGGGATCAACTTACTGGGCGTTGGTCGTGATTACTTCGCCGGGGGCGCTGGGGCCAAAGACTACGGTTCTTGGCAAAACTTGACCATCGCCTTCACGACCTTCCTTTTCGTGGCTATTTTGCAACGATTTGGGAAGGGCGTCATTAAAACAGCGGCCTTATTATTCGGTTTAGTGTTTGGTTATATTGTGGCTTTATTATTTGGAAAGGTTAGTTTTGCGGCCGTTACCACTGCTTCTTGGGCAACTATTCCACTGCCATTCCATTTCATGCCAACTTTTGATGCCAAAACGATTATCAGCTTTATTGCCATTTATATCACCATTGCCATGGAAACCATCGGGAATACCTCAGGGATCACCATTGCCACCATGGATCGCCAGGCGACGGAAGAAGAAACTTCTGGTTCCGTCTTGGCTGATGCCGTAGGTTGTGCGGCCGCCGCCGTATTTGGCTCCATGCCTAATACTGCCTTTGGCCAAAACGTGGGGATCGTTTCCATGACCAAAGTTATCAACAAATATTGTATCGCCCTAGGTGCCGCAGTCTTAGTTATCTGTGGTTTCTTACCAAAACTAGGGGCCGTTTTTGCATCAATCCCTTCAGCCGTTTTAGGTGGGGCTTTAATTTCCGTATTCGCTATGATCACCATCAATGGTGTGAAAATGTTAGCCCAAGCTGGCTTTAGCGAACGGAATGTCTTGGTCATTGGGATTACTTTTGCCATGGGTATTGGTTTAGCTGGCCATGCGGATGCTATTAAAGGCATGCCAACATTCCTTAAATTCTTCTTTGAAGACAGTATTGCTGCGACAACTTTTATTGGGATCCTTGCTAATTTGATCTTCCCAGAACCTAAAAAAGCTGTTGCTACCAATTAAGGTGACAGGTAATCTGCCTGCAAAGGAGGCAACCCATGACAAGTTTACTGATTAAAAACGCCCAAATCGTGGTCACTTGTGACGATGATGATCAAGTCCTGCATGAAACCAATATCTTGATCAAAGATGGGGTCATTACTTATATGGGTACCAAAGACCAAGTTGCCGATGAAACCATTGATGCCAGCCATCATATCGTTTATCCCGGCTTAGTCAACACCCATCACCATCTGTACCAAACCTTCACCCGCAATCTACCCCAGGTCCAAAATATGGAATTATTCGATTGGCTGACCACCTTGTATAAAATTTGGGGTAATTTAGACCAGACGGTGACTTACTATAGTGCCATCACGGGTTTAGGGGAGTTGCTGAAAAGCGGCTGTACCACGGCCTTTGATCATCACTATGTTTTCCCCAGTGGTGAAGAAACCGGCTTGATTGAAGCCCAATTTAAGGCTGCTGATGATTTAGGCATTCGCTTCCATGCCTCTAGAGGCAGTATGAGTTTGAGCCAAAAAGATGGCGGTTTACCGCCGGACAACGTGGTCCAAACAACGGATGCCATTTTAAAGGATTCAGAACGGATCGTTAATAAATTTCATGATCCCAAACCTTTTGCCATGCACCAAGTTGCTTTAGCCCCCTGCTCACCCTTTAGTGTGACCGGGGATTTGATGATTGAAACGGCCAAATTGGCCCGACAGCTAGGCGTTCGGCTACATACACATTTAGCTGAAACCATCGATGAAGAAGATTATGTCAAAGCCCACTTCAACATGCGGCCCCTGGCCTATATGGAATCTTTAGGCTGGGTTGGCCCAGATGTGTGGTTTGCCCATGGCATTCACTTCAATCATGAAGAACTGGCATTTTTAGCCGAAACCAAAACCGGGGTGGCCCATTGCCCGATTTCAAACATGAAATTATCTTCTGGGGTCTGCCAAATCCCCGAGATGCTCCAACTGGGCGTGCCCGTTGGCTTGGGGGTAGATGGCAGTGCCAGCAATGACGCTTCTAATCTATTAACTGATTTACGGGTGGGCTTTTTACTGCAACGCCTAAGCGCCAGCAATAATGCCCCCACGGGTTATGATTTCTTAAAAATGGCCACCCGGGGCAGTGCCCATTTATTGGGACGTGATGACATTGGTAGCCTAGCCGTGGGTAAAGCTGGCGACCTGTTCATGATCGATACCCAAAACATTTCCCTAGTGGGAACCCTGCAAGATCCTAAAGCCTTGCTGGGGACGGTGGGTTTCTCCGGGGCCGTGGATTATACCGTGGTCAACGGTGAGATCGCCGTGGCCCATGGGCAACTGACCCATTTAGACGAAGCTAAATTTGTGGCTGATGCCAATCAGCTCCAGAAATTATTCGTTGCCAAAGCAGATCCTGTTAAATAAATGACCAAAAAAACTGATGCAGTTATTTCGCATCAGTTTTTTTCTTTGGGTTTATATTCAGAATTTAATTGGCGGATTTTCGGACTCAATCGCTTGGGTAACAGGGTCAACAAGGCTAATAAAATTCCGGCAATGGTTAATTCCAGCAACAGCTTCCAAGAAACGCCGTTTTTAACAATTTCGGCGGCCATAAAAGTATAAATAAAGCTGGCCGGCATCATGGTGACGAAGGAAATCGCCGTGAATTTTCCCAACGACATTGGCGTTAGGGCATAGGCATAGCTTTGAATGGCGTAGGGAAAAATTGGCACCAACCTGGTAAATACCAGAAAAGTGGTGCCATTGGTCAAGACCCCCTGCTCAATTTTTTGAAAAACTGGGCGTTGGCCGAAGTGTTGCACGATATAATCCCGGGCCACATACTTGCCTAATACAAAGGCGATGGCTGCCCCTAAGGTGGCCCCAATCACCGTTAAAATGCCGCCCACTAAGCCCCCATAAACCATGCTAACAGCTGTCCAGGCAGTAGAAAAACCGATACCAAGATGGACAATAAAATGAACCAAATATAACCCTGCCAGCCACTGGCAATCAGCAAGTGTTTAAAGTCCTGTAAATTAGTCAATAAATCCCATAATCCAAAAGTATAGGCGAGATAAAAGCCGCTGAGTAGTACTGCCAAAAAAATCAAGATGCGCTTCATTACTTTATCCTTTCCAGATTAACGGCGCTGTTGGCGTTGCAATAAGATTTTCTTAATGACCAAAGAAGCCACGATCAATAGACAAAAGCCTAAAATACCATATAGGATCATCTTCGGGCCTTGACTCAAAGTGCCCCCCACCACGGAATACACCACAGTGGCCGGCAGTTGGCCTAGCCCAGTGGCGATCAAAAAGCTGCCTAAGCCGATATCGGTCAACCCCGCGGCGTAACTCACCACGTCAAAGGAAATAAAGGGGACGAGCCGACAGATCAAAATCGTATACTGGCCATAAATATCAAAAAAATGGTCCATTTTGTCCAGGGCAACTTTAGAGATCAATTTCACCGTCACCGGCCGCCCCAATAAGCGGGCAATGTAAAAACATAGGGTTGCCCCTAACATAGCCCCCAGCCAAGAATAGAGGATGCCTTGAAACCAGCCAAAAACCATGGCATTGGCAAAGGTAATCACGAAGGCCGGTAACGGGGCTAGCACTGATTGGAACATCATCAACAAGATAGAAATCACCGGTGCCCAGATACCAAAGCCTTGAATCATGTGAGAGATTCCGCGAATATCCCCTTTGCTTAGTAAAACCACGGTGGTATTCACGCCCTTTTGAAAACCCGGCACCAATCCATATAAGCCCAGCAGGCATACCACCACGACCAACAAACTCAATAACTGAAATTTACCATTGCCTGAATCGGCCTTAGCCGACCCCTTAATTTTCCCCATGGTGTTGTACTTCCTGCCCCGGTTTGGCAAAACCAGCGGCAATCCCGGTGATCATCAAATTGTTGAAGGTCTTTAAATCTAATAAGTGCTCGGGCATGGTCACCGGATAAGCGGAGACATCGTCAAAGACCATTTCCCCCACATTGAGTAAAGGCTGATCGTGATGCAAAAAGACCTGTTCTTGGGAAAACAACTCAGGATGGGTCAAGTAAATGGCGGTGGTCATGTCCCAGTTACAAAAACCATTAAAGCGAAAGACCCGTTGATTCCATTGGATCCAACGCCCTAATGTTTGATCCAAAAACGCCTGGGCTGCCGGGGTGATCAGCGGTTGCAGCTGAGCTAATAGTTGGTCTTTTTGTTTGGCTGCAAAAAAGGCTTCGGCGGTCATATGACCATTCATAATGGCCAAAGGTGCTTGGGCCAAAATGGTGGCCCTAGCCGCTTTGGGATCGCTGGCAAAATTTAATTCAGCAACAGCGTGGTGGTTCACGGTCAAAGGTTCAATGGTACCCCCCATCAAGATCACCTGGGCCACCTTTTTGAAGAACTCTGGGTCTAAAGTTTGGGCAGCCGCTAAGTTGGTCAGCGCCCCGGTACCAATAATGGTGACTTCGCCAGGATATGTATTGACTTGTTGGACTAAAAATTCAGCCGCTGGGTTGGTGGTTGGCGTTTGAGTCCCTAAATAAGTGGCAAAATCTAGCCCTAATTGGGCCTGAAATTCCGCGGTAGCCCGTTGAACCGCCGTCAATGTGCCATTGCCATGGGTTAGGGTCACCCCCAACAAATCCAGTTGAGATTGGCCTAGTAAATACAACAAGGTCAGGCCATCATCCACATCCCGGTTGGCGATGCCAAAGGTATTATCACAATCATAAATTACTTTTTTCATCCTAATTTACCTCGATTCTTGATTAACCAAGCGCCTAAATTCTGGTTTTGTTGGATCGTCCTTGGGGTCAAAGTGGTGAGATCTTGGGGATAATCCACATCTTGAAGGGGCTTTAATAAAGCGATGTGTACCCCATGTAACAGTTTCATCGTGGTTGCATAAACCGTGTCCTGCCCCCAGGCAATGGGGCTGGTGAACATTGGGGCTAGATTGATCCCCCGCCGGCAGCCAATCAGATAGTAGCCCCCGTCCGGCGAAGGTCCAATCACCACATCCTGTAATTTGGCAAATGCCTGGGTAATTAAAGCCGGGTCTAGGCCGGGAATATCACTGCCCGTCAAAACCACCGCATCATAGCCCAAATTAAATACAAACTCAAAGGCATGTTGCATCCGTTGCCCCATATCCCTGCCAACTTGCGCCATGGCTTGAAAGGTAACCGGCAATGTGGTCAAAAATGTACTGGGATCCTGCTCATCAGAATAAGCCACAAAGACATCAATCTGCTGTTGGCTGGGTAAATTTTGAAACTTGGCGAAAAAGTCTTGCAACATATCCCCTTGGACCTGACTAGCTTCCAGGCCGGAAAGTCGGGCTTGCAGTCTAGTTTTCACCTTGTTGGGCGTCGGGATCCGGGTAAATAAAATATAGGCCTGTTTAGTCATGGGCAAACACCTGCTCTTGTAAGGCTGGGGCTAAGAAATTGGGATTCAAATAACTTTTGACCTTTTGAAAAATTGCTTCGTTCTTTAAGGCTTTCGTATCACTTAAATAGCTATCATAGGCCATGGCAGACCAGGAAAGGGCCCGGAGCATCAAATAAGGATGATAAATCGCTAACGCCGCTAAAAAGTCGGCCCGATCAAACCCCGTGGTAGCCAGGTACTGATCCAAAAAGCCTTGCTTTTGGGCTGATGTTAAGCGCACATCACTGCGCCACAGGGTGGTAGTACTGGCCAAAAATTGGGAAATATCTTGGACGGGATGACTAATAACGGGTTTCTCCCAATCGATCAACCAACCCTGCCGGCCAATAATGAAATTATGGGAATTCACTTCCGTATTATTTACCGCCCACAAATCTAAGTCTGTGAAAAAGCGTTGCTGGTCCTCATGCTGGCGACAATTATCCAAGGCATTAGCCAACAATTGTTTCACGGGTTGGGCGATAACTTGACTGGCAAAGACCGGCGTCAATAAGGTGGTGCATTCTTGGATTCGAGCCACCAGGATATCTTGGGTTTCTTTTAGAAATTGCTGTTGGGCTTGCCCGTCGATTGTTAAACGATGGATGCGGCCAAAAATCCCTGCCGCTATGCCTAGATCCTGATGATAATCCAGGGGCCGTCCCGGTAAGAACGCTTCGATCAACAAGCCTTGGTCAAAGTAGTCTTGGCCATCGTCTAGATAATAGACCTTAGGGGTCACTTGAGAGCGTTCTAACCACTGTAAAGCCTGATATTCATAGCGAATTTGATTATCAATCGGCAGTTGGGAGCCGTAGTTAAAGCGCAGGACAAATTGTTGGGGATTTTGCCCATCGCTCAATAAGAAATTCTGATTATATTCCCCCTGAGCCAGAAAGGTAACTTGCACCGTGGATTTTAATCCCAGTAATTGGGGGATCTTTTTAAGCTTTAAATACGTTAAAATTTTATCAATCATGGCTTGCTTTGCCTCCTGTTGTAGCGTTTAGCCAAGTCGGTGGGAGTCTTGCCTAAGATGAATAATAATTGCAATTGGTGCATGGCCAAGTGAGTTTGCCAAGGATGGGCCGCAAAGCGCCGATTCGAGGTATAAATCGGTGCTTTGATCAGGATAAACCGGCCTAAGTGGTGCAATTGTCGACTTAACAGCCAATCTTCCATCAAGGGTTCAGCTAAAAAACCCCCAGCCCGCAGGTAGTTTTGGCGGGTGGTAAATAGGCCCTGATCTCCAAAAATCAAGCCTAAATATTTAGCCCGCCAATTGGAGGTGGTGGCTAAGTACCGGTAGAAAAAACCGGTTACCGTAAACCGCAGGGTCAAACACCCGGCACTGACCCGGGGTTGACTTAAGGCGGTTGCGATTGCCGCAAAAATGTCTTGTTGCTTATTTAATTGGCTGTCCCCGTGTAAAAACCAAAGGATATCGCCCTGGCTTTTGGTGACCCCATAAGCCAATTGAGCCCCGCGATTAGCCTGGGGCAGCGTGTAAACTGTTGCATATTGTTGGGCAATGGCCACAGTATCGTCTTGACTGCCCCCATCCACCACGATAAGCTCACTGGCATAACCCACCGCTAATTGGGTCACGGTTTTCAGTAACTTACCAATGCCCGCGGCTTCATTTAACGTGGGGATAATCACTGAAAATCTCAATTTGCCACCACCTGTAAGTCACGGCCAAACTGCAAATGGACCACATCCCCTGGCTGTAATGCCCCTTGGATATTGGTCAAAACTAAGGTCTGCTGGCCAAGGCGCAATTGGGCCAAGACCCCACCGGGCTGCCATTGTAGCCACTCCACCACGGCCGTGAGCCCGGTATCTCCCAAGGTAGCCGCAGCCTCGTAAGGAATGACCAGCTGAACTGGGCCAGTGAGTTGGTTGGGATTGGCGACGGTAATTTCTTGGGCGGCCACTTGAAACTGTTGGCCCGCTACCACACCAGTTAAAAAATTCATGCCCCCGATAAAAGCGGCCACCTGACGGGTTTGAGGGCGTTCATAGATGGCTTGGGGCGTGCCGACTTGTTGGATTTCCCCATCGATCAAAACCGCCAGCCGGTCAGACAACTCGAAGGCTTCATCTCGGTCATGGGTGACCAAAATAACCCCAAAGTGGTATTGCTGCCGTAATTTTAATAGTAATTGATGCATCTTCTGGCGCAGACTGCTGTCTAGGCTGGCAAAGGGTTCATCCAAGAGTAATAATGTGGGTTTTAGAATAATCGCCCGGGCCAAGGCCACCCGCTGTTGCTGCCCCCCGGATAATTGGTCCGGAAAGTGCGTGGCCAAGCCCTGTAACTCTAAAGTTGTGAGCATGGCATCAACTGCCTGGGAAATTTGGGCGGCCTTCACGTGGCGCGCCTTGAGGCCAAAGGCAATATTTTCAAAAACCGTCATGTGGGGGAATAACCAAAAATCCTGCAATACTAAAATCGTCCGTTTTTGAGAAAAATCCCCCTGAAAATCTAATTGGCCGGTTTGCAAGGGCTGCATTCCCGCAATAAGCTTTAAAATCGTGGTCTTACCAACACCGGAAGGCCCAAAAAGTGTGAGAATTTCCCCCGCCGCCACTTCCAGGTTGATGTGCTTTAAAATCTGCTTGCGGCCATAATGTAATGACACATCCTTAATTTCTAGCCCCATGATGTCGTCCTCCAATCAATTGTTTTAAAAGCAATACCCCAATCATTGTCACCAATAAAAATACCAAGCTGTAAGCCGAGGCCAAGTTAAAACGACCATTGTTAGCATAGGGCAATAGGATCAGCGGTAAGGTCATGATTTTGCCGCCGCCGATGAAAAAAGTTGGCAAGTACTGACTTAAAGAGACAATAAAGGTTAACCCCGCTGCCGTGGCGATGCCTGGGGCCATGAGCGGCCAGGTAATCGTCTTTAAAATTTGCCAGGGCTTAGCCCCTAAACTCTTGGCGGTTAGCGCGTAACCCTGGCCCATTTTCCGATAACTTTCCAAAATAATTTGCATGGCATAGGGCAACGTGAAATAAGTGTGGCTCAAAATGATTCCGGTAAATGTCCCCGTTAAATGCCATTGAATGAATAATATCTGCGTTGAGGTCACAATGGCAATGGCCGGTAAGATAAAGGGCAAATAAATCATGAAGGTCAAGAGCTGTTGCGATATGAAGTGTTGACTGGCTAAAACCTTGCATGCGGGCATGGCAATGAGTAAGGTCACCACGGTGGTGGCCAACGCGATGACAAAACTATTGAGGACCGCAGGCCAAAAATTGGGCTCTTGTAACATTTGTCCCAGCACTTTGCCGCCAAATTGTTGGGGGATAAGTGCCGGATAAAGCCACTGGGTCGCCACCGTCCACAATAGTAAAACCACCAGGGGTAAAGCTACTAAAAAGCAAGCCAATAGCAAGGTACTAGTTCTTTTCACGATGGCGCCGCCCCCCTCCTGGCAAGCGGGCACTGATGCCTAAGACCAATAGGGTCACCGCCAAACAAATCAAGGACATGATGAAGTTCAAGGCAAAAGCTGTGGGGCGCACGGTTAGATCTGCTTGGGTCAATAGATTATAAGCCGTCACCGCGATGGTTTCCTGGGCAGGGCTGCCTAAGATAAAAGGCACTTCAAAAGAAGTAAAAGTAAAGCAAAATAAAATGATAAATAAAGTTGCCAGAATCGGTTGGACCATGGGTAAAATAACCCGGCCAAATATTTGCCGCGGCGACGCCCCTAAATTAGCCGCCACTTGGACATAACCTAATTGCAATTGTTTCAAAATGGCCAAGGTACTCACCGCCACATAAGGAATCTCTTTATATAAAAATACACAGATGATGCCAATACCGCCCTTATCATGAATCAACAAGGGAAATTGGTCAATCTGTTGAAGCACCCCCACTTGATACAGCAGGCGGGAAATCAATCCAGATTGGCTTAAAACCTGCAACATCATCAAGGCCACAATGATATGGGGTAAGGCAATGGGAATTTTGAAGAAATTCGCCAACAAAGGATGCTTGGCGCTGGCTTTTAACAAAATAAACGCCATACCTAACCCCAGTACCAGCGCTAAAATAGTGGCCACCAGGGCTAAATAAAGACTGTAGCCAATGGTCCGCTGAAAGGCCGCATCCCCTAAAACCGTTTTGAAATAAGCCAACGTATAGTGGCGCAGGCCAATGACGGGATAATAGCCTAAACTGACCTGAATAGTCTTAAACAGCGCTGCTAAAATAACAGCGCTGTTTAAGAGAATAAATGGTCCTAAAAAAAGCAAAGATTTTTTAGTCATTTAAAACGTATTCTTTCCATAAAGATTCGATAATCGGAATTTTCTTAGCCTGAACTTCAGGAATTTGTTTTTGTTGTAACTCAGCTAAAGAAGGCACCCCTTGGTTGTTATAGATATCGGTCAATTGTTGATTGGCTTTAGGGGATAATTTTTTAGCATCAAATGGGGGAATGCTGTAACCATACTTCGCTTCTGCCTTTTTCAACTGGGCACTTTCACTGGTCATTTCATTGATCAAGACTAGCGCCGCATCCTTGGCATTGGAAGATTTGGCCATGGCCAGGTAGTTTTGGTTGGCAATCGTGCCCTTGTCAAATAAGAAGGACTCAGTATTGTCGTTAAATTCCTTATCATGGCGCTTTTCAGCCACATGCATTGGGGAATAACTGTAAGTCATGTTGATTTGACCAGCGGCAAACATCTGATCTAATTCTGCCGTGGTCTTAGGGTAAGTCTTGCCCTGTTGCCACAGGTAGGGTTTTAACGTATTTAAATAATCCAAACCCGGTTTGATGACTTTATACAAGCCTGCTTTGGTGGCTGGGGCTTGATTCACTTTGTCATACCCCACCACGTCACAAATGATGTTACGGACAAAGGCACTGCCGGTAAATTCCGGTGGGGCCGTGTAAGTGATCTTGCCTGGATTAGCCTTGGCATAGGCTAGCAATTTGGCACTACTGGTGGGAAAGCCCTCGGGAAACTTAGTCTTATCCCCGCCAAACACCAATTGGGCATTGCCATAAGGCACTTCATAACCATTGATCTTGACGCCAAAGTCATATTTAGAACTATGGCCGTTAACGTCCATCAATTGATTGAAACTGGGGACTTTATTGGCAATCGGGCCATATAACAAGTTGGCCTGCTTAGCCGTATAAAAGTTTTCCCCATTGATCCAAACCACATCGATATCGCCTTTGTTATCGCCGGCTTCTTTTTCCGTGGTCAATTTGTTTAAAATATCATCAATATCCATAGGTACCCGCTTAACCGTGATATCATATTTCTTTTTCATGGCCGGGGTCACCACTTGATCCACCCATAGATTGGCTTTCTCATCGCCACCAAATCCATAAAAAGTCACGGTCTTGCCTTTACTGGATTTGATCGCAGCCGACAAGGTGGTCACTTTCCCAGACCCCGCATCACTTTTAGGGCTTTGATTGGCTTTACAAGCAGGTAATAAAAGCAATAGCACCATTAAAGCAGCTAGGCGCCAATACCATTTCTTCTTCATTTTGTTCTCTCCCTATGCTTTGGCAACAATTTGCTTAGAGCGATAACGATTCGCCCAAGCAGTTAGGGGATGATGTAACGCTGTATCGGGGCAAGTATCCCCCAGTTGGACCACATCCCCAAAAATCAAGTCCAGCAAATGCCAAGATCGCCCGCCGCCCAAAATCATGGCCGCGGTACAACTGGCACAATAAGTCACGATATAATCGGTTTTAAAATCATGGACCCGTTTGGTGGCCGCTGTTTTAGCCAAGGGTGGATTAGAGACGCCACACATCCCACCCATGCCGCAGCATAAAGTGTTTTTCCCAGAAAGCCGGGTTTCTTTGGTAGCATAGCCCAGACTGTGGATCAAATAGCGTACCGCTTCATGAATATCGGTCCGATCTTTGGTGGGACAAGAATCTTGAATGGAAAAAACCACTTGGCTGTCCTTGGCTTTGTTCAAATAAGCTTTAGGTAAACCTAATTCGGCCATTTTCACCCACAGGGAGCCCATTTTAAACTGATTTTGATCAGTCATGGTTTTCAAACAACCCTGGCAAGCCACCAATAGTTCATCAATGCCGGCTTCATGGACCATATCGGTCAAACTGGCAAATTGCTTTTGAAAAGCCGCCTCTTGGCCGATCATGCGCCGAGGTTTGCCGCAACAAGCCTGAATAACGGCTAAATCAGGATAGTAATGCTTTAAATAAGCAATAATGTTGGCTACGTTTTTGGGGCTGGCCGAACTTAGCGAGCAACCCGCCATAAAGCCATATTTCATCGTGAATGCCTCCCACTGATACTGCTGAACAAGCGACTGGCTGACAAGCGCTGATGCATGGTCACACTGCGCAATTGTTTTAAAGGTAACTTCTTTTGATCACGGCAAAGATCTTGACGCATGGCCAAAAAGGCTTGCCCCAGCTCTAAGCGCAGGGGGCAAACCACGGTACAATGGCCACATAACTGACAGGAATAGGGCACAATGGTGGGTAAACCTGAAGTTAAGAATTGTTCAAAAAGTTCTTTAGGATTGGCGCAATACTGTTGTAAAAAGACACAATCTTTCATGCAACGGCCGCATTGCGTACAATTATCGGCAATGAGTTGGGCCATATCGATTGTTTTTTGTGAATAAACCATGGCCCTACCCCCGATTCCTGCGGCTAACCAAGCCGATCAACAACAACTGCAGTAATAAGATGACAAAAATGATCGCCACGACTAAATAATAAATAGGTACCAATTGTAACGACGCACTATACAACCAGCTCAGCCAAATCGCCGCAATAATCAATAGTAAGTAACGCTCTTTGGTGCGTTGCCGCCAAACTAAAAAGATACTCAATAACAACATCACGATGGGTAAAACGACGAGATAACGCCCCAACCAGCTTTGGGCAAATTCTTCTGAGAAGAACGATGTATTACGCATGAAACCCAAGTGATTGGCATACAGGTCATTGACCACATAAATGCCATAAACCAGGCTCAACTGCAATAGATGGATGATAAAATAGATTAATTTTCGCATCATTAATCTAAGATTTTCACCTTACTCTTATCCCGGGGATCGCCAACTTGGACAGGGTATTGACTTGGGTGTTTTTGATGGGCTTTATCCCAATCATACCAGCCGCCATCAAACATTTTGACATTCTGCCAGCCAGACTGTTTGGTGATGAAAAAGGCTGTGGCTGCCCGCCAACCAGTACCGCAATAAAAGGCGACTTCTTTATCCGGTGTGATGCCCCATGTTTTCCAATCCGCAAAAATCTTAGTTGGATCTTTCACGGTACCATCACTATTGGTCAAATAAGCCACATCAGCACTGGTCTTACTAGCCTTGGCATAAACGGCACCTTTAGGTTCACCTTTGTCTTTAATGTAAGAATAGCCACTGGTCTTCCCAGTAAATTCAGCCCAAGACCGGGTACTAGCCAATACTAGATCTGGATTTTTCTTTTGCGCTGCCAGTAAATCAGCAGATGTGGAAATCAAGCTATCAGGCCGACCGGGCACATTGCCTTTAAAGTCTTTGGCAGCCTTAGGTTTTACATTCCCTTTAGCGGTGGTATATTTGGCACTTTGCCAAGCATTAAAGCCACCATCTAAGATCTTAACTTGATCGACCCCTAACCAATAAGCCACAAAAGCCACCCGAGAAGCGGCATTAATGTCGCTGGAATAAATGATCACTGGCGTATCCTTGGTGACACCCTTTTTCAAAAAGGCTTTTTCACAAGTCGCCGCTGGTAAAATGTTCCAGTTATTGGCTTCGGTTTCAATTTCCATGGTATCCATATGCACGGCCCCAGGTAAATGGGCTTTCTTATATTCTTTACCAGCCCCATAAGAAGCTTCGATGACAACGGTCTTCTTATTGGTCTTTAGTTGATTCTGGACCCATTTGGCACTGACAAAAAAGTCATTTTCGCCAGGCTTGTTATTCTTTACCAAGCGTTGGCTGGTGGTACTGGCCTTGGCTTGGACTTGATTGGCATTTAAGCCAACCATTAAAATGAATGCTGCTAAAATACTCGTGATAACTGCTAAAATACGTTTGTTTTTCTTATCCACGATAAGACCCCATTTTTAAATTTATAAATACCGACTAATTTGTGACCCAAAGTTTGCTATTATCCTTATAAGGCCAACCTTTAGCCCCATTTTGAACAATATGTAACCGTTTGGCTTTGACACCTTTATCAATCAAAATTGAAACAGTGCGTTTAGCACCACTGCCGCCGCCGGGACAAACCACATAAATTGGATTGGCGCCCTTTTTAATCTTGGCAGCAGATTTAGTCACTAAGTTTTCCAATTGCTTGGTATCCACCGGATATGCATGCAGACTTAAAGAATTTGGTAAATGACCTTTTTTATAATCTGCTGTGGGTTGAATATCCACCACTTGGTAACTCTGCTTGTCTTTATTTAACAAGATTTTTTTCATTGCTTTCGGTGTGGTGTATTGCCAAGCAATATTATCATTGGCCCGATCTTTGGCTCCCACCGTTTGTGGACCTGTAGCGATAATCAAGAACGCCGCAAATAATGCAACGAATAACCCAACTAATTTCTTTTTCATGCCGTCACTCCTCCAATAATTTTATATGCAATAGTTTGTTCACTTTTTAACATGCTGTCTAAAAATTAAGTTGGAAACTAGCCCGGAGGTTCATTTCCAACTTTTGAATTGGATCGTATGCTTCTCGTGATTAACTACGGTCTCATTATATTTAGAAAACGGTCCCCATGTCAAGGAAATGTAAAAATTTTTTTGGTTAGAAAAATTATATTTTTTCTAATAAAGTTTTTATCTTATCGTCCTATAAGTTCACTTGGGGGACTAATCTACTAATTCTTGATAACGGGCGGTGCGGGCCTTCATATCCGCAATGGTTTTGGACACCATGGTATCCACTAGCTGGTCGTCCTTTAAGATATTGTGCAGGGACCGATAACGGGTCTGTTGGGCCATGAAGGCGGGCATTTCAGTGTATTCTGGATTCTTTTGATCTAAGCGCATGGGGCTGTGACCCTTGGCTAATCTTCTGGGATCATAGCGGTACAATTGCCAATAACCGGCGGCAACCGCGGCTTTGGCGGAGGTGATGGCTTGACCTAAGCCCCCCTTTAAGCCATGGTTGATACATGGCGTGTAGCCAATGATCAAGGATGGGCCGGGATAACTTTCGGCTTCAGCGATGGCTTTAATGGCTTGGGCTTGGTTGGCATCCAGGGCAATTTGGGCCACATAGACATTGCCATAGGTAGTGGCCATGAGACCTAGATCTTTTTTAGCCGTTTGTTTGCCGTTGCCGGCAAACTTGGCCACGGCACTGGCTGGGGTGGCTTTTGACATTTGGCCGCCGGTATTGGCATACAGTTCATTATCCATGACTAAGATGTTGATATCGGCACCGCTGGCCAAAACATGGTCCACGCCACTGAAGCCGATATCATAGGCCCAGCCATCCCCGCCAACGATCCATTGGCTGACTTTGACAAACTGGTCACTGTACTTTAAGAGGGCCTTTAATTCCGGATCTTGTTCTTGGCTCAAGGCGGCTGTTAAAATGTCAGCTCGACGGCGGGTATTTTCGCTGTCGTCTAAGTGGGTCAGCCAATCTTTAAGGGCCTTTTGGGTGGCCGGCGTACCTAACCCCGCTTCAAGGGCTACTTGCAGGCGCTGGGCCAAGTTTTGCCGCTTGTGGCTGTTGGCAATCATCATGCCATAGCCGAATTCTGCATTATCTTCAAATAAGGAGTTGCTCCAGGCTGGGCCTTGCCCACAACTGTTAGTGGTATAAGGCGTAATGGGGCTAGACGCACCCCAAATGGAAGAACAGCCAGTGGTGTTGGCGATTTGTAAATGATCCCCATATAATTGGGTCAACAACTTCAAGTAAGCTGTCTCCCCGCAACCGGCACAGGCCCCAGAAAATTCCAGCAGCGGTTTCTCTAATTGGGAACCCCGTACTGTGGTTTTTTTGAAAGGATTGGCCTTTTGCCGCAGGGTCATGGCAAAGGCCCAGTTTTGGGCTTGTTGTTTTTGCTGATCATAAGGCACCATCTTTAAGGCCTTTTCCCGGGCCGGGCAAGCGGCCACACAAAGACCACAACCGGTACAATCTTCAACGGACACTTGAATGCGATACTTCTGGCCATCTTGACCCACCATATCTCGGGTGATGAAGCCAGCCGGGGCTTGGGCCATTTCATCGTCATCCGCCACAAAGGGTCGAATCGAGGCATGGGGGCAAACAAAAGCACAGGCATTGCACTGGGTACAAAATTCGGGATCCCACTGGGGTACTTTTAGGGCAATGCCCCGTTTTTCATAAGCTGAAGTCCCCATGGGCAATTTGCCGGCCAGCATGCCGTTGCTCATCAAATCCTTGACGGATAAATCATCCCCGGCTTGGCGGCTAATAGGTTCCACAATATTGGTCACAAAGGCGGGTACGGTTTTAGGGTCCGCCTTGGGTTGATCATTAGCTTGGGCCCAATCCACCGGGACCGCCACTTGGACCAGGGCGTCAAAGGTGGCATCGATGGCCCGATTATTGGTGTCCACGATTTCTTGGGACTTGCGGCCATAGGCTTTTTGAACCTCGGCCTTTAACAACGGTACAAAGGCATCCCGCTGCAAAATATCTGTCACTTCAAAGAAGGCCGTGGACATGATCTGGTTGATACGCCGGCCTAAGCCAACTTTTTGGGCAATGTCGTAGGCATTGATAATATAGAATTTAATGTGATGTTGGGCTAAATAGCGTTTAATGTTGTTGGGTAACAGCACCCGACACTTGGCCTCATCCCACATGGTATTTAATAGGAAAGTTCCCCCATCCTTTAAACCGGCCAACAGATCATATTGGTGGATATAAGCGGGATTATGACACCCCACAAAATCCGGATGGGCCACATAGTACGTAGAAGTGATGGGGACGTCGCCAAAACGCAAGTGAGAAATCGTTAAGCCCCCAGACTTTTTGGAATCATAGGCAAAATAGGCCTGGGCATATTGCCCGGTGTGGTCGCCAATGATCTTGATGGCTTGCTTGTTGGCCCCCACCGTGCCGTCAGAACCAAAGCCCCAAAACTTCGCTTGAAAAATCGAACTGGGGGTCAAATCTAACACTGGTCTTTGGGGCAAGGATAGTTGGGTCACATCGTCATTGATGCCAATAGTGAAGCGAGGTTTTAAGTTAGCTTGGGCCAGTTGTAAATGGTCATACACGGCCACGATTTGATCCGGGGTGACATTCTTAGAAGCAATGCCATAACGGCCGCCAATGACCACCGGCCGGTTAGGATGATTGAACAATGCGCTCTGCACGTCCAACAATAAGGGTTCGCCTTCAGACCCCGGCTCCTTGGTGCGGTCTAACACCGCCACCCGCCGCACGGTTTTGGGCAAATTTGCCAACAAATTAGCACTGGGGAAAGGTCGGTATAAATGGATATTTAAAAAGCCCACTTGCCGGCCCCGCTGGTTTAAATAGTCCACCGTTTGTTTGATGGTCGGTGCCACGGACCCCATGGCCACGATCACTTCAGTGGCTTCAGGATCCCCATAATAGTTGGTCAAGTCATAATCCGTGTGGCGTAATTGATTGATCTGCTGCATGTATTGTTGCACGATGGCGGGCATGCGGTCATAAAACTGATTCACAGTTTCCCGGGATTGGAAATAAATATCGGGGTTTTGCGCCGAACCAGAAACATAGGGATGATTGGGATTCATGGCCTGGTCCCGGAAACGCTGCAGGGCATCAGTGGGAATCATGGCCTTTAAATCGGCGTAATCTATCGTGGTGATCCGCTGCAGTTCATGGCTGGTGCGAAACCCGTCAAAAAAGTTGAGAAAAGGTAAGCTCCCAGCTAGACTGGCCAAATGGGCCACGGCTGACAGATCCATCACTTCTTGGACACTGCTTTCAGCCAACATGCAAAAACCAGTTTGCCGAGCGGCCATCACATCACTATGATCACCGAAGATGCTTAAGGCATTGGTGGCCACCGCCCGGGCCGCCACGTGGAAGACCCCAGGTAATAATTCCCCGGCAATTTTATACATATTGGGTAACATTAGTAACAATCCTTGGGAAGCGGTATAAGTAGTGGTCAAAGCCCCGGTTTTCAAAGATCCGTGCACTGCCCCAGCTGCCCCTGCTTCAGATTGCATCTCCACGACCTTCACGGGATCGCCAAACACATTTTTCTTGCCGGCCGTGGCCCAAGCCGCCACCACTTCCGCCATGGTGGAACTTGGTGTGATGGGATACACGGCGGCTACTTCGGTAAAAGCGTAGGAAATATAAGCTGCAGCAGTGTTGCCATCCATTGTTTTCAGTTGCGTTTCTGTCATATTGAAACCTCCTTGCGATTTTTAAGCTAATTCACAACGACCAATCAAATCCTGAACCAATTGCGGCGTCGCTGCATATCCGCAGCGACAGCAATTTTTGTAAGTGTCATATGTAATCATCCCTTCATGGCGCCTGTTATTTAAAAAAAGAGCCTGAATCAGCAATAACAGCTGATCCAGCCTCTAGACAGTCACGACAGTGCGGCTTTTTTGATATATATCAATTACAAAGTAATGATTGTGTGATATTTTATCACGCCTAATTATCTTTGTGAAGCTGACATGAAAAATTTTTAGTGTTTTCAGGCCACGAATGCTGTTTTAACGGTAAAAATAATTTTTATATGTTATATAAGTTAACAATTTACATGTTTTGTGAGACTTTGCAAACGTTTTTTTAGGTGACATAAATATTTGTTATGTGTTATTATTTACATGTGATTCGGTTCACTATACTTATATCGGGAGTTCTCATTATGAAACAACATAAAGCGATTATTCTTGCGTTGTTCAGCACTGCAGCGATTTTGTTGTTGGCCGCCTGTGGCCAAACCAGCACCTCTAACTCCAAGGATTCCGGGACCCAATTGGCGGCTAAACAAATGGCTACCATCGTCTCCACCAAAGAGATCACTTCTTTAGATCCCACTAATGTAATTGATGCCACCTCCACGCAAATTTTGCAAAACGTTTATGAGGGGCTTTACCGCTTAGATCAACATAATCAACCCGTGGTGGCTGGGGCCAAAGCCCTGCCCACCATTAGCCCTGATGGTTTGACCTATACCATTGACCTGCGGCAAGACGCCAAATGGTCCAATGGGGATCCCGTCACTGCGGAAGATTATGTTTACGCTTGGCAACGGGGGGTAAGTCAAAAGAATGCGGCCCAAAACCTGGCCCAATATCAAAGTGTTAAAAATGCCAAAGCCATCATTCAAGATCATCAAGATCCAACTACTCTAGGGGTCAAAGCCCTTTCCAAATATCAGTTACAGATTCAACTGGCCCAACCCACCACTTATTTCACCAAACTGCTGACCACCATTAGCTTTTTCCCAGTGAACCATACTTACGCCAGCAACATTGGCAAAAATTATGGGGCAACTTCCAGCAAAGCCGTTTATAACGGGCCTTACCGCTTGACGGGTTTCCGGGGCTCTGGTACCAGTGAAGATTGGACCTTGGTGAAAAACAAATCCTATTGGCAACAAAAGACGGTTAAAATGCAACAATTGAAGTTCAAATTGATCAAAGAAGCCGCCACTGGCGCCGAACTTTTTGAAGCTAAGAAGGTCGACCAAACCCCAATCACCGGTCAAATTACCAAAAATTATCAAAATAATGTCGCTTACCACAGCGCTGCCAGTTCTTCCAGTGTGTACTTAGGCTACAACTTCAACCAGGAGCTGTTTAAAAATGCCAAAGTTCGCCAAGCCATCGCTCTGGTCTTAGATCGCCAAGCCCTGGCCAAACATACCCTGCAAGACGGCAGTACTGCCGCCACTGGCTTGATTCCTAAGGGGATCTTCAGCGATGCCCAAGGCAACGATTTTGCCACGGCAGCGGGGAACTTAACAGCAACGGATACTAAAAAAGCCACTAGATTGTGGGAGGAGGCTAAATCGGAATTAAATTTGAAGGGCACCACTGAATTTGACCTGTTGACCTTTGAAAATGAAGACGAACGTTTAGCCACCCAATATATCCAAGGGCAGATTCAAAAATACCTGCCCGGTTTAAAAGCCAATATCAAAGTTCAACCCGTCTCTGTCTTCATGAAAAACACCACCGCCGGCAACTTTGGCATGTATCTAGTGAGCTGGGGCTCTGATTACCCCGATGCAGGCAGTCAATTGAGTTTGTTCACTTCTGATTCTGGGAACAACTGGGGCCATTACAGCAGCACAAAATATGACGCGCTATTGAATCAGGCCAATGCTCAAACCGATGCTGCTAAGCGCTGGTCCGATCAGCAAGCAGCGCAAAAGGTCTTATTGTCTGATTACGGTATCAGCCCCGTCTTCTTCACCCGGGTTTCCTACTTGCAAAATCCCAAACTCAAGGGTGTGACTTTAAATACCCAAGAAGGCAGCTTCAATTATCAAAAAGCTTATCTGGTTAAGTAATAAATCTGTTCTAGAAAAGAGGCACTACTATGTCGACACCTCCAGATTTTAAGCATCTGGTTCAACCCTTCCAAAATTCCCCCGGCCCCAGTTTTCCTAAAGATGTGGGCTTGATCCTGGCCGGGGGCCAGTCCAAGCGTTTTGGCACGGATAAAGCCTTGTTTCAAGCGCCGGGACAGCCCGCCCAAGTGGTTCAAGTGGCCGAAGCCATGGCCAGCAATGTGCGCCAGATCATTATCTCGGCCAACAATGCCAACTGTAAAGCCCTGTCCCAACTTTTCAAACATCAACCCCACGTGACCATCATTAAAGATCAATCTCCCTTTGTCGGGCAAGGCCCTTTAAGTGGTATCTATGCGGCCTGTGTCCATGAAAATCGACCGGTGCAATTCTTAATGGCCGCCACGGATTATAACCAAATCGAAAGTGCCCTATTGGCTAAATTGAGCACTGTGCCTAATTGTTATGCCACTTTAGGGGACCGGGACCATTACACCATTGCCCATTTTGAAACAGACTTGGCTCGAATCAAAGCCTTTATGGCCCAAGATGATCGCCACTTAAAGAATTTTTTGATCAATGTTTGTCACTGTAAACCCTATGAACTATCTGAAGACTATCGCCAACAGCTTACCAACCACAACGAGAGGAGTGCCAGAGATGGCTAGCAATCAACCCGATAATTTAAGACCTGAAGATTTTAGACAACTACTGCAAATCGCCAAAAACAATCAGTATGCGGAAAAACGCACTACTGATCCGGATACCAATAATGGGGAAAAAACCATTGCTGATCCGGCTAAACCTGCCAACGGAGATGATCAAATTTGATAACTTTTAACTTAACGGGGTGTGGGGGCCATGGCTAGTTTAAAAAAAGCTTGGAATCCCATGCTGGCTATTCCTATCCTAGGGGCATTATCCGCCTTTTACTTCGGCTTGACTCAAACATTTTGGGCCGTGACCGGGGAATTCACCCGCTGGGGCGCCAGCTTGATGAACTTGGTGGGCATTGATACTTCCCACTATTCGTATTTGAAACTGATCCACTACCAAGGGACGGTTTTAGACCGCGTGGATGGCATTATGATCATTGGCATGTTCTTAGGGGCTTTTGTGGCCGCGCTGATTTCCAATAACGTGAAATTGCGCTGGCCCACGTCTAAAATCCGTATCGGCCAAGCTATTGGTGGCGGTATTTTAGCCGGCTTTGGGGCTAGGTTGGCCATGGGCTGTAATTTGGCCGCCTTCTTCACCGGGATTCCCCAATTTTCATTACACGCCTGGATCTTTACTATTTTCACAGTCATTGGCACTTATTTTGGAACTAAAATTATTAAAATGCCCTTCTTCAGACCCCGGGTCAAGTTACAGAGGAAGAACAGCCACACCTTGGCAGATTTACACCAGGGGGATCACACCAGTCGTAATCGGGTCTTGTTGATCCTAGCCGGCGTGGCTATCGTGGGCTTGTTCTTCGTAGAGGCCAACAAAGCGGCCCTGTTGCCTTGGGTATTGGTTTTTGGCTTAGCCTTTGGTTTCTTATTGGAAAAAGGCCAAGTATGTTTCACCTCCGCTTTTCGCGACCTGTGGACCGCCGGCCGGACGAATATGACCAAAGCCATTATCGTGGGGATGTTGGTCAGTACCATCATCACCTACTTCTTTATCCATTCCGGGATTCCCGCTAAAATCATGTGGGCTGGTCCCAACGTGGTAATCGGCGGCTTTGTCTTTGGCATTGGCATCGTGATTGCTGGGGGCTGCGAAACTGGTTGGATGTACCGGGCCATGGAGGGCCAAGTCCACTACATGTTAGTGGGCGTGGGCAATATCATTGGCGCCATGCTACTGGTCATCAGCTGGGACGCCCTGGCGCCAAAAATCGTCATGCCCTTTCCAAAAGTCAACTTGTTAACTTCTTTAGGTAATTATGGTGGTTTAGCCTTTACATATGGGGCTTTGTTGCTATCATTGTTACTAGTGATGTGGTATGAACGGCATTTCTTTAAGAAAAACTCCCAACCTACTAAGGAGGCCCTAGCCCATGAAAACGGCTTATAATATTGATTACCTGCTGGATTTAAAGGGAGAACCCTGTCCCTTCCCGGCCATGTCCACCATTGATGCTTATGACGATATGTCTGACGGCGAAGTCATTGAAGTCCTCAGTGATTGTCCCCAATCCATCAATAGCATCCCCGTGGACGCTAAAAAGCGGGGTCACGAAGTCTTGTTGGTGCAACAAGATGGCCCCACTTTCCGTTATGTGATTCGGGTGCATAAATAATTGATTTGAAATCAAAGCAGGCCCCTTGAAATGGTTCGTTCCATTTCAAAGGGCCTGCTCTTTTTTAGACTATTTAAAACTATTAAACAAACTATCGATCTGTTGATATTCAGCATCACTTAAGCGCACATCCAGGGCACCCACATTACTTTTAACTTGTTCTGGTTTCCGGGCGCCGGGAATCACCACGCTGATATCGGGGTTGGCCATATACCAAGCTAAAATCACTTGGGCCACCGTCGCGGTTTGACTAGCTGCCAACGTTTTAACTTGGGCTAATGCCGCTAAAATTTCCTGGTATTGAGCCGGGGTAAATTGTTTAAACTTATCCCCGTCGCTGGCAGTATACTTCCCAGTCAACAAACCTGAAGCCAGTGGGAAATAAGGCACAAACGAAATTTGATTGGCCTTTAAGTACGGCATTAAATCATGTTCTGCTTGGCGGTGAACTAAGCTGTAATTATCTTCCACAATATCTAAAGCCCCATCGCGATTAGCTTCTTGGACTTGGTCAAAGGAAAAGTTAGATACCCCCACAGCTCGAATTTTCCCGGCTTTTTTAGCCCGGGCCAAAGCATCTACGGCTTCATCCTTCGGAGTGTGGTCATCAGGAAAATGAATATAGAAAATATCAATATAGTCAGTCTTTAACCGCTTTAAAGCCGCATCAATGGCCTGGGTCAAAAACTGGGGCTCATTATTAGCTTTTAAGTCATGATTGGGATCTTGCGCCGCTTTGGTAGCGATCAAAACCTCATGGCGAGGGTATTTTTGTAAAACTTCGCCAATGATTTCTTCAGAACGACCTAAGCCATACATAAACGCGGTATCTAATAAGGTGATACCTTGATCCAAAGCCGCTTTGACCACCGCGGCCCCATCTGTATCTAACAGCCCAGGAAAGAGGTTATGGCCCCCTACTTTATTAGTCCCTAACCCTAATTTGATGGTGGAAATATCGGTCTTACCAATTTTAACTGTTTCTGTCACATTATCAGCTCCTTCTGACTTATTGTAAGTAATTCTAACATAAATCTAATGATTGTGTGAAAAAACAAAAGCTGCTACTTGTGGCGACTTGGGACACATGATAAGATGAAATTAATTAAATATATGTACACTAGGGGTGTTCTTAAGAGGAACTGAGACGGGCTTTGACAGCACGATCCCTTTGAACCTGTGAGTTTAGACTCGCGAAGGAAAGTGTCCAATCAGTTTAGCTGGGACGAAAGCTTTCATTTCGTCCCAGCTTTTTTGTTGAAATCACTTCTATTGTGTGCAAAAAAGGAGTGTCAAAAAATGCAATTAGATTTATTGAATCAGCTCCGTGCCCAAGTCCCATTGGTGGTCAACTACGCCAACTATGTCACCCCCAACTTTGTGGCCAACGGCTTGAACGCCTTGGGAGCTTCCCCCATTATGACGTCGGAAGTTGACGAAGCCGATGACTTGGTTAAAATCACCAATACGGTGGTCATCAACCTGGGGACCATCAACCATTTTGAAACGGACTTAGTTTGGCAGCTTTGTACCAGTGCCGTGAAATATCATAAGCCCATCGTCTTAGATCCGGTTGCTGTGGGGGCCACGGCCTATCGGTTAGACATCGCCCAAAAATTACTGCAGGATTTCCCAATTGCCGTTATCCGGGGTAATGTGGGTGAAATTGCGGCCTTGGCCCAAGTGGATTGGGCCACTAAAGGTATTGACGCTGGAACTGGGGATGCTGATCCGGCGGCCGTTGCCAAGGCTTGTGCCAACCGTTACCACAATGTGGTGGCTTTAAGTGGCATTACCGATTACATTACAGATGGTCAGCAACTCTTCAAAGTGGGCAACCAAACCCCACTACTGCCGTTGACCGTGGGTTCCGGGGACTTGTTATCCAGTATCATTGGGGCTTTTGTGGGCATTACTGACAATTACTACGAAGCGGCCCAGGTGGGTTGTGCTGTGTTAGCTTGTACTGGTGAAATCGCCGCCCAACCGCTACATTCCCACGAAGGTGGCACTTTTGCGGCCCGGTTATTGGACAAATTGACCATTGTCGATAAAGAAGATATTCTCGAAATTTTGAAATAGGAGTGATAATAAATGTCTGATTTAAAGCAGTATCCACAAGCCTTATCCATCGCCGGTTCCGATAGCGGTGGCGGTGCGGGGATGCAGGCAGACTTGAAGACGATTCAAGAACGCCATGTCTTTGGGGCCACGGTCCTGGTGGCCATCACCGCGCAAAATACCATCGGTGTCCAAGATGCCTTGCCTCTACCAGAAAATATCATCGATGCTCAATTCAAGTCTTTGGCTGCTGATTTAGACGTCAAAGCTTGTAAAACCGGCATGTTGGCTGACGTGACCCGAGTTCGCGCCGTTGTTCGGAATTTAAAAAAATATGATTTTGGACCACTAACAGTGGATCCTGTGATGGTGGCCAAAGGTGGTGCCCCACTGTTAAGTGAAGACGCCGTGGCCGTGGTCCGGGATGAACTGTTACCCCTGGCCACGTTAGCCACTCCGAATTTACCGGAAGCTGAAAAATTAACTGGGTTGACCATCGACGATGAAGCGGCCATGAAACAAGCCGGCATTGCCCTGCAAGGCTTGGGGGTCAAAAATGTCATTATCAAAGGCGGCCACTTAAGTGCTGATCAAGAAAGTAATGACTTCGTGTTGTTAGAAAATGGCG
Source organism: Lactobacillus sp. (assembly GCA_022484695.1). GTDB lineage: Bacteria > Bacillota > Bacilli > Lactobacillales > Lactobacillaceae > Agrilactobacillus. The sequence goes on from JAKVKU010000004.1 coordinate 93,252, forward strand.
AATCTTTCTGGCTCACTTCTAAACGGGTGGACACCATCCGCACCCACGGCACCGGGGACACCTTATCAGCCTGTATCACCGCTGAACTGGCCAAGGGGGTTAACATTGCTGACGCCATTCGCACTGGGAAAGACTTCGTGGAAGCCGCGATTGCTGACGGCATCATCGTGGGTCATGGTCATGGGCCGTTAAATCACTGGGCACTGGAGGCGAGACGCCATGAATTTTAAAAAAGAGATGTTGCAAGCCTACTGCATCGCCGGCTCTCAAGATTTAGCCGATCATCAAGTCCTGCCCTTTTTAGAGAAAGCCTTAAAAGCTGGAATCACCACCTTCCAACTCCGGGAAAAAGGGCCTGAAGCCATCGCTGATCCGCAAAAATTGGTGGCTTTGGCCCAAGCTTGTCGCCAACTCACCCGCCAGTACGACGTGCCTTTATTTATCGATGACAATATCGACTTGGCTTTGACCGTGGGGGCCGATGGGGTCCATGTGGGTCAAAAAGACGAGGGAATTTCGTCTGTTTTAGCCAAAACCGCTGGTAAATTAATGGTGGGCTATTCCTGCAATACCCCCGCCCAAATTGAACATGCCAATAGCTTAAGCGGCATTGATTATTTAGGAGTGGGGGCCGTTTATCCCACCACTTCTAAAGCCGATGCCGGAGCGGCCATTGGCTTGGCTAAACTCCATGACTACGCCCAATTGAGCACCCGGCCCATCGTGGCCATTGGGGGCATTACCGTGGCCAATGCCCCCGATGTGATCGCCGCGGGGGCAGCGGGCATTTCTGGCATCACTATTTTCACTTTGAGTGAGAATTTACCAGATACCGTCGCCCGCTTAAAGTCCCTAGATGGGGGCGTTTAAGATGACCAAACCTAAATATTGGAACCAGTCCTTATTATGGATCGGTGCAGCTATTTCCATCGCCGAAATCATCACTGGGACCCTCTTGGCACCCCTGGGCCTACAAAAGGGCCTGTTAGCTATTTTCCTAGGCCATTTTATTGGCTGTTTTGTCTTCTTGCTGCCCGCCAGCTATATTGCCACAGCTCAAAAGAAAACGGCCATTGAAACCACGGATGATTCTTTTGGGAGATTGGGTGTGGACCTCTTTTCGTTGATCAACGGCCTACAACTCATCGGCTGGACCGCCGTCATGATTATTTATGCCGCCCAAGCGATGACCGGTGTCTCTAAACGTTGGTTTTCATTCTCTAATTTCCCATTGATGGCGATTTTAGTGGCGGCCTTCATCATCATCTGGCTCCTACTGAATAGGTCCTGGTTTTTCAAGCTCAACAATACCATGGTCATTATTTTATTCATCGGGGTCTTGATCATGGTAGCCATGATGTTCACCGGCAGTGCCCATAGTAATGCCGCTATTACCGGAGGTATGAGCTTTGGGGCCGCTGTGGAATTGAACGTCACCATGGCCTTATCCTGGTTGCCGCTGATCGGCGATTACTCTAAAACCTCTGGCAAGCCCTTTAAGTGGGCCCTAGTCAGTGCTGGCAGTTACTGCTTCGGCAGTTTATTGATGTTTAGCATTGGTTTGACCACCGTGATCGTCACTGGTTATCAAGACTTTACCGCTTGGCTGGCCCAGTCTAACCTGGGTATCTTAGCTTTGATAATCATTATTTTCTCCACTGTTACCACCACTTACTTAGATGCTTATTCCGCTGCGGTGAGCTTCAACAATGTCTTTAAGGGCAAACACAACAATTACTTAGGTGTAGCTGTGACCGTGGGGGGCTTGGTGTTGGCCCTGGTGTTGTCCATGAACGTGTATATTAATTTCTTATACTTCATTGGTTCCGTGTTCGCGCCATTATATGCCATCGTTTTTGCCAACTACTGGCACAAAAGTCACGCGATTCCCAAATATGTCAATTTTGCCCTCTGGATCTTAGGCATCTTTGGCTATTATCAATTACAGCGCTTTGACTTCTTCGGCGGTACCACGTTATTAATTGGCTTGATTTTAGTTGTTTTCGTGCTGGCTTTACAAGTACCTTTTGGGGCCAGACGCAAGCAGCGGGAATAAAAAGAATAAGCTCCTGCCCAATCGACTGGGTACAGGAGCTTTATTTATCGGGATTAGTTGGTGGCCACGGTGACATCGGTGGCTTTCACCCATTGGTTGGCCCCAATGCGGTAAGCCGTTGGGGTACCGGTGTTGTCATAGGCGATTTCAAAAACCTGCCAGAGATTGTATTGGGTGCTTAGGCGGCCGTTGGGTTGAGTAGCTTTGGCATTGCTATAAATTTGCACACTTTGATAGTTGGAATTGATCAGGATGCCATTGGCGGTCTTGGTACTGGCATTACCTGCACTGCTGTTACCTGTGGTTTGCTGCAAATCACTGGCCTTCACCCATTGGCCATTGCCCAGGTCATAGGCAATCACATTGCCACTGGTGTCTTTGGCTTCGCGGGTGACCCGCCAGTCGGAAATATTGGTGGCTAATTGTTTGCCGGTACTTTGGGTGGCTTGGGGATCAGCATAGATTGTTAAACTTTGATTGTTAGATTTAATAGTTGTATTGGCAGTTTGAATGGTTGGTTCAGTGGCGGTAGCCGCGCTGGCAGCCCCGAGGGAAGTTAGACCAATGGTAGCTACGCCAACGATGGCAGATGCACTCAGCGCCATGGATTTAAATTTAGATCTTTTATTTTTATTCATCGTGAAACGCCCCTTTAATTTTTGGTTAATGGTTACGCGTAATCAAACTTGATTACTTGAACCCTAGTATACGGTTGGGGTGTGATGATTCTGCCAAGACCAAATGATTTAATCATGATGAGTGTGTGTTTATTTTTAAATCTGAATAAATATTTATGAAGGAAGGATGATTTTTATGAATAGAACTGTTTTGATCACCGGTGCCAGTGAAGGGTTAGGGGCAAAAATCGCCCAAGCCTATGGGGATCAAGGATATAACGTTATTGTGAATTATTTTCAAAATGAGACCGCGGCTAACGAAATTGTTGCCAAGATTAGCAGCGACCAGGCTTTGGCTTTGCAAGCTGATGTGCGGGATAAAACCCAGGTGGCCCAACTAGTGGCTAAGGGTAAAGACCGCTTTGGCAGGATCGATACCGTGGTAAACAATGCCTTGGTGGACTTTAAGTTTGATCCTGTGGCTCAAAAGAAATTTGAAGATTTAACCTGGGCTGATTATCAAGCCCAGTTGGATGGCACATTAAAGGGCGCTTTTAATGTCATTAGTAGCGTCTATCCAATTCTAAGAGCTCAAAAGTATGGCCGTATTGTCAATATTGGCACCAATTTATTCCAAAATCCCGTGGTTCCTTATCACGAATACACCACGGCTAAAGCGGCTCTATTAGGGATGACCCGCAATCTTGCGGCCGAGTTTGGTCAATATGGCATCACCGTCAATATGGTGTCCGGCGGCCTCTTAAAAACCACCCGGGCCAGTGCCGTCACCACCCCAGAAGTCTTTCAAATGATTGCCCAAAGTACGCCCTTGCAAAAGGTCACCACGCCCGATGACGTGGCCCAAGTTGTGGCCTTCGTTGGCTCTGAAAAAGCTGGCGGCCTCACCGGGCAAAACATCACAGTGGATGGCGGTTTGACTATGAATTAAAAAACTGCTTCAGTTCTGACCGAATCGTCAGGGCTGAAACAGTTTAGCTGGATTTTAAAAATGAGCTGTTCATCATGGATTAAGCAATACCTCAGTCTTTTTAACGGACAATCAACACTTGCGTTTTCGCCCGCCGGGAAACATAGTCTGAGACGGACCCCAACAATAGCCGTTCGGTTCTGGAACGACCAGTGGCACTGATTACGATTAAATCGATGTTCAATTCCTTGGGTAGATTCTCAGCGATAATTTCTCGAGGACTGCCCTCTTCTTGGCGGGTCTCAAAATTCGTGAGGCCTTTACCTTTAGCTGTTGTGGCCAACTTCTCCAAATCAGACTTGGCATTGGCCCGGGCAGCGGGTAATACCTCAGTGGACCGATCATAATACAAGGGCTCCACGACTTCAACAATATAAAGCTTCGCATCAAAAGTCTTTGCCAGATCAACTGCCTGGTCAAAGGCTTTTTGTGCTTGGGCGGAACCGTCTGTTGCAATCAAAATATTCTTATAAGCCATATGACATCTTCCTTTCTAATCAAGGACAAATACTGTAATCGCCAGCAACATTTACCTGAATCAATTGTGATTAAATACACCAGCCCTACCTTGATTATAGACGATTGGGGGGATGGGGGCAAAGAAACGCTTAGTAAAAGCGAATTTACTACTTTGAGACTAGTTTTCTTCGAAAAAGTCCTCATCGATTTGAAATAGTGTAAAAGTACGTTTCACTTCAACACCAACCCGATATTGCAACATTAAGTCAGTTAGGCGAATACCATCAATTAGAACAATTGAAAAACCCTTGGCTGTCTCTTTCGCACCGCTTGAAAAACTTGACGTTGTAATAAAAACACCACGGTCAGCATGGCGCCGTGAGAGTGTCCCATAAAAAGCATCAATCGCAGGTCGTTGGACAACGTTATCCGCTTGATAACGTTTTGCCTGAATATAGACAGTACTAGTTCCCAGGGGGTCCTGATTGATAATTCCATCAATACCACCATCATTCGTTAATTGTGTCACACTGGCATTACCATTAGGCCCCTTGTAACCCATCTTTGAAAGAAGCTCTACGACAAGACTTTCAAAAAATGCCGGTTGTGCTTCACGAATACGGGCTAAAAGATTAGTGGCCGCTTCATTATTATATTGTTGACTGCATCGGTCAATTGATTCGATGAAATCTTGATCCCCAGAATCACCATCGTTCAATTCGAATGCTGGTTTATTGTTTTCATTACGTTCCTTTAGTTCGTTTTTATGGTTAATGCACATCGGCTGTTTTTGAATAATTGTCGCATCCAATGCCAAACCATATTTATTTAGAAGTTCCATACCTAGCTTCGTAACACTAAAAGTAGCCCGCTTTGGACGCACAAGTAAACCAGCAATACTTAAGATCGAAAATGCCCAGCTGACTCTATCTTGAATTACCGTTTCATTATGTGCCTTGGAACCGGCATATTTCTTGTTTTTCAAAGAACTTGGTAACTCTAGGGCAACTATAACAGCCTCACGAAATTCTTTAAGTTTCCAAACCTTATTTTGTTGCCCAACGGTTAGTACCAACGGAATTAATGCATCCCAAGTAGGTAAATCATATTTTCCGATTTTTAATTTCTCATAATAAGCCATGGATATCCGTCCTCTAATATGTAATTTCAAACCATTGTAGATTATATCATGGTCGCACTTTACCCATTTGTAAAATCAGAAAACTAAAGGCAATGTCCGGAAATTTATCAATTAATGATTCCTTATTTAAAAATGCCACAAAGTTCAAAATTGATGCTCAACTACTTTAAAATACTTATTTCTCAACAATTGGGAACAGCGGAAGTTTAAAAACTTTCTTACCGAGAGTCGCCTACCCGGAACTAATGGATTAGTAGCTAAGAAATTAACGGTCAAGCTTTGGGGAAAAGGCGTAGTGCCAAAAGAAAACGAATATTCGGGTAGTGCAGCAACACAGTATTTCAGAAGAAGATCCGGACAATTCATTTATGGAAAACTTGACTTCTTACATGGAGCATTTGGAATAGTGCCAAAATCATTGGATGGGTATGAATCGACACTGGACTCCCCTGCTTTTGATGTCAATTCTGATCTCAACACAATGTTTTTGCTACTATATGTGTCGAGAAAGACGTTTTATCTCCAGCTGGGTATGATTGCAAATGGTTCTCGAAAAGCAAAACGTATCCACGCTAAAACGCTCTTTGCAATGCCAATTCAGTTGCCTTCTCTTGTTGAGCAAAAGTGTATTGCATCGGTCTTCTCAAAGATAGACAAGATTATCACACTTCATCAGCGTAAGCTTGAGTTGCTTAAAAAGCTTAAACAGGGATATTTGCAAAAACTATTCCCGCAAGATGGGCAAAAAGTACCGCAATTGAGATTCGCTCAATTTGACGAAAATTTGAATAAATGTACGTTAGGGGACATCTTTGATGAACGTAAAGATCGTTCTTCAAAAGGTAGACTTCTTTCAGTCACTATAAGCGATGGCATCATACCGTTTTCAAGTTTAAATAGAAAAAATAATTCAAGTAAGGATAAGACCAACTATAAATTGGTTTTAGAGGGAGACGTTGCTTATAATTCTATGCGTATGTGGCAAGGTGCCAGTGGAGTAGCAACCGTTAATGGTATTGTGAGCCCTGCATATACTGTTCTGAAGCCCAAGATAAAGATATTTGTAGACTACTTTGGCTTTTTATTTAAAACAAGATCAATGATTCAGCGATTTCAGGCAAGTTCACAAGGATTGACTTCTGATACATGGAATTTAAAGTATCCGCAACTCAAGGTGCTTCAAGTTTATATTCCAGTAGAAAAGGAGCAAATAAAAATTGCTCAATTTATGATTGTTCTTAATCAACATATCGTTTTTGAGGAAGAACAGATAGAAAATCTAGAGGTACTAAAACGAGCCTATTTACAGAACTTATTTATTTAATAAATTATAAAAAGCCAAATTTTAGCTATTTTCACTAAATTTGACTTTTATTAATTTATTGATAATATTTTGCCTTACATTAGCTGAGCCATTTGCCGCATAATTTTTTCACCATCTTGAGCTTCTAACTCTTGAATGATGTGCAAATATGTTTCTTGGGTCGTTGTCATGCTTGAATGGCCCAACCGTTTTGCCACGCTTGCTATTGATACGCCTGCAAATAATAAAAGTGAGGCATGTGTGTGGCGCAAGCCATGAACGGAAATAACTGGAATCCCTGCTTTTTCACACAACACTTTTAATCGTTGATTAATGGTGGAATTAAAAACACGTTTTTTTACAAAAATTGGTTGACTATCCGGTAAATCCTTGATCATTTGTGAAAATTGCATTGCAAGTTGCCAGTCAATTTGCACCTTACGAATAGAGGTTATATTTTTTGTTGGTTGAAAACCACCTTTTGTGTTTCGGTAATTCCAGGTTTTATCCACACTTACAGTCTGCTTGTTGAAATCAAAGTCTGCTGGTGTTAACGCAAGGGCTTCGGCAAAACGCAATCCGGTCTTAACAACTAATAAAATGTACCAATCCCAATTAATAGTCGAATCGAGGTTCAATTGGTGCAGTAATTGCTGGACTTCGAATTGGTTTAGAAACTTCTGCTTTTTCTCCCGAGGTTGTTTACCTTTGATGACAATTTTCCGTGTTGGGTTCTGTTTAATCAGTCCCTCATCCACAGCATCCATAATTGCACTTTTGACCTGATGATGAAAATCTTTGGTCGTTTGTTTCTCGTGTTCCAGTGCGTAATCATTGATGAGCTGCTGGTAGGTGCGACGCGTGATATCCTGGATGCGCAAATCAGGGGCAAGTTTAGTGACCCATTTCAGTGTCATGTAATACTTGTCCAATGTTACCGGCCGGATTGCATTAACCTTATAAAGCTCAATCCATTCTTCAAAATATTGATAAAATAATTGTGTTGATTTAGATCTAGGCATGATAAAAGCCCTCCTCGATAATTGTATTTGGTAGAAAGCTACCGATACTAATTATCTAAGAGAGTCCATTATTTCAAAAACATTTAAATGAATAATTTTTGTAAATATCCATGTTTAAATTTGTTGAGTAATTCAACTCTATGTTGTTGAAGTGCAATAGCCTCATCCAATTGTTTGAGGAGGGAACTTAGGTTATTCATTTCTACCAAACTTGTAGGGATAATAATAGGAACTTTTGCTAAGTCCCCCAAATAAATCCCCGGTTGAGCAGATACTACTTGCCTCGTTAACAATTCGTGTTGGAAGCTTTGCGAAGTAATGATTGTGCGTAAAAAATCAGCACTCATTTTTTTTGGTCTCAAATATGCAACACTACGCTGAAACGTTATATTATCAGGATTATGCAGAACTGCAGATTGACCAATGGAACCGACAATCGTTAAAAGAACGTCTCCTTCCTGCAACTTGAAAGATTTATGAATTGATTCAAATTCAGCCTTGGATATTTTACGATCGTTTGAAGAAATAGTTACTTCTCCATTTTTAATATTTTTTGCACTTAACAGATATGGTCCTCTTTTTACATCGAGATGCGTTCCGTGCGTCCCATCCTTTAATAGAACTAGTTCATGATCTAACTTCCGCTGTTCCCAGGCACCACTAAATTGAGGGAATCTCAATTGTGGTATTTTTTGCCCATCTTGCGGGAATAGTTTTTGCAAATACCCCTGTTTAAGCTTCTTAAGTAGTTCGAGCTTACGCTGATGAAGAGCCATTTTTTTGTCAAGCTTTGCAAAAAAAGATGCAATTTGATTTTGTTCTTCTATTTTGGGGATGGATATTTGATAAGTGTTGAGTATTTTGAAGTAAAGACGTACACGCGTCCCACCCTTTTTCTGAATGTGAGAAAACTTAGCGAAGGAATCAGAATGGTTGAGGTTATACACAATAAATTTGATGTTTGTTCCTGATTTTGCTGTAAAAACCGGGTACTCTTTACTCACTAGAATTGGTGATCCAGTTAGGTTCTGGTTGAAATGAAATATCGAATCATCTGACATTAATCTATAAGTGACGTAGCCGTCGGGAACAACATGGAATGCCATTTTCTCGTTGTCGCCAGCACGCTTCCCATCGAAATATTCTGACTGAAGGAAAAGTCCTTTCCTTGATGATGTTGCGATTGGAAATTGTTCTCCAATTACCACCTGGTCATGTTGCTCGAGGAGTCCCCCTAGCTTCCGCTGTTCCCAATCATCATGAAACCCTTTAAACCGCAATTTTGGAACTTTGCGTTGTGACTCGTCTTTATTTATCATTTGAGTCACCTTTATCCGCTTTATCAGTCCAAACTAGCTGTTTCCGCATTTCATTAAATTCAGCCCAAGATTTATCAATTTGTTCATCAACTTCCGCTAATTCTTTGAAGACAGCGTCTAAATCAATTGGTTCTTCCGGTTCAAACGTATCCACATAGCGCGGAATATTTAAATTGAAGTTATTTTCCTCAATCTCCTTACGACTAGCCACATGTGCATATTTATCCATATCTTTGCGTTCTTGATAAGCCGAAACAATTTTGTCGACGTTGGCATCGGTCAAACTATTTTGATTTTTAGCCTTCTCAAAATCATTAGAGGCATCAATAAAGAGAATATCATCTGTGGTACGATTTTTCTTGAATACTAGTACTGCAGTTGGAATACTGGTGCCGTAGAATAAATTAGCAGGTAGACCAATTACTGCATCCAAAGCATTTTTCTTTTCAATGATATGCTGGCGAATAGTTCCCTCCGCCGCACCGCGGAACAAAACACCATGGGGCAAAACCACCGCCATGGTTCCTTGATCATTCAAGTGATACAGCATATGCTCCACAAAGGCAAAATCTGCTTTAGACTTAGGCGCTGTTTTGCCATATTCTCTAAACCGTTCATCATCCAGTTTACCATCTGGACTCCATTTTGCAGAGTATGGGGGGTTAGCTACAACAGCATCGAATTGCATATCTCCAACTTTATCGTCCTCTAGGGTATCCCCTTGGAAAAGTTCAAAGCGCGTATAGTTGACCCCATGCATCAATAGATTCATCCGAGCCAAGTTATAAGTGGTACCATTAATTTCCTGACCATAATATTTCCCGATTTTGGCATAATCACCCAATCTGAGCAGCAATGAACCAGAACCCATGGCCGGATCATAAACGGCTTTAAGTTCTTTGTTGGTCAATGTGACTAGTCTAGCCAAGAGTTTGGATACTTGTTGCGGCGTGTAGAATTCACCAGCCTTTTTCCCGGCAGTTGCGGCAAATTGACCGATTAAATATTCATAAGCATCCCCTAAGACATCGATTTTGATGTCTTTTTCTTTGAAGCTGATATCCGACAAATTCAAAATTACTTTGGCAATCAAATCACTCCGCTGTGCGACAGTATTACCTAGTCGGGACGAACTTAAATCCAAGTCTTCAAACAAACCTTGAAAATCTTGCTGGGAGGTCTGGTTTACCGTGGAATCTTGAATTTCATTGATGGCGTTTTGTAGTTGCTCAATATCAAATTCACCGGCTTGAATATTTTGCACCATGGTAGAAAATAACGCATCAGGTTGTAAAAAATAACCCAATTCTTGAATGATTTCTGCCCGTAAATCGTTTTTAAAGTCGGGATCTTTATATGCTTCTGCAAAGGAAATATCATCATTTACCAATAGCGATTCAGCAACTTCGCTGACCCGATCGGATAAGAATCTGTAGAAAATTAAACCTAATATATAGTTTCGAAACTCACTGGCATCCATATTGCCCCGAAGGTCATTGGCAATTGCCCAGAGTCGTTTTTGTAATTCTGCTTGTTGTTGTGCTTGTGTCACGTGCGTTGCTGCCATAAATTATATTCTCCTCTAATTGGTCAATGTATAGGCCTGAACGGCTTCCGTAATAAATGTGTCTAATTGTTGTTTGACCTTGCGACGTTCGCCGAACTTAAGGCCGCTTTTACCTAACTGGCTCATAATTTCATGACCATTTAAGTGGCCGTAAAAATTAAAGTCTGTTAATTGTTCTGCGACAAACTCCACCGGGATATCATGCTTTTTGGCAAAGTCAGCCATAGCTACCTTTTGGCTATAGTCTAAAAAATTATTCAATTCTGCCGAGACATCTGCTCTTGGCTGTAATTTTGGAATAACCTGATCCAAGAAACGTTCCAGTAACGCGGCTTTTGATTTCAAATCATCATTATCAGCGTTATGCAATAACCGTTTGATTTTGTTGGAATCTTCTTCTCGACCAGTAGGTGTACTCAAGTCAATGGTGTTGATCAAATTCAAAATATAGGTCACATCGATCTTGTCGGTTTGCAGTAGTTCAATTTCAAAATCGATATTTTCAAGGATGGAATCCTTATCACCACCATCATTCTTTGAGATATGGCGGTAAGCTTCATAATATTTTCCCCGATAGTCCTCCATTTTCTGGGCATTAAATGCCGGGGCAAAGTCGGCCCATTGAAACTCGTCGTATACCCGAATTTGGTTATATAGCCGCAAAACATCGCGGAAATCTAAGACAAATTTTTCTAAAGCTTTATCGCCTTGGCTGTACAATTGGTCAATACTAGCCAAGTTTGGGGCAGTTTCTTGCAGTGCCGCAATCGCACCATCTAACTTACCTTTTAAAGTATCGTAATCCGGCGCAAAAATAACCGCTGGATCGTCATCTGAAAATAGGGCCACGGCTTGATCTGTAGCCTGCTTCAAATTGCGATAAACCACAATATTGCCAAAGGGTTTCTCTTTTTTCTCCACCCGATTGGTCCGAGAATAAGCTTGAATCAACCCATGCCACTCCAAATTTTTGTCCACATAAAGCGTGGACAGTCTTGGTGAATCAAAGCCGGTTAGGAACATATTGACGACGATTAAAATGTCGATATTATCCTCTGGGGTTTGATCGTTATGAGCTTTCATACGTTTTGACACATCCCCGAAGTAATCTTGGAAATGATCGGTAGAAAATGACGTATGATACTTGGCGTTATAGTCCTCAATAACTGTGTCCAACCCATGACGGGAAGTCTGGTCGCCTTTGTTTTTATCTTGATAAGCTTCGTTGTCCTCTTCATTGGCCACCCAGGTAAAGATGGTGGTGACATTTAAATTTCGATCGCCCATCAACACCTTAAACAGCTCATAATATTTCAACGCTATTCGGGTACTAGGCACTGTGAAAATGGCGTTATAGTGGCGCTGCTTAGAAATTTGCTCGTGCTTTTCCAGAATATGGCTAACGATGCGGTGCAGGCGGTCTTCGCTTTCAAAGGCAGCTTGGGTATCAATCCCCTTGACCAGTCGATCGGTCCCCCGTTCGTCACCCTTTTTAATGGTGTTCATATACTGAACGGCGAACCCTAAGACGTTATGGTCTCTAATGGCATCCTTAATGAGATATTTATGCAAACATTTCCCATATAAATCCGCTGTTGTCCGGTCCTTAGCACCTTTGTTTTCGGTAAAAATAGGTGTCCCGGTAAAGCCAAAGTGCTGGGCGTTTTGGAACCAACGATTCACGTTGCGGCGCATTTCGCCGAACTGGCTACGATGGGCCTCATCTTCGATAAAGGCAATTGGTTTGTCGTGATAAGCCGTTAAATCGGCCTTATAACGGTCACTTTTGACTGCCTGATTTAATTTTTGAATCGTGGTCACTATTAGATGGTTGTCTTGACGCTTCAACTGCTGTACCAAGTTATAAGTACTGGTGGTCATATCCAAGGCAGGTTCTCCAGATGTTGTTTCTGGTAAATAAGCGTTAAAGTTTTTAGCAGTTTGCACATCTAAATCAGCCCGGTCAATTAAGAAGATGACTTTTTCAACGGCCGTTTTTTGAGCCAATAACTGACTGGTCTTAAAAGCAGTGATTGTTTTACCAGATCCGGTGGTGTGCCAGACGTAAGAATTTTCTCCAGGATGGTCTTGAGCCTGCTTTAAAATCGCCTCAGTGGCAAAAATCTGATAGGGCCGCATAATCAACATGCGTTTATTGACGCTGTCAAAAATTGAATAGTCGGCGATGAGACTATGAAATCGGCTCTGTTCAAAAAAGCTGGCACTAAATGCATCCAAATCATTGAGCCAGTTGTTGTTGACGTCGGTCCAGTAAAATAAAAAGCTGGAATTTAGCGGTCCATCCCCATTGGCAAAATACCTGGTCTCATTCCCATTTGAAATCACATAGAGTTGAATGGTGCGCAATAGTTTCGCAAAGGGCACAGATTCATCCCGATACCTAATAATTTGATGAAAAGCTTCAGTAAAGTCTTTCCCCTTACGCTTCAATTCAATTTGCGTCACTGGCAAGCCGTTTAATAGGATGAGCACATCATAGCGATTCTCGTGCTTACCACTGGTGATCGTCATTTGATGAGTCACTTCAAAAATATTGTTCTCTGGTTTGACGCCATCAAAGAACTCCAAATAAAGACTGGTATTGTCATCCCGTTGAATCACGATCTTGCCATAGGGTTGCGTATCCGATCCCCGCAAAAGTTGAGCCACTTGATAGTGGGTTTTCGATCCAATCAATTCATTGAATACAGCCTTAAACTCGCGGTCGCTTAAGTTACGTCCCTTTAGACGTGCTTGATTGCGTTGATTTAAAATATCGCGAAAATGATTCAGCAACGCTGTCTCATCTGGAATAGTTATGTACTGATAGCCCAGCGTTTGGAGCTTTTTTATTAAATGGTCCTCCAATTGTGCTTCAGATTGATACTGATCTGCCATCTCAATGCCCCCAATATGACAAATTAAGCCAGTTTATTTTTAATCATATCATGTTCATGGCCTATTAAACAGTAGGAAAACTCATCAATCCCCTATGTTTAAAGGATTATTGTCGCTGGACAAAAGCGGCAGTTTGTCACGACGAAAACGACGGCTTTGCTTTTGAATCATTATTTTCATTTTCTTACACAATCTATGATGAAAATTACATTTCAAGTCAAAATTTTTACGATTCGTTATTCTTGACTTACATGCACCAATTTAATATGATTTTGCTGTATTGAATATCATGATAGACCAATATTTAGTGATATATTTCGTCAAAAAAGCCTAACGCGTGGGAAAGTTTGACGGATATAATGTAATCGGTTTCTAGGTTGAGGTGATGCCCCTTTGCTAAATTATTTCCTTGTTAATTCGTTCTAATACGTAATATATATTTTCAATTGTATTCATAATTTTTATTATTCTGAGACTACGATTTGGGAGATATTAAATTGTAGCCTATTATACCAGTCATTAAAGCCTGGGGAGGTCAATTTTAATGAAGAAAATATTCAATATTCTGGGAATTCTTGGATTGAGTGCCCTTTTATTAGTGGTGCCCAGTCATAAAGTGTCTGCCGCGATCACCGGGCCAGGTTATACTCCAACTGAAACCAATAATCAAAATCTGTCCACCAAAATCGCCAGCGATGGGATGGTGCTGTTGCAAAACAATGCTCAGCAAAATGGCGCGCCATCCCTACCCATTCCCAAAAACAGCCGCATCGCCCTTTTTGGCTCCGGTTCCTACGGTACCTATAAGGGTGGCTCCGGTTCTGGGGATGTGAACGTGTCCCATGTCACCAGTATTTTGGAGGGGCTTAAAAACGCCAACTACAATGTGGTGACCTCAAGCTACTTAAGTGCCCAACAGGCCGACTACAATAACCAGGCCGCTTGGTATAAAGCCACGGCGGGTTTGATTCCTTTCTCTGGGAATTTCCAATATCAAGATCCGTTGATCAATGACCTGACTTTCTTCACAAATAGTGCCGATACAGGTATCTATGTTATTTCCAGATCCTCTGGGGAGGGGTACGATCGGACCACAAAAGCCGGGGATTACCAACTCACCAGCAATGAAATGAACAATATCATCAATATGTCCAATCACTATAAAAATAGTGTCGTCCTATTGAATGTGGGCGGTCCCATTGATACCAGTTTCGTCACCCAAGCTCCGAACCTTAAGAGTGTGGTTTTAGTTTCCCAAGGGGGCCAAAATGTGGGGACCGCGGTGGCCAATATTCTAAGTGGTGCCGTGAATCCTTCCGGCCATCTGACGGATACTTGGGCTAAAAGTTATAGCGACTACCCAACGTCTAGCACCTTTGCCAACAACGATGGCAATACCAATAACGAAGATTACGCAGAGGGTATCTATGTGGGCTACCGCTACTTCGATAGCTATAACGTCACCCCCCGCTATCCCTTTGGCTTTGGGTTGACTTACACCCAGTTCGCCATGGATACCACCAGCGTGAATGTGGACAAGGATATTGTCAGCATGAATGTCAACGTGACCAATACTGGTAAAACCGCCGGCCGCCAAACGGTCCAAGTTTACCTTTCCAGTCCAAAGGGGGCTATCCCCACGGCCTTTCAAGATTTAGCAGGCTTTGCCAAGACCGGCCAACTGGCACCGGGTGCGTCACAAAATGTTAAAATCGAATTTTCTTTGAAGAACCTGGCTGCTTATGACGTGGCCAGTGCGGCTTATAAATTGCAAGCCGGCGACTACATCCTGCGGGTGGGAGATTCCTCTAGAAATACCGCGGTGGCTGGGGTCTTAAATTTAGATAAAACGGTCATTACCAATCAATTAGCCAACGAAGCTGCGCCGACTGTTGACCCGACAACTCTCAAAGGTAGCGACAATATGTTTACCCCGGACAATCAAGCCGCTCAATTGAGTACCGCTCCACAATTTACTGTGGACGCCAGCAGCTTACAAGACTTGAACAATCATGCCAGCACCTACAGCGGTGAAAGTACGCCCCTTTATGTGAACAATGCCCAAACTGCCACAGACTTACGGGCCAAGGCACCAAATCAAAAAATTGAGGTGGTGGATCCCAGCAATAACGCCACTTTAAAAGATGTCTATGACAAGAAAATCAGCATGAATCAATTCGTCGCCGGTTTAACCACCACTGAATTGGCCCGCGTCGTAGAAGGCAATGTGGACTTTGCCACCCAAGCTGGTCTGGAAGCCTTCGTGAATCAAATCGGCCTAGGGGTCATTGGCGGTGCGGCCACCAAAGTTCCCGGAGCTGCTGGGCAGACAACTGATCGCCTGCTCAATAAAAATGTACCAATTATCGTCAGCTCCGATGGCCCTGCCGGGTTACGCCTGCCGAAGAAATCCACGGTGAACGGGGTTGATTATTACAACAATGCCACTGCTTGGCCAATCGGGACTTTAGTCGCCCAGACTTGGGATGTGAATGATATCTACAGCATGGGCCAAGGCACGGCCAAAGAAATGAAGGATTTTGGTATCACCACCTGGTTGACGCCGGGGATGAATATCCATCGTGATCCTTTAAACGGTCGAAACTTTGAATACTTCTCTGAAGATCCCCTGGTATCTGGGTTAATGGCCACTGCGGAAACCCGCGGTGTCCAAACTACCCCAGGGATCGGAGTGGCCGTGAAACACTTTGCCGCCAACAGTCAAGAAACGAACCGGATGGGGATGAACGCCAATATCGGTGAACAAGCCCTCCGACAAATTTATTTACGGGGCTTTGAAATTGCCATTAAAGGCTCCCAACCACAATTTGTCATGTCTTCTTATAACAAGGTCAATGGGCAGTATGTTTCCAGTAGCTATGACCTCTTAACCGATGTTTTACGGGGAGAATGGGGTTATCAAGGCAGTGTGATGTCTGACTGGGATAATATTCAAACCATGTCTACCCCACAAAACTCTGTCTACGCTGGCAATGATTTAATTATGCCTGGGGGTTCGCAAATCCTTTTGGAACCCGCTGCTAACAATTCCCCACAAACACTGGCAGCTTTGCAAAATGCCGCTAAGCATGTGTTAACCACTATTATGAATAGTGATCAATTTGCCAATGAAGCCAACGTCACCGTTAAATCTTATACGCCAAGTAATACCAGTACTACCATTAAAATCAATGGTAAGAGTTGGTAAGACTTTTAACAAAGCCATTGCAGGGAGGCAATCGTCTTGAAACATTTCAATCAAATTAAAATTCTATCACTGACCCTATTGGCCCTGAGCATTGCCGCACCGGCAACCACCGCTGTGAATTCGGCATTTTCCACCGAACCGGCTGTGGTGCAAGCAGCGACCACGAATCAGCAATTAAATGGGCAATATAATATCAATCCTATTACCGTCACCCTACCTTCGGGCACGGCGATTTATAAGGATCCTAATGCCAGCAATTTTGAATCCAATTTAACGGCCGAGCAAATCATTCAAATCAAGTATATTAACATTGTGAATGGCCAGATTTTTGCGGTGCGCTACACCACTTTTGGCTGGTTGAATGAGCCTTACGATCACTGGGCTAAATATGCGGGGTTAAGCAGTGAAATTGGCAACACTTCACTATCTCTCTCCTATGCCCTGCCATTATTTAGCTTAGACAGCAATTCCACCTGGACCTCAGAGACTGGCAATATTCATCCTGGCGCTGGTGTACAACTAGCGGTGGATGGCTTCACGTTGGATGCCACTGGGACAATCGTCAGTTATACCGGCATCAGTAATAACACCCGTTATAGCGTAGCTGCTGAGGAGATGCGCACTGGTTCAGCCACACCGGTAAGCAGTTTACACGAAGACAGCAATGTCCCGGCTAACTTGGCGGTGGTGATTCCTAAGGCTAGTGGCGGTGCTTTGATCTATAGCGACATGCAGACCACCCAGCCCATCAATGCCAAAATTTTAACCAATCAAAAAGTCATTGGCTTGGTCCGGGATGCCAGTAATCAAATCGTCGCTTATAAAATTGATCAAAATCAGTATCTCAACGCCAACGATGTGACCACACCAGAAGTTGATACCAATCAAAACGCCGACATCACCTTCAATATTTTACCGGCGGGGACCAAAGTTTATTCCAATAATAAGGCCGCTATTGTTTATAGCGACCCCACCACGACCACGGATACTGGCACTCGGCTGAGTACCAGTTACAATAGCTGGAACGCCACCCGCTATGCCACGGATAAAAATGGGCAAATCTTAGCCTATGAATTGGGTACGAATCAATGGGTCAAAGCCGCTGACCTGACCACCACCGCTTCTGATGGCTCAAATCCTACCGTAACTGGCAATGTGACTATCTCACTCCTGAATCAGACCAATCTTTATTCTTATTACAAGCCTGCCGTTATTTACACGGATCCAACGGTAACAACGGCTTCCGGTGCGCGCCTGAGCACTTGGGTAAATGAATGGCATGCTGCCAGAGTTGCTAAAGACAGCAATGGGGTTGCTATTGCCTATGAATTAGGCAAAAACCAATGGGTCAAGGCTGCTGATCTAAATCAGTCTGCCCCGCAAGGTGGGGTCTTTGACACCACTGGCGGTACCCCGCTTTATGACCTAAATGGCAATGTCACGGGTTCTATTCCTGATAGCGGGCGCTATCAAGTCTTTGCCGTGGCCTATATCAACGGTCAACAATTCGTCAAAATTGGCACCGACAATCAATGGATCGCCGCTGCTGCTGGGGATTATTATCCCGTTTAATATTCCCGTTTACTAATTAAGCAGTACGTCAAAAAACTGAAGGTCCCTGGACAATGTAACTGTCTGGGGGCCTTCAGTTTTTTTATAGCACTGATCAAATTTTTTACTGCCGTAAGTATTTACAGATTTTGCGAAATGTAAAATAAAAGTGCTGGAGGAATTTAATTATGTCAGACAAATATACCCCTCATGTTTTTGAGGGAGAAAATAAACATCTTAGATCTACTATCATGAGCTATCCGGATAGAGGACCTTGGGGTGACAAAAATTTCCGTGGAAATGTTTCTGGTTATGTTATTAGAGATCTTATCTCAAACTATTTTCCAACTTCGCCACCAAAACAATTTATTGAAGTATTCTCAGGAGGCGGAACCGGCCAAGATGTGTGCCAAGATCTGAAATTAGAAAATACGCTACATCTTGATTTATCAACAGGCTGGGACGCGTTAACGGACAAGCTGCCGGCACCCAGCGATCTAACGTTTAGCCACCCACCTTACTGGGATATTATTAAATACAATCAACTACGTAAAGGCGAATTTCAAGCGAATGACCTAAGTAACAAAATGCCCTACCTTGAATTTATTAACAAGTTGGATTGCATCAACGAAAAAATATATCTAAATTTATTGAATAATGGTTACCACGCCATTTTAATTGGTGACATTCGGCGAAAGGGCAAATATTATTCTCCCATCAAAGACATGGCCTGGTTTGGCAATTTAAAAGATCATTTTATCAAGATCCAACATAATACCAAAATGGAAAACCACGCTTACAATAAGAACTCAGATTATACCCGAATACTGCATGAACATTTGCTAGTTTTTCAAAAAAAAGAGTTGTGGAATATCCCGCTGAAATATGTTCATAATACTAATCTCGAGATGAAAAAGTTAAAAAGAGTCTCCTGGCAAGACCTCATCATAACCTTCTTGCAGCAGCGAAACACAGGTGTGAAATTTGAAGAGATCATAAATTTCACAAGAACCATTGCAAACACTGACAACCTTGAAGAAATTGAAATGATGATTGGTAAAGAATTGAAATCTGAAATATTTATAGAACAAAAAGGTTTATGGTTCCTCACTTCAAAGTAAGCACTAAAAACTAACCGATATTATTAAGTATTTTATTCTCTACCTTGAAACATATTCTTCTAAGAAGTTATCTTTAACCATCTGAAGATTAAAAATTGTCGGTATTACATCAAACGCCTCGCGTAATGGATTCTTGGCAGTATCCCAACCAGGACCATCACTTATCCAAGCAAAACCAACCTGGTTGGCATCTTTAAGACTTGTTTCATAAATACTACTAAATTCCCCAGAAACCGCCTTGAGCTTGGAACCTCCGCCGCCATAAAAATTGGTTTCTATTACAGTAACTTTTTTTGTGAATTCATTATAAACAGCCCCATCATATCGACGTCCGCCACTCTTCCCTGGCTTAAGAACTTCGGGGACTGTAATATCCCATTTATTCTTAATGAACTTCGCCGTAGCCTGAGTTTTGTAATGGCAATTTGGGTGTCTCTTTTCCAGAATTTTCAAATTGTTCTCAAGAATTATTTCATTTTCAGTTCCACTACGATTTTTTCTGCCATTGCTGTCCAAGCCTGCTTGAACCCCATAAACATAGTCTACCAATGAACGCTTGATGCCACTTCTTAAGAATTCAAGTAAGCCAGACTCAAGCATAAACTGAATATATTCATCCAGCTTATTTACATCAGGATTTTTAAAATCGATGTGATAAGCATACATATCCATATCATCCTTAAAAGCTAAGACATCTATGTCTAGCTCTCGACTAGCAATTAAAATTGGAACCGCCGTGAGGAGATTCGGTTGTTGTTCGAAAAGATGCATTGCTTCCTCAATAATATTTGGTTTGCCAATCAAGTAGTTCAGTGTATTTAACTCAAGTTCATATTGCGCAAGGTTTTTAGTAACATTTCCCCAATTAACCCAATAGCTGGGGGTTCTATTGGTTGGAAATCTAGTTCTCATAAAATAATCAAATTTTTCATCATTCGTTGCTGCCATATATTCATTAAAATTCATTTAATCTTACCCACTTTTTCGTTTTGGTAGTCCTGCACACGCTGTTTTGCAATTTCTAAATATTCTGAAGAACTATCAATCCCAATCGTTTTAATTCCTAATATTTTACCAGCAACCACCGTTGTGCCTGATCCAACGAAAGGATCAAGAATTAAATAATCCTTTTTTGCAGAGGCTTGAATAATTCGTTTAATAAGTGCTAACGGTTTTTGAGTAGGATGATTGCCAAATCTTTTTTCCGATCGATTGATACTAGAAGTTGTCCAAACATCTTTCATCTGTTTATTAGCATTGATCTCTTTCATTAATGCATAGTTGAAAAATTGCTTGCCTTCTGGTTTCTTTGCCCAAAGTATTGTTTCCGTAGAATGTGTGAACATCCTACAACTCAAGTTAGGAACCGGATTAGACTTCTGCCATGTAATATTATTCAAAAGTTTAAATCCATTCCTTTGTAATAAATATCCTAGCAAATAGACATTGTGCATCGTTCCGAAAACCCATAAGGTGCCATTTACATCTAAAACGCGGTAAGCCTCACTTAAAAACAGATCATAAAACTTATAAGCATTCGCCTCTGAGCCCTTATCCCAATCTCCCTTATTAACACTCACCATTTTACCGCCGCTATTAGAAAACCCATTCTTGCTCAAAAAATAAGGTGGATCAGCAATAATTAAGTCAACGGTATTGGCTTGTAAATGTTTCATGTAATCAAATGCATCTGATTTTATTAAGCTGGCATTAAAGTCACTGTATATTTCTTTCAATTTTTAAGTCTCCACAATTAGGATGAGAAATAAAAAACTAATAACTAGTAATTATTAATTCCCCAATCTTCCCCCTTTTCTTGCCATTGGAATTAATAGATCTAGATGCTAAAGCTTCATGTATATTTGCATCTGCATATAATTCACGTGTCAGTTGAGTGTCAGAATTGCTAAGCATCACATAAGTTCCACTTTTAGCTAACTCAAAGAATAAATTTCTTAGTCTTTCTTGATCCTTTAAAGTGAATCCATTGGCGGTATACGAGGTGAAATCTGAGGTTAATGTCAAAGGAATATAGGGCGGATCAAAATAAACAAAATCACGTTTATTGGCAGTTTGGACACTATTCTCAAAGTCTGTATTTAAAAATTCAATATCAATCTTATTGAAGTAATTACTTACCGCCATGATATTGTCGCGATTTGCAATCTTTGGATTTTTATTTCTTCCATATGGCACATTAAATTGGCCTTTTTTATTCACACGGTACAATCCATTAAAATCAACCCGCAGCATATACAAAATCCTTGCTGAACGCTCAACTGCACTCATCTGATCAATAGTCCCATCACGATCCAAGTTTCTTATTTCTAAATAATACTCCTTGGTATTATGGCTTGCGTGATGCTCAAGTAGCCTTAGTAATTCCTCAGGATTCTCTTTAATGACCTGATATACTTGAATTAATTCGGCATTCATATCGTTAATTGTTACTTTATCTGGCGCTAACGAGAATAGTAAAGCTCCTCCACCGACAAAAGGTTCATAATAACGTTCATAATTACTCGGTATAAATTGGCTGAGTTGCGGTAGTAATTGTCTTTTCCCCCCAACCCATTTTGTAACTGGTTTAAGATTAGTTGTCTGTGTTAATGGATACTCCATGCTAGGCAACCCCTTTTCATAATTAAATTCGACTACATAAATTTATCTTCGTTAATTCTATCATAAAAGCACACACATTTTTGTTTATTTTCAACTGAGATAATTTTCCTATCACAATTTCTCACTTTCATCATTGCACAAAAATAACGCAGCTTTAACAGCTACGTCGCAACACGATTACCACTCATCTTTCCTAAAAGGATCCATAACCATCCGTTCCCGCAAAATAATGATTAAACTTAGACATCAGCTGCACTTAAATCAAAGTGCACTAATAATATCCTTTTGAGCAACAATCCCATATTGAATAAACATCTCTAAATCTTTCTGTTTCACTCTATATTTGGGTGCACTAATACTTAAAGCGCCAAATAGTTTATCATTTTTCACCAGCGCGAATCCAACACAAACCACATCTGGCTGATTTTCACGATCTTCTAATGCATAGCCACGTTCTTTGGTAAGTTTGATATCTTGGAGAAGCCGATCTTTATCAGTAATTGTGTTTGGTGCAACTTTCTCTAAGGTTGTTTGTTCAATATAACTAGCTAACTCATCATCAGAAAAAGTAGATAAAATAGCCTTCCCCATCGCAGAAGTATAAAGTCTAAGACCCTTGCCAATTGAAGAAATCAATTGAATGCTACTGGGGCTTTCAAGTTTTTGTAAAAGCAGTGCCATATTATTTTCCAGCACGCCTAAATTGACAGTTTCGCCTGTCTCATCCCTAAGTTTTGCCATAAACGGTTCTGCAACTTCACTTATGTCAAAATTTGACAGGGATGTCTGCGCGTATTTCAAAAAAATAGTGCCTAAACAATAACGCTTCTCTTGCCCTTGGCAACGTACATAGCCGCATAGTTCAAGCGTTCGCAATATTTTGAGTACCGTCCCTTTATTCATTGCAGTATTTCGACTGATGTCAATCAACCGGGGCGGTACATCACAATCTGTAATGAAGTTCATAATATCTTTTGCCTTTAACATAACAGATCCGTATACGGATTCTTTTTTTTCCTGTTCCAATATTTACACCTCCGAACGAAACAATGTTTCCTTATAAGCAACATTATAACTAAAAATGGTGATAAGTCTAGCGATGGTTTCAGTAATAACCCATATTAAAAAAATTTTATTTTCAGAAGATCATCGTCTATGCCGTACATCACAATGTTAACGGTTATTGAAATTACTTCAATATACAAAAAAGCCAATAACATCTATTGACAGCGCTTACAGAAATGCTAAGATATGTTTGTTACCAGATAATAAACATGGTTGCCCATACAGAAACTTTATACCGCAAAGCTATAAGTTAACCCCTCTGTATTCACATATCATCATTTACTAAGATCCATATTTGTTAACGGATGAGCAAATTTTACTCTTTTTCTCAATGAAAGGACTAATGATCATGACTAACCCAAAATTTATAACACCCGTAATTACTGCCTTCGATGAGAATGGCAACTTAGACACTCAGAGCAATCTACATATCTACGACTTTTTGATAGACGCTGGTATTGATGGTTTATTGATCATGGGAAGTGCTGGCGAATTTTATGCCCTAACTCATGAAGAAAAAAAGCAGTTAATTGATTTGTCCATTACCCATATTCACGGTAGAGTCAAAACATTATATGGCACTGGTTGCATGACTGTTGAAGAAAGTATTGAATTATCCCAATATGCCGTCGAAAAAGGCGCGAAAGATATCATCTTGATGAGCCCATACTACTTCGGCCTTTCCGAGGACATTTTGTACGATTACTTCGGCAAAATTGCTCAAAGTGTCAATTGCAACGTTTACCTTTATAATTTCCCAGCCCGTACCGGTTATGATCTGTCGCCAGAATTGACGCTAAAATTAATTCAGGATTTCCCAAATATTGTTGGTTACAAAGACACCGTCTCAGATATGGCCCATACTCGAAAATTAATTCGAGCAGTTACGCCGAAATACCCTAACTTCGAAATCTATTCTGGCTTTGACGAGAACTACACCAGAAACGTACTTTCAGATGGTAATGGTGGTATTGGCGCCTTATCCAACCTTTATCCTGAGTTATTTGTCAAACTAGTTAAAGCTACAAACTCAAAAAATTGGGATGAAATCAATCAAATTCAAGTCATTATTGACCAATTGATGTCCCTATACGACATCACACCTTGCTTCATTCCAATTATTAAAAAAGCCATGATTTTACGAGGCATCGATCTTCAAGGTTACTGTAAATCACCAATTTCACCAGCAACTCCTGCTCAAACAGATCAAATTAAACAAATTCTTAACACCGTCGATATGTCAAATATTTTAGCAGAAGAAACCGTTAATTAAGTTAAGCTGCCGGTAATGATAGAAAGGACAAAATATTATGAGTCTCACATCAATTTTTGGCAATGAAGACAAAAAATTATACGATACAATTCAAACTCATGCAGCAGGGCCAGCGGGCAAGCTTCCGTTAACTCGTGATGAACTAATCAAAGCGCCCAGCGGCGATGTCTTTGGAATGACTTTAAATGCCGGTATGGGCTGGCAGGCTTCAAAGCTCGCTGGTGATGATGTCATGATTTTAAGTACGCTAGGTGGTATGCGTGCCGAAGATGGCCATCCAATCGCTGTAGGACTACATACTGGTCACTTTGAATTAGGTCTACAAGTTAAGTCAGCCGCTGACAAAATCACGGCCCTGGGTGGCGTTCCTTATGCTGCTTATGTAACGGATCCTTGTGATGGCCGGACTCAGGGAACCACTGGTATGTTTGACTCTTTACCTTATAGAAATGATGCTGCCACAGTATTTCGTCGCTTAATCCGCTCTTTACCAACGAGAAAGGCGGTAATCGGTGTGGCTGCGTGTGACAAGGGTCTGCCAGCAATGGTCATGGCACTAGCGAGCATACATGATTTACCAACAGTACTTGTACCCGGTGGCGCAACTTTAATGCCAACGATTGGTGAAGATGCCGGAACAGTACAAACAATTGGTGTACGTGTTGCCAATAATGAACTGTCCTACGAGGATGCCATTCGCCTAGGTTGTCAAGCTTGTGCCTCTGCCGGTGGTGGCTGCCAATTCCTAGGTACAGCCGGAACTGGGCAAGTTGTTTTTGAAGGTATGGGTCTTGCTCTGCCACACTCAGCCCTGGCGCCTTCTGGTCAACCAATTTGGGAAGAAATTGCTAAAGATTCTGCGATTGCGGCAACGGATATGATTCATTCTGGCTTAACGACAAAAGATATTATTACTGATGATGCAATTGAAAATGCCATGATGATCCATGCTGCCTTCGGTGGATCTACAAACTTACTTTTGCATATTCCTGCAGTGGCCTATGCAGCTAATCGCCATATTCCAACTGTCCAAGACTGGGCTCGCATTAATAAAGAAGTGCCTAGACTAGTTAGTGTTTTACCAAATGGCCCGGTGTATTATCCAACAGTATATGCATTTTTGGCTGGTGGCGTGCCAGAAGTTATGCTTCATTTGCGTGATCTTGGATTACTTCACGAAAACGTTATGACTATTACTGGACAGACTCTAGGTGAAAACCTAGACTGGTGGGAAAATTCTGATCGACGAAAATTGTGTCGTCAGCGCCTCGAAGAAATCGACGGTATTTCTCCAGACGAAGTTATCATGAATCCTAAACAGGCTAAAGCAAGAGGTTTAACCTCAACTATTACTTTCCCAGTTGGTAATATTGCACCCGAAGGTTCAGTTATAAAATCGACTGCAATCGACAAATCAGTTATTGACGATGATGGTATTTATCGCCATATAGGCCCAGTTAAAGTATTTACATCAGAAAAAAATGCCATTAAGGCACTTAAAGATAAAGGCGCAATCAACAAAGGCGACACCATGGTCGTCATGGGTGGTGGCCCTCAAGGAACCGGTATGGAAGAAACCTACCAATTAACATCTGCTCTGAAGCAGCTTTCTTTCGGTAAACATGTAGCCCTAATTACCGATGCGCGTTTTTCTGGTGTTTCTACTGGCGCTTGTTTCGGACATATTGGTCCTGAAGCACTATCCGGAGGCCCTATCGGTAAACTTCAAGATGGCGATATTGTGGAATTGATCGTGGATACGGTTAACTTAGAAGGGAAAATCAACTTCATCGGCACTAAAGATCAACCGGTTTCTTACGAAGAAGGTGCAGAAATCCTGGAAAATCGCCCACTACATCCTGGCGTTGGCCCAGATCCGGATTTACCAGATGATACCAAGCTCTGGGCTGCCCTCGAATCTATTGGTGGTGGCACTTGGAAAGGTTGTGTCTATGATGTCGACAAGATCATTGCCACAATTAATGCTGGTAAAGAAGCCTTAGATAAAAATAAATCAGAAAATATAACTGTTGAGAGTAAATAAGTAAATCGGTTGGAGTAATATTTTGAATCAATGTTCATAACAAATATTGAATCTGGATATTACTCTATTTTTTTGCACTAATTTCATGAAATTTAACTTGTCAAATCAAGGAGGAATAATGTTATGCCTTTATTTATGGTTCTGCTTGGTGTCATTTTACTTATATTTCTAATTTCCTACTTTAAACTTAATACATTTGTCGCTCTTCTGATCGTTTCTTTCGTCATCGCTTTAGGATTAGGTATTCCCTTAAAAAATATAGTTGGCACAATCGAATCCGGGATGGGGGATACACTTGGTCACATCGCAATTATCTTTGGACTTGGGGCAATGTTAGGTCGCCTGCTGGCCGATGCTGGGGGTGCCCAGCGGATTGCAATGACTTTAATTGATAAATTTGGTGAAAAGAAAATTCAATGGGCTGTCATTATTGCGTCTTTCATTGTGGGGATTGCAATGTTCTTCGAAGTTGGCCTGGTCTTATTGCTACCTATTATTTTCTCTATTGCTAAAGAACTACACATTAAACCAATTAATTTAGGGATTCCTATGTTGGCAGCCTTGCTAGTTACCCATGCATTCCTACCGCCACATCCGGGTCCAACAGTTATCGCTGCCAGTTATCAGGCTAGCATTGGGGTTGTATTGATTTATGGGATCATTGTTGCAATTCCAACAGTCATTATATCTGGTATTTTCTTCACGAAATTGGATCGGAAAATAATTCCGAGTGCTTTTCAAAAGGATGGTAATGTAATTGCCTTAGGGGATGCTAAAGAACGTCCATTAGATGAAACACCAAGCTTTGGCATTAGTATTCTGACCGCAATGTTTCCTGTCATCATCCTTATGTCTGCAACAATCATATCCATGGTTCAAGAACTTACAGGGTTCCATAAGGGTATGGTCTTTCAAATTATTGAATTTCTAGGTAATGCGGATGTCGCTATGCTAATCTCGTTACTCCTAGCAGTTTACACCATGGGTATTAAACAAAGAATTCCACTAAAACATATTGGAAATTCCTGTGGTAGTGCAGCAGCCGCAATTGGCATGATGTTACTGATTATCGGTGGTGGTGGTGCATTTAAGCAAGTATTAATTGATGGTGGTGTCGGAAAATACATAGCCAGTTTATTTACCGGTGTTAATATCTCCCCCATTCTTCTGGCCTGGATTATCGCTGCAATCTTAAGAATTGCCCTCGGTTCAGCAACAGTTGCTGCAATTTCCACCGCCGGCTTGGTTATTCCAATGCTTGCAGGTACGCCAGGTATAAATTTGGCATTAGTCACCCTGGCAACTGGTGCAGGAAGTGCAATCTGCTCCCATGTCAATGATGCAAGTTTCTGGATCATCAAGGAGTATTTCGGATTTGATATGAAGGAAACGTTCTTAACCTGGACGCTTATGTCAACTGTGCTCTCAATTGTAGGGCTAGTTATGATACTAATTATGGATATATTCGTATAATTTCCGAAAAAAGGCCACCTAATTCGCGAGTGCGAAATAGGTGGCCTTTTTTAGTTTTAGGAAGCAAGCAACTTAATCCCTCTATACAAGTTATAAATCACCAAGAAAATATCCACGATAGCTAAAATGATCATCAAGACCCCAGAGACCCCGGTGGTGATGAGGCTGCTACCGGTCAATAATCCGGTGCCACCAATGATCGTGAAAACACCGATACTTAAAATTGTGGGAATAATATGCAGCCATAAGGCATGTTTAGCGGTATCCCGGGTAGCCGAACCCGCATCTGAAACCAGCCAAACGATCAATGGAAAAATAATTGGCGCAAAGATAACTGAAATATAGCTTAAACCCCGTAAAATTTTGTGTTCGTTCATCACTGATTTCCTCCAATCAAATTATTTGTCAAGTTTTGATAAAGCTGCTTTGGGAACATCAGCTTTTGAAACCTGTTCCCAACTTAAAACCCGATCCCGATCTTTATTATACGATATCTTCAAATAAGCTTGCATTTTTAAAGGCCGAGATTTGTTGGCATTGAATTCTAATTCTTTGCCATGGCCATCCTGGTCGTAGGTCATTTGGTTATAGGCAAAATCAATGTCCCGTTTGACGCCATCGTCATCAATCACATCAAATTGTCGTCCCGTGGTGGTGACTTGGGTATAATAAGGCGTTCCGCGAGTGTAGAAGTAGGCAAATACACCACCAGCTGCCAACAATACTAGGATAAACACGCCAACGCCGATCAAAAATTTTTTCACTTGTTTGTCTCCCTCCAATAGTATATATTATACTATGTTTCTTATGACAAATATTATAACAAAAAGTAAGTGAACTTGAAAAGCCCTTGATTTTGGCCTATCATGAGATTCACATGATAAATCTAATGTTGTGATTTTTAAACAGCTTACAATCGCCTTATTATCAGCGCTGCTGCAGAAAGCCATTTTCATTTTTCTAATATTGTACGATACATCTTACAACAATGTTCGATATATCTTACGACAATGTATTATCAAAGTTATAATTTTTCTGTACCATTGGCATCATTTTTTTTGCCTGTTTGTTGATAGTTACTTGAGACTCAACCCAATCGGTTTTTGGGACTGAGGGCCACGATTCTAAAGCGCTGGTACCAGTCCTTATTTCTGGTAAGTTGCTAGGTTGCCATGTTAAAATTCGTTTATAGCAGTATCTGTAAAAAAATATTGTGCTTTATGGTCTTCATTGTTGGCTTTAATTATTGACTGAATGTGGGAGGAATATAGATGATGCAAAATAAAATCAAGATCGAATGGGGTAAATCACTCGCCGTCATTCTACTTATGGTGGTTGAAGTAATTGCGATGACCTTCGTCCGTAAGATCCAATCGCAAGTTGTAGGCTCATTGCTGGCCCTGGGGATGAGTGTCCTAGTCTTTGTTGTTGCGGTCTATTTATTTAAATCGCTTTTAGCCAAAGATTGGCCCAAGTACCGGCAACATATTTGGCGCAATCTGCTAATTTCATTTGGCGTCATGCTGATTTTACAGTTAGCCTTACCTCTAGTTCGACAATTAATGGGGGCCGCCAACAGTGGCCAAACCATGGGCGGTGGCAGTGAAACCTTTACGTTACCCTTGGCGGCTTTAGGGATTCTTACCAGCTTGACCAGCATTATGGGACCGGTGGTTGAAGAAATCATCGCCCGATATGTTTTATTTTATCAATTTAAAAATCGAGGTGTTATCACCTGGGTTATGTTTGTGGTTTCAGCGGTATTTTTTGGCCTAATCCACTGGTCTGGTTTTCAAGGTAATGTCACCGCAATGATTCCTTATATGCTGATGGGGGCCATCCTCGCTTTGGTTTATTACTTCACCAACAACATCTGGTACACAATTATAGCCCATATCTTCTTTGACGCCCTAGATGTTATCAGTTCAGTTGCCTTATTTTTCTTATTGCTGTTCAAATAATGCCTTATATTAGTGCTGATAATTTTTCAGCACTTTTTTTATTCCCTCAGCTGATACCAACTTCAACGTCACGCGATAAAATTCTCGCAATCAACAGTATTTATTGAAAATACCGCTTCTTATCATGCTATAATCTAACCATTAGCATGCTTTAATATGACGTTAAGTGACATCGGGTCTATCATTCAATTAGGAAGTGACACTGCCATGCCTGCCCCTGAAACCAATACCAAACATCTCGCTAAATTACTATTTCAAGTCCCTGCACCAGCTGAAAAGCAAGCCCTGCTGCAAACGGCCCAGCTGTGTTTAATCGATTATCTCGCCGCAGTCATTGCCGCCCAGGATGAAGCTGCGGTGCTTAGCCTTAAACAAACCTTTGCGAAAACGACCTTCGCCCTGCCAGCTTTAGGGTACCAAATGCCTTTAAGCTCGGATCATTTGGCCTTATTAAATGGCTTTGCCGCCCATTATTTAGATATTGATGACACCAATACCAACTTGCAGGGCCATCCCAGCGGTGTTATTTTCTCGGCTTTGTTGGCCATCAGCGATGGGACCGAGTCCTTAGAAAATCTATTATGGGCCCAGGTCATGGGGGTCGAACTAGCCGGCCAATTTGGGCATTTATTAAATCCTGGGCTTTCCTTAAAGGGTATTCACACCACGGGCGCCATTGGAACTATTGCCGCTGCTGCAGCCATCGCAGTTTATAAAAAACAGTCCATTGAAGCCACTGAAACCTTGCTTTCAATTGCGGCCACCCAAGCCACGGCGCTGGAAATTCAAGTTGGCACCGATGGCAAACCTTTAAACGCGGGCTTTGCAGCGCGAAACGCCGTGACTGCTTGGTTATGCCTGCAAGCCGGCCTGCATGCGGCCACGGATCCCTTTATTACGGACCGGGGCTGGTTCGCGGCACTGGGGAACCAGCCATTTAAAGCCACAGACTTAGATGAAACCTGGTTGAACCCCGGCCAAATCCAACAACCTGGCATTTGGTTTAAGACCCAACCGTTTTGTTCCGAAGCCATGTCCGGTTATGCAGCAGCCCAAAAGTTGCATCAACTAGGCATTGATATGGCCCATAGTGCGCAAATCACCATTAATTTTCCCAGCAGTGTCAGTGATGCCTTGCGTTTTGATCATCCAAAAGATGGTCAGGAGGGTAAATTCTCCATCGAATATGTGGTGTGGCTAACCTTAACTTATGGCGTATTACCAACGACTGCTTTTGCCAAACGGCCGGTCCCTGCAGAATTCAGCCAAGACTTGCCGAAATTTAGCCGCAATCCCATGCGGGAAATTCCCGATCCCACCACTCGACCCACTGCCTTGACCGTGTTGACAACTAATGGCAAGACCTTAACCGTCCGGGTGGCTAACCCCGTGGGCTCGCCCAATAATCCGTTAAGTCAACAGGATTTACTCACCAAGCTATTGGCCCAATTACCCCCTTACGCTGGGGCAACTGTGGTAAACTTCTTCCACCAACCTATTGCCCAGCAAATTTTGGCGGATCTAGGGGTTTTATTGACGAAATTAAATAACAAAGATCTAATCTAAGTTCACAACTGATCGATTGAAAGTGGCAAGCAACAACAGGACAAACTGTTATTGCTTGCCACTTTGCGCTTATCCCGGTAAGATGAACTTATCAACAACTAATCCTGTTACAACAAAGTGAGGAGGACTGAAATGAAATATGTTATTGTTGGCGGTATTGCCGGTGGGCCATCTTTTGCCACCCGTCTGCGCCGTCTAGATGAAGATGCAGAAATCATTATTTTGGAGCGTCATTCTGCCATTTCTGTTGCCAGTTGTGCCCTGCCTTATTATTTAAGCGGGGTCGTCCCAGACCGAGAGACCTTGATTGAACGGACACCGGAGATCTTAAAAGAAAAAAATAACATCGATGTCCGTTTATTTAACAACGTGACCAATATCGACCCTGACAAACGGCAGTTAACGGTGCATGATACCTTAAATAACGAAACCTATACCGAGTCTTATGATGAATTACTGTTAGCCACTGGTGCCAGTCCTACTTTACCCCCAGTCAAAAATTTAGCAGAAGCCGATAATGCCTTTGTACTGCGCACCATTGATAATGCTGATGCTATCAAAGCCTTTATTGACGACAACCATCCTAAACACGTGGCTATTTTAGGCGGCGGTGCCATTGGCATCGAATTGGCGGAAAGCTTTGATACCCTGGGCCTAGCCGTCACGATTATCGAGCGCTCAAGCACCATTGCCTCCCCTTACGATGCCGAAATTGCTGAGATCGTCACCAAGGAGCTGCACAAACATAATATCGAAATTCTAACCGGTCATTCCGTTGCCAGCTTAGATAACGATAAACATGAACTCCTATTAGACGATGGCACCAGGTTAGCGGCGGATATGATTTTCATTGGGACGGGCGTCCGGCCTAATACCGAATTGGCGGCAAAGGCTAAAATCGCCCTCACTGACGCCGGGCATATTGTGGTGAATAGCCGTTTCCAAACCAATCAACCCCATATTTATGCCATTGGGGATGCCATCGAAACCATTAACTATATCACCGGCCTGCCAACACCTAGTGTGTTATCCAGCCCGGCCAACCGCCAGGGTCACCTGTTAGCGGATATTATGAAAAATGCGCCTTTTGAATATCAAGGTATCATTGGCGCGGGGGTATCTAAATTCTTCGATTTAACGGTCAGTTATACCGGCTATACCGAAGCCATGCTTCAAGCCAACGGCATAACTGATTACAAGAAGGTATTTATCACACCCTATGATCATGCCTATTTCTATCCCGGTCCTTCCCGGGTTTCTTTCAAATTACTTTTTGATGCCGAAGGTAAGATTCTCGGCGCCCAAGCGGTGGGAGAAACCGGTGTGGATAAACGCATCTCTCAAATCTCTGCAGCTATCCGGGGTCACTTGAATGTCTATGATTTACCTGACGTCGAAGTCCCTTACTCCCCACCTTATTCATCGACCCGAGATGTTATCAATATTGCTGGCTATGTGGCCATCAACCAGCTGACCCGCCAAGTAGCGACGATTAAAGCTGGCGACATTGCTGCCAATACTTTAAATACCGCTTATTTTTTAGATATCCGGGAATCTGATCGACCAGAAGCCGGCAGTATCCCAGCGACAGCCAATATCCCGCTGTCCCAATTACGGGAGCGCATTGCGGAAATCCCCAAAGATAAGCCAGTCTACGTTACTTATCGGGCGGGTATTGGGCCTTATAATGCCTCCACGATTTTAAAGGGTCAGGGTTATGACGTCACCTTGATCGAAGAATAGCCAACACCAAAAAATGCCGATTTTAGAAAATTTATTCTAAAATCGGCATTTTTTTATGCTTTTCGACGTTGCAAGGCGTGGGTCTTGCTGATTTCGATGACCGTTTCCGCTACTTTAGCCATGGCCTCTAAGGTCACAAATTCATAGGGTCCATGGAAATTTTCACCACCATTGAATAAGTTGGGTGTGGGCATCCCTTGATAGGTGATTTTAGAGCCATCAGTCCCGCCCCTAAACGGTCGAATAAAGGGCTCAATCCCTAACTGACGCAGCGCCGTCTTGGCCAAGTCAATGGGATAAGGATCTTTTTTAATAATGTCGGCCATGTTGTAATATTGGTCGGTCATGGTCATGGTGATTCTGGGTTCGGCGTAGGTTTGATTTAAATTTGCCACGATATCAGTTAACCGTTGCTTGCGTTTTAAAAAGTTAGCATGATCAAAGTCCCGGACAATGTAAGTCAGTTGGGCATGATCAATATTGCCTTTAAAGCTTAATAATAGATAAAAGCCTTCATAATCGCTCACATCTTCAGCCCGCTGATTTTGGGGAACAGCTCGGTCAATGGCTTCGCCAATGCTAATGGCATTGACCAGCTGCCCCTTGGCATTCCCCGGATGGACACTCGTGCCCTGGATGTCGATCACCGCCTGAGCGGCATTAAAAGTCTCGTACTCAATTTCCCCCACCAAACCGTTATCCAAGGTATAGGCAAATTCACTGGCAAAATCGGCCACGTCAAAACGGTCGGCACCCCGACCAATTTCTTCATCTGGCCCAAAGGCAATTTTGATGGGGCCATGTTTGACTTCCGGATGGGCCAACAAGTAGCGCACCGCGGCAATAATGGCCGCAATTCCGGTCTTATCATCAACCCCCAATAAAGTGGTACCATCGGTGGTAATTAGAGTTTGACCCAGGTAATGTTTCAAATTGGGAAACTGTTGGACGGTTAACGCCAACCCATTTTGAAAGTGAATGTCACTGCCGTCATAATCGTGATGAATTTGGGGTTGGACATTGTCAGCGGCATAGTCAGCCGTATCTAAGTGAGCAATAAAGCCGATGCTGGTCACCGACTCAGTGAGATTACTGGGCAGTAGCGCCGTTAAATAACCATTAGCCGGATTCAGTTTAATTTCTGCGACCCCACCTAAATCCTGCAGTTGTTTGGCCAGTAATTGGGCCAACTTGGTTTGCCCGGGAGTAGTGGGCACCCGATCCATTGGAGCAGTTTCATCAGAGCGGGTATTGACCTTGGCATAGGTTACAAAGTCTTTTAGTAATGCCTGCTCATCAATTTCATACGACACAATAATCCCTCCGATATCAAATATAAGTTTTTTTCTTAGATGTAATGAAAAATAAGGTCTGCCCAAAATTTGCGGCAAACCTTATTTTTTATGGCTGAACTTTAACTTTCGAGTCCGCCGACACTTTGGTTTCGTTCAAATACGTACTGAACAAGCGTTGATAGAGGTCCACAAAATCCAAATACATCTGTTTATCAATATACTCGTTCACCTTGTGGGCCGTATCATTGCCGGGGCCAAAAATAATGACCGGGAAACCATCTGCTTTGTCGATCAAAAACTTCGATGCATCGGTCCCATAGGACTTGGCAGTGGCATCAATTTGATGGGTGCTGTAATCTTGGCCTATGGTCGTTGCCAAATCCACTAGTCGGGAGTCCTTAGCTCCAGCTACAGGGGCTAAATTCATGGTGACATCTAAGGTAATATTAGCACCCTTGGCATTTTCTTGATCAATGATCGTTTGCAATGCCTGGACAACGGCGTGATTATCAAATTCCGGAATAGTCCGAACATTAACTTCAGCTGTGGCCAGTCCGGGGATGGTATTGACTTGATCACCCCCATGAAAAACCGTGGGATTGAAAATAACCTTCCCCAAGGTTTCATTTTCAACTTGTAAATTATCAAAGAAAGTATTGGCTTGATTTAATACGACAAATAATGGATTTAGCGCATTGTAGCCCGCCTCCGGAGTGGAACTGTGGGCCGCTTCTCCATGGGAGGTCAAGGTGATGTTCACTGGTCCCTTATGGGCATAAACAATGTTGTACCCCGTGGGCTCGCCGATAATTAAGGCATCAACATCTTCAAAATACCCCTGGGCCTGAAGTTGTTCTGCCCCGGGTTCGCCAACTTCTTCGCCAACCGTTGCTAAAAAGCGTAACGTGCCCTGCTTCAAGGTTTTAGCCACCTTGATCTCGATCAGGGCAATGGCCATGGCAGCCAGGCCGGACTTCATATCTTCTGAACCCCGACCATACAAGCGGCCGTCTTTTTCGGTGAGTTTAAAGGGATCCCCGCTGAGCCAATCCTTGACGTCGCCAGGGGATACCACATCTAGATGCCCAGAAATGCCTAACACGGGGTGCCCAGAACCAATTTCGGCCACAAGATTGGCCCGATTCTCGGCAAATTGAACGACTTCAGATGCAATGCCATATTGGGACAATAAATTCTCTAAGTAGTCGGCCACTAGTTGTTCTGAGCCATTCACAGAAGGAATAGCCACTAAATCTGATAAAATTTTCAAACGTGCTGCTTCATTTAATTGCGTCATTCATTTGGCCTCCAACTTATTTTAAAAATCAGCCAACTTCCCGTTGGTCAAGGGACTTGAACTGTTTTGCCATATACACGATGGGAAAATCAGTGTCTTCATATTTAATGTCATAATTGGGCGTATAACCTAGTTTTTCATAAAATCCCACCGCGGTATCCACGCTGGTGATCACCGCTTTTGTAAAGCCCTTATCTTCAAGCCAGTCTTCGGCCGCACTGATCAATTCCCGGCCAAAGCCTTGATGCTGATATTGGTCTAAAATGGCCACCCGTTCAATTTTGCCGTAGTCTTGATGTTCAAAATTCACTCGACAAGTTCCAATAGGGTCGTCGCCTTGAGCCAAGAGAATATAATGATATTTTTCGTTAAAGTCTTCATCAAACTCCATGCGATGATCGACGGCATGGCCATGGATCTTCGTTTGGCGTCGAATATAATACACATCGGCTAACTGCCAAACCTCACTCACCCGGTAGGCTGTTGTCATTTTTTTCACCTCAATTTGCTATTAACTGGTCAATGCTTGTCGTTGATAACGTTGTAAGAATTGCTTCGTCCGTTCTTTTTTAGGGGTCGTGAAAATTTCCGTGGGGGTGCCTTGTTCCACAATGCCACCCACATCAAAAACAACGATTCTAGTAGCGACATCCCGGATAAACGATAACTCGTGGGAAATGATGATCACGGTGAGATTCTTTTGGGTCTCCACAACTTGTTGAATCGTGGTCAACACCTCATCCACTAGCTCCGTGTCTAGTGCTGACGTGGGCTCGTCCAGTAACAAAATATTCGGCTGCATGGCTAGGCTGCGAGCAATTCCCACCCGTTGTTTTTGCCCGCCGGATAGTTGTTGGGGATAGTAATCAATGCGATCCGTCAATCCCACCGCTTCAATTTGGGCCCGGGCGATGGTCTCAGCTTCAGCCTTACTGCGCTTTTGGACAGTGATCAAGCCTTCGGTGACATTGCCCAGGACCGTTTTTTGCCGAAATAAATTAAACTGTTGAAAAACCATGCTGGTTTCTTGGCGAAATTTAATTTTATCCCGGTCAGAAATCTTGGGAGCCACAAATTTTTGGTCATTGATTTGAATGCTCCCAGCATCTGGCGTCTCCAGTAAATTCAAGCACCGCAGTAACGTGGACTTGCCCGCCCCGGAAGGTCCGATGATTCCCACCACTTCACCGGTATCAATTTGTAAATTCAAATCTTCAAATACGGTTTGGTGATTGAACTGCTTCGTGAGATGTTGAATGTTGATCATGAACTGGTGCCTCCAATCTTTGACTAAACCAAAAACGGCGGGTACTGGCTGGTGCCACCACTTGGGTTGCTTTTTGGAAAATCGTTAACCGTTTTTCTAATAGTTTCAAAATCTGTTCGGTGATAATGGTCATGATCCAATAAATAATGGCCAAAGAAAGATATACTTCAAAATAACGGTAGTTGCTGCCAGCCAAGATTTGGCCTTGGGCGGTCATATCCACCACCGAGGCCACAAAGGCTAGCGATGTATTCTTCATTAAACCAATGAAAGCATTCCCCAAAGTTGGCAGAGCGACCACGGTGGCGTTAGGAATGGTGACTCGTTTTAAAACTTGCCATTTGGTCATGCCTAAGGACTGGGCGGCTTCAATTTCGCCCCGATCTACAGATAATAAAGCGGCCCGGATATTTTCCGAGTTGTAAGCTGCCTCATTTAGGGAAAAAGCAATCAAGACGAACAGTAGCGCTGGCACAGCATTCACATTAAAATTGGTATGGTTATAATAATTGATATATTTCAATAAAATTGGCACAGCATAATAGGAAATATACAGCTGCACCAGTAAGGGTGTCCCCCGAATGAAGGACACAAATACGGCAGAAACTTGTGATAATACGGGAATTTTGTTGATTTTGATCACAGCTAACAGCAAGCCCAGTATTAATCCAAAAATCATGGCGAAAAATGTAATTTCTAAGGTGACTGGCAATGCCTTAAGTAATCTAGGAATATTCGTGAAAATCAGTGGGAAATCAATGAGTTTTGGCATGAGCGCAACTCCTCTTTATTTTGGAACATAGTTACCATTAAAGTATTTCTGACTCAACTTAGCAGCGGTTCCATCACTTTGAATCTTCGTGATGCCTTTATTGATGGCCGCCAAAATCTTTTTGCCTTCAGGGGTCTTTTCTACCAATAAGTAGCTATAAGGAATTGACGCAGAAATCTTTTTTGTATCCTTAGAATCTAGCCCAATGGCTTTGATTTTATCCAAGTGATAAGTCTTTTGATAATTCTCGTAGAGTACTCTATCGATCAAGACATAATCATATTTGCCATCTTGAACATCTTGCAAGGTTTTAGCAGCATCTTCATTGGAATACGTTATTTTAGAAGGCTTCTTGGAAACCTTATTGAATTTTTCCACAGCAGTAGTGAAGTTTACCCCAGGGGTGCCGATGGTGGTTTTACCGGCAATATCATCAAACTTTTTAATCGATTTATTGTCTTTTAATACCACGAGTACATCTCTATCTCGAAAAACTGGCTTGGAGTAATAATACTTCTCCCGACGTTGGGGATTGCTGGCAAAATTATTAGCCGCCACTTGAATCCGACCTGAGTCTATACTGGTTAGAAGTGACGTGATTTCCATTTTTTGGAAAGTGAATTTATATTCAGGAACCACTTTGTCAATGGCCCGGACCGTATCCACATCATAACCGACTAATTTATTATTATCGTCCACATAGGTAAAGGGTTTTGGCCCCCCAGAAGTTCCCACTGAGACTGTTGTGGCAGCTTGCGCCGCTTGCGGATTGGTGAGAATGACAGCACCGATACCGAATGCCAGAACTGCCCCCAAGAATAGTTTGCCTGTTTTAAACATTTTTGACCTCCTGAACGGGTTCATCCCAAATGCGCGTATCTGGTCCCTTCGAGACTAGGTGGTTGGGATTACCTGCGCGATTAGCTTGATAGCCCTTTTTAATTGAATCAAAATTGGTCGTATCCCGAAAAGCGGGTTGTTGGTACAGGTCCCGGGCATAACGCCATAGATTTGGGAAATCAATTAGGCGATTGCGGTTGGTATGAAAAACCGGATAATAAGCGGCATCAAAGCGGGCTAAGGTTACATATAAGCGCACGTCAGAATCCGTTAATTGATCCCCGAAAAGATACCGTTGATGTGCCAAGCGAGCTTCCAACCAATCTAAGCGTTTGAATAACTTATCATAAGCCTTCTCATAAGCGGCTTGAGATTGGGCAAAGCCAGCTTGATAAACTGCATTGTTGACTTCATTGAATAAAATCACATTTAAAGCATCGATCTCTTCTCGGAGATTTTCTGGATATAAATCCGGGGCATCCGCTTTTTGGAAGGGTTTGAAAGCCACTTCAAACTGATTGGTCAAGGTATGATAATCATTGTTAACAACTTTACCCGTGGTGGTATCCACTAACGCCGGAATAGTAGCCCGGCCATCATAGTCGGGGTCAGCAGCCACATAGGCCTCACCTAGATAATGAATCTCTAAAACTGGATCAATTTCATCAATATCTAACTTAAAGCTCCAACCCTCTTTGCCGCGAATGGGATAGACTTTACCGATACTAATGGCATCTTCTAAACCCAAGAGTTTGCGGACAATGGCAGCCCGGTGGGACCAGGGGCAAATTTCACCCCAAATTAGCCGGTAGCGACCATACTCTGGTTGCAATTCGTTTGCACCAGTACCAAATTTTTGTTTAAAGTGATTACCTTGCCGCTTAAAGGTCCCATCTGCTTGAATTTCATGTTGGGATTCACTGGTGGCTATTTTGCTATCAATAATTGCTTTTTGATACTGATCCACTTCCCGCTTAACGGCTTTACCTTGGTCAAAGTCCACCACACAAAAGGCGGTTTGATCGCTATCTTGATACTGCTTAGCCAATTTCTTCAAATCTGATTCACTCATAAAATTGCCTCCTTAAGGCCAAAAAAGCACAGGCCATTGATATTTAGCCTGTGCTTTGAAATAGTTTTAGATTGTAATTTTGAATAGCCCTTCACTTAGCCATAACCACGTGAGGATCTATGTTCGCAATCCGTCTGCTATTTGTCTGCACAAAACTAAGCCCATACCAGTACACATGTACATTGGCATCAGCATCATTGGCATCATACAATTAGCAGTTGTTGGCGTTGCGAACATAAAATTTCCACCTCACTTGATTAGTGTTTTCTAAGATTGAGATTAGAATAACAGGCGTTATCCACAAAGTCAAGTAAGTTGTTAAAAAAATAGCTAGTTATTTTTTCAGTAAGTAAAACCTGTTATAGTAGCTTTATGAATACACCAGGCTATTATTTTAATCAAAAATAAAAATAGTTGACAATTCTTGAATCACCGCGTATAAATAAGCTTAATTAAATTTTACACACACATCGATGAGAAGAGTAGCACTAACTTTTTTAAAAGAGACCTGTTGGACCGCTGAAAGACAGGACTAAAGTCAGGGCGAAGATGAACTCAGAGTGTTGCAGTGGGTTTAACTGCTAACTGCACGGCGGGACGTCGTTATCAGCCATTGAGGTCATTTATGGATAGCTATAAATGACGGAAATGGGTGGTACCACGAGGTCCTTCGTCCCTAACTGAATTTAATTTTAGATTGAGTTGGGCGAAGGTTTTTTATTTGTTAAATTTGGATATTTATACAGGAGGTAATGACATATGGCCGTTGAAACAGCTGAAGCATCTGCTAAAGAAATTGCAAAAAATGGACATTTTTCAAGACAACATAATTTATTCACAACTCCTTTTGGTTCAAAACCTGGGGAATTACCTGTGGCAGCCGGTAAATACCGTTTGATTTGGAGTGCCGCCTGCCCCTGGGCAACACGCTCAGCAATTGTTTTGGATCTATTAGGCCTCACCGATGCCATCTCGATTGGCAAAGTCGCGCCTTTGC
This sequence comes from Lactobacillus sp., assembly GCA_022484695.1. Lineage (GTDB taxonomy): Bacteria > Bacillota > Bacilli > Lactobacillales > Lactobacillaceae > Agrilactobacillus. The sequence continues at coordinate 133,789 of JAKVKU010000004.1, forward strand.
GACCAGTTGAAAAAAACGTGGACTGGGATTTCACCTTGGATCCTAACAACGTAGATCCGGTGCTAGGCATCCATTATCTTTCAGAAGCTTATTTAAAAGCTGATCCCACTTATGACCTACGTCCCACCGTACCAGCAGTTATTGATATCGCCTCGGGTAAAGTTGTCAACAACGATTACTTCAAATTGACCAACTATTTTGAAGTCCAATGGCGTGATTTCCAAAAAACCGACGCCCCGGATTTATATCCAGAAGACCTACGCTCAGATATTGACGCGTTAAACCAAATTATTTTCACCGATGTAAACAATGGTGTTTATAAAGCTGGCTTCGCCCAATCCCAAGCTGCTTATGAAAAAGCCTATGACCAACTCTTTTATCGCTTAGATTGGCTAGAAGAACGCCTGGCGACCCGCCGCTTCTTATTTGGCAATATTTTGACCGATAGCGATGTCCGGCTTTACACCACCTTGGCCCGTTTTGATGCCGCTTATTATGATAAATTCCGTTGCAATAAGAAACGGTTACGGGACTATGATCATCTTTGGAATTATGCCAAAGATTTATATAGCATCCCCGCCTTCAAAAAGAACACTGAATTTGAAGCCATCAAGATCCATTATCATGTTTCTGGCCATTTGTCCGGTACTAGTGCGACCTTTGCCCCGGTACCTAAAGGACCAGATGCAAGTGTTTGGGACACACCAAACGGTAGAAGCAAGTTTGGGGCCATTGAAAACTTTAAATAAATCGATGTAAGTTATAAAAACAAGCTATAACAGGGTTTTTGGCCGGTTATAGCTTGCTTTTTTGTGTCACCTTTCAATTCTGTTAGGTCAGTACCCCTGGTTTTTATATATAATCGACTAAAGGGGGAATTGTTCATGACACCAGCTCATCAATTAACCGCAAACCAAAGGAAAGGCTCGGTCAAAGTCACAACTACAGCAACCAAGCTTCGCAACTGCACTGAAGCAACCCATTTCATGGCCACCACCATCAGTCAATTACAGGCGGCGACGAAGGGATATGATAACCCACGATTTCAAGCTATTTTCAAATACTTCGCCGTATGGGCCGCCACCAAGCAATCTGACTATTCTGCCGAACAGCTCTGTCGCATGCTGGCGATCAAGTCTGCCCGCTATGCCCGCTGGTATGGGGAATATGACATTCAAAATCTCGACTTGCCAGCACAAGACCTGGATCAAATTTGGATCCAAGCTAATCGCGCTTATGGCCAGGCCTTTCAAGGGTTGCATCAAACCGTTCCCCGTTCCCCCATGGGCAAAGATCGTCAGCTTCAGCTCATTCATGATCTGAGCCAGACATCAGATATTCCCATCTTATTCTTCTTGCTAATTGCTAGGATCAGCCCCAAAAATTATGCTTATTGGGTACATCATTACAGTTAGTCAGAAATGATTTCATTGAAAAATAACATATGTTTTTTATAGCCCCGATTTACTTAACCAGTCATACCTAGGCCATGCCTTGCTATGACTGGCTTTTTTGTGGTCAGCTATTATAACTATCCTAGAATTATCTTGCGAACAACCCATTGCCCTATAATAAGAACGAGGAGGTAAAGTCCATGCCACGACACCGTTACAAAAAAAGGCCCCTGAGTTTTCAACAATATGTGGCTATCGTCAGCAGTGCTTTGGCAACTAATCAATTAGCTGAAACCATTAGTCAAAAATATGAAATACCTTTCACTTATTATCAAGAAATCATCGCCACCTACCGCCAGTTTGGCGCGGCCGGTCTAGCGGGGTATGTGCCGGCTTTTCAGCGTACCTTGGCAACTAGTGGCCCGGATTTTGATAAACTGCAACAACGGATCCAAGCTGCCGATAGCCTGCTGGAAAATCGGATTGCCCAGAACGCGCGCAGCGAAAAAATGAAAGCCCTTAGAAGGCGGGAACATCAGCAAAAACTAATCGCCGCCCAAACCATTCGGCAACAACGGACATATTACGAAGCTCAGCGGTATTTTACCAACCGCTTTCAGCGCTTAAGCATTCGTTTACATGAACCCCGGTACCCCAAATTTGTCCGGGAAATCAAGTGTTTAGCCATCTTAGGTACCCTGGAACAAACCAATTTTCCAGCGACGATGCTCTTTAAAATCGCCCACATTCGCCCGGCCAGCTACGACCAGTGGCTTGCCGCCCACGGTAGCTATCTAACTGGCGGTGCCCGTCAAATTGAACGCTTATTTATTGAGGCCGCTGATAGTTTCTACGCCGCAATTAATCGTGATCAAACCGCTATTCACAAAAGACTCCCCCGAAACAACAAACGTTTTAAAGCCATACAACAACTCACACTCATGACGAATTTACCGATGACTCTATTGTTCGTGATTGCCAATATCACCCCCGCTCAATATGCCGATTGGGCGGCCCAAGACCCTTAAGCTGCAAAGCACCCTGGACAATCTATAGTTACCTGCTGCCATTAATCTGCCGACACCCCCAAAATCAGCTGCTAGACAAGCTGATTTTTTGTTTGACTTCGATTTCAAATGCGTGTAATCTACAATGTAAATAGTTTCTTGAGAAACTATTTCAAGTTAACATACTGAAATTTTTTATTCAAAGGGCGGTAGAAATGAAATATAAAATTCAAGCAATTGTATTAGTCATGATTGCCTTTATTTTAGGCTATAGCGAATTCATTATTATCGGAATCGTGTCTACCTTGGCCACCGCCTTTAGCGTCAGCCCAGCGCAGGTCGGCTTATTAGTCACCGCCTTTGCCTTGGTATATGCCGTCTGTACGCCTTTCATCAATCTATGGATTGGCAAGCGCCGGTTACACTTGGTGTTACTACTATTAATGGGTATTTTCGTAGCTGGCAATTTAGCCACAGCCCTGGCCACGAGTTTTATAACCTTGGCCATTGCCCGGATCGTCACCGCAACTGTTTCTGGGGCAATTATCTCCGTGGCCATCACTTTTGGGGCCGCCGTGGCCCCCCGAGCTAAAAGGGCCCGGCTCATCGCTTGGATTTTTTCAGGCTTTAGCATTGCCAGCGTTTTTGGCGTCCCATTGGGAACTTGGATGAGTGGTCATTTAGGTTGGCGCAGTGTGTTTATTGTCATTACCCTGTTAGCCCTTATGACCACCGGGCTTATGTACGGGTTGATGCCCCACAATATTAGCCAAGGGCAGGCCAAAAGTCTCCGGGACCAATTGGGTATCCTGAAAAACCGTCAAATTCAAATAGGTTTGACTTTACCCATGCTGAATTTAGCTGGTGTTTATACCTTTTATACATATCTAAGTCCAATCATCACGAAACAACTGGGCCTACCCTTGGTTTGGTTAACCCCATTATTATTTTTATACGGGCTCATGTCCTTGTTCAGCAATTTAGGCAGTGGCCGTTTGGCTGAACAAAGTGGTCTGCGCCGCTTGCCTTGGGTTTTCATGATTCAAGGTCTCCTGTTGCTCACCCAACCACTGCTAGCCCAGTGGCCCATGGCAGGTGTATTGAATATGCTCATCATCGGTTTAAGTATGTATTTAATCAATGCCCCCATTCAAATGCATTTCATGGGGATCGCCGAACGCGACTATCCTCAAGCTATGGTGTTAGCCTCATCTTTTAATTCGATATTCTCAAATGTGGGGATCGCCCTTGGTTCCGGTGTGGGCAGTGTTGCCTTCAAGCAGTTAGGCCTAAACTTTATCGGCCCAGTGGGCGCAATATTTGCATTAGGCGCCCTGTTAGCCGTCCGTAAACTCAATCAACTTTTGACCGTGACCCAATAAGTTCCCAGACCCTTGGAGGTGTATAGCGCATGACGATTGAAGATAATATACTAACGGCTTACCACCATCTGTTAATGTTAGATACGGATAAAGATAAGGAAAAACAATGGATCAGCAACCAACAGCCCCAAGCCGCCGGTTTATCAACCCTGCACTTTCATATTTTGTCCTATTTGGCCGCCCACCCCAACGTGTTAGCCAAGGCCATTTCCAATGACTTGAAAATTCTGCGGGGGACGCTGTCAAAACAATTGGCTCAACTCGAGCGTCGAAAAATGGTCACCCACTATAAAGACAGCAGTGATGCCCGGGGCAACCATTACACGTTAACCCCTTTAGGATCAGCCATTGCCCAGACCCATAATCAACTCCTGGCTATGAAAAATCAAACCTTAAAAGCCCATTTGAAGGAATTTACCCCAGAAAACTTACAGATAATTGCCCGTTTCTTACAGCAAATCACCGCTGCGGAGGAAAATAATACTTACCCAACAAATAAGTAAATTCCCATAATTTTTGCATCAGTGAATACTAAAAAACGCCTTAACCGATTAGCCATCAACCTCAATCTATTCAAAATCATGTAGGGATAAGATAGATTGGATTTGATGGTTTTTTTGTTAAGACGTTTATAAATTCATAATTCGGTTTTAACGAACAAGCGCAGGTTTCTTATGGTCATATTGCCAATTAGGAATTAAATATTGCATGGCCATAGCATCATCACGATCATGATTTTTCAAGCTCAAGTATTGCTGATGTGCTTTTTCAAGCTTGTCATGGTTTAATGTAATACCCAACCCTGGACGTTTGGGAATATTAATAAACCCATCTCTAATCTGCAGTGCATCATCACATAATTGTTGGCCATCTTGCCAGATGAAGTGGGTATCAATTGGTGTGATATTTCCTGGGGCAGCCGCACTAACCTGGGCATAAAGTGACAGGGTTATATCAAAATGATTATTCGAATGGGAACCCCAAGTTAAGCCCCAGTCATTTAAAATGCTCGCAACACGTAGGCTACCTTCTATACTCCAAAAATGAGGATCAGCCAAAATGATATCTACTGATTTCATTAACAAAGCTGGATAAACTTGCTGAAAATCTGTCGCAATCATATTGGTGGCTACCGGCTTGTTAGTTGCATTTTTATAGAAACTCATGATTTCCCGACCAGAGAAGCCGTTCTCAGGGCCGCAAGGATCTTCCGCATAGGTAAGCGCATCCCCGTATTCCTTGGTCAAGGCAATTGCTTCTTTAAGTGACCAAGCACCGTTAGGGTCTAAATTAATTCTAGCTTCAGGAAATGCTTCATGTAAGGCCACAACGGTCTTCATCTCTTCTTCACCGGGCAAAACCCCACCCTTAAGCTTAAAACAACGGAAACCATAGCGTTCTTGAGCAGCTTTAGCCTGAGCTACAATTCCTTCAGTTGTCAACGTTTCATTGCGTCTAACCTTACCCCAGTTATCGGAATCATCGTCGTCATGGATATATGGCAAATCTGTCTTATTTCGATCGGCTATATAAAATAGATAACCTAGCATTTCAACTTTATTTCGCTGACGGCCAGAGCCGATAATGTCACACATTGGTAAATTTAAAAACTTACCATATAGATCCAATAGCGCACATTCCAAGGCAGCTTCAGCATGAACTACGAATTTCAAGTTACTCAAATCTAATTCTTGCAAGCCTTGACCACTATCATTCTCAGCACGCCAACCATTTTTACGAACATCATTTAAGATACCTCGATATTCGGAAATAGGGCGACCAATGATGATTGATTCATAGCTGGTCAACATTTTGGCAATATCGTCGCCGCCATGAATTTCACCAATACCTTCATTTCCAGAATCATCAGTCACAATAATAATGTTTCTGGTAAATAATGGGGCATGGGCACCACTCAGCGTCAAAAGCATACTATCGAATCCCGCTACAGGAACAACTTTTAAAGCAGTTATTTTTGGTATAACGACCATTTAAAATCCACCTTTCCACTAAGGGATCATGAAGTTATCAAGCTAATTTTACGTAATAGGTGCCGGATTGAAAATACATATGTCATTAAACAGCCCTAACTTCTCAGCTGTAGGTTGTACCCCGCTGGCAACAGCGATGATTTCATCAAATATTTCTTGACCCACATCAGCGACACTCTTTTCACCAGTCGCAATAGAACCAGCATTGATGTCAATTAAATCCTGCCAGAATTCTTTCAAATCCGTTCTTGAACAAACCTTGATGACCGGGGCCGCTGCAAGATTATATGGTGTCCCACGGCCAGTCATAAATACTTCAACCCCCATACCAGAAGCCAACTGCATGGTACCACAAACAAAATCACTGGCTGGTGTGGCGTTGAAAATCAAACCATGTCGACTAGGAATTTCTCCGGCGCTAACAACCTGGGCAATTGGTGCTGCACCTGACTTAGCGATTGAACCCATTGATTTTTCCACAATGGTTGATAACCCACCAGCACGGTTGCCTGGTGTTGGGTTAGCTGAACGATCTACGCCGCCTTCTTTAAGATAATTGTCATACCAAGACATTTCCTTAGCAAGCTTGTCACAATTTGGTTTGTCCAATACACGATGTGCAATAAATGGCACGCCATCACGAACCTCAGTTACCTCAGAAAACATGACTGTTGCACCGGCATTCACTAGCATATCTGAAGCATACCCTGCCGCGGGATTAGCCGTCACACCAGAAAAGGCATCACTGCCACCACACTGCATACCAACTGATAATTTAGAAAGCGGTAATTCAACACGTTGGCGCTGATTTAATATCTTTAGTTTCTTTTCGGCCATTGTTTTAATAGCTTTTAAAATATTTTCAAAACCATGATGATCCTGTAACAGAATAAAGTTATCATCATTGATATCATCTGGGTCCATGACTTTATCAGGTGTTAATTTTTCACACCCTAACCCGACAACCATTAATTGACCACCAAAGTTAGGATTTTTCATAATATTTTTGACAGCACGAATTGGAATCTTAGCCTCTGGAGCATCTATAGCAACACCACAACCATAAGCATGACTGATAACAACAATATCATCAACGTTAGGATACTTAGGCAGTAATTCTGTCTTCATTTGTTGAACAGCTACATTCAATATTCCTACAACACATTGCACCGTTGTCTGAATACCTAGGATATTCCTTGTACCCGCATATTCTGAATCTGGATTATCATAGCCCATAAAAGTTCTGACGCTTGGTTCTGGTAATTTCTCATGAATATCAATGCCATACTCTAGCTCATTTAGATCAGGCGATGCCGGTAAATTCAATGAATCTTCATTGATCCAATCGCCAGCTAAGATGTCCTCCTTGGCATAACCTAAAACCACGCCATATCTAATCACAGATTCTCCTTTTGGAATTGGGATCAAGGCAATTTTATGTGCCTGAGGAATATCATGATTTGCCGTTATGCCGCCTTCAATTGCTGTGCCTGCCTTAATATCATGTAAGGCAATCGCAACATTATCTCTATCCCGCATTTTAACAACATGCTTCATTATTTGTTCGCATCCTTCTTATACTAACTGGCCAAGCTTGATGGCTTTCATAACAGTCATACCAGCTTGTTCGACGAGTTGAGGTGCTCTTTTGACAGCTGTTTGAACAGTCATGGGACTATTTGTTGTTGCAAGAATCAGATCAATTCCTTGTTCATACACACCACTAATATCAGAACCAATACTACCCACAACAGCAACCACTGGTAAATGATGCCTTTTAGCCAAGTGCGCAACACCAATTGGTACTTTTCCGCCAAGGGATTGCCCATCAATTTGTCCTTCTCCGGTGATTACCAAAGACGCATTAGCCATCTTACGGTCTAGTTCAACTAAATTAATAATTTCTTCAATCCCTGATTTTATTTGTCCGTGACAAAATGTCAAAATTCCAAACCCTAAACCGCCAGCAGCGCCGGCTCCAGGCGTATTCATAAAATCTAATCCAGCTTGTCTTTTTACGATACTCGCTAGATTGCCTAAGGTCTGATCCAAACTCGCAATTTGTTCAGCGGTGGCACCTTTTTGTGGTCCAAATATTGCAGTGGCACCATTTGGACCGGTCAATGGATTGTTGACATCTGAAAGGCCAATGAAATCGGTCTTGGGGATGCGTGAATCCATTTGTGAAAAGTCCACACGAGCTAGTTCTTTTAAGCATTGCACACCATGTCCTAATTCTTGGCCTGCTTGATCAAAAAACTTCGCCCCGAGCGCTTGGGCCATACCAACACCACCGTCATTGGTTGCACTACCACCAAGACCAATATAAATTGTCTCAGCACCATAATCTAATGCTGTCTCAATTAGTTGACCCACCCCATACGTTGTAGCTAATCCAATATCAAGTCCGGAATTGATCAACGTTAAACCTGCCGCTTCTGCCATTTCAATAATCGCAGTTTTATCATTAATTAATCCCCATGTTGCGTTAACCGGCTCGCCCAATGGACCTGCCACTTTAGTCGACATCAATTTTCCCGATACTGCTTGGATGACACATCGAACTGTTCCTTCGCCACCATCAGCGATGGGAACTTTTTGAATATTCACTGTATGATCAGCGGTTAAAATTCCTTTTTCAATGTAATCAGCAATTTCAATAGAAGTGGCACTCCCCTTAAATGAGTCGGAGGCAATTAAAATATTCATATTTTCTACCTCCAATGGGAGCAGTTTATTCGTGCTCTTGTAATTTTTGAAGCTGTTCTTTCATGTCTTCATAGACTTTTCCTTCGGAAGGCAGATTAGGTAAAACTGGTTTACCTACATCTAAGCCTAAAATGCGACACATATCTTTGGTAGCAACTGGGAAACTAGCCTCATTTTGTACCAATCTAGCTGGATTAAGTTTGAACTGTGCAGCTCTTGAGCCACGATAGTCACCATTTTCAAATTTATCATAAATTGACACAATTAAAGGTGCCAGTGCATTTGCAGTTGAACAAACACTACCATAAGTTCCTAAGCATAAGCCTAAATAAATCAAAGTATCTTTACCGGTGAATGTTCTAAAATCAATATCTTCTGTTAAGCGAATAATCTCACTGAGCAGTGTCATATCACCGCTAGAATCTTTCATACCAATAACGTTTGGAATTTCATGGGCCATTTTACTGATCAACTCAGCTGATAGGCGATAACCGACCCGAGGATTGTGATATACAAAAACTGGAGTATCAGGTACACTATCGGCAATTGTCTTATAATGTAAAAATAGTTCTTCATCAGTTGGTTTTAAAAACATTGGCTGTAGAATTGAAATCACATCCGCACCTGCTTTAGCAGCGCGTTGAGCCAATCTAACCCCACGTCGGGTACGAATAGGACCCATCCCGAAGAAAATTGGTACCCGATGCTGATTTTGATCCAAGATAACTTCTAAACCATGAATTAGTTCATCATCATCAAACATATAAAACTCAGAATTACTGCCAAAGGCTAAAATGCCATGAACACCACCGGCAATCACATGGTCGACTTGCTTGCGTAAACGACCATCATCAATATCCTCAGTTGTATCATTTACTGGTGTAACAAGTGGCACTATAATACCTTTAATTTTATTGACATCCATTATAATTGTCTCCTTCATGAAATAATTAACGTACAAATGCAGGTTTCTTAGGATCAAAAGTCCAACCTGGAATCAAATATTGCATTGTCTTGGCATCATCACGGGCGCCTAATTGATGTTCAACATAAAGTTCATTGGCTTTTTTTATGGCGGCCATATCTAGTTCAATCCCTAACCCTTCGTTTGTCTCAGGAACAGATAATTGACCATCCTTAATTTGATAAGGATTTTTAGTTAAATATTGACCATCTTGCCAGATCCAATGAGTATCAATGGCATAAATATCACCAGGCGCTGCCGCTGCTGTATTGGCAGCCATAGCCAGCGAAATATCGAAATGGTTATTTGAATGAATGCCCCAGTTTAATCCGAATTCGTGACAAATTTGAGCAACACGTACGGATCCTTCCATGGTCCAGAAATGTGGGTCAGCTAATGGAATTGATACACTGTTTAATGTAATTGCATGACGCATTTGCCGCCAGTCAGTATCCACCATGTTTGTAGCTGTAGGTAAGAAAGTAGCTTTTTGAAATTCAGCTAAAATCTCACGGCCTGAAAAACCATCTTCAGCACCACATGGATCTTCAGCATACGTTAGAATTCCCTTCAATTCTTTAGCATATTGTAAGGCTTGTTTCAAAGACCAAGCACCATTGGGATCTAGATCAAGCTTTGCATCTGGAAAAGCTTGATGCAACGCCTTGATAGCAGCAACCTCCGCTTCACCATCGAAAACGCCACCTTTAAGCTTAAATGTTTTGAATCCATAGCGGTCATAGGCTGCCTGTGCTTGTTTAACGATTGCTTCCGGCGTTAAGGCAGGTTGCCGTCTAACTTGACCCCAAGCATCACTGTTGTCATCATCATGGATATATGGCAAGTCAGTCTTATCCTTATCCCCCACGTAAAACAGATAACCCAAAACATCAACTTTTTCACGTTGTTGACCATCGCCCAGTAATGCAGCGACTGGCACATGTAGATACTTCCCTAATAAATCTAGAAAAGCGGTTTCAATGGCAGTAACGGCATGAATCGTAATACGTTGATCAAAGGTCTGATTTCCGCGACCACCAGCATCTAAATTTTCAAATTTCGATTTAACAGATTGTAAAACTTTTTTATAGTTACCCAAGGGTTGGCCAATAATTAGAGATTTTGCATCTTCTAAAACTTTTGTGATTTTCTCGCCACCAGGTACTTCGCCAGCACCAACAGTACCCTGATCAGTTGTTAAAATTAAAATATTTCTCGTAAAGAACGGGCCATGTGCCCCGCTCAAATTTAATAACATGCTGTCATACCCTGCAACTGGGTATACTTCAACCTTTTCAATTTTAGGTGTTGCCATGTTGTTCACTCCTTCACGAAAGTTATGTAAGTAAAAGGCTGACAAAACGAGTAGGTGCCAGTCTTTTATAATTATCCAGTATGCTAACTTTATTTCTTATGAATTTCTAGATTATTAATTTTTTCATAGAATTTTGCAATTGCTGCATGGTCACTGCTGCCATCCCCATCAAGTTGAACAGCTTGTAAGATTTCCATGACTTCGGCGGTTAATGGCAAAGAAACATGCATAGCGTGAGACGTATCTAAGGCATTTTGCAAATCTTTAATGTGTAAGTTAACTCTGAAGCCAGGTTTAAAGTTACGATTGATAATCATGGGAACTTTGGCATCCATTACTGTACTACCAGCCAAGCCAGTATGAATGGCATCAAATACGAGTTGTGGATCTAACCCAGCTTTTTCAGCTAAGGTAAAGCCCTCGCTAACAGCTGCAATGTTCAAGGCAACAATGATTTGATTGGTTAATTTAGTGGTATTACCAGCACCAACAGCACCAACATAAGTCACACTGCCACCCATGACGCCAAGAATATCTTTAAACTTATCGAATAAATCTTTATCACCGCCAACCATAATGGCAATTGAGCCATCAATAGCTTTAGGTTCACCACCGGAAACAGGTGCATCTAAGAAACCAACTTTTAACTCTGCCAACCGTTTGGCAAAATCCTGGCTTGCTAATGGATTGATTGAACTCATATCAATTACGGTCTCACCGGCACTTAAGCCTTCAGCAATGCCACCCTTGTCAAACAGTGCGGCTTCTACATTGGGAGAATTGGGAACCATCGTGAAGACGACTTCGTTGCCTTCAGCAACTTCTTTGCCACCTTTTGCAGCTTTTGCACCAAGGGCAACTAATTCATCGATAGAATCTTGATGAAAATCAAATACTGTAACATCGTGACCAGCTTTAACTAAATTCTTTGCCATTGGCTTGCCCATAATACCTAATCCTAAAAATCCAATCTTCATTATAATTATCTCCTTCATTATTTACATAAGAATCAATTCACAAGTTCATCATAGATGAAAGCGGATTAAAAATACATTATCAAAAGAACGATTAATCAAGAAACTTTTTGTGCAAATGAACAATTAAAAATCAATCAATTCTTGGTCTATCTAAAAATACCCATTGCTAAGCCAATGATCGTCCAGACTATACTCAGAATCCAAATTGGCGTGAATGAAAACTTAACATACTTCTGCAGATTCACCGCACCCTCGGTTAGATCCGTTCCGATGTAGATTTGTGGTTGTGCAATAGGTGTTAACATAGCCCCCATGTTCATGAATAATGTCAAAATGACAACATCCATCGGAATACCATAAGCTTTCATCAAAGTCCCAATAATTGGCATCAGTACAAAGTACCAAGTATCGTTGGTAAACAAGAACATTAATGGTGTACTGAAAACGGCAACAATAATATAAACAAATGGGCCAAAAGACTTTGGAATAATCATCAATAACGTGTCAACCATAGCCTTCATCATGCCACTATATTGCATGACACCAACAACAACACCGGAAAGTAAAATGGCTGGCATAACCGGGAATAAGGAACTGGCGTACTTCTTAAGCAACTTATTTTGAAGTTTAAGATCTTTGTAATTCACACTTAGCGCAATCACTAGTCCAAACGCAAACGTGAAATATGATGGAATTGCCGGCATGAAGCACAACACACTAATAACCAATAGTGTCAGTACAACGTTAATCCAGAATAACTTTGGCCGGCCTAACTCAGGATCATCACAAATGTCATTAACGTCAATTTTTTCGGATTTATGCTTAACACCATCACCATCAGCGGCATTAATTCGACGAGATTCACGATAGCCAATAAATGCAGCCAAGGCCAAAATCAGAATCGTAAATACGATTTGTGCTGGTAACAATTTTTTAAACAGATACATTGGGCCATTAGGGATATTTGGAATCAATGAGGCGCTTCTTAACATCCGCGCGCTCCAAGGAACATCATAAGTATTAATAATCCCCAAAGTTGTTAGGAAAACCAAGATAACAGGATTCATCTTCATTTTCTTGTAAAATGGCAGTAGCAAAGGTACGGTGATCAAGAATACGGATGTAATGCTGACATCCAAGCCAGTAATCATAGCGACAATAACAGTCAAAACTGCTAAAACTGACGGATTAATATTAATGTGTTTCAAAATCCGTCTGACAATGCCATTGAATAGTCCAGCATCTGCCATTAGCATAAAATACGGTAGTGAGAACAACATAATCAACGAAACGGGTGTGGTCATTGCTAAGCCCTTAGTAAGGTAAGTCCCAATTTGCTTAACAGAAGAACCAATCAAAATTGCAGCAATGACTGGGACAACTGAGAAACAAAAAATAGTACTCACCTTTTGTTTCAATAACAGGACAACAATGACGATCATCATTACAAATCCAACAATAGCAAGATAACTCATGTTAACGTCCACCTTTATTAAAGTGATTTTTTGAGCATATTTACTTGTAATAACCAAGCTAGCTTTTACATTTATTAGTGTATATTAAAATAAAGCGCATACATATATGCATATGACCAAAAAAATGTTGCTTTATTTCGTTGATTTGTCAAATTAGTGGTTTATAGGCTGTTCTATCAGTGTTAATATTGTGACTATAATAACAAAAAATATTTGTATAAGTCATTTGCACTAAGCTCGAAAAATGACCAACATTGTCACCACATAAATCGCTTAAATAATCCCTTAAGGAGATCTAAAGTATGGAACTAGAACCCCAATTAGCTCAATCAATTGTTGATAAAATGATGAACCAACTACCATTTAACGTCAATATGATGAATAAACATGGTGTTATCATTGCCAGTGGTGACCCCTCTCGAATTAATTCCCTGCACGTTGGCGCCCAAGAGGCCATCAAACAACGTAAAACCCTGACCATGGCTAGCTCCTATGGTGAACATGGGCAGCCGGGGGTAAACATGCCTGTATTCTTTGGAAAATCAATTATTGGCGTCATTGGCATTACTGGTGACCCAAAAACAGTTCTGCCCTTTGCATCCCTACTAAGAACAGCTACTGAATTACTTCTGGCGCAAAATAGAACTAACGAAATCGAAAAAGAGAATGAAAACCATTTAAATCGCTTTTTATATCAATGGTCTCAGATTAAAGATGATATTAGCCAGCACACTGCATTAATGTTAGACGCGAAGGAATTGCACATTGACCTCACAAAAAAGCGGGTTGCTATTGCTATTGATGCCAAGAAATGTCCTGCGTTAACCACTGAAGTCGATGATTACAACTTTTCATTAGCAGCCCATAAAATCATTATTCTAACCACGCATCGCTCGACAGTCGATCGCTGTATCAAGTTGTGTAAGCGTCGCCATCTACACATGGGTGTTGGTCGTGAAACAACTAGTATTGGCATTTCAATTAATGAAGCCCTAAAAACTTTGGAAATTGCTGCCATTTTTCAAGCCAAGAACTATTTATATTTTGATCAAGTCGAATTTATGTATGCCCTGTTACAGAGCAATTTACCAGTTCAGCATATTGTCGACGAACTTAAAACTTTAAACGAATCCATCAAGGGAAAAGAACTTATCGAAACATTGCTGTGCTTTATTGAAAATAATCAAAATATCAATGAAACTGCGGCAGCGTTACATGTCCATCGCAACACCCTAAATTATCGACTCAATAAACTTACCGAGCGACTTAATTTGAATCCACATAAATTAATCGATTTGTTTCAGCTTTATGTGGGTTATCTTTACTTCTCCCAACAGACCATATCCGAAAAATAGCTTAATTTGAAACAGCGTATTATCTGTTTCAAATTAAGCTCAAATAATCACTAATCCGTTCAAATAAGCATCCTTTGAACGGATTAGTTTAAACGTTTAACTTTAAATAGAAAATTACAGTTTCTCAGAATGCTATTATAATAGGAAAACATTTCGATACCTTCCAAATAAAGTTTTGATTTAGGGAAATATACCGTTTTATTTTCAGTTTATAATTTTGTTCAATGAAAAACATAATGAATATATGCCAATTTATTACCGATTATTTTCATGAAACAGCTTGACAATCAAGCAACATCAGCTATTATTGATAATGAAAGTAAGTAAGCTTATGGATGTAATTTTGAGGTGATTATTATGGATAAAACAGTCGTATTATCTGATCAAGAAATTTCGACGCTCAACTTTATTCTTTCTGAATACAGATTACAACACAGTGGCAGTACGTCATTAGGTTTAGCTGATATTTCCGAATTTAAAAAATTAGAGAATGCAAAAAAAGATTTACCCGTTTTATTTGAAAAACTGAACTAGAAGTTATGACTATAACAGACAAATTTCTGTTATATCAAAAAGGGTGTACTCGACAACTCACGTCTTGTACACCTTTTTTTCATGATTTGAAATCGCAAAGTAGTTGCGGCCATTCAATGGTTGCTTTGCCAAGGTAACGTTTCACCTTACCCTTTTAACCCCCGGGACTGCCGATCCATGTCCTCCACGACAATGTCAAAAATCTCTCCCAGGGATGCGCAATACTCCAAAATTTCCCAGGGTTTGTTGGTATGGAAATGGATCTTGATCAAGCTCTCATCCCCAACAGCCAATAGACTGTCACCTTCAAAGTTTGTTTCAATATACTTAGAAATCGCATCTTCATCTAAATCATGCCCCTCAATGAGACATTGGGTATCGTATTTATATTTGATCATTTTGCAGATTTTCTCCTTTAATAGTTGGCCAGATAATCCGTCAACTTCTGGCCAACTTCAATATTTAAATGATACACCTATTTGTCCAAGACGAGCTGGAGTTTGTTTGCCTACAAATTGTAAAAAGCGTTCGCAGCCACTTGCCACCAACGCTTTTACAACTACCTATATATAGACTATTTTATAAAACTTTATTGGCTAAATTCTTGAATACTTGGGCCACCCGCTTAATATCGGCCCGGTCCACATACTCATCGGGTTTATGGGCAACTTCCAGATCCCCGGGGCCATAAGACATGCAATTATGATTATCCAATTTACCAGCAATGACTGCAGTGTCCGTATAACCAGTAAAGACGCCAACTTGGGCCGGTGCTGACGTGACATCAGCCACAGTTTCTTTCAACACGCTTAACAACGGGCTGTTAGGATCGGATTCAATTGGTGGCCGGTCGCCATCAACGGTAATGCTCACTTTAATCCCATTGATTTCTTTTTCAATCTCTTGGCTGACATCTCGAATTGCCTTGAGGACCCGGGAGGTGCTTAAAGGTGGCACTAACCGGAGGTCGATCCAAACCTTGGCTTGATCTGGCACAACGTAAGGCCGATAGCCCCCTTTGATCATCCCAAAGGTAATGGTCGAAGCCCCCAGGGTCTCATGTTTCGGAAATGCTTGGACTTCCTGCCGGGTTCGGGTGATGATTTCCGCTAGGGCGGCGATGGCATCAGCGCCCTTTTCCGGTGTACTGGCATGGGCAGTGACCCCTTGGACTTCAACGGTGATCCAAGTCCGGCCCTTATGCGCTACCCGAATTTTGCCATTGGTAGGTTCGCCATCTAGGACCCAATCTGTTTTATCAACCCATTTGGAGCGAATAGCTTGTTCGACGCCCCGCATGTAATCTTCTTCATCACAAGATGCGATTAATACAAAATTATGTTTTAATTTCCGACCTGCCGCAACTTGTTTGGCCATATCTGCAAAAGCTAACATGGCGCAAGCTAGGCCACTCTTCATATCACAGGCACCGCGGCCATATAAGCGGTCATCGATGAATTCGCCGGCTAGGGGCTTACTCTTTTGCCAATCATCCCCGAGCACAACCGTGTCCATGTGGCAGATGTAAACCAAAGCTGGGTGTGTCTCTTCGCCTTGAAGGACAGCGCGAACGTTAAAGCGTGAAGGTAAAACTTCTTCTTTTTCAATCGTTGCAGTTGGCGCATTATGTTTCAACCAGTCCGCAATGAAATCGCCAATCTCAGTTTCATAGGCACCGGGATCAGAACTGTCTATCTGTACCAATTGTCTTGTTAATAATGTGGCTTCATCCATATTCTATCAAACCTCGTTTCTGCAATATGTGAATTGAACCTGAAGAACGTAGAAAAATAAGTACTCATGTTGTTATAATACAGTTATTAGCTGTACTTATCAACATTAATTTTTGGATGCCTAAATATTATTTAGCCTTAGACCATTCAAAAAAACGTCAGCGATGTAAGCGCCAACGTTTTAATTATAAAGCTATATTGACAATCCTGCCACTATTCTGGGTATCTCACGGCAATTTGGTAGGGACCAATGATAAATTCTACTGCTATCAATAACAATCTTAGTGATTTACAGCATTTTAGATAAAGTTTGCCAATAAAAAAACAACTGACATGAGCAAAACGTTCATGACCAGCTGTCTGTTTTAAAATAATCTTAAATCGCGGCCAAGATCCCTTGCTGGGCTTTGCGGCCTTCTTTGATAAATAAATCTAAATTGGCTTGTTTGACCCGATAACGGGGGGCACTGACGCTAAACGCCCCGTAAATCCGGTTATTTTTGACTAAGGGAAAACCCACACAGAAAATATCCTGTTGGTTTTCACTATTTTCAATGGCGTAGCCTTGTTCTTGCGTTAATTGAATGTTAGCTTTTAATTTTTGCTTATCGGTAATGGTATTGGCGGTTAGCGGTACTAACTTGGTGGTTGCCAAGTACTGATTGAGTTTCACCGCGGGATAAGTGGACAAAATCGCCTTACCCATGGCTGAAGAATACAGCATCATCCCTTTGCCGATCCGCGATACTAAATTCACACTATTGGGACTTTCCAACTTAGCTAATAAAACGACTTCGTCGCTATCTAAAATACCCAGGTTAACGGTTTCGTTGGTGATATCCCGCAACTTCGCCAAATAAGGCTGGGCCACTAAATTAATGTCAAAGGTCCCTAACGTCTTTTGGGCATAACTCAAAAATACCGTGCCTAAATAGTAGCGT
Organism: Lactobacillus sp.; assembly: GCA_022484695.1. Lineage (GTDB taxonomy): Bacteria > Bacillota > Bacilli > Lactobacillales > Lactobacillaceae > Agrilactobacillus. The sequence goes on from JAKVKU010000004.1 coordinate 151,566, forward strand.
TTATCTTCCCCTAAACAACGGACAAAACCTACATACTCTAAAGTTTGTAAAATTTTGTACACCGTTGATTTAGTCATGGGGACATTATCACTAATTTCTTTTAAAGAAGGTGGGGTATCGCTTTCTAAGATAAAATCTAAAATATCTTTCGCTTTTAATAAAACCCCACCATATAAGGGTTGTTGGGTTGGTTCTAGCATAAGTCGGCCTCCTTTCCACTTACTTTGTATCCTGTGGACAACTAGTGCTTCCATTATAATACACGCTGACAACGCTGTCATGGCCCAGCACTCACCGCAAATTCAGTCTAAGTACTGATATCAGCTGTCTGAATTCCTGCTAGAATAAAGGCATCCATCAAGCACAGGCACATTATTGAGGTGAAAAACATGTTCTTTCAACCGGCATTAGCGACGGCTGCCACGAATGGCAATGGCCATTCCTTAGGCGGTGCGGTCATGATTGGTGCGATCGTTGCGTTAGTATTGATCTTATTTTTAATTGTGAAATTGTTTGGCTTGATCCTGCGCCATCCCTTTATCAGTATTGGCCTATTTGCCCTAGGCGGCTTCACCGTTTTCAAGTTTGCTTTATCCGGCATTTTGATACTGGGTGTGATTGCCGCCGTGGGCGTGGCCTCGCTGTGGTTTAATTGGGGCAATAACTGACCCAATTTTTGAAAGACCCATCTGGCAAACTTGCCAGGCGGGGTCTTTTTTTATTGGGCTTGGGCCCCTGGGACGGAGGCGATGATATCCATGTCCCCAGACAAGGTCCAAGCATCAGCTTTGGCAGTCAACAGTAAATGATCGCCCCGCTTAAGTTCATAAGTGGTGGCTCCCACTTGTAATTGACCCTGGCCGTGTAAAACAGAAATCAAAGTACAAGGAAATGCCTTCTTAAAGGCAACTTCATCTTTGATCACCCAACGGTAAACGTTGAAGTATTTGGAAACCGGGGCGCTCACTAAGGTGGTCAAAGTAGAAGCCCCCACAGTTTTAGAAGTGGTATTGGCAGCCACTGGTTCAAAAGGAATTTGTGTCACATTAAAGGCATCTTTTAAATGAAGTTCGCGTTTTTCACCAGTAGTTTTGTCAATGCGATCATAATCATATAAACGATAAGTGGTATCTGAACTTTGTTGGGTTTCTAAGGCCATGATCCCCTTATTCAAGGCATGGACCGTGCCACTGGGAACATACACAAAGTCCCCGGTTTTAACCGGCTGCTTCCGCAATAATTTGTCCCATTGACCTGCATGGACCAGGTCTTCAAACTCAGCCTTGGTTTTGGCATGGTGGCCATAGATCAAATAAGCACCAGGATCAGCATCAATAATATACCAACATTCGGTCTTCCCTAAATCATGGGCATGTTCTTTAGCATAGGCATCCCCGGGATGGACTTGAACAGATAGACTAGCTTCGGCATCCAAAATTTTCGTCAACAACGGAAAGCGCTCCCCGGGCATATTGTCAAATAACTCCCGGTGATCTTGCCACAATTGGGCTAAGGTTTGGCCAGCATAATCGCCATTTTCAATGGTATTGGTCCCATGGGGATGACCAGAAATGGCCCAACATTCACCAATATCATCAGCGGGCAATTGATAACCAAACTGGGCTAATTTTTGCCCGCCCCAAATTTTTTCGTGAAAAACTGGCTTTAATAATAGAACTTCATTCATCAAAGATACGCTCCTTTATCCTTGTTTGATTGCCTTGATTTTAGCCACATAAGCTTCAGCGTTTTTAGTGACCTGGGCGTAATCACCCTTTTCACCAGGGCCCACTAAGTTACTCCCAGCACCTACCGCAATGACGCCGGCGGCAAACCAGGCTTCTAAGTTATCTAAACTAACCCCACCGGTGGGCATGATATTCATTTGTGGGAATGGGGCTTTCACAGCCTTCACCATGCCAGGACCGGCCACACTGCCAGGGAACAGCTTCACAATATCACAGCCAGCCTCTAGGGCCGTTTGCATTTCGGTCATGGTGAAACAACCGGGCATATAAGGGACTTGATACAAATTACAAATCTTAGCCACAGCCGCACTGAAACTTGGGCTGATCACATATTGGGCCCCAGCCATAATAGCCAAGCGGGCTGAAGTAGCGTCTAAAACCGTCCCGGCACCAATAATTGCTTGATCAGCACCATATTTATCCACCAATTGGGCAATGGCCTGGTCGGCGTGGGGCACGGTAAACGTTAATTCGATCCCTTTGACCCCACCTTTGATTGCAGCTTCACTGATTTTAACCGCTTGGTCCACGGACTCGCCCCGAACAACAGCGACGACGCCAGCGTCTTCAATCTTTTGTAACACTTTAACTCTTTGTAAATTAGCCATCTTAATTAGAACTCCTTATAAGTTGTCTGGATAATGAAACGCGTCTTGAAATATACCATCAACATTATCGCACATAATCCGTAAAATTCAAAAAACAATGTTTTATTTTCGAAAAAACTAACAAGAAGCCGACGCAAAATCACATTTTTGCGTCGGCTTCTTCAGCATTCATTCATATTTTACAGTCTAGCGAACTAAGTAGCCGCCATCAACTGCTAAAATATGACCATTCACATAGTCAGCTGCATGGCTGGCCAAGAAGACAGCGACACCCATTAATTCATGGGGTTCAGCCCAGTGACCGGCTGGAATCCGGTCTAAGATCTCTTGGTTCCGAGCTTTGTCGGCCCGAATTGGGGCGGTGTTAGCAGTCTTAATATAACCAGGGGCAATGGCGTTGACTTGGACGTTATACGCACCCATTTCACTGGCAAAGGCTTTGGTTAACCCGGCAACCCCGTGTTTAGAAGCGGTATAGGAAGGAATGAATTTCCCACCTTGGAAGGATAACATGGAACCGATGTTGATGATCTTGCCAGATTTTTGTTTGGCAAAGACTTTGGCAGCGGCCATGGACATATGATAGACCGTGTTCAAGTTGATGTTGATGACCTTATCCCAATCTTCGTCTTTAGATTCCAACAAAGGATTACGTTTGATCATCCCGGCATTGTTGATCAAAATATCGATATGGCCAAAGGCATCGATGGCCCGTTGGATAACTTTAGGGGCAATGTCTTTCTCAGTTAAATCAACACTTTCAAATTCAACTTTGCGACCGCGTTTTTCGATCATTTCCCGGGTAGTATCCCATTCAGCTTTGCCATAAGTAGGGATGTAAATGTCCGCCCCAGCTTCAGCTAACGCCACGGCATAGCCTTGGCCTAAGCCAGTATTGCCGCCAGTGATCACGGCAACTTTGCCGCTTAAATCAAAGGCAGACATTTTAAATTTATCAAGTGCTGCTTCATTTTGTTTAATTTCTTCTGGTGATTGTGCCATAAAAAGATCTCCTCTTATATTGTATTCGTTTGCGTACCCAAATTGGCTTAACTATCTTAATTCGTGCATAGGAACTTGATCCATATCATCATAGGTTTGGTTTTCACCACACATGGCCCAGATGAAGGAATAACTAGTTGTCCCAACACCACAGTGGATGGACCAGCTTGGGTTGACAACAGCTTGATCTGGTTCCAAGAAGATATGTTTAGAGGCAGTGGGTTCCCCTAAGAAATGGACGACCCGAGTGTCCGGTGTGCCAAACTCACAATATAAGTAAGTTTCCATCCGGCGGGCATGGGTGTGGGCCGGCATGGTATTCCAAGAAGAACCTGGTTCCAAAACGGTATAACCCATTTGTAATTGACAAGTATCCATTTGGGAAGCGTCGATGTATTTATAAATGACCCGCTTGTTTAAATGTTCTTGATCGCCAATTGGTTTCTTTAAAGCATTGGCAAATGGTAATTTCTTGTTAGGATAAGTTTTGTGAGCTGGGGTTGAGACCACGTAAAACTTGGCTGGTTTTTCCGGATCATCAGAGGCAAATTGCACGGATTTTGTACCTTTGCCAATGTAATAGCCATCATGGGCCACAATATCGTCTTTTTTGCCGTCGATGGTCACGGAACCGGAACCGCCAATGTTGATGAAGCCTAATTCCCGGCGTTGCAAGAAGTAATCTACCCCTAGTTGTTTGTCTAACTTGATCTCTAAGGGTTCAGTGGTAGGGGTCACACCCCCAAAAATCATGCGATCATTGTAAGTATAAGTTAATAAAATGTCCCCTGGATTAAAAATCTTTTCCATTAAGAACTCATTACGTAAATCCTCAGTGCTGTAATGTTCAATATCTTTGGGACTATGTGCATAACGGGTAACCATACTAAAACTCATTAGAATTTCTCCCTTCGGTAATTTCTATTTAAGAAACGTCATTTCTTATAACGACTAAAGTATACAACAACCAAAATATATTGCAAGCGTTTTTCTGAACATTTACAGTAGTTTTACGCAAATTGCGTGGGGCTTTTACATTGGACCTTCACAATCAATGTTTGTAACTAAGTCTATTTATGAGGTGATTTATGTGTCCATTGTGTTGGAAAATGTTAGTAAACGTTTTGACAATGACCCAGAAACTTTAACCGATATCAGCGCTGAAATTCAAACTGGTGAGTTCTTTGTCATTGTTGGCCCCTCTGGTTCCGGGAAAAGCACCCTTTTGCGGATGATCGCCGGCCTGGGTTCTATTTCTGGGGGCGAAATCAAAATCAACGGTCGGGTGGTCAACGACTTAGCCCCCAAAGACCGCAAGCTATCCATGGTTTTTCAAAGTTATGCCCTATATCCATTTTTAAATGTTTGGAATAACGTGGCTTTTGGTTTAAATGCCCGGAAAATCGCGAAGGTCGATATCAACGACCGGGTAGCCAAAGCCTTAGATATGGTGGGTTTGACGGAATTTAAAGACCGTAAACCCCGAGAACTCTCCGGTGGTCAACGGCAACGGGTAGCTTTAGCCCGGGCTGTGGCCGACGATAGTAATATTTGTTTGATGGATGAACCCTTATCCAACTTAGATGCCCAATTGCGGATCAAAATGCGCCAAGAAATTTATAACCTGCAACGTAAACTTGGCCTGACTTTGATCTACGTGACCCATGATCAAGTGGAAGCCATGACCATGGCCGATCATATCATGGTCTTAAACGATCGGCTGGTGCAACAAATCGGCACCCCTAGTGAAATTTACCAAGAACCCGCCAATGAATTCGTGGCCCAATTCTTTGGCACCCCGCAAATCAATTTGCTGCCAGCTGTCAAAACCGCGGGTAGCCAGACCAGCCTAGATATCACCGCTGACTTTGCCTTAAACCTCAACCAAAGTATCCCCGCCACCGAAGTAAAAGTTGGTATCCGGCCTAATGATCTGACCATCACCGACAGTTCCGAATTAAACGCCAATGCCGTGGTGGATAATATCGAATATCTAGGGGATGAGACCATCGTCTACGCCACATTGAATAGCGGCAGTGCAGTGCGGGTATTAGTGGCTGGTCAAGCGAACTTTAGAAGCTACCAACCGGTCCAAATCGGGGCCAACGGTAAAGTCATGCTCTTTGATTCCAAAGGTCAACGCCTGCACCTGGCAAAGGAGGCCATGAGTTATGCTTAAAAATGTCGTCGAACCGGAACCCGGATCCCTAGATGTGACCCCCACCACTCCTAAAGCCAAAAGTCGGACCAAAGTCTTTGCCCTCAATGCCAAAGATAAATATTATGCCCTATTATTTTTAGGGCCCTCCGTCTTATTATTAGCGCTTTTCGTTTTTTATCCCATGATCAAAACCCTTTATATCAGCTTATTTCTCACCAGTGGCCTGGGTAAAACCACCGTCTTCACTGGTTTAGGCAATTATGTGCGCCTATTGACCTCGGCCGATTATCTAAATAGTTTAGGGGTCACCTTGATCTACGTTTTTGCCGTGACCATTCTAACCATCGCTTTAGGTCTTTTATTAGCCCACTTGGCCAGTGAAACCTTGCCAGGGATTGGCATTTTTAGAACTTTATTCTCAGCTACCATGGGGGTTTCCGTCTCCGTCGCTGCTATTTTTTGGCTGTTTATTTTTAACCCCTCCACTGGTTTCTTGTCCTTATTGAGCAATTGGTTACATTTACCCGTGATCAATTGGCTGACCCAGCCCAATACGGCCATGGTGGCCGTGGTGATCACCACCGTTTGGATGAACCTGGGCTTTACCTTCTTAATTTTATTAGGGGCCATTCAATCCGTTCCCACCAGCCTTTATGAAGCCGCCAGTGTGGCCGGGGCAAAACCTGGCTATCAATTTTTCCATATCACCATTCCCATGATCTCCCCAACCCTGTTCTTCGTTTCCATTATCACCTTAATCGGGTCCTTTAAGAGTTTTGGTTTAATTGATTTGATCACCAAAGGCGGGCCTACCAATGCCACCAATATGTTGGTTTACCGGATTTATAAAGACGCCTTTTATAGCGGCAACTTCGCTCAAGCCAGTGCCGAATCCATTATCCTGACCGTGATTATTGCCCTATTCACCTTATTACAATTTAAAATTTTGGAAAGACGGGTGAACTACTAATGACTTTTACCAAGCAATCTCCTTGGCAAAAAACCTTAAGTTACGCTGCCTTGATCATCTTGACCATCGTTGTCCTGGGACCTTTTTTGATTGGGTTATGGACTAGCTTTTTACCAACCATGGATATCGCCAAGGGCAATTTCTTCAGCACCGCCTTATCCTTTAATAACTATATTAGTGCCTTTACCAAAACCCCGATCTTACGCTATTTAGGTAACAGTTTACTGATTTCCACCGTGACCATGTTCGCCCAATTATTCTTTTGCTCCATGGCGGCCTATGCCTTTGTCTTTTTAAAATTCAAATTCCGCAACTTACTCTTTGGCTTATTCTTAGTCACCATGATGTTGCCCTTTGAAGCTGAAATCATTCCCAACTTTCAAACCGTTAAAAGCCTGGGCCTGCTCAATGGCTACGGGGTCATGATCATCCCCTTCTTGACCAGTGCCTTTGGGGTCTTCATGTTACGGCAATCCTTTAAGCAAATGCCGGCAGAATTAAAAGAAGCCGCCGACATCGAAGGCTTAAATCACTTTCAATTTTATGGCAAAATCGTCTTGCCTTATAACCGCATCAGTCTGCTGACTTTGGCGGCTTATAGTTTCTTAGGTTCTTGGAACGAATACTTATGGCCTATGTTGACCACTTTTAGCAACAACTTTCGGCCTATCCAAAACGGCCTGCGTCAATTACAGTCTGAAGAAACCTTCAATGATTGGGGCATGATCCAAGCCAGTGCCGCCATTGTGGTCATCCCCACGTTGATCGTCTTGTTTGTGGGTCAACACTACTTCAAATCTGGCATGAACGAAGGTGCCGTGAAATGATGAAGCAGTTGTCCAAATACCTCAAATTCGATCTCGTCAGCTTTTTCGCAGTGGTTTTGACCCTGTTAGGCTTAGCTGTAGCTCAAAAACCCCAAGCCGTCCAGGCTGCCACCAGTGATGGTAAGACCCAAGTGGTCTTTTGGCACGAAATGGGTGGCCCCGCCGAACAAGCTCTGTTAAAAATCGTCGATGGCTTTAATAAATCTCAGGATAAATATGAAGTCGTCCCGGCTTATCAAGGCTCGTATGATGAAGCCGTTCAAAAAATAATCCAGACTCATGGCACCAACACCAGCCCAGCGGTCTTCCAATCTTTTGATATTTCCACCGCCCAAATGATGGATAGCAAGTACACCACCCCTATCCAAAAATTTGCCGATGCCGACAGCTATGATTTAAACCAGATCTCTGCTGGGGCCCGGGCTTTTTACGCCAAGGATGGCCAACAAATGGCCATGCCTTTTAACACCTCCCAACCCGTGTTATATTACAATGCCACCTTATTAAAGAAATACCATATTACCCCACCCCCAGTTTCCCCAAGTTACAGTGATATCTCCCGGGTGGCGACCCAGTTATATAACCGGTCTAATCACAAGGTCAAAGGCATGACTGTCCAAATCTATGGGTGGTTATTAGAAGAAGCCCTGGCCAACGCCGGGACAAGTTTGACCAACAATAGTGATGGTCACGATGGCACCCCAACAAAAGTTAATTTAAACAATCCCACCACGGTTCAATTCTTGAAATGGATCCGCAGTAACATTCAACAAGGTAACTTCATCAACTACGGATCTGGCGCCAGTGCCGGCACCAACCAAATTGCTGGCTTCTTGGCTGATAAAGTGGGGATGTTCATCCAATCCAGTGCCACCATTGGTCAATTAACTGCCAATAACAAAAACAAATTAGGCATTACTTACTTCCCCCATCCCGATGGCACTAAAGCCAACGGGGTCGCCATTGGGGGTGCGGCTTTATGGATCAGCAATGACAAGCCGCAAAACGTCCAACAAGGGGCCTTTGAATTCATCAAGTACGCTTTAAACGCCCCAAATCAGGCCCAATGGCAAAAAGCCACCGGCTACTTAGCCTTAAACAAGGATTCCCAAAACGAAACAGTCTTGAAAAAGCTTTACGCCAGCAATCCTGAAGCTAAGGTCCCTGCCCAACAATTAGCCACTGCCACCCCTAATAAAACGAATTCCGGGATTTTAATGCAAGGGATGCAATTGACTCGAGAATTGGAAGAAACTGCCATGGAGACTGTTTATAATGGCGGTGATATCAATAATGCGTTGACCACGGCCAACCAAAGTATCAATGATAATTTGAAGTTAACCAACCAAGCGAATGGCGTTAAGCCAAAATAAGACCAGGAGGTTTTAAGATGACCACATCAACCTTAATTTTTGGACACCGGGGATTTCCAAAGAAATTCCCAGAAAATTCTCTAGCTGGTTTTGAGTACGCCCTGATCCACGGCATTGATGGTCTGGAATTTGATGTCCACTTGACCCGGGACAACATCCCCGTCATCATCCATGATGAAACCATTAATCGCACCACCGATGGCACGGGGTTAGTGGGGGAAATGACCTTAGAGCAATTGCGGCAATACCATTTAGCCAATGGCGAACCCATCCCCACTTTGTCTGGCCTCATGGAAATGGCCTATCATTACCCCGTCTACTTAAATCTGGAGTTCAAGACCAACAAGATCCACTATATTGATATTGAAGAAATCGTCCTCACCCAGGTCAATCGCTACCCCCTGCAAAAGCCGATGATCTATTCTTCTTTCAACTTAGACTCCCTGCGCCTGGCCTACCAAATGGATGCCACCCAAGAATATTGCCTCTTAGCGGGGCATCACATCATCAATCCCCAGGCCATGACCCTGGCGGAACATCTCAAGGGCTTTCATTTAAGGCATTACCAAGAATTGCCTGATGATATCGTTCAGCGGATCTGGACCATTGATGATGCCAAGACCATGACCAGCCTGTTTGAAAAAAACGTGGCTGGGGTCATTACCGATAATTTTGAGTTAGCCCAAAGCTTAAAAGGTGCCCTATTAAAATAACCATTATTTCCTGAAAAGTAGCTGCATGCTAAGTAATTTTTGCAGCTGCTTTTTTTGTGCGTATCTGCACGGAGAAAATGTATTCCAGGGCGTGTATATCGTGTTTATTGTTTGATTGACAAAAATATTTATAAATTTCTGTTTTTTAATCCTTTAGTAGCAATATTTAAATCAATCGTACCGTTATTTAAAAATAAATCCATTTATTTGTTCAATAAATAACTTGTTTACTGCAAAGCATGGGACTATAATTCATTGTGAAAGCATTCACTTATTATTTATTGATCCCTTTTTATAACAAATTGGAGGTTTTTTAAATGAACAGATTGCAAAACAAAGTTGCCATCATCACTGGCGGTACCAAGGGTATTGGTTATGGCATCGCCAAACGTTTCTTAGCTGAAGGGGCCAAAGTAGTCATCACCGGCCGGAACGCCGAAGTTGGGGCAGCCGCCGCTGCGGATTTAGGCGATCCCAGCGTGGTCACTTACTTGCAACAAGATGTCACTGATGAAGCCCGCTGGACAGAAGTTTATGATCAAACCGAAGCCTTATATGGCCCTGTGACCACCTTAGTCAACAATTCCGGCATTGCCATTGGCAAAAACGTGGAGGATACCACCACTGAAGACTGGCATACCCTATTAGCCATCAACTTGGATGCTGTTTTCTTTGGCACGCGGCTAGCCATTAAGCGCATGAAAAATAAAGACCTAGGTGGCTCCATCATTAACATGTCTTCTATTGAAGGCTTTATTGGTGATCCGAATTTAGCCGCGTACAATGCTTCTAAGGGGGCCGTGCGGATTTTCTCGAAATCTGCCGCACTGCACTGTGCCATCAATGATTTAGGCGTCCGGGTCAACACCGTGCATCCTGGTTATATTCGCACGCCCATGGTGGAGGGTTTGACCGGTTTTGAAGAGGCTATGTCCGTGCGCAGTAAGACCCCAATGGGCCATATTGGCGATCCTGACGACATTGGTTATATCTGTGTCTATTTAGCTTCTGACGAATCAAAATTCGCCACCGGCTCTGAGTTCGTCGTTGACGGGGGTTACACTGCCCAATAAACCATTTATTGACCACCAAAAAACCGTTTGCCCCAGATGACAACATCTTAGGACAAACAGTTTTTTTAATTGTTTTAATTTTCAAAATATTCAAGGGCCAAGCGTTTATAAATCTCAATCGTCGCAAAGAAGCTGGTCAAAGTGGTGTACTCATCCACCTGGTGGGCCCGATCCCAGGCATCTGCCCCCAGGATCACCACCGCCATCTCCGGATTGCCTTGGATAAAGACGCTGGCATCCGTGGCGCCGTTGATGGTTTTAAGGGCGACGGGGCGATCTTGGTAAGTCGCCTTAGCAATCTTGGCCGCCAGTTGCACGAAGGCATTATCTTTAGCCGTGGCCACGGGATAAAAATTGTGGATCAGTTTGAATTCCAACTTAACCTGACTTTGGGCATTTAACTGGCCAATTTTAGCTTGAATTCGATCGATCACCTGTTGATTGCCAAAGGCTTTGGTGGGCCGGATATTACCATAAAGTTCGGCGTAGTCGGGGATGGTATTCACTTGATCCCCCGCCTTTAAAATCGTCACACTATGGCGCACCGTGCCCAGCAAGGGGTCATTGGGGGCATCGTCAAACAAGTTTTGTTCAGCATTGATGTAAGCCACCAAACCGGTGATGGCGTTGACGCCCTTTTCCGGTAAGGAACTATGGGCTGCCACCCCAAAACTCTTGATTTGATAATTGAGACTGCCTGCATGGGCATAGACCACTTGGCCGCTGGTGGGTTCCCCCACCGCCATGGCAGAAACGTCTTGGACCACCCCTTGATCCTTCAGGCGGTAAGCTCCTGGGGTGCCATATTCTTCCCCGGCGGTGGCAATAAAACGTACCGTGCCTTTGGGTAATTGGCCGGCATCAATGAGCTCTAGCAGCGCAATGACTTGGGCCGCCAAGCCACTCTTCATATCCGCCGACCCCCGGCCATATAGCTTGTCCCCCACGATTTCTGCATTGAAGGGATCATGGGTCCATTGGCTGGGATCTGGGACAGCCACCGTGTCTTGGTGACCTTCAAAAGCCAACACCCGGGGGTCGACCCCTTGGCCAACCTCGGCGATTAAATCACTGCGATTATCATCAAAGGGATCTAAACGCGCCTTGATGCCTCGACTGGCAAACAACTTTGCCAAATAAGCAGACACGGGTGCTTCATTGCCGTTCACTGAATTCAAGTGAATTAAATCCGTTAAAATCTTTAAACGTGCTTTATCTTCCATACCTAAGACCTTCCAAATCAATTATTAAGCATTTTTATGATCCAAGATTCGGGCTAAAAAATCCCCTAAAATCTGGACGATCAACACTAAGATCAAGACCAATAAGGTGGCCACAAACGTAATATCATTGGCAAAGCGATTATAGCCATAAGAAATGGCCATGTTCCCTAAGCCACCAGCCCCAATGGCCCCGGCCATGGCGGTCAAACCAATCAAGCTGATCAAGGTCACCGTGGTCACCCGAATCAATTCCGAGCGGGCTTCCCGTAGGTAAACATCCACAATAATATCCTTATTGGTGGCCCCCACAGACTGGGCAGCTTCGATGGTCCCATGATCCACACTCTTTAAGGCCACTTGGACCTGCCGAGCATAAAAAGGAAAGACCCCTAAGGACAAGGGCACCAGAGCAGCGGTGGTCCCAATTTGCGTGCCCACGATTTTTTGAGTCACCGGGGCAATAAAGGCCAGTAAGATAATGAAGGGGATGGCCCGGAAAATGGAGACGATTTTATCAATGACACTAAACAAATGCCGACTGGGCAAAATGCCATCACTGTCGGTCACCACTAAAGCAAGCCCAAAGACCAAGCCTAAAATCCCCCCGAAAATCGCTGACCAAAAAGTCATATAGAGGGTTTGAACAATAGATGTCCACCAGCCCCCATCACCCAGCCAACCTTGATAAATCACATTTGGAAAAATATTCGCCAGTGTTTTAGCCATGATTTTCGTCACCTGCCTTAATTTGTTTCACGACCACATTAGCCTTTTTCAAGAAATCAATGGCTTTTTGGCGATTGGCGTCAGTCCCCTTAAGGACCACGAAATTGGTCCCAACCACCGTTTCCCCCAGCACATCGATGTTACTGTAAATAATATTGGCTTCCACATTAAAGTTTTTATACAGGGTCACCACTAAGGGTTCACTGACGGACTCCCCAAAGTAAATGAGCTGCAGGGCAATTTCATCCGGCTGCAATTGGGCCAAATGGGCATCCTCTAAAGCCGCAATGGCCTTAGACCCCTTTTCCGCCCCCACAAACTCTTTGGTCAAGGGTTCTTTAGAATTGGTGAAGATATCTAACAAACTACCCTCTTCGATCACGACCCCATCATCCATCACCGCTACCCGATTGGCGATGCGTTTAACGGCATCCATTTCGTGGGTGATCAAAACTACCGTCAAGCCCAACTGGGTATTCAAGCGCTGTAATAGGTCCAAAATTTGATTGGTATTTTTAGGATCCAGGGCACTGGTGGCTTCATCTGAAATTAAGATTTCCGGATCATTAGCCAATGCCCGGGCAATGGCCACCCGCTGTTGTTGGCCCCCAGATAATTGGGCGGGAAAAGCATCAGCTTTATCAGCCAGATCCACCATGTCTAATAGCTTCAAGGCCTTGGCCTGCAGGGCTTTTTTATCTAAATTACTGTGTTTTAGCGCGAAACCCACATTTTGGATCACAGTTTGTTCATACAATAAATTGAAATGTTGGAAAATCATGCCAATTTTCCGGCGCTTTTGTCGCAGGGTCTTGGTGGAGATGACTTCTTTGCCATTATCAAACAGCACATCATCCCCCACCTGGATGCGACCGCTGGTGGGTTGCTGCAATAAATTAATGACCCGCACCAGGGTGGATTTCCCCGCCCCAGAGTAGCCAACGATACCATAGATGTCGCCCTTTTGAATATGGATCGTGACATCTTTGACCGCCTGGACCGAGGCCTTTTTTTGCTGGAAGGTAACGCTGACGTTATCCAGTTGAATGATCGTTTCTGCCATCATCAATTGCACTCCTAAATTACAAATTATTTGATCTTAACGTCCCAAACACCATATTCCAGATTACCAAACTGAGCCTTGATCTCTTTTTTAGTCTTAGCGGTTTGATAAGCTTTCACAACATCTTGGTAAGTCTTATTATTCTTGTCCTTCTTACGGGCAACGATAATATTGATCCATTGTTCAGAATCTTTGTTGACGGGTTCGGTATAAATGGCATCCTTGGTGGACAACTTAGCTGCCTTCACATAGCTGCCATTGACAACTGCTGCGGCGGCATCGGATAAGGAACGGGCAGTTTGGCTGGCATCGACTTCTTTGATGTTCAAGTTCTTAGGATTTTTGGCGATGTCTTTAATGGTTACCAACTTAGAATTAGATTTCAAAGTGATCAGACCCGCATTTTTCAAGAGGAATAAGGCCCGGGATTCATTACTGGCGTCGTTAGGCACGGTAATGGTGTCACCCTTTTTAATCGACTTCACGTTTTTGATCTTCGTGGAATAAAGGCGAATTGGTGAGATGATTGTCTTGCCAATCGAGGTCAAATCAGATTTGTTGGACTTATTCCAAGCGTTTAAGAAAGCGTAATGTTGAAAAGAGTTCAAATCAATTTCTCCACTGGCTAGAGCTTTATTGGGTTGGTTATAATCGGTGAACTTTTGAAATTTCAAAGTAATGCCATATTTTTGTTTGGCGGTTTGTGATACAACTTTCCAGACCGCGTCATCTTGCTTGGTCCCGGTGATGATCCCAATGGTCACTGTTTTTGAAGCCGCTTGGGTGGTTTGACTTTGACCAAACCCTAAAACCCCAACGAATGCCAAGGTGGCCGCAAATAGACCACCCAGTAAATACTTAATTGATTTCTTCATGTTAAATCCTCCAATTTTTTGTGTCGTTCTGTTTAAAACTCAACTGCTGTGCTCAGGGTGCACCTCACTTTGCCCTTAAATTTGCAAAATCCAAACAAAAAAGTACCCGTCCCTTAAAAAGGACGAGCACTTCGCGTTACCACCTTCGTTTGTAACGACTTCACAATCGCTACCTCAACAAGCAAGTTGTCGCGCCATTGCCCGACACACCTTGCTTCATCTATTAACGGAGACAACGCCGTGACTGGTTTTGACCCCAGTCCCATTCCAAGCCCATCTGATAAATCCCAAAGTTACTTCCTCACACCACCCGAAAGCTCTCTTAAACTCAAAATTTATCTCTGCTCTTCAAAATGTTTGAATTTCAGCTGTTATAACAATATGAGACTATTCTTAATCAAATTCTAACGTTTGTCAAGGACTGGGTTTTAACCCTCAACTGACTTCCAAGCATTTTCCAGGGATTATTAGAGATCCCCGTCCACCAAATCGGTCTTTTGCACATGTTGCCCCAGACGATGTAAAATCGTGACCGTTCCAAAAATCCCGATGATGGCAATGATCCATAGATAACTCAAAATCGACAGGGTCACTAATTCGATGCCAATATAAGCACCGGTCCAAACTATATAAATCCATTTATACTGTTCAGAACTGACCGTGTGATATTTGGCTAAAATGATGTAACAAATTAAGACCGCCAAGAGCGGTGCTAACACGGTGCCACATAAATTGATCCAATAATAGGCCAGTTGACTGGTACTGGAACTTAAGAAAAATGGCGTGATGGCACTGCTGATCACTAGGAAAATGGCCATGTTGATGCTGTTGCGGGATTTGGTCATAATCGCTTTGAGACATTGAATGGCTGGGTAGTAATTGGCCACGGAGTTAGTGGATATCATGAACATTAAGAAGACCACTACCACCAAAATATGAATCGGCACTGAAGAAGACACATGTAATAAGGAATGACTCAAATTCCAGTTGTAACTGCCGGTGGTCATAAAGGATTGAATGGCAAAGATAGCGGCAATCACGGTCATGGCACCCATACCTAAAATAATGCCCACACAATTGCCCCAAAAAGCCGACTTGTCACTTTTGGCATTGCGTCCGAAATCAAACATGTTCAAGGCAAAACCGTTCCAATAAGCTGCTACCACACAGATATTACCGATAACATCCCGAAAAACTAAACCTTGGTTATTCACAAAGAAATTGGCATTGGCAAATACTTGGCCGCCCATTTGGAACAAGATAATGGCGATACCGGGAATCAGCACGCATAAGGTGATGGTCAACAAACGTTGCAGGCCACCAGAACTTTGGGCGATAACCGCGTTACCCACTAACAGGGCTAGGAAAATACCGATAAAAATCGAATTGCCAACTTTAGCCCCCGTAACCACGGTGATCAAATTGACGATCAGTTGCGTTGCGGCGGCAATATTGATGCCATACCAGCCCGCACAGTCTAAGCCCCGTAAGACATAAAAGAACTTGCTGAATTTTTTGCCAAAAACGTCGCCGATCAAGGTCACAAAGTTCTTTTGGGTCCGCCGGCCTAACACGCCCATGATGCCACATAAAACGCCCATGACAGCCGAACCGGCCAAAACAACGGTTAAAATCGTCACGAACGACCATTTAAAGGCTGCCAGAGTTTCAACGACCAAAAACGTGGGGACACAGATAGAAACATTTAACCAGAGTTTCATATACTTCGAGCTGGACCAATCCTTTGTGATAACATCCATATTTGCTAAACTCCCTTCGATTAGCGGTGCTTGCGGTGAATTGCTGTCAATTGTGCTTGTCAGTACCAAATATGTTTCTAAAGTAACGACTCAACCCCCTGTGGGTCAAATCGTTGCCGGATAACCAACAGTGTCATCTAACCCCAATGGCGAACAAATGAAACATTAGAGTTAGTAAAGCGCTTACATTTTAGGGTAACAAAAAATATTTATGGGCCAAATGTAGTGAGCAGCTTAAAATAAATTTATTTTGTCCGCCTAAATATTTTTTATAATTATGCAAGTATTTTAGCTTTTACCCTTCACAAAGTCAATATGCCATACGAAAAAAATATTGAGTCACACTAATTATTTTTTTAAATTAATTGGTGTTCTTGAAATCAAGCCAGTGACACCAATACTTTCAGATATATGTTATATATCAAAAATATTTTATTTAGTTCAAATAAAAATCCTTGTCAGATTCACAAAATTAAGTTACGCTATTATTGTGAAAGCGTTTTCCAAAGCCCTAATGCTTTCCATAAAATCGAATGGAGGTTTTCTAATGAACAGACTAGATCATAAGGTAGCAATCGTAACCGGTGGTACAAAGGGTATCGGACATGGTATCGCTAGACGGTTTGTGGACGAAGGCGCAAGGGTCGTGATCACCGGTCGAAACCCTGAAGTCGGCCAAGCTGCGGCTAAAGCACTTGGCGATGCTAGTGTTGTAACTTATTTACAACAAGATGCCACTGATGAAGCCGGCTGGGTCAATGTCTTTGATCAAGCTGAAGCACTTTATGGTCCAGTCACCACGTTAGTCAATAACTCCGGCATGGCGTTAGGCAAAAACGTAGAGGACACCACTGCAGATGAATGGCACCAATTACTGGCCCTTAATCTTGATGCGGTCTTTTATGGGACTCGCTTGGCCATTCAACGCATGAAAAATAAAGATCTCGGCGCTTCAGTCATCAACATGTCTTCTATTGCCGGTTTAGTGGGTGATCCTAACTTAGCGGCTTATACGGCTTCTAAAGGCGCCGTGCGCATTTTCTCTAAATCAGCTGCACTGCACTGTGCCCTAAATGATTTAGGGGTCCGGGTCAATACCGTGCACCCGGGCTATATCTCAACGCCTTTGGTCGATAACGCCTTAGAAGGCTTTGAAGCAATCGTGTCTGAACGTACGAAAACACCGGTGGGCCACATTGGCGAACCTGACGATATTGCCTACATGTGTGTCTATTTAGCCTCAGACGAATCAAAATATGCCACTGGCTCTGAATTCGTCGTTGACGGTGGTTACACCGCCCAATAATAACTAACCTGTAAAATTGAACCACTACACCTTAAACCGATTGTTCAAGCTGGCACGACACGGCTTGGTCAATCGGTTTTAAAATCCACTTATTTTGAAATTACGATTGCTTTAACCTGATAATCCCCAAATGATCTGGCTATCGGACAAATATGTCCCCGGACTAAAAAATCAAATAAATTTCACTTGTGCAATGGCATATTTTTGTCCGGTCAAAATATTTTGATTGTTATACTTCACAAAGTCAATATGCCCTACGGCAAAAATATTATGCCGTACCAATTAAGCTCCTAAAAAAATTTTTTGTTCTTGAAAGCAAGGCATTCATAGCAATACTTACAGACCCATGTTATTTATAAACAAATAATTTATTTAGTTCAAAAAATAACTTGTAAGGTTCACAAATCGGCGTTATACTAATCACCATGAAAGCGTTTACTTTTCATCCCCCTGCTTTCACAAATACTTGATTTGGAGGTTTTCTGATGAACAGACTAGATCATAAAGTTGCCATCGTGACTGGTGGTACTAAAGGTATTGGTTATGGTATTGCAAAACGGTTCGTTGACGAAGGTGCTAAGGTTGTGATTACTGGCCGAAATCCCGAAGTTGGTAAGGCAGCCGCTAAAGAACTCGGTAATGCAGATGTTGTTACTTATTTACAACAAGACGCAACCAACGAAGATCGTTGGCCTGAAATCTTTGAAGAAGCTGAAGCACTCTACGGTCCGGTTACCACACTAGTCAATAATTCTGGGATGGCCATCGGTAAAAACGTTGAAGATACTACATCTGATGATTGGCACAGATTACTAGCCATTAATTTGGATGCCGTTTTCTACGGTACCCGTGAAGCCATCAAACGGATGAAAAATAAGAACCTGGGCGGCTCTGTAATCAACATGTCCTCGATTGAAGGTTTTATCGGCGATCCTAATTTAGCCGCTTACAACGCTTCTAAAGGGGCTGTTCGTATCTTCTCTAAATCTGCTGCACTGCACTGTGCGTTAAATGATTTAGACGTTCGGGTCAATACAGTTCACCCTGGCTATATTAGAACACCATTGGTCAATGCCTTAGATGGTTTTGAAGCAGCTATGTCTGAACGTACGAAGACACCAATGGGCCATATTGGCGAACCTGACGATATTGCTTATATGTGCGTTTATTTAGCTTCCAATGAATCTAAATATGCCACAGGTTCTGAATTCGTCGTTGACGGCGGCTACACCGCACAATAATTATTTAGGTTTCAAAAATTAAAAAAACTTGACCACTACACATAAAACCGATTACTAAAGATGACATGACGCATCTTTAGTAATCGGTTTTTAAATTGCTTATTTCGCTATTGAAACGGCGCTAAAGTTATAATTTCCCGCTGTAAAGCCCTTAACCTTCGGATTGACCAACTGGCTGTCATTCGCTTCATATAAGGGAATAATGCCTTGGTCCTGCAACAGTATTTCTTGGGCCTGGGCCAAATTTTGATAACGTGCTTTGCTGGTGGCGGTGGTTTTGAGGCCATCCATCAGCACATCATAGCGCACATTGCGCCAGTGCCCCACGTTCAAATTATTATCACTGATCAAAATGGCTAAACTCCCCCAAGGATCCGGATAAGGGGCGCGCCAACTGGTCAATACCAAATCAAAATTACCAGTGAAGCTGCGTTGTAACCGGGTTTTATAGGGTACGACTTTCAAATTTACTTTGGCCCCCGGCAAATTAGTTTGCAGTGCTTGTTGCACATGGGTGGCCACCGCTTTATCGGCATCAGCGTCATCGGTCAATAAATTCAACGTTAACCCCCTAATTTTTTCAGAACTTAGGCCTTGCTGCCAATCAGTTTGAGCGGTTTTCACCGCAAATTTTGTCCCAGCTGCCTTGGTATGCCGGGACACACCCTTGGTAAAATCTGCCTTGGTGTTGGGGTCTTTAAACCCCGTGGCCGTCAACCCTAAAGCCGGGGTAGCTTGATTTTTCAGGCTGGTTTGAATCAGCCCCTGGCGATCAATGGCCAGGGATAAAGCCCGGCGAACGGTCGCATTCTTTAAAGCCGCCCGTTTTTGATTCACCGCCAAATACCAAACCGTACCGTCTTTATGGGTGGCATAAGCTTTATTGTGCCGCCAGTCTTGGGCAACGGCGCCACTGACGTTGGCCACATCTAATTGCTTATTTTGAAATAGCGTGACGGCATCAGCGGTATTTTTCCCGCCGATAAAATTGATCTGCTGTAAATGAACCGTCTTTTTAGCCCAATACTGGGGGTTTTTCACCAAAGCGAAGGTGTTATTCTTACCATCCCAATTATTCACCGTAAAGGGCCCATTATAAACCGTCGTGGCACTGCTCTTGCCGTAGTTGACCCCAAACTGGGCCACCGCCTTGGCATTCACTGGCATGAAACTTGGGGCCGTTAGTAATTCCGCTAAATTGGAAATAGGCGTCCCCAGGATGATTTTTAAGGTGTACTTCCCCACAGCTTTCACGCCCAAAGCTGACACCTTTTTAGCACCAGTTTGAATAGCACTGTAATTTTTAAAATTCTTAAGCAAAAAACTCGTATTGGCATCGTTTTTAGGATCAGCTAAGCGTTGAAAGCCCGTCACAAAATCCTGGGCAGTCACCGCCTGGCCATTGTTCCATTTCGCATTTTTTCGCAACGTAATGGTATAAGTCTGGCCATGGCGCACCGGAGCCTTGGTGGCTGCGGCGGGGACAATTTTATCCTTATCCAGCCGATATAAACCTTCAAAGGCATTTCCCATGATATCAAAACTCGTCTGATCCGCAGCTTGGGCACTATCCAAGCTGATCAAGTCATGGCTCAACTGCACATTTAAGGTCTGTTGCTTAGCCGCGGCTACGGTTTGGTTGGGCCACAGCATTATCATGAATCCCAACAGTCCAATTAGCCCCAACCAATATTTTTTAGTTAATTTAGTCATCTCAATCTCCCAACAAAATCTATTTGGCACGTTTGATGTTAAGCCATTCTAGAATTCTCGTCAATCACCCCACAAAAAAAGGCATGGGAGCATCCCACACCTGGTTAACCTTAATCCTTTGGCACATGTACATGACTGTTAATTTCTTTGGCTTGTTCAAAGTAGCTGGAGTACAGGTGACTATGAATGCCCCAGTAATAATACCCCAAGGACCCAATAATGATCACCACAAAATCCCAGGGATATTTGATCCAATCAATCCCATTAAACTCATGACTGCCAATGAAGGAAATGATGGAGATGAATACCAAGTAACTCAACATCCAAGCACTGCCCTTCAGCTGCTTTTTCGTATTTCGCCAACCAGCGCGCCACTCGTAATACAAATAAAAGGGGCAGCCTAAGAAAATGACCAAGATCACTTCAATAGTAGTTGGCCACTTCGCCCAATAAGTGGCTAAAGACGCCAAAACAAA
Organism: Lactobacillus sp.; assembly: GCA_022484695.1. GTDB lineage: Bacteria > Bacillota > Bacilli > Lactobacillales > Lactobacillaceae > Agrilactobacillus. Next base: position 172,424 of record JAKVKU010000004.1, read on the forward strand.
GGCTAAGGGCGCCATAAATTTCATGTGCTTAGACATCACCGGCCGCTTGAAATCTGGGGCCATCACCCGCAAAGACATTACCGTAGTGGGGCCGGTCAAGTAAGCAATCAAGGTGGCCGTGGAAATCACCGCCGCCAACGTGGCCCAGGAACGAAAGACCGAAACCATCACCATGCTCAATAAGGCATTGATGATCATGGCCATTCTCGGGGTACCATATTTTTGATCGATGCGGGTGACAATTTTCGGGATATGGTTATTGCTGCCCATGGCATATAGCGCCCGGGCGGTAGAAGCCACAAAGGACACACCCGTCCCAAATGGAGAAATAAAGGCATCCATATACAGTAAGACCGATAACCAGTGAATCCCTAATAAAATTGCTAAATCCGCAAAGGGCGAGTTGAAATTGATCCCCGCCCAGCCATGTTGCAACATGCTGGGGCTTAGCGCCGTCACAAAGGTACTCTGTAAGAAGATATAAAGAATGCCGCTAATCCCCAAAGAAATGGCAATGCCCCGACCGATATTGCGCTGAGGCCGCAAAACTTCATTGCCCATATTGATCACAGTTTGAAACGCGTTAAAGGAGAAAATAATCCCAGAAACCGAGGTGGCTGCAAAAACCGGTGCCGAACCAAAGGGCATAAATTCATGTAAATTACTGCCATAATTACCTGGATGAAAACTAGAGACGGTCAACATGATAATCGTCAATAAGGGCACGCCAATTTTAAAAACGGAAATCAAACTGGTAAAGTGGGTCAATAATTTAACGGACCAATAATTTAACAGTGTAAAGATAACAATAAATATGAAGACCACGAACAAACCCCAGTTGCTGATCGTCCCCTTGGCAAAGAGCGCATGGGTGAACTTAGCCCAATCCCAGGGCCAAGAACTCATATATTGCACCGCTGCCACCGCTTCAATGGGAATCAAGGTAATCAGTGACACCCAATTGGCCCAAGAAGCGATAAATCCCAGCATGGAGCCATGGGTGTACTGGGCAAATTTGCTCATCCCCCCGGATTCTGGGAACATAGTCCCTAATTCCACATAGTTATAAGCAATTGTGCCGATAACTGCTGCCCCGATAAACCAAGAGATGATCGCCGCTGGTCCAGCGATCCGGGACGCTTCCCAGGAACCAAATAACCAGCCGGACCCAATCAAAGAGCCTAGGGCTAACATCACAATTTGAAAGAGCCCAATTTTATGAACTTTACGTTTTTCCATGAAAACCTCCGATGTTCCAAAATTCATACCCAATGCCAAGTAAACACAAGGCTTGATTAGATAAGGAATATTCGTACATCGTACCATATTTTTTAACGGGACCAAAGCGGTTTGTTAAAAAAAACTCATCATAATTTAATCGTATTATCTGTTTCAGCAATTGAATTGCTGTTTTGGTAAAATGAAGTCCTAACGCCGAAATTTGGCAATTAACGTCTGGTAATCTTTCAATAATTGGGGCATGTACAGTTTAGCTTGCGGGCTGTGTTTGACCTGCTGCCATAAAATAGCCGCTACTTTTAAACGCTCACAGTATTGGCGAGTCGCTGGATCCTTAAAAAAGGCCCGCACAAAGTTATTCCATTGGTATGTAGCTTCTTCAGGCTCAACTTGCGGTTGCAAATCTGCCGCCTGAGTTTGGCCTTTTTTGTAGGTCATGATTAAATCTTTGACGGTCACTTCAAGGTTATGTTCTGCGACAGCTTGACGCCGCAAAGCCGCCATTGCTTTTGTGAATGAAAAGTGTGGCACCTCAAAATAATTGGCAAAAAATTGCCGGGCTGCTGTGTTAAACCTAAATCCCGAATCTACTATTCTAGTGTTCAAAGTGATGTCCCCGACTGTTAATGCTGGTACTTTACTTAGACGTTTAGCCGGTTTAATACGGTCTACGGGAATACCAGACAAAAACTGGCTAACGTATTGATTAAGTTGCGCTTTGGTACCATTTGTAGGCAAGCCCCACTGCCGACACATGGCCACCAGGTCTTGTTTGTAATAGTACGTGGCTTTAAAAGTTGCCAAATCGATTGTTGTCATCCCCTTTTTAAAATATCAATCACACTAATTTCAGATGATTTTAAATTGCCTTAGCAACGGTTTATTTTGTTAAATACTTACTACCCTCTCGCTGGGCCAGCGGACTCAAGGCATGTGTCTGTATAAAATCAGCCACCCACTGGGGATTGGTTTTGCTATATTGGCGCAAAGACCAGCCAATGGCTTTTTGAATGAAGAATTCATCCGTATTGAGATCATACATAATCGCCTTTACCAACAAATCTGTATCCGTCAGTTCCTTTTGCATCAACTGTAAATTAATACTGACCCGCCGCATCCAAAAATCTTTATGCCGATAAAACAAAGCGAATAAACGGTCCTTATCTTGGGGATGTAGCTGTAAATATTTGCCAAATAACTTGCGCAAGCTATCCACTGAGTCCCACCAGCTTTTTTGGCTGACATAGTGGCTTAAGGTCACCATATCTGCAAATTGCCAATGCTTCACGTGGTAAGTCGCCAAATCAATGGCCGCATATTGGTACTCCCTGGCTGAGCGTTGGTATAAGTCGTCGATCCAAGTCAACACTTCTTCATTAGCCACTTGGCGACTTGCTTGCAGCAAGGGTTTTATGGCCGCGTGACGGTCCGGTGTCTTGACCCCTAAAAAAACAAACCGGTTGCGCATATATTTGGCCATGGCCTGGGCATTCTGGGGATCACCCTTCAATTCAAACTGCATCATCTTCTCACCTCGTGACTGGTAGTCGTTTTATTTCGTCTTACTTTGTCAATATGATAATCTTAAGCCAGGTACTCTGAAATTAAAAGGAGGACAGAAATGATTACCATTTATGTGATCAAATGTAGTCATTCATAATCAAATATCAGCATCAAAGTTTCGTAGTTAGTTGACCTAGTTTTTGTTTGAATTTCTTTTAATTTTTTGAGCACCAAGTATGACAAACACATATTCGATACTGTATCCTATAGAGTATAGGAGGTGGATCGAATGCCAGTCAAAACTCATAAGATCAGGTGCTATCCTAATGCTGAAATGCGCACTGTTATCGCTGAACTGACTGATTACAACCGTTTTTGTTGGAACCAGGGCTTAACTACCTGGAATGATATATATGAAGCGTCTCTCATCATGAATGATAAGAAAATGCGGCCTAGTGAACGCAGCGTGCGCAACGAGTTGGTACAGAACAAAGCTGATTGGCAATATCAGCGGTCCGCCCGCGTGCTCCAAACTGCTATTCACCGCTTGCATCAGGCCTGGCAGAATTTCTTCAATCCCAACATGCCGGACGCCCATAAGCCCAAATTTTACAGTAAGCGCAATCCCAATCAAAGCTTCACAACAGACCGGGCAACTGTTAGCGGCAAGTTCCTGAGGCTGGATCGCCCCCGTGAAAGCAAGCATCACTTCACTGACATCAAACTGGCTGAAACTTTACGCTTTTCTGGCGCCATCAAAACCGTGACGATAACCAAGCGCGGTGATAAGTTCTACGCCAGTATCGCTGTTTCAGTTGAAGATACTCCACAGCCAGCTTTCTACGAAAGTTGGGATATCGGCGGCATTGATCTCAACGTGGGCCACATTAGCTGGAATGATGGCGAAGTCAACACCTTTACCCCACGAATGGCGGTGTTGCATCAACGGGTCAAGGTCTATCAAAAACGCTTGGCCCGGAAACGGCGAGAGAATCCCAAGCATTTTCGGTCCAAGAACTACCAACGGACCCAGGCTAAGCTGAACCGGACTTATCAAAAGATCAATGCTTTACAGGATGACCTGATCCACAAGTTCAGCCAGCAAATCACCCAAGCTTATGCTGTTCTTTGTTTGGAAGACCTCAACGTTCGTAGCATGAAAATGGCCAAGAATAAGGTCAAAAACCTACAGCGCAGTCTCTTTCGCCGCCTGCGCACGGCAATCGAATATAAGGCTGCTTAGCAGCATCAACACGTAGTGATTGCGGACCGTTTCTTTCCGTCCACCCAGCGTTGTTCAAACTGTGGCTTCATCAAAACTGCCGACAGTTATGGCGGCAAGATGACCCTTCAAGGTAACAGTATTTATCATCAGCATGACGTGTACTGCTGTTACGAGTGTGGCATGGTCATGGATCGTGATGAGAATGCCGTTCAAAATTTAATTGCGTATGCGGCGGGGTTTCCGCCGGAACGGATAACCGTTCATTGATGATTCTCCAGTCGGTCACTGTCCCAACTGACTTGTTCAGACGGGGGAATATCGGCGTTTACGAAATCGACGAAAAAAACGTAGCTTAACTGTCTAAATGTGAAGTAGTGTTATAGACCGGATATGATCACACTTGGTCACATTTGTACACGTTTTAGAAAGCAGGATATGCCAATGTCAGACACGAAGCGGACCTATCTCAAAATAACCATATTGATTGCCTTGCAAGTCGTACTCGTTGTGTTGATTGGTCTCACCATGCCCCGCAGTGTGAGCTTATTGTGGCATTTGGTCTTGCAAGAAACCATTTTATTCATCGCCATGTTTGCGGTGAATCATTGGCTTTTTAAACAAAGAATTTATTTGCGGCCGCAGATCTCGATATTAAAGATGCTGCCGTTAATGTGAATCTTTCTTTTATTTAGCCTGACCAGCCTAAGTAATTTAGCCACGGCTAAGCATCCCCAAGTGGGCCTAGCCCTAGGTGTGGGGCTGGCAGCTGCGATTTATGAAGAATACTTCTTTCGGGGTATTGTCTTTGGTAAACTCCTGAGTACCGTCAACCGTGACCCCTCACTAAAGTAAGGGGCTTGAAGTGCTTGCTTCAAGTCTGGTTGTCTAGACTCAGTGTCTTTTGAACACTACGTTATCTTGGTGATCACACCTGGGAATGATACCCTAGTTCCCAGCTCTGTGCGGGCGCTGTAAACAGTTCTAAGGTCAATGGGACCGTCAACCCGTGAGAAAGCTAATACTTGTTATTAGCTAAGCCTTGATAACCTTGTCGAAGGGTAACCTCACGAACTCAAGTCCGATGAACTTGACGCCGTGGTCAGGTCACTTTACCTGACGAACAACACTCATCAAAGGAGGGCATCATGCAAAATCGCGTCTTTGTCATCAATCGCCAAGGCGAGCCACTGATGCCTTGTAAACAACAAAAATGTCGCAAACTCTTACAGGCTGGTAGAGCCAAAGTTATCAAGAAAGAACCATTCACTATTCAACTATTGTTTGGCTCAACTGGTTATAAACAACCTGTCTCAATTGGTGTAGATTCTGGACAGCATCATATCGGTCTGGCTGTTACTTCTCAGGATAAAGTCCTATTTCAAGGGGAAGTCAGTCTACGTCAAGATGTAAAAAAATTACTGGATACACGACGAAGTTATCGGCGTGGTCGCCGGAATCGTAACACCAAATACCGACAACCAAGATTTTTGAACCGAGCTAGATCAGCTGGTTGGCTACCGCCTTCTGTAGCCAGCAAAGTCCAACACAACATCAACTGGATCCGCCGATTTCAGGCGGTCTTACCCAAAACAGAACTGCATATCGAAGTGGGCAAATTCGACATGGCAAAAATGGTCCAGCCAGGTATCACTGGCTTAGGCTATCAGCAAGGCGACTTATATGGCTATGAAACGGCTAAGCAATATGTCTTAGACCGGGATAATTATACCTGCCAGATCTGTCATGGCAAGAGCAAGGACCCAAAGCTAAAGATCCATCACATCATCTACCGGTCCAATGGCGGTACAAACCAAGTAAGCAACCTGCTAACGGTCTGTGCTACTTGTCATTTCCTGGCCAATCATCAACCGGGAGGCAAACTCTATGACTTGCAGGCTAAGAAATTTCAAAGTCACTGTTCTTTAAAGGGCGCTACCTTTATGAACATTTTGCGCCGCCGATTGTTCACGGCCTTTCCAGAAGCAAGCTTTCAATATGGGGCCCAGACGACTTTAGACCGGGCCAAGTTAGACCTGAAAAAATCCCATTACAATGACGCTGTAACTATCAGTGGCATCCAAAGAATCACGAAGCAGCCCACTGCTGTAGTGATGTTTCACCAGTTCCGCAAAAAGAAACGCTCCCTGCACGAAGCCACAGCCCGTAAAGGCCGTAAAGTACCCAATATTACGAGTAAACGTAATGCTAAAAACACGAAATTTTCAAGAGGCTTTTATCTTAATGACTATGTGCAATTACCTGACGGACAAAAAGGAAATATCAGCGGGTTCAGTGGCAAAACAAAGTGTTTTGTGAAAGCGGGTGATGGGCATTACTTGACCATAAGTTCCAAATACAAACACATCAATCTAAGCAAACTTAAAGTGATTCAGCACCAAAATAACTGGAACGTTGCTGAGATCAACACCGCAGACTACCTGATGGCGTAATAACTTTCTACAAAAGTTAAGGCTATCCCTCCCCTGACTCAAGTCAAGGGGATTCCCGCCTATTTTCATTGACCCGGCTTGATGCTTAGCCAAAGAAAGGTCCACCCTATCTATGAAAAAACTCTTAGCCAGTATTAATCTATACAGCAAACGCCTGATATTTTTTATCGGCTTTATCCTGCTTTATTCCCTAACTCAAATCGATGCCTTCTTCTCAGAAAAAATGCTGCATCGCTATCAATTCCTGATTCTGGGTGCCGAACTACTGCTGGCCGGGCTTTTGATCTGGTTGCTCATCAGTCGCTATCGCCACCAACTCAAAACACATAATCCCAATCATTATGGTCTACAGCCCTTTTCCAAATACAACCTGATCGTGCTACTCGTCGGTGCCGCTGTGAGTGTGGGCATTGACCCCTTATTCTCCCTACTGGGCGTCAGCAGCACGGACAATCAAACCATTATCGACCAAATCATCAAAACGGCCCCGGTCCTCATCACCACAACGGGCATTTTAACCGCGCCGATCATTGAAGAATTAATCCTCCGGGGAATATTCTTCAATTACTTCTTTAACAAGGATTCAATTCCTTTTAAAATGGCGGCTGTCTTCACATCAGGCTTGATTTTTGGCTTGCTCCACGAACCCCAATTCAGCTTGGTCTTATTGAACTACAGTACTGCCGGTTGGCTTTTAGGAACAGTCTATGTCTTGACTAAAGACCTGCGTTACCCCATTATGATTCACATGTTAAATAATATCTTAGCCTTCTTGTTCCCATAAAAAAGATGCCGCAAAGTCCAAACTTAACTTTGCGGCATCTTTACTTTTGAAATACGATTTAACCTTCGTAATCCATGCGGAAAATTTGCGGATCTTTCACCAAATAATCGCCAATGTGGGCTAAGAATTTTTGAAAGTGCGGTGTTTCATTGTGGAAGTCAACGGCTGCTTGGTCTTGCCATTGTTCAATGATCTCATATTCATCAAAAGAGTCGACCTTCCGGAAATGACCATAATACACATTGCCAGCTTCAGCTAAAGAACCTTCAACCAAATCCTTGATGAACTGCTCATATTCACTTTGCATGCCAGGTTTAACCTTCAAATTCACATTAATGATCTTCATTTTAAAAAACCTCCGCTTACGTTTTGATAAGTTAAAAATACACCATTTTGGCAAACATGAAAAGCGTTATCACTTTAATTTTGCGCCTTGTTTATTCCGCCGATTTAACAATAGAATGAAAATTAAGGCGATGAGGGCAAAGACGCCGGCACCATAGCCTAAATAATCAAAACCCACGTTGGCCGCAATAATGCCCCCAACAGCTGAGCCAGAGGAAATCCCAAAGTTAAAGAAAATAGATTGTAGCGAGCTAGCCAATACCAATGCCGCTGGATATTCAGCTTCCGCCAAGTTCAAAAAGTGGATTTGAATGGGCGAACCTAACACCGACATGGTAAAACTAATGGACATTAAGAACAACAAGCCCAGCCACTGGACATTCAAGGCAGCTGCTAAGCCTAAATAAATCACCAACTCTGAGATATACAGCCACGGAATTTTTTTCAAGCCACTGTGCCCAGCTAACCAGCCGGAAAATTGATTACTCACAATGGATAACAAGCCATAGATGAATAACAATAATCCCAAGCTGCCTTGGCTAAAGCCTAAGACATTGGTTAACAAAGGCCGAATAAACGTGTGGACCACATAGGCCCCAGCTGCACTGCTAAAGACAATGACGACCCCAAATAAGAAACGACTATCTTTGAAAATAACCAATTGATCCAATAATTTGCTCTGAACACTAGGAATATCTCGGGGTAAGAAGAAATACATCAGCACCAATACCAAAATAGTGATCACTGAGATCCCCCAAAAAGCATAGCGCCAACCAAAATGGGTACTGACCATGGTACCAATGGGTAGACCAAAAACCGACGCAATACTGAAACCGGAAAAGATCCAGGACACTAAAAACGCCCGTTTGTTCATTGGCGCGATGTTCGTGGCCATGGCTAAACTCAAGGAAATAATCACCCCAGCTGTTAAAGCCGTCATGATCCGAGAAATCATCAGCTGCGTGTAACTCTGAGCCACAGCACTAAAGGTATTGCCCACTAGAAAAATTAATAGCAGACTAAACATGGCTTTAAAGCGGTTAAAACGACTGATGGCCATGGTGATAAATGGTGTGCTTATGGCGTAAACCAGGGCGAATAATGTCACCAGATAACCGGCCATGGATAACGAAACATTAAAAGCTTTGCTGAGATCCGATAAAATACCCACCACCATAAACTCATTACAGCCCAACATAAAACTAATCGATACAAGTAAAACGGTTTGGATCCTAAATTTTGACAAAACACTCCAACTCTTTCTTTAAAAAATATGCCTCAAAAACTCTATCATATTTTCAAAGAAGTTGCTCTTAAAGTGAGAAAAGACTTATAATCTTAAGGTGAAACGAATGGCTACCATAACTTCAGCCTATCGGTTTTATAAATAAATGCAAAGGTTGGTCTTAAAAGTGGGAAAACAAAGAACATTGATCTTAATCAAACCTGATGGTGTCGCCCATCAACACATCGGCGAAATTATCAATCGAATCGAACGCAAAGGCTATAGCATCGATGCCTTAAAAGTCACCCAAGCTACTGATGCCCAACTGCGCCTGCATTATCCAGATAAAGTTGATAAATCCTTCTTTCCAGATATCGTCAGCTACATGAAAGAAGGCCCAATTGTTGCCATGATCGCCAGTGGGACCAACGTCATCGTCGCTTTCCACAGCATGGCTGGTATCACAAACCCCACCCAAGCAGCCCCTGGCACCATCCGCGGAGACTTCGGGCGTGAATGGCCTGATGGTAAAATTCGTAATGTGGTCCACAGTTCCGATAGTGTAGCCTGTGCTGAACGGGAAATTAAAATTTGGTTCCCAGAACTAGATCAAGATCAATCATAAATTCTTAAAATGAATCCGCATCAAAATTTGGTATATCAATTTCAGCTAACATCGCTTCAGTCACGGGTTGTTGGGGCCGCAGATCAGCACTGGTCCCTTCAGGCTGTTGGGCTTGGCACCAAGCTAAATATTTTTGAACTAGCAGATTGAATTCCTGAAGAAATGCCATATAAACATAGCTTTTTAAATTTTTAATTTTACCAGCCTTGGCCTGCTTTAATACGCGGTACAAGGCTTTTTCAATGGTGTGGGGGAAATTTTTTAAATCCAAATATTTTGAGTAAACACCCACCTCATGAAAGGCTGCGTCTTTGGCTTTAAAAATAATTTTGCTTAAGGCTTCAAAGGTGGTCTGGTAATTTTGAGCCAACACTTTTAGCAAATTATAAGCGGGGGCACTAAAGACGCTATTGTCTTGATCCAGATCAGCGTATTGTTTTAACGCGGCTTCCAGCGAGTTCGAGGTGTCAGAAATCAGTGGTTTGATAGTTTCTGAATTTAAAGTATCTGGTTTTTTAGTATCTAAGTTTGGTTTATCTTGTTTTATATTAGTATTTATATATTTAGCATGCATATCTTGCATGTCAGGAAGTGCAGATTTTGCACGTCTGGGCACAGAAGCTTGATGCGGCGGCATTTTTGCCTGACCTGCGGATTTTGCATCTCTGGTTAGCTGACCTAATTCATTACGTGTTGGTTCAACCGGCGCCTTGGCCCGTGCTTTGAGGGCATCAATTTTATCAAAATCCTTAGGGTCGATCACGGGTTTAAGTAAATACAGCCGTGCCGGTTTATGTAGACCTTGCCTTTGGATGTTTAATAACTTTTTTTTAGCTAATTCCTGGCGGACCTTGATGGCAGTTCGTTCAGAAACATGAATATCTTCAGCCATTTTCTTAGCGGTGTAATAAAAATAGATGGCGCCCGAATCATCAATCCAATCGTTTTGGTATGACAATTCGAATCTAGAAATTAGTAATGCATAAGCCACCCGCGCATTGTTGGTGAGATCAGCATATTTCTCGTTGGTCATCAAAACCATGGGTAATTTACAAAATGCTGCGCGGTACTGTTCGTCTTTGAAATACAATAATGCCTGAAATTCCGGGTCGATTGCACTCATTTACAAATTCCTCCTTGGGCATAAAAAAGGCGGACACATGATAAGATCGACAATGATCTAATGCGTCCGTTGGGAGAAATTCAATATTGGGTATTGAAAACTAAACCTCTACCGTCTATAATAATCATTAGACAGTAAGGCACGGGACACATGGGTGTACATGTGGTTTCGGAATATGATTGTTTTTAGCGGGACTTTCATATTCAGCCTTTTTTTATTCGAGCTGAGTTCAGCTCGTTTTTTTATGCTCGTTTTATTTACAAGAATAATGTAACATGCTGGGAACGCCTTGACAATAGGCTTTCCGACTTAAGGTATAAGATATACCGTAAAAATATCGGAATAACTTATACCTTAATTATATTTAAGGTATAAGTTAATTCAGTCGGATATTAAAGTATAAGATATACATTATTTAAGAAAACATTGATGCTATTGGATTTATCCACATGTGGATAACTTTTCAAGTCAAAACAAAAAGGTATAAGTTATACTTTTCCACAGAAATTTGCGGGATAACTTATACCTTTTTTGTGTTTTTCCATTTGAAAAAAAACTTTATTTTTTTACGATTTCTTCAATTTATCGAAGCCGTTTTCAATTTGAGAGCGAATATATTCTTCTTTTGACATTGGTAACCGGTTTTTAATGTAGGATTCAGCCAAGGTATCCACAATTTGATTGAAGCTGATCCGACCACTAACTTCCTGAAATTCCGGCATTGCATCTTTTAATTGCTTCAATTTATTCTCTAAGGCTGGTGAAATCTTTTTAGGGAGACTAACTTTGTAACGATCGTCAGTGATTACTTTTGGACGCCCCTGCTTGCGCTTGACTTTTGGTTCGGCACCAGGCATTTCTTTTGGTGTGGTATAACTGGCTAGGCCACTGGGTGCCGTATTAAAGGCATCGTTGCCATATTCATTTTCACCGCTGATTTCGACTTTTTTCTTAGGTTTTTTAACAAGTTGATTAAAGCTTTCACTTTTGAAGTTGCCGGTGTTAAATTTTGATCTGTCTTCCGCCATGGTTATCCCTCCAGACTTAAGCGTTGGCAGTTAAGAATGCATCTCGAGCATCTAGTTCGCTTAGAATTTTGATAAAATTATCGTGGGCTTTATAATCCCACTGATCAAACTTACCATTTTTATTCTTTTGTAAGTAAATCCCCTCTCGAGAATAGCGCTTTAATCTTTTTTGGAATGTAATGACCGTATCTAAAACGGCATCGCCATATTGTTCCCTGGCTTCATTTAAAATGGTTTGGTCCAGATTATCATCTGGTTCAATCATGCAGGCCACAATGGCAATCACTTGCAAGTTAATATTGTAGCGATCCACCATGAAGTTTTGGTAGCCAACATATTTACTGACACCATCTAAGGATTCCTCTTGTGTTTGGAAAGCAATGATACTGTAGTCAGATGCTGCCATGGCATTGTCTGAAAATTCAGAAATTGTTGGTGGGACATCTATAAAGATAGAATCGTATTTTTCTTTGATTGGTTTAAGTAAATTTCGAATGACAGAAATTTGTTCAATCTCACTTTCAAAATTAGTCAACACAAATTTGCTGAATGAACGAAACGAAGTATTGCAGGCGACCAAATCTAAATTTTCCATAACAGGGGTGATGCACTCGGCAATACTGCCAGAAGAGATGGCATCGGTGATGGTCTTATCGATCCGTTCGATATTAGCAGTTTTAGCTAATACTTGTGATGCGTTACCCTGTGGATCTAAATCTAAAACTAAAGTTTTCTTATGGCGTACTTGCGCATTGTCATAAGCAAGCATGGTCACAATTTTGGTCTTGCCCACGCCACCTTTAAAGTTCCCTACAGTCATAACTCTTGCTGTCATCAAGAATCCCCCATTTGTCTAGTGTCTTTTGAATACAAGTAAAAGTATAACTTATTCACTTTCGTAAGTAAACATTTTCTGATACCTTAAGTTAGGAAGCAAAACCCGCGACTCATGCATGTTCTGTAATACCGTGTATTTGGATTTATAAACCATTTCATTTTGAGTAACGACTTATTAACGGTTAAACGTAAAACAGCTTATAACGATTTCAATCAGTTGGGAATGTATAAGATATACTTAAACATCTGTTATCGGATAAAAAGATAAAGTATAATTTATCGTAAAAAAGTATAAGGTATACGTTTAATATTTAAAGTATAACCTATACCGTTTAAGCGAACCGGATCCTTATTCTGTACTCGTGCCGCCGCAAACGACAATCGGATTCGTGGTGTTGATAAAGTATAAGGTATCGTTTATAAGATTAAGGTAGCTCTTTTCTTGGAATGTATATCTTATACCTTTAATATTAAAGGTATAAGATATACCATACTCCCCATTTTTCTTTGGTCTCGGGGAAATCTTTACCATGATAAGCTAGCGCTTGCTACCATTTTCTAATGTTGGTGAACGGACTTAGCTACTAAAGAACTTTCTGTTTTGAGTGGATGGAACCTATTGATAGACGATGCTGGGGATTAACCTGCAGTCCATATTATGACCTGTCGGTAATAAAGATAGCCCGATGACTTTTTTACGACTTAGATCAGAGCCTACTGGTGAATAGTTGATAGCAACTAATTTAGTAAGCAAATAATAATCTGGTGGAAATACGTAGTCCTGTTCAAAAACCATCACAATAAAAGATACCTTATACTTTAAATAATAAAGGTATAAGATATCTAATTATTAAATTTAATGTATAAAGTATACTTTAAATTCCAGCTAAAAAACGCGGCAAATTAGTATTTTAAAACATTTTAAAAGGAATAACTTATACCTTAATACGAATTAAAGTATAACTTATTCCTTTTTATGTTCTTTGAAAAACACATCTAGATCTTAAGTGTTCCAATTATTACTTAACAGCTAGATGTGAATCATAATTACTGAAAGATAATTATTGAGCAATCTTATCGATCACCAATACTAGTGGATTTCCCTCGATATTTAAGCCCATTCCAATAAGTGTTGACCTGGTTTGGATGCACTTTTATACTGAACATATAAATACAATTTTTTAGGATTCCTGAATATTTTTAATGCATCGTTGCGTACTATTTCACATTCACCCACCCATGAAGGAGAAAGCCATAATGGAATTAAGAACAGAATTACCTGAAGTTTTTGCTGATTTTAGTGAAGCTCGTAAGCAAGGTTTCCTAGCTGTGAAGGACTTAAAAGAAAAAGGTCAGCCAGTTGTTGGCGTATACTGCACGTTTATGCCTGAGGAATTGGTGTTGGCTGGCGGTGCCGTTCAAATCAGCTTATGCTCAACGTCTGATGAAACGATTGGTGATGCCGAAGAAGATTTACCACGGAATCTGTGTCCTTTGATCAAAGCCAGCTATGGGTTTGCTAAGATGGATAAATGTCCTTATTTCTACTTCTCTGATTTAGTGGTAGGTGAGACGACTTGTGATGGTAAAACTAAAATGTATGAGTATATGCAGGAATTCAAACCTACCTATCTTATGCAACTTCCCCACACGCGGGATTTAGAGGGCGGCAAACAATTCTGGCGCAGTGAAATGATTCGCTTTAAAGAAAAATTAGAGAACTTCTTCGGTGTTGAAATTACGGAAGACAAAATCCGCGAAGCCATCCAGTTGAAGAATCGCGAACGGCAAGCTAAACAAGATTTCTACCGTTTAGGGCAACTAAATCCACCAGCCTTAAGTGGCTCAGAGATTTTTCAAGTGATGTATGGCTCCCAATACAAGTTTGATAAAGCTGAAGTGATTGATATGCTGGAGACGACCACGGCTAAAGTTAAAGCCGAATATGCGGCTGGCAAACGTTTAGATAGCAAGCCCCGTATTTTGGTCACTGGTTCACCTATTGGCGGTGCCACTGAGAAAGTGATCCGGGCCATCGAAGAAAATGGCGGCGTTGTTGTTGCTTATGAAAACTGTACCGTTGCTAAAGCGGTTGAACGCTTGGTTGATGAAAATGAACCGGACGTTTACCAAGCTTTGACGGATAAATATATGAACATAGGCTGTGCCTGCATTTCAAATAACAACCCCCGGAAAGAATTATTGAGTACGATGATTGATGACTACCAAGTTGATGGGGTAGTGGATATGGTCTTACAAAACTGCACACCATTCTCTGTAGAATCCTTGCAGATCAAACGCTTTTTAAACGAAGAAAAACATATCCCATATATGTATTTGGAAACAGATTATTCCACTGCGGATATTGAACAAATCAATACCCGGGTGACGGCCTTTTTGGAAATGTTGGAGGCGTAAAGCTATGGATTACATTGGGTTAGATTCCGGGTCCACCACGACCAAGGGCGTTTTATTTGCGGATGGTCAGTTACAGGCTAAGTATCTGGTCCCCACAGCTGGCAATCCCAGAGGTGCCATTGAAACTGTTTTGACCCATTTAAAAGCCGATGCTGGTGATACGGACTATCGACTCATTACCACCGGTTATGGTCGCAAGTTAGTTGAGGCCGATTTAGTGATCACTGAAATTACTTGTCACGGCAAGGGGGCCGAGTATCTGCACCCTGGCGTTCAGTATGTCATTGATATTGGCGGGCAGGATTGTAAAACCATCAGCTTAAATGGGCAGGGTAATGTTCTGGATTTTAATATGAATGATCGCTGCGCTGCTGGGACAGGTCGATTCGTAGAAGTCATGATGGGTACTTTAGGAGAGCAAATTCAAGTCCTAGATAACTTTGTGGCTGATGCGACCCCCGTTAAAATTAACAGCATGTGCACAGTCTTTGCGGAGTCGGAGGTCATTAGCCTTATCTCTAAAGGCGAAGCCCGGGAAGATATCGCCCTGGGGACCTTAGAAGCTATTGCCAAGCGAATTAGTGGGCAATACGCGAAACTACGGCCTAAACATGGGGAAACCGTTTTGTTTACCGGCGGCCTTTCCCAAAGCCAGGCATTCTCCAAAGTGTTATCTGAGCATGTTGGGGCACCAGTAGACACGAATCCGTTATCTCAATTTGCCGGCGCCATTGGGGCTGCCCAAATTGGCATGAAGAAATTAAATTAGTAAAAGAATATCTTATACCTTAAATGATAAAAAGATACCTTATCCCTTTTGTTCTCAGAACATTAGGGTATAAGGTATCTTTTATATTTACGGAAAAATGCGATAGAATACTGGTAGAACGCTTTTTATGATTAAGGTATAACTTATACATTTAGAATTTCACTGGTATAAGTTATACTTTAAATAGCAAAAAAATGCGAAATTCTTCAGGAATTAAACAAAGGTATAAGGTATCTCTTTATTATTTTAGAGATACCTTATACCTTTTGAGGTACGTTTATTTATTCACCCCGTAAGAAATCTGGGTCTCTGAATCTTGGATTAGGATAGGTGTAGAATCCTTGTCCGGAGCTCACACCGAACTTACCTTTATCCAAATAGTTTGTTTTGAGAATAGTAGCGACCCGCTTGAAGTGTTCATCGTTGGTAGTGGTAGCATAGTTTTGTACGATATTGTACGCTGTTTGAATCCCAACGACATCCAGGATGCCAAACGGTCCCTGTGGGGAGCCAGTTGCCAGCATCCAGGTACGATCAATAGTTTCAGGATCCGCGACTTCGTTAGCCAGTAATAACTGGGCGGCGTCTAGTAGCGGAATTAAAATTGAATTCAAGACATAGCCTGGTTGTTCTTTTTGCACGCGGATTGGAATCATCCCTAAGGCTTTGGCAAATTCCACGACTTGCTCATAAACATCAGGATCAGTTTTCGCGTGGCCCATGATTTCTGCCGTGTTGTTCCGCCAAATTTCATTGGCAAAGTGCAAGGCTAAGAATTTTTCAGGGCGACCAGTTGTTTTCGCAAATTGACTTGGTAATAGGGTAGAGGAGTTGGTGGCAAAGATGGTATCTTTCGGGGCCACTTTACCGAGTTGGGCGTAAAAGTCTTCTTTAATGGCAATAATTTCGGGAATAGCTTCAATGAGCAGATCTGCTTTAGCGGTGGCATCTTTTAAATCCTTGCTATAGCGAATGCGATCTGGGGAAGACTGAACGTCCCGGGTTGATTTGATAACGTTGGCTGTGAAGGTTTCTTTTAGGCCTGGGAGTAAGTTTGAGTTGTACTGAATATTTTCAGCGGTTTGCAAATAGTTCTTTTCGGCAAATTGAATCTCACTGGCATACGTTTGTTCCAAATTGGCGATTCGTTCTTTAGCCTTAGCCAGCGCATCGTCATTAATATCATAGATGACAACTTTGAATCCCTTATAGGCAGCTTGAAAGGCAATTTGACTACCCAAGGTACCGCTTCCGGCAACCACAATATTTTTGAACATTTAGAGCACCTCTTTCCATACATTAAATGTACCATGTAATGTATCCGCTTACAAAGAAAATAAATCAAATTCTCTAAAAAAAATACTTCTAAGAAGTAAGCACAATGGTATGATGAACTTGAACCACAAAGGAGGGCTTTTATAAATGGCAATTAAGGATAAAGTCGTAGTTATCACCGGTGCATCCAGTGGTATTGGTGCGGCAACGACCCAGGTGTTAGCTAAGGCTGGGGCACAGGTGGTAATTGGCGCACGGCGCACAGATCGGTTAAAAACATTAGCTGATCAGTTCGCTACTGGCCAAGTGCTGTATCAAACTACTGATGTAACGGATAAAGCAAGTGTACAAAGTCTGGTGGACTTAGCCCATGCTAAGTTTGGTCATATTGATGTGTTGTACAATAATGCAGGTTTGATGCCGATTTCAGAGATTGCAGAATTTAAAGTTGATGAATGGGAACGCATGATTGATGTCAACATCAAGGGCGTTTTATATGGCATCGCGGCAGCATTGCCTTACATGATCCAACAAAAGTCAGGGCAAATCATCACCACTGATTCCGTGGCTGGTCATGTGGTTCATCCAGGGACTGCGGTCTATGCCGGGACCAAGTGGGCTATTCAGGCCATCATGGACGGGTTACGGCAAGAACAAGTTGCCAATCATATCCGCACAACTATGATTTCACCTGGTGCGGTGAATACTGAGCTGTATACGACTATTACCAATCCAGAGACCAAAGCTCGAATTGAAAAAGATGAAAAAGAACATGGGCTCAGTGCTGAAGCTGTCGCCAAGGCGGTGGCTTTTGCCATTGATCAACCTGAAGAAGTGGGCATCAATGAAATTTTAATGCGGCCCATTAGTCAACAAGTCTAGGAAAGTCGAGCCTCTTCGGAGGCTCTTTTTTATAATGGATAAGTTATACCCTTAATATTAAAGGTATAACTTATCTTTTTAATTTTAGAAAAGATACCTTATACCTCAAATAAATAGGGTATAAGGTATCTGTTAATTATTAAAAGTATAATGTATCTTTTAAATATTTAAGGTATAAGATATACAATAATTTAAAAACGCTGATTTACCAGCATTTTAAGCCCAATCCGGGCGAAAACTTTCGAAGTGTTGTAGAATGATATTAAGATATTTTCAGAAAACTTTTGAATTCTAGAGAGGTGCACTTTGAACATCAGAACATATCTCACCTTGAGTCGATCTTTGTTGAACTTAGCCCATCAGTTTGAACGCACGTATTTTGATGCGAAATGTTTGGTGCCTCGGGCAGTCAAATCAAATTATGATTCGATCGTCAGCCAACAGTTAAGTGCTTTAAAATCGCGCTTAGCGCGCTTTGCCCAGCAGCGAGAACAACTTTTAACCGTATTAAAACACAATCTATCCCAAGATAGTGACCTATTGGCCCTAAGCACTGGGCAAGCATTAGCTACCCAAATGAATCAGCTTTTAGAAAATCGCCAATCTTATTTGGCCTACTTGAAGGATTTAAGAAGTCGCCTGCCCCGGCTGAGTCAGGATAGCGAACCAGATACGCTTGTCAAACAGATTAATGATTTTTTGCTGGAAGTGCAGGCGATGGATGATCGGGGTATCAAGGATCTGGCCATTGATTTAGGTGGTCTGATTTTTACGGAACACAGTGCGGAACTGCAACAAACCATGGCCCACTATGTGCCGGGTACGTTAATCAAGAACCGCGATTTCTTACTGGCGTTATTAGGTTATCAATATCCCGATGATAGCGAGGCCAAGGCCAAGTACGAACAGGCCTATCGTTATTTAGTTTGGAACTATAGTTTGAGCTTACCGGAAAAGGTGCAAATTATCGCGATTCGCGATGTTTTACCCGCGGCCAAAAGTACGGGCCTAAGCGGTTATGCCATCGTGTTGACTTTTGAAAATACGACTGAAGTATTTGTTTTGTTTAAGGGCACAGAGTTTTATACCACGGAGCCCAAAACAAGTCGCTTCAACCCATTGGCTGGCTGGAACCAATCCTTCTTAGAGGCTTACCGAGATTGGCGTTACAATGTGCAAGCTATCTTGCTAGGCGAGGATAACAGCCGTTATTCCCAATTAGGTATGGCAAAACAATTTGTGAATTTGGTCCAGGCACAGTTGCCAGCTGATACCCATTATTATGGCGTGGGTCATTCTTTGGGGGGGCACCTCGTACAAACCCTCCAGTTGATGTATGAATGCTTCGATGCGGGTTACACTTTAAATGCGGCGCCGGTGCAGTTACTCCAGATTAGGCAGATGGCCCCGCAATTATTCAGTTTTAAAGACTGGGACCATCTATTGCAGGCCACCGTAACGGGGGGCAGTCGCGCCTCAGAACAAGAATTTTTACAAGAAAAACTTGGTTATGATCGCTATCACATTACCAACGAAGGTTTTGCCCAAGATATTATTCAAGTTTTCTATCATATGCACTTCAATGTTTATGTGGGAAAGTTCAATGCCCCCACTCGACCGGACATGGCTTACCCCTTTGCCGTAGATGTGAGTCAATATTTAACCGCTGAACAGCAACGCTTTGCGGCCTATACCTTAGGGGAGTTCTTTAAAGAAACGCAGGACAGTGGCGCGGATCAAAGCCTCATGGTTCAAGTTGTTAATTTCATGCGTCATTGGGGAAAAACACATCACCTGGCCCCTGAAAAACGCCAGCAATTTACGGATGCTTATACCCACTGGGCGGTCGTGTCGGGTCTGTTGAAACCAGATGTGCCGAGCCGCAATCGTTTAGTTGTGCCAGATATGGTCACAAAATACTTTAGTTCCGGGAAAATTGCTATATTAAGACGGTTACAACCAGATATGTTGGAATTATTATTATATTTTCATATTGTCGACGGCGCCCAGTACTTCTTAAGTGATGTGCAGCGGCCCCTATAAAGAACCACTAAAAAAACATCAACGCCAGTAAAAGCACGTTGATGTTCACAAAGAATTAATAATTATCCGGATGACGTCGCAGGTCATACTGGGTCAATATAAAAACAATTAATAAAATAAAGGCGGCGCCCAAAATAGTTTGGGCATGCCAACTGTCACGCAGTAGTGCGGCTGTGAACGCCCCTAAACCAAAGCCAATGACGATGAGTAAGCTATCCGTAAATAATGTGCGGTTAGCTTTTTTTGACCCCTTGGTAAATAACAGACCAAATAGCGCTGAACCAATTGATTTTACATTGCCGGTGGTCATAGTCGTAGAGAAGGGGTGACCGTTTAACCGCCGATAAGTGTGAACTTGAAAGGCAGCGAAAAAAGAAAGACTGCTGGTTACGAAAAGCTGGGGAATATTGCGATCAATTAAACCAATAAGAGCAATACCGAGGAGCTCAATCAATAAGTTGATTTGTTGCCAGATGAATAAGTCCTTTTTGACATAAAACTGTTCAATCAAATTCGCAAATCCAGCCCCAAAAGCAAAGAATAAAATGGGTATAAAATATCGCCAAGTTGCCGCAAAGTGGCCACTGGCTAAATTAATGCCTAGTAAGATCACGTTCCCAGATTGCAGACTGGAAAAGACTTCGCCATAAGACATGTAGGTGAACGCATCCATATAACCCCCGACGGCCGCCAACAAAATCCCGATAAGTAGGGTTTCGTAAATGGGTTGCCGTGTATCTGTTGTCGCCATAAAAAACCTCCCCAAAATTTATTGATTGGGTTATTTTAGGCGGAAGTTGTTGGAAAAGCAACTACCAAGATTCAGAATTTAAAAAGGAAGTTGGAAAAGATGATTTTTGAAACCAAACGCCTCTATACCCGGCCGCTAATCTTTAGCGATATTCCGAATTTAAAACGAACTTTGATGGATTCTCAGGCAATGTATGCCTATGCCCATGCTTTTACGCCAGCTGAAGTCCTGACTTGGTACCAGCGTCAAGTACAGCGTTACCAGCAAGATGGCTTTGGTCTTTGGGCGTTGATTCGCAAAGAAGATCAACAATTTGTGGGACAATGTGGTCTCACCAAACAAACCTTTAGCGGCGCGCCTATCGTTGAAATTGGCTATTTATTGCAGCGTGATTTTTGGCATCATGGCTACGCCATCGAAGCAGCTAGGGCTGCTAAACAATATGCTTTTGATCAGTTAGAACTAGCGCAAGTTTGGTCAGTTGTTCGTGATAATAATCTAGCGTCAATGAATGTGGCCATTCGTAATGGGATGTTGGTTCGGGGCAAAGAAATCAAACATTATTACGGCTTGGATATGCCGCATTATGGCTTTGCTGTGGATCAAAACAAGTTCGATAGCAACGGCCAGCCTTTCCGACAAAGTGTATAATGTTTTGTATTAGCTAATTTGAAGATTCTAAGGTGAATTAAGATGACTAGAACTTATTTTTTAAAGACTAAGCGCTTAGGTTTTTCCAACTGGCAACTGGCAGACTTGCCCCTGGCTCAACAACTTTGGGGCGATCCCGCTGTTACCAAATATATTAGTCAAAGTGGGATTTTTAGTCCAGCCACAATCGTGACCCGACTGCACACTGAGATTACAACTGAAAAACAGCAGGGTGTCCAATACTGGCCGCTGTTTAATTTGCAGACAACCCAGTTTGTGGGTTGTTGTGGCTTGCGCCCATCAGATTCTGGATTTGAACTGGGCTATCATTTACGGCCGGAGTTTTGGCATCAAGGTTATGGCACTGAGGCAGCGCAAGCAGTCATTACCTATGCCTTTTCGCAATTGAAGCTACCCAAATTAGTGGCCGGACATCATCCGGACAATAAAGCGTCACGAGCAGTTTTGCTGCGCTTAGGGTTTAAATACATGGGCACTGAATACTATCCACCAACTGGGTTAGATCATCCCACTTATGTGCTGATCAATCCAAATAAAGCAAAGGAAGTGTAAAACACAATGGAAGTGAAAAATTGGCAATGGCACCATACCACCTTAGCCACACCAGATTCTGAGGCCCGGGCCAAAGAAGCTTATCATCTGACCTCTGAGCAATTGGGTTATGCCTATGATAAAAATGAACGGGCCCATGTGGAGTATGACAATCTGACAAAATCTTTTTTACTAGTCTTTAATTGTCCCCCAGCTCCTAATCAGCGCTTGGATCATAATCCGAGACCCATCACGTTCATCATTAAAGATAAAATGATTTTAACCTTTGGCACAGAGGTGGCTAAAAAGGAATTGTCTGATTGCCTGATTCAAACTGAACCCCAGTCAGTCTATGATTTTTTATTGGAAGCTTTATTTATGCTGACTGGTAAATATGTTCCGGTGGCCGAAGCGCTGGATAGTGAACGCAGACAAGCCAGTGGGAAGTTGCATCATAAAACCACCCGCAAAGAATTGATTGCCCTATCTGATTTAGAGGCAAACGCCCTTTATATCAGTACTGCTGCGCGGCAAAACACCATTGCCCTGAAGCAAATCAAGGGCTTGATAACCTTCCATGATTTCAGTGAGCCTGAAAAAGAACGGCTAGAGGATGTTTTGATCGAAGCCACCCAAGTTGTGGAGATGTTGTTATTAACGGAACAAAATCTGAATCAACTAGATGGTTCCTATAATAATGTTTTGAATAATAATCTGAATGATACCATGAAATTTTTGACGATTTGGTCAATTTTGCTGACAGCACCGACGATAATCTCTGGTTTCTTTGGTCAAAATGTCAACTTGCCGTTGCAACACAGCCCCTATGGGTGGCAGTTATCCTTGATTTTTGTGGCGATTTTGTGGTTTGCGTTGGCAATGATTATTAAGAAATTTATCAAATGAGTTTTACATATAATTACCGGCAAATTTGCTGAAATTACATAAGCAAATGGTCGATTGTTTCACGTGGAACAATAAGGATAAGAAATTGAAGTGAGTAGTTATGTCTGTGAAAAATCCGGAAAATCATTTGAATGCCAAGAATCGTGGGGCCTTACGCACCTGGCTTGAACATCATGCCAATACAGCAAATGAGTGTTGGGTTGATGTGACCCGGGGTATTCCTAAAGATACGCAGACGTTTTGGTATGTGGACGCAGTGGAAGAAGCGCTGTGCTTTGGCTGGATTGATAGTACCTATAAGGTTATCGTACCAGGCCAGCCAGCTGCCCAACGATTAGTACCTAGAAAACCTCATGGTCAGTGGTCTGAATTAAATAAACAGCGCTGTCGGCGAATGATTCGACTAGGCAAAATGACCCCAGCTGGGGCGCGGTTATTACCTGATTTAGATCCAAATCGGTTTAAAATTGATCCCGAAATCATCAATGCTTTGAAGCATCAACCTAAAGCTTGGGCGTTCTTTCAGACTTGCCCGCCGCTGTATCAGCGGGTACGTTGCGATACGATTCAAATCAAGAAACGAGATACCAAGTTATTTCAGGCCCGGTTAGCGAAGTTTGTAGCAGCCTGCGCGCAACAGAAGCTAATAGGGCAGTGGAATGATGGTGGGCGATTAAAGGCAAATATATAATATGGCATGTGATGAGCATTAGTAAGTTCATGTTTAAATATGGAGGGATTCGAACATGCAGGCACTATTCTTTGAAAAATTCGGCGGCCCAGAAGTATTGCAATATGGCCAAGTGCCAGATCCAACTTATGGGTCAACGGATTTGTTAGTTCAAACGACACTAATTGGGCTCAACTTTGCAGATATTTATCGTCGTCAAGGCACTTATCATATCGAACATCATGATCCTTGGATCAATGGCTATGAGGGTATTGGTCAAGTTGTTGGCGTGGGCAAGGATGTGACGGGCTATAAAACGGGGGACCGGGTCTTATTTGTGGATGTGCCTTTCGCAAATGCTGAACTGGTGCGGGTGCCAGCAGCGCGGGCCATTAGACCACCAGCTAACCTCAGTGATGAATTAGCCGTTAGCATTGGGTTACAGGGACTAACGGCGGACTTTTTAGCTCATGATTTGGCGTTGAATCACCCTGATGATAAGGTATTGGTTTATGGGGTCAGTGGTGGTGTTGGGCAGATTTTGACACAAATTCTAACCGCCGATAAAGTCCAGGTATTTGGCGTGGCTTCCACGACTGAAAAGCGCGCGCTTGGTTTGCAAAATGGGGCGAAACAGGTCTTTGCAAGAAGCGGAGAATGGTTGGCTCAATTTGCAGGCACGTTTGATACGGTGTTTGATGGAGCTGGCGTCACGCTAAATCAAAGCTTCGAACTCATCAAACATCGAGGTAAAGTTGTCTTTTATGGCATGGCTGGCGGACCAACCCCTAAGCTTGACCCCGTAGCTTTGTTAGCGGCATCTAAAAGCCTGCTAACTGGTGACCTATGGGATTATTTAACTACCGCTGCTGCCCGCCAATTTCGTTTCAACAGATTGCTGCGTTATATTGAACATCACCAAATCAAACTCAGCCAGCCGACTATTTTACCTCTAGAACAAGGCCGGCAAGCCCATGAACTAATGGTGTCTGAACAAAATATCGGTAAGATTTTGTTGAAGCCGTAATATGTTGAGGAGATTATTATGTTAGCGGATAGTTTGATAGTTATTGATTTACAAAATGGGGTTTGTTTTAATGGCCTCCATCAGATAGAAGATCTGGACCAGGTTATCAATACAATTAATCAGCGCATTCAGTGTTACCGTGAGGCGAACAAACCAATCATTTTCGTACAGCATCGTGATGAAGACTTAATACCCAATAGTTACGCTTGGCAACTTATTTCAGCTTTAGATGCAACTAATTCAGATTATTATGTTCAAAAGACTCATGCCAATGCCTTCTTTCATACTAATTTACAAACCGTTTTGGAAGAAAATACTGTCAAAACCCTTGAAATTTGTGGCGCACAAACGCAGTATTGTGTGGATACGACGGTCAAAATGGCCCATGGCCTTGGTTATCAGCTGCAAATGTGTAAAGGGATAACGACGACCTATGATAATCAATACATGAATGCCAAGCAGACCATTGCCTTTTATGAAAATATTTGGGATAAACGTTTTGTAACATTTATAGATGCCTAGCTCAAAACGAAGGATCGTCATTTTCAAGATGACAGTTCTTCTTTTTTAATGTCCTGGGATAAGACGGATTGAAGTCATGATAGATACGACGGCAGCTCAATGTAAGCGTTGACAAATAATAGTTTTTAGTTAAAATTAAAAATAGTTATTAGTTAATCATTTCACAAATACTTGGGACGCTTTAGAGGAATGGGCTAATTTTCAATTGAACAACGCGTCATTTCGTTGAAAACTAGATCAAGAATTGCGGGGGTGCTGGGACAAGGGAGATACGTAGGATGAAGAAATTTTTTAAAGTGTTGGTCAGTATGTTTATCGTGGGAGCGGTTGTGGCCCTGTCAGGGTGTGCTTCAAAGTCGGGGGATGCTGCTAAAAGCAGTAGTCAGCGGCAAACGTTGCAGATGTTGGTACCGGGCTATGATGCGGGTTACTTAAAAGCACCTGTGAATGCGGCTATCAAAAAGTATGAACGGACAAATCCTGATGTTAAAATCAAAGTTGTATCTGTGGGTTGGGATGAGTTGAATTCAAAAATCGTCAAGTTATATCAAGCCGGCCAATCCCCAGACATTTTAATGGTGGGTTCCCGCTCGTTGCGGCAATTTGCTGAAGCAGGGGTTCTGGAAGATTTAACGCCTTATATGACTAAGACATACGAGCAGAATCGGATTCAAAGTGTCATGGCAACCGGGCAAATCGACAACAAGCAATATGGGATTCCCCTGTCCTTGAGTTCGCGGGCGCTGTTTTATCGGTCCGATCTAATTGACCATGCCCCGGCCAATTGGGACGAACTATTGCAAACGGCTAAAACTGTTTCTGAAAAAAATCATATGTATGGTTTTGCCATTCCCACGGATATCACCAGCGGGACCGATGAACTGCTAAACTTTATTTACCAAGGGGACGGCCAAATTGTCAATCAACAAGGAAAATTTGTATTGGATTCGCCACAAAATATTGAAACTCTGACTTATCTTAAGAAATTTAAGGGTATTATTCCTGACCCAGTGGATACTGCCCGGGGAGACCAAGTTAAATTATTTAAAAATGGGGATTTAGCCATGTTTATTTCCGGCGGTTGGGAAAAAGAAGAGCTGGATAAAGGGGCTAAAAAGACACCTTATAAAGTCGCCGAATTACCGGCTGGTAAGCAAAAAGCGGTAACGTTGGTGACAGATTCATACACGGTTTCCGCGAAGTCTAAGCATAAAAAAGCTGCCTTTAAGTTCATTCAATTTTTAGGTCAAGCAGATCAGCAGCGGGCTATCAGTAAAGCCTATAATTGGTTACCGGTGACGAAGGCGGAACAAAAAGACGCCCGGTTCCAAACGCCATTTATGCAACCATTTGTTAGTATCTTAAATGACGGTATTTCAGAACCTAAAGTGCCCAATTGGGATACCTTTAATAAGAGCTTTACCATCGCGGTTCAAAAAACTTTAACTGGGGCACAAACACCAGCAGAATCCTTGAAGTCAGCCCAACAAGAGGTTCAAAAGTAATGATACAAAAACGGCCGTTACCCTATCTATTAATCTTACCTTGTCTGATTTTACTGGCAGGTTTATACGGCTATCCCATCCTTTTGACCATGTGGCAATCCTTTAATAAAGTAAATTTTCTGGCCGATACGACAACATTCATCGGTCTAAAAAACTACCTCGATGTTTTTTCAGATCCTACTTTTTGGCAGACGATGGCTATCACCTGTAAGTACACTATCATTACAGTGGTGTTGAAGATGGTCTTTGGTTTTGGGGTGGGCTACCTACTGCATACTGAGCTTTATTTCAAAAAAATATTAGGGGTTCTGGTTTTGATTCCCTGGGCCATTCCCCAAGTCGCCGCAGGGACAATTTGGCAGTGGATCTTAAATTCAAATTACGGCTATGCCAATTACTTCTTGTTAAAATTACATCTCATCAGCCAACCCATCGCTTTTTTAGCCCGACCGGAAACAGCTTTTTATAGTGTCAGTCTGGTGGATACTTGGATGGGGATTCCCTTATTGGCCATGCTTTTTGTGGCAGCCCTAGATGCTATTCCCAAAAATATCTATGAAGCAGCGGCCTTAGATGGGGCTGGGGCCTGGCGGCAGTTCTTTGCCATCACAATCCCGTCTATTAAGCGGGTTTTGTTGGTGGTCTTGACCCTAGTTACGATTTGGACCTTTAACTCCTTCAACGTCATCTATGTCCTGACCCAAGGTGGCCCCATGCGTGCCACGGAAACCTTAAGTATTCGGATTTATCAAGAAGCCTTTAGCCGCTTTAATTTAGGCATCAGTTCGACGTTGACTATGATTGCCGTCCTTATCCTACTAGGATTAACGGCGGTGTACACGCTGGGAGGTAAGGCTCATGCCCACCAAGCACGGTAAAGGGCTGCGCACCGGGTTATTGTTGATTTTTATCTGCTTATCCCTGTTCCCGGTCCTAGTTTTATTGAATACGTCGTTACAAACTTATCAGCAAATTATCAGTTGGCCACCACAGTGGTTTCAAAAATTACAGCTGGGTAATTATCACCAAGTCCTTGTGGGTAGCAAAAGTATCGTCCGACCGTTTTTAAACAGCTTAGCCGTGGCCTTACCCACCATGGTGATTTGTGTCATTGTTGGTATTTTGGCAGCTTATGGGGTCACGAGATTTAAGTTCATTGGCCGCAAATTATTTCTGGTTCTGGTGATCTGTACGCAAATGTTTTCCTCGATTATTTTGATCAATGCCATGTACCTCATCTTCAAACAAAGTGAGCTTTTGGACACACGGCTTGCCTTGATCATTGCCAATACCGCCAGTGCATTACCCATGACGGTGTGGCTGCTTTATTCTTATTTCTCGCAAATTCCAGTTATCTATGAAGAAGCTGCCTGGGTAGATGGCTGCAGCCGCTGGCAAGCTATCCGTTATATTCTACTGCCCCTTAGTTTGCCAGGAATCATTACCGCCGGGTTATTTGCATTCATCACGGCTTGGGGCGATATTGTTTATGCCAATGCCTTGATAACCTCGCCGGCACTGCGCACCTTACCCCAAGCGTTAACGGATTTTCGGGATTTGTATAAAACTACTTGGGAAACCCAGATGGCGGCTTCAATGATCACGATTATCCCACCACTGTTGATTTTCATTGCGATTCAAAAACACTTGATTCGTGGCTTGAATCGACAGGCTGGGCAAATGTGAGGGTCGCTTTGTTTTAAATAATGTATTGTAAATTAAAATAAGTCCCCCGAAAATGTCGCTATAGCCAGACATTTCCGGGGGACTTTTGAATTGTTGTTCCAGCACTGATTTGAACTTCGAGCTAATTAGCAATAGTGCGAAGCAAGATTAGCGCTTAATTCAGCAGAGATTTTAAACATTTAAAATTTTATTCAAAAACGATTTTAAACGGGGATTTTCAGGGTGTTCAAAGATATGATCCGGCGTGCCTTCTTCTAGAATCTGACCGTCGTCCACGAATAAAACCCGGTCAGCGACCTCCTTGGCAAAGCCCATTTCATGGGTGACGACTACCATGGTCATCCCCTTTTTAGCCAAATCCTTCATGACCGCCAAAACGTCACCGACCATTTCCGGGTCTAAGGCAGAAGTGGGTTCGTCAAAAAGCATGATCTTGGAATTCATGGCCAGGGCCCGGGCGATGGCGACCCGTTGTTGTCGGCCCCGGGACAGTGATTGTATTTTAGTATTTAATAATAATTTGATTATTTATTTTTCAAACAAAATAAAATCGAAGAATCACAATTTATTAACAGTGTAATTCTTCGATTATTATAATACAATTATTTAAATTTCAGATGCTATATTCCGATCTCTAAACAAGTCACTACGTTTATAACTCTGCAATAGATTAATTTCAGTGGATGTTTTTGCAAAATAAATCGGTTTGTCTTTTACTTTGGAGTAGTCTTTGGCGACCCACATTTGTTGATGGGACACTTCGGGGGTATAAACAACGATGAAATCAGCGTTATCAATATCCCGTCTCAAACTATTAGATTGATTCTTCTTATCGTAATGCATGAAACTGCCGCCGCGTTCTTCAATGACACTCTTGAATTTATTACCGACACTCTTCATATAACCACCCACCAATAAGAAGACCTTGTCCGCAAATATTTTTTGCTTAGTTGGGCCTTTCTTTTTGATTTTCTTTGGGGCTGGTTTTTGAACGGTTGGTGTAGGGGTAGTCGTAGTCGTTTCAGAGGCTGGTTTCTTCTGGAAGAAAATAGCTTGCCGTTTCTTTGCTGCTTCGGCGGCACTATATTTCCAGCGAATCCGAGCGTCACTTTCTTTGCCTTCATAATAGGCTAAATCTACATAATCGCCGGTACTGATTCTATTTTTGAGAATATCAGTATCTTTGAAAACAATCGTGACCGGTAGTTCATGCCGATCGCTTTTAAATTCCACCTCAAACCGACGAATATCAGAACGATAGCGGACCGGTTTGAATGTAATTTCGCGAATATCAGTGGGCTGGGGATCCGATTTTTCCAGGGAAAACAGATAGCGTTTATCAGATGATGTTAAGTCACTGATTAATTTGGCTTGAACCCAATCGCCATTTTCCAGCGGTGGATTCATCTGCCGGAGGATAACTTCGGGGATGCGAATTTCTTTATCGACCCAGCCACCAGATAATCCTCGGCGGAAACGGCCAATAAATACTTTATGACCAGCTTGCCAGCCAGCTTTTGGCGTATCATTATCGGTTTCTTCAGGCGCTATTTTGACCGGTTCAGTTGGTGTTTTGACCGGCAATTTGGTTTGCACTGGTGTCGCTGCAACTGGTTCGGTTTCTGGGGTATCTGGTGCCGGTGTAACTTCAGGCTTATCCGGTGATTCCACCTCAGCGACTGTTGGAGTTTCAGATTCTATCGTTTTTTCAACAGGTGTTGGGGTAACTGTATCTTCTACGTCCTCTACTGGTGCACTATGAGTTGAAACATTATCAGGTAAAGCTTCGGTAACTTGTGGGACGTCAGTAACAATATGCTCGGTAGCCACAAAATTCAGATCTGATATTTTCTTAAAAATCTTGATGAATTTCTTTAACTCGGCTTCTTGGGCGTCCACGTTTTCTGGGGTCATATCTTGAGAAAGTCGGGTCGTTTGTTCTCTTAGAATGTCTAAAACTAGTTGTTTACTGTCTAAAGTTACACTACCTGTAGCCGGTGTTGTTGCAGGCACCGGCGTTGGTGTCGTTGTTGCTGGGGCAGACTTTGCCTGGACTTTTTTTACCGGTGTACTTGGCTGTGCCTGGGCTTGAGCCCGCAATTCAGCCAGGGGGATATCAAAATATTTAGCCAGGATGAATAACTTATCATTTCTAGGGGTTCTTTTACCGCTTTCCCAGTCAAAATATGTGGAGTAGGCCACCCCAAGATCTTTAGCGGTTTGGGTTTTGGGAACGCCCTTAGCTGTTCGGGCTTGAATCAATATACGACTGATGCCATTGGCCATTTAATCACCTTCCTTAAATTTAAGATATTATAAGTATATCATTTCAATAAATTGAACAAAACAAAACAGTAAGATTAATTTGACAGCTTTCTCATTGACAGCTAATTTGAAACTTGATACGCTTACATTAGAGTAAGTACTTGATGATAAACCCAGCCAGGATACTGGTTAACAACTTGTTCACTTCTGAATAAACGGCGCTGGTTCGCCTGAGCATTAGGTGCGATAGTGAATTAGTATACATTAAGTGCCCTTATTTTTGATCACTACAGTTGTTTGTTGGGAACAGCATTTTTGAGCAGTAACAACAAAAGGAGGTCATGATGATGCAGCTACTTTTTGGGATTATATTTTTGGCAGTTGGGTTATTAGCCCTGGGTTATCTGGTCAAACTTGGGCATACAGCCTGGTTGATCCTTACCAAGAAACTAAATTCAGATGAGGCCCAATTATTTTACAGATCACTGGCTTACGGCGCCCTGGCGATTATTCTGTTGGATGTCATTCAGTATGTAATTGGCCTGGGGTCATATTTCTTCCAGTTTGGTTATACGCCGTTGATCAGCACGTGGACGCAACTGGGCATTTTGGGGATCAACGGGGAAGGCTTGCTCCAATTCAATCGGCTATTATTCGATGCCTTGATAATTGGTCTAATTTATACTTATCAAGTCCGGAAACAAAAGAAAGTTTTGCAGTTATGAGCAAATTTAACGCTTTAGAATAACACAATAATTGAAAAATAACGGCGTTGCACTTGGTGTAGCGTCGTTTTATCTTGCCAATAGCAACGATCCTACAAATAGTTTAATTTTCTCATTGACATCTCATTTGTTACTTGTTATACTTACCCCATCTTAAAAGAACGGAAAGGAGCGTTGCGTGATGAACCCAGCATTTATGACAGAATCAATGGACGTTATTTTTGCGGGCTCACGTGGCGCTGCTTCTTTATGCACGTCTAAAACTGAATATTGTTGTTGTTGACTCTAACACATTACTAAGGAGATCGGTGAAGCTATCGGCAATCAGTGCCGCTATTTTCTGCCCGTCTAGCTGTTTGTTGCAGTACCTATTTTTTAGGTATACCTTTAATGTATAGGAGTCTTTTTTATGCCCAAATGTATTCGATACACTGGTGATTGCACCAGCGGAGGTCTTGTAGCCTGTTGATATTGTAAACTTGGAATTAAAAAATGAAAGGCGTGAATCAAATGTCCCAGCGAATTTTACAAATTGGCATTTTAAATGTCATGCACGATAAAGCTGCTACGAATGCTGATTTTCGTCAGGCCTTAACCACACAAAATATTCCCGTGCGCTTACACTTTTACTATCCCACTACCAAATATAAGGACCAACTGATCCCTAAAAATGTTCAAGCTAATTTACAGCCCTTGGATTTAAAAGCCGTCGCCAAGTTAGATGCCTTTATCATCACTGGGGCACCCATTGAAACGATTCCCTTTGAAGATGTGACTTATCTTGAAGAGCTCAAAGCTTTGTTTAAGGTACTGGATAATGTCCCCACGAGATTATACCTATGCTGGGGGGCCATGGTGGCTTTGAACTTGCTTTATGGCATTGAAAAACATCTCTTGCCCCAAAAATTATTTGGGGTCTATCCCCAGGAAATCTTACATGAAAGTTCATTGTTAACC
This sequence comes from Lactobacillus sp., assembly GCA_022484695.1. Taxonomy (GTDB): domain Bacteria; phylum Bacillota; class Bacilli; order Lactobacillales; family Lactobacillaceae; genus Agrilactobacillus. Next base: position 204,412 of record JAKVKU010000004.1, read on the forward strand.
GGGTTAAAAGAAGGCTTCCTTGCCCCCCATGCCCGGTATGCGGAATCCAATTTATCTGAACTACGGATCCACCCAGATTTAGTCGTTCAAGCCACCACGGTTCGGGATGAACTATTTCTGGTTCAAAATAAAATTCAAAATGAAGCATTTCTTTTTTCTCACTTGGAATACCAAGCCAGCGGTTTGGAGGATGAATACCAACGGGAAATCACCGGTCATCCGGAGATCCATTACCGGCGACCTGAAATGGATTCAGGTCAAACTGCGGTGTTGACGGCTACGAATTTTCCGTGGCAAGACACCCAAGCCAAATTTTTTGAAAATTGGCTTAAAACTGTTGCTCAAAACGCGAATTAATGGAGGTAATTGAATTATGACTGAAACTGTAAATGCAATTAACGCAAGCACTAACATCACTGAATTAATTGGGAACACCCCACTTTTGAAATTAAATAAAGTGGTCCCCGCTGACGCTGCCGACGTTTATGTAAAATTGGAATTCTTCAATCCTGGTGGGTCTGTCAAAGATCGGATCGCTTTAGCTATGATCGAAGCCGCTGAAAAAGACGGTCGCTTAAAACCTGGGCAAACTATTGTGGAACCTACTTCCGGGAATACCGGGATTGGCTTGGCCTTAGTGGCCGCTGCTAAAGGCTACCCATTAATCATCACCATGCCGGAGACCATGAGTATTGAACGGCGGAAATTAATGCAAGGTTATGGGGCTAAATTGATTCTCACCCCAGGTGCTGATGGCATGCCCGGCGCCATTAAACATGCAGAAAGCTTAGCTGCTGACAATGGCTACTACTTGCCAATGCAATTCAAGAATCCCGCTAACCCAGATATTCATGAAAAGACCACCGGCCAAGAAATCATCAAAGCCTTTGGGGGCAAAGCGCCAGATGCCTTTGTAGCTGGGGTCGGTACTGGGGGCACCTTGACTGGGGTGGGTCATGCCCTGCGTAAAGTGGACCCTGATGTGCAAATCTTTGCCTTAGAAGCTGCTGAGTCACCAATTTTAAAGGAAGGCCATGGTGGCAAGCATAAGATTCAAGGAATCAGTGCTGGGTTTGTGCCAGATGTTTTGGACACCAAGTTATACAATGACATCGTGGAAGTCACTAGTGATCAAGCCATTGACACCGCCCATGAAGTGAGTCACAAAGAAGGTTTCTTGCCAGGCATTTCTGCTGGGGCCAATATCTTTGGGGCCATTGAAATTGCTAAGAAGTTAGGCAAAGGCCACACCGTGGTAACGGTTGTGCCAGATAATGGGGAACGTTACTTAAGTACTGATTTATTTAAATAAGCTGTAAAATTTTTAGCCGACTCGATTTTTGAGTCGGTTTTTTTGTGCTCTGAAAGTAGCTGACACAAGGTTGCCACAAATTGCACCAGTTTGACACATCTTGACACAGGCTTGACACAAGACTGCCACAAAAACCTTGAATTAGCAGCTTTATAACTTTGGCACGGTACTTGCTTATAGATAAATGTAAACCAAGGAACCTGAAGTCAAAGGATGGTGAACTTAAATATGTATGATTTGATAATTATCGGGGCCGGACCTGGGGGGTATATTTCAGCCATCAAGGCCGCTGAGTTAGGTCAAAAAGTGGCGGTCATTGAGCAGAAATATCTAGGGGGTACCTGCTTGAACGTGGGGTGTATCCCCTCTAAAGCCTACCTGCAACATAGCAAATGGGCTGAAACTGTGGCTGCTGCCAAACCCTATGGCCTGGATATGGGAATCAACCAAGTGGATTTTCCAAAATTGGTCGACCATAAGGACCAAGTAGTCAATCAGTTAAAAATGGGGGTCCAGTTCCTATTTAAGAAACACAAAGTCGATTATATTGAAGGGACCGCCGATGTTCTGGATGCCAATCACGTGGTGGTGGCTGGGACGACGTACGAATGTCAAAATATTTTATTAGCCACCGGCAGCCATCCCTTTGTGCCACCAATTCCGGGGTTAGATCAAGCTAATTACGTGACCACCGATGAATTCTTTAGCAATACCCAACTACCTAAGGAATTAGTCATTATCGGGGCGGGGATCATCTCCGTGGAACTGGCCTTTGCCATGGCACCTTTAGGGGTCAAAGTGACCTTGCTGGAAGTGGCCCCAGATATGTTGTTAGTGATCGATGAAGACGCCCGGGACTTGATCAAGGCCCGTTTAACTGAATTAGACATCACTTGGAAAATCGGCGTGACCATTGATCAAGTCACCCCTCAAAGTGTGCAATTAGCCGATGGGAGTGCTTATCACTTTGACCAACTCCTGGTTGCCACCGGCCGGCGGGCTGATTTGAAAGTGGCTAACAGCCTAGGCTTGAAGCTAGATGATGCGGGCCGGGTGGTCAGTGTGGATGATCATTATCAAACCAGCATCCCCCACATTTATGCCATCGGGGATCTAATTGGTGGTTATATGCTGGCCCACGTGGCTGGGGCTGAAGGCATCAAAGCTGTCTCGGCCATTGCCGGCCAACCCCAAGACCCGGTGGATCCCAACTTTGTCCCCCGTTGTCTATACTCGGAGCCAGAAGTCGGCAGCTTTGGTCTCTCGGTTCAAGAAGCCAAAGACCAAGGTTATGACGTCAAAGTGTCCCAAGTGCCCTTTGCCACCAACGGTAAGGCCATTGCCACCGGGGCCACCACTGGGTTTATCAAACTGATCAGTGAGACCAAATACCACCAGATTCTCGGGGGCGTTATCGCTGGTCATAATGCCACTGAAATGATTCATACGTTAATTACCACAGCTCAAGCTGAAGGAACAGTGGATGAAATCGCCAACTCAATTTTTGCCCATCCAACCTTGTCTGAACTGATCGGGGACAGTGCCAACACCTTGCTCGGTCAATCTGTAAATTCCTGATGCGAAACAAATAGGAGGTTTATGATAATGAAACAATTAACACCAGATTTGGCAAAAACTGCCTACAAATATATGAATGATATCCGTCATTTTGAAGACCGGGTGCATAAAGTGTTCTTGACGGGCGCAATCCCGGGATTCGTGCATCTGTATGCCGGGGAAGAAGCCGTTGCCGTTGGGGTCTGCAGTCATTTAACCGATTCAGATTACATCACCAGTACCCACCGGGGCCATGGCCACTGTATTGCCAAGGGCTGTGATGTCAATGGCATGATGGCCGAAATCTATGGCAAAGCCACTGGCTTAAATAACGGTAAAGGTGGTTCCATGCATATTGCTGACGTGGACAAAGGGATGCTGGGGGCCAACGGGATGGTTTCCGGGGGTATGCCAATTGCCGTGGGCGCTGGCTTGCGGAACAAATATTTAAAGACTGATGATGTGGCTGTCTGCTTCTTCGGGGACGGGGCCAACAATGAAGGCAACTTCCATGAAGCCATGAATATGGCTTCTATCTGGAAATTACCAGTGATCTTCGTCAATGAAAACAACAATTTTGCAGAAGCAACCCCACAGATTTATGCAACCGCTGCCAAAACTATCGCACAACGGGCTGATGCTTATGACATGCCTAGCGAACGGGTAGATGGCAAGAATTTTATGGCGGTTTTTGAAGCCGCTGGCCGGGCCATTGATCGGGCGCGCCAAGGGGATGGCCCCACGTTGATCGAATGCCGGACTTATCGGAACTATGGGCACTTTGAAGGGGACCAACAAACTTATAAATATGATTCCCCAGAAGAAGAAGCTTTTGCAAAACGCGATGATATTCAAGAATTTCGGGCTTATGCGGTTTCTGAAGGCCTGTTGACTGCCGCTGAAGCGGATCAAATTGAACAACAATCGACAGCTGATATTGATGCAGCTGTGAAATTTGCCGAAGATAGCCCCTTACCAGATCCTGAATCCCTATACGAAGACGTATTCGCCGACTAAAGACAGAGGAGGTCAAAGTCATGTCCAGAAAACCAATTACCTTTATGCAAGCTATTAATGAAGGCTTAACACAAGCTATGGAAAAAGACGACCGCGTATTCATCATGGGTGAAGATGTGGCCGGCGGGGCTAAGGTGAAACACTTAGCGGATAAAAATGAAGACTCTTGGGGCGGCGTTTTTGGGGTCACCAAGGGCTTGATGCCAAAATTCGGCCGGGAACGGGTCATTGATACCCCCGTTTCTGAAATGGGTTATATGGGTGCAGCTGTGGGTGCGGCCATCACCGGTTTGCGGCCAGTACCAGAATTAATGTTTAACGATTTTGTGGGCTTCTGTTTGGACACCATTTTAGCCCAAGGTTCTAAGATGCGGTACATGTTTGGGGGCAAAGCCAAAGTACCCTTAACCATTCGGACCACCCACGGGGCTGGTGCCAGTGGGGCGGCGCAACATTCCGGCTCTTATTATGGCCTATTTGCCTCGATCCCTGGGGTCAAAGTTGTGGTACCGTCTAATCCTTATGATGCCAAAGGGTTATTATTAGCCGCTATTGAAGAAGACAACATCGTCGTCTTTTCTGAGGATAAAACCCTTTATGGCATGAAGGGCGATGTACCAGAAGGTTATTATACCGTCGACATTGGCAAAGCTACCATTACTAGAGCAGGGACAGATCTGTCCATCGTCACGATTGGTAAAATGGTCCAAGTCGCTGAAGCAGTGGCTGACGAATTGGCTAAATCGGACATTCAAGTGGAAGTCATTGACCTGCGCACCGTCGCCCCTTGGGATGAAGCAACGGTGATCCAATCCGTTCAAAAGACTGGGCGTTTAATTGTGATCGATGAGGCCCATCCAAGAAATAGTACGGCCACGGATATTGCTGCCGTGGTCACGGACAAAGCCTTTGATTATCTGGACGGTCCGGTGAAACGGGTCACAGCCCCAGAAACCCCAGTGCCATTTGCCAGCAATTTGGAACAACTCTATATGCCAAGTGTGAAACGGGTCCTGGACGAAGCCAGTGAAATTATTGATGATCTAAAAGTCGTTAAGGCTTAAGGGGGTGACGAGATGGCAACAGCAATTGTAATGCCTAAGTTAGGTTTGACCATGACGGAAGGGACGGTGGTCTCTTGGGATAAGCAAGTGGGGGATGCGGTCAAGGAAGGCGACGTTTTAGCAACGATTGCTTCTGAAAAGTTGACCTATGATGTGGAAGCCCCGGCTAGCGGAGTGATCACTGAAATTGTAGCCCAAGAAGGCGACGAGGTACCTATCAAAGCACCCATTGGCTATATCGGCGCTGCCGATGAAGCCCCCGCAGCTGGTGGTAGTGCGGCCCCTGAACCAGCGGCTGCAACGACCACCGCAACTACCCCAAGTGCACCAGCACCCCAAGTACCGGTGACCCCAGTCCAAGCCCCAGCTGCGCCAAGTACTACGGAGGGGGGGCGGATCTTCATTACCCCGTTGGCTAAAAAAATCGCCGCCGATAAGGGCATCGATTACACGCAAATTCAAGGGACTGGGGGCCATGGCCGGATTACCCGCCGAGACGTGGCCAACTTTACCCCAAGTGCGCAACCAGCAACCCAACCGGCAGCTGCAGCCCCAGTGGCGCCGGCCACCCCAGCAGCTACTAGCGGTGTCCCAGGCTATGTGGCTGGCGCTGGCTTGACGGGGATGCGCCAAGTTATCGCCAAGAATATGATGCACAGTGTCCAAACCACGGCTACCGTGACGCTGCAACGGCGGGTGAATATCACCGCACTCATGGCCTTTCGCAGTGAACTCAAGGGTAAGTTTGCCGAACCTTTGGCGGATGGCCAATTGAGTTTGACCACGCTGTTGGCCCGGGCAGTGATCTTAGCCCTACAAGCCACCCCAGAGATGAACGCTTGGTATCAAGATGGCACTTATACCAAGGTTGAAGATGTGAATATTGGTTTAGCGGTGGGCTTACCAGATGGGTTGATCGTGCCAGTGGTGAAACAAGCGCAAAACATGAACTTAACCTTGTTGGGCCGGGGCCTAAAGGACAAAGCCAGCCGGGCCCAAGATGGGAAGTTAAAACCAGATGAATATACCGGTTCCACCTTTACCATCACCAACCTGGGCCATGAGCACATCGAATACTTTACCCCAATCATTAATTCACCGGAAATCGGTATCTTAGGTGTAGGTGCGCTACAACAGCAATTGGTGCTGGATGACCAGCAAAAAGTGATTGCCCAACCAGAATTACCTTTGAGCTTAACCTTTGATCATCAGATTATCGATGGGCAACAAGCCGCTGTTTTCTTAGATAAGATCGCCAACTATTTGCAAGCACCTTATCAGTTAATTCTCTGATTGTGAATTAAAAAATTTAAATCAAAAAACTACGACCGCAATAATGATTCTAAGTTGCTGGGTCGTAGTTTTTTGGTGTTTATAACACGTGAACCCTTGAGCGTAAAGGCTTTGGGCGACTATTGGGGAGTCAAATGGGTTGGTTAAACTGTTATAATTATTTATAATACAGATAGAAAGCGCATACATGGCAAAATGTGCAAGTTGTAACGTCCGATAAGGTAGTAGTTTATGATCATTGGTCTAGTTCTAAGAGGATGGTGCAAGACATGAACAAGGAAACTTGGGCCCGTTTTGTGGCCCATGAACCGGTGGACTTAGGGAATTTAGCACCGGATATTGCGGATTCTTGGTATAAGTGTGCCCAATCTAATATTAATCCCTATCAGGCCAAGGCCACTTTAGTGGTGGATTATCGGGAATTGGCCAAGGAACAAAGACAAGATATCCTCCAAGAATTTGCGGCAGCTTTTCAAACTGTGAAGGCTTGGTTAGACCCCAGCGACGATCCTCTTCTGGTCTTAGCGGACGCCCAGGGTCGTATTTTAAAACGCACTGGTAGTCTGAAAGTACAACGCCAAGCCGATGAAATTGGCTTTGGGGAGGGCAGTGTTTGGACCAATCGCCAAGTGGGCACCAATGCCATTGGACTGGCTTTGATTCATCACAAAGTCTCCGCCGTGTCCCGGTATCAGCATTATGTCACGTTATCGCAAAAATGGACTTGTTTTGCGGATGTGATCACCGATGAAACTGGGCAATGCCGGGGCATTATTGATTTGTCCTTCCACAATACTTTCCCCGTTGAAAAGGGGAAACAACTGATCAGCATGATTGCCCAAAAGATGTCAGTGGCTTTAATGCAAGAACGGGTTTTGGCCCAACAAGCTATTTTACAGTATGTCTTAGATAACGCCCATAGTCCGGCGGTGATTTGTGACCTCCAACAGCGGGTATGTCATAAACCAGGGCGCTTAGCTGCCCTGGAGGGGATTCAAGTGGGCAAAGTGCTGCCCACAGAGAGCAATCGTATCAATTTATCCCGACCTCAACCCATTTATCAAGGCGAACAGCAAATTGGTTGGCAGTATAGCGTGACCCAAAGCGTAGCCCGTCCCCAGAAATTTTATTATTCTGGTATTGCCACCCAAAGTCCGGTTTATCAAGATTTTTTAGCGAAAGTGCAATTGGCGGCAGCTAGTGATGTCCCCATTCATCTTTTCGGTGAGACGGGGAGTGGGAAGGAAGTCATTGCTAAATCCCTACACAATAATAGTCCTTTTAAAGCCGGTCCCTTAGTGACGGTGAATTGCGGGGCTTTAAATGACGATTTGCTGCAAAGTGAATTATTTGGCTACGCGCCGGGGGCCTTCACTGGGGCCAGCAGCAAGGGCTATATTGGCAAGATCCACCAAGCCCAAGGTGGGACCTTGTTTTTAGATGAAGTCAATAGTATGTCGGCCAAGATGCAGTCGGCCTTATTGCGGGTATTAGAGGATAACATGGTGACGCCCATTGGCAGTGATAAAAAGGAAAAAATTCATTTCCGCCTGGTAACTGCCAGCAATCAAGATCTGCGGGAATTGGTCCAAGCCGGTGATTTTCGCATGGACTTATTTTATCGTATTTACGTGTGTGGGTTAGTGGTACCACCACTGCGGGCCCACCTGGAGGATCTAAGGCCGTTGCTGGACAATTTTTGTTCCCAACGCCAGTGGCAAATTTCGTGGGTGGACCAATTATTGCAGGTGGCAAAGACCTACCATTGGCCGGGGAATGTCCGGGAATTCAATAATTTCTTACAGCGCTTATATTTATATTTTCAAGAAACTAAACCCACATTGGCCCAGTTACAGGAGGCCTTGAACATGGGCCGGTTTGCCGGACCTAGCGACCCAACAGCTGTACCGGTGCCAGAACCGGTGGGCGCTACAGTTAGTGGTGCCCAAGTTTCTCAGCGCTTGAGTGAGATGGACCGTATTGTCACGGCCTTGGATCAAAATGACTATCACTTGCAACAAACTGCCTTGGAATTGGGGATGTCCCGTTCCACCTTATATCGGCGCATGAAGCAGTATCACTTAAAGGTGAAGCGCTGAGCTGATTGTTATTGTTAATCGCACCAACTTGAAGCAGCTAGTTGTTCACCCAATTTAAAAAGTCGTTATCTCGAGAAATCAATTCTCTGATAACGACTCTTTTATTTTTAGAAGAAACCATTGACTTGAAAAGCATCCCCATCGATAACTATTTTTGAATCAAATATCTATGCGGTCACGCCAGCTTGATAGTCGGCAATAATTTTCAAGAATTGGCTGCCATATTTGGTCAGTTTACTCTCACCCACACCTTTAACATCCAACATTTCTGAATCAGTGCTAGGCATTTGGCTGCACATGTCCGATAAAGTCTTGTCTGAAAAGATGACAAATGGTGGGACACCTTGTTTTTCCGCCAACTGCCGGCGTAATTGCCGTAATTGTTCAAAGAGTTCATTATTCACCGGCAAACTCTTAGTAGCGGTCACGGCGACTTTGCGGGTCACGGTTTGCTCTCCCTTTAAGACCGCCGCGCCTAAGGTGGTGATTTTAAGGACCGGGTATTGGCCCCCGTCAGCCAGTAAGTAGCCGGCGGCAGTCAAATAGTCGATCAATTCGGCAATGGCTTTTTTCGTTTGGTTGGCCATAATGCCGTAGGTGGACAGGGTTTCAAACCCCATTTTAGTCACTTTTTGGTCCTTGGAGCCGGCTAAAACTTGGGCTACCAATGTTTTGCCAAAGCGTTCATGCATCCGATAGACGCAAGACAAGACTTTTTGGGTGGCAACGGTGATGTCTTGGGATTCCCGAGTATCTAGACAATTGCTGCAGCGACCGCATTTAGGCCCCGTCTCCCCAAAATAGTTTAAGATAAATTGCTGCAGACATTGCTCCGTATTGGCATATTGGCTCATCATTTGCAGTTTTTCATATTCATGCTGCTTGCTTTGTTCGTCTCGGTCAGATTGGTCGATAAAGAAGTGCTGGGTTTGCACGTCAGCTAATTTGAACAACAAAATGGCTTCACTGGGCAGACCATCCCGCCCGGCCCGGCCGGCTTCTTGGTAGTAAGCCTCTAGACTGCCGGGGACGGCATCATGGATGACAAAACGCACGTTACTTTTATCAATCCCCATGCCAAAGGCGTTGGTGGCCACCATAACTTGAGCCCGGTCATACAAGAAATCTTCTTGATTGTGCCGGCGCTGTTCTGGGGTTAAACCGCCATGATACATGGTCACTGAGAAGTGGCGTTTTTGTAGCAATTTGGTGAGCCGTTCCACTTCTTTACGGGTGCTGGCATAAATGATGCCGGATTGGTCGGCGTTTAATTTCAAATAATCTAATAAATACCGGTCACTGTCTTGATCTTTCACCACTTTAAAGGCCAAATTATCCCGCTGAAAACCAGTCTTCACTTCTTGGCTGATCCCTAAGCGAGTCTTAATATCTTCAGCCACCCGGGGTGTTGCCGTGGCAGTGAGCGCCACAATGGTGGGCTGGGTGGGCAGTTGTTTTAACCGATCCGTCAAGGCCAAGTAGCTGGGGCGAAAATCATGGCCCCATTGGGAAATACAGTGGGCTTCGTCCACGGCCACCAGGTCAATGGGCAGGGCGGCCAGTTGGGCAAAGGCCCCGGAGTCTAACCGTTCTGGGGAAACATATAACAATTTAACGGCGCCAGCTTGGGCTTGGTTGAGGCGGTCGTTGATTTCATTGAAATCTAGACTGCTGTTGATGAAAGTAGCGGGGATGCCGTTTTCATTTAAAGCATCCACTTGATCCTTCATCAAGGCGATCAAAGGTGAGACCACCAGGGTCAATCCTTCGAGTAACAACGCCGGGATTTGATAACATAGGGATTTACCCCCGCCAGTGGGCATGATAGTCAGCACATTTTCATGTTTCAAAATGGCGTCGATCACTGCCTGTTGGCCGGGGCGAAAACTGTCGTAGCCAAATTTCGTTTTTAAAAGTTCTTGAGGGGTCATTTGCGTAAGTACCTTTCTAAAATTGTGACTTATATATAGATACGTTAAATTCTGCCGAAGCTTCTGTCACAATTCTAATGATTTTTCCCCATCAACACAATGGCTGGGGCTTATTGCTTTTGGCTGGTGCCATCATTGTAGTTCAAAGTATACCCGGTTTGGACGTTAAAGATATAAACATTGAAGTGAATTTTATCACTGCCCACCGATTGTGCCCGCATCTGGACGCCTCTGGCCAGCAATTCATCTCCCCGAAAAATCGGATGGACCTCATAGCGCACATAATTGGCCGGACTTTGTTTCAAGAAATAAGCAATATCCATCTCATGGTGCAACATTTCCGGGGTGTTCAAAGAAGTGGTGCCGGTCATCAGGTTCTTAGGATTATTATTTTCCCCGGACAGCTGATAGCCGATCAAATGACTGCGATTATACAGCCAGCCATGATTGGTGCGCTTGTTATGCCAGCCGGTGGGATTCCAGGTTAAGGCACTGCGCTTAGCCGTGGGCATTAAACTTTTGTTCAACATGGCATTGGCCGCCCCCACCCGATTCAAGTGGTCTAAATCGGCAAAAGCCGTCCAAGCCCCCTGGTCTAGGGACAGGTCTTGGGCAGAAAAGGCGGGATCATTATTATTTACCGTGATCTCTTGTTGACCGGTAAAATCTAAGTTGGCTAAGTCCGATTGGCTGGGCGTTGCTGCTGGGGTCGCTGCAGATTGGGGGTCAGCTTGACTGGTAGTTTGCGCCAGGCTAGCTTTTTCTTGGTCCAATTTGGTCTGATTTTTAGAAATTTCTGAAGCTTTTTGGGAATTCGCTTGTTCTAGGCTACTTAGGGTTTGACTACTGTTGGTTCGACTGGTTGCATCAGAAGTTGCTGAATTGTCCGAATCACTGCTACAAGCACTCAGACCAATGCTGAGGCTGGCTAATAACGTTAAAAAATATAGGGCTTTTTTTCTCATCGTAAGGCCTTTCTATACCCGGCATTTTGGGCATCTTGTTCACTATTGAAAATCACTGCATTGGCTGAATTCATCCGATAGCCGGCTTGACCCGGGACATGATAAACTTTGGAATTAGCATTGCCGATAATTTGGCCCGTGGCTGTGGTCATATTGCCTCTTTGGCTAGCTGTATTGGAGGTGGCCGCCGTGGCAGTTTGTTGGGCTTGTTGGTTGGCCTCATTTTGCGGCGCTTGGGCCGTGGCCTGCGCCGCTTGACTTTGCGCCGCTGCCGCTTCACTGGCCGACTGTTGAACAACTGGCGCTGACTTTGCTGTAGCGGCAGCCGCTAGTGACACACTTTCAGCGGATTGTTGTGCTGCAACGGCGGCTAAACTTTTAGAGGTAGCCTTAGCCGCCGCCAATTTCTTGGCGTCAGCTTTATTTTCAGAAACTACCTTGCTGGTGGGGGTACTAGTTTTAGACCCCGTCGAATTATTTTTGGGCAGTGCCCCGGCAAATAAAATAGCGGCCAGGATCAAGCAATATAGCCACCACTGTTTATAAATAGGGGGTAACTGGTTAGATTTTGATGTTTCTGGTGCTGGCTTACCGGGTGTTGGCCGGGCTAAAGTCGGGGTCGGTGGTGTTTTTCGAAGTTTTAAATATTGGTATAGGTATAGGCCAAAGCCGGCCAATCCCACTAAAAGGGCAATGATGGGCCCCAGGCGGACCAAAATAGCGAATACCCCAATGATCAACAGGCTGTTCCATACAACGGCTGTCCCAGAATTCTTTTTCATTTTCAACCTCCGCGTTTAATTTAATACAACCAAAATTGAAGCCACGTCTCGTCCTCCCGAGAAGGGTCTATTAATTAGTTGTCTACTATCATAAGTTTACCTGAAGATAGCTTAATAAGAAACTTAATTTATGGGATTAAAATACTTATCAAACTTGCGGAAAACGGTAATTTAGCAACGTTTTACCAGCAATCATTTTTTAAGGCCCTAACGGCTTACAATCTAACAGTTAGCAGCAGTGCACCAATGAAGGCAAGCTCATTTGAGACATTGTGCACAATGTTTAATTTGTCGTCATTTTATGCGTCAAAATAGAGCTTTTCAGTTTCATCATTGGGCTAAAAAGTGGTATTGTATGGGCATGCAATGTCGTTGATTAGATAAGGAGAGGATAAGAAATGCCTGAATTTGATAAATTATTCACATTAGGCCATATTGGTAAGCTGGCCATTAAGAACCGGGTGGTCATGCCGGCAATTGGCGTTAATTTGGCCCGGCTAAATGGCGAAGCCAGTAACGATATTATTCGTTACTATGAAGAACGGGCCAAAGGCGGTGTGGGGCTGATCATCACGGAGATCACCCGCATCGATGATGAAACCGGTGTGGGTACGCTAAAACAGCTATCGGTGACATCACCAGCCGTATTGCCTCAATTACAGCGGTTAGTGGATACGGTCCACAAGTATGACTGTAAGCTATTTATCCAACTACACCATCCTGGCCGGGAGACCAGTTCCCGTCTGTTAGGGGGCCAGCAAATAGTAGCGCCATCGGCCATTGCCGATAAGCAGGTGCAAGAAGTTCCCAGGGCTTTAACGGTGGCTGAAATCAAAGATTTGATTCAAAAATTTATTAACGGTGCGACGATTGCCCAAGCAGCTGGTGCGGATGGCGTGGAATTACATGCGGCCCACGGCTACTTACTGAACGAATTCTTATCCCCTTATGCCAACCGGCGGAGTGATCAATATGGGGGCAGTTTGGAAAATCGCCTGCGGATCCTGCAAGAAATTATTACCGGGATCAAAGCAGCCTGTGGCCCAGACTTCCCCATTAGTGTCCGTATTTCGGCCGATGAATTCGTGGAGGGTGGCCTGAAGATCGAAGATTCTATCGCCATTGCCCAAGCATTGGAAGACTATGGGGCTGATGCCATCAATGTTTCCAGTGGTATTTATGAGAGTCAGCAAACCATCATTGAACCGGGCAACTATCCCCAAGGTTGGAAAGCCAATCTGGGAACGGCCATTAAAAAACAAGTCAAAATCCCAGTCATTGCCGTGGATAATATCAAAACGCCAGAGGTTGCGGAACAATTGTTAGCGGATGGGGCGTCAGATTTTGTGGGCATCGCCCGGGCCAACTTAGCTGATCCTAATTGGACCCTGAAAGCTAAACATGGTCAAGCTAATCAAATCACCATTTGTATCGGTTGTTTGTTATGTATTCAAGCAGTGATGCAGGGCAAACACGTAATTTGTGCCGTGAATCCTAGATTGGGACGGGAGCGAGAATTCAGTCATCTGCCTAAAAATGGGGCTGGCCAAACCGTGGCAGTTATCGGCGGTGGCCCTGGGGGGATGGCGGCAGCTGAAACATTGGCTGACCGGAATTTCCAAGTGGAATTATTTGAACAACGGCCAAAATTAGGTGGCGCTTTGACCATTGCCAGCGTCCCGGCCCATAAGGAAAAGATTGCCTTATTTGAGCAACAATTGATCAATCAGATCCAGACCCGGGATAATATCCATTTCCATCTGGGGGAAAAGGCCACGGTCACGGGTATTCAAGGTCTAAGTCCGGTGGGTGTATTTTTAGCCACTGGGGCGAGATCTATTATTCCTGACCTGCCGGGCATCGATGGTGATCAGGTGGTCACCGCTGAAGGTTACTTGGCTGGCCAAGAACCCGTCAAAGGGTCTGTGGTGGTCATTGGCTCCGGGATGACCGGTTTAGAGGTGGCCATGAAATTGGCCACTGAAGGCCATCAGATCACTATTGCTGAAATGCAACAAAAGGTGGGCCCTGGTGCTGATCCAGCGGCCATCGCCGGTATCATGGCGGGCTTGAGTCATTTTGAACCCACGATCATGACCGACGAGCGCCTAACTGCCGTCACGGCCGCAGGGGTGTCCTTGGTGAACGGTACCACAGGTGAAACCATCACGGTGGCTGCAGATACGGTCGTCTTGGCCCTAGGTGTGCACCCGGATGAAACTGCCATGGCACCATTTGTTCAAGCTTTTGCAGATTTGAAGTTGATCGGGGATGCCAATTTAGGTCGGTCCATTGCCGACGCCATGAAAGATGGCTTTACTAAAGCGGCAGCTTTTAACACCTATCAACCTGTTTAAGCAAACTACTTATTTCTATAAAACAATGTCAAAAACGCAAGTCCACCGCTGGCAAAGTTGGGGGACTTGCGTTTTTATTAGGCCTTTAAGAATTCAGTGAGGCCAATCATCTCTAATACACCAGCTGCACAGTCTCGGCCTTTATTACCAGCTTTGCCGCCAGCCCGATTAATCGCTTGGTCCAAGGTATCGGTGGTCAGCACACCAAACATCACGGGGATGGGGCCGTTTAAAGACACCGCGGCTAAACCGGCAGCGGTTTGGCCACAGACATATTGGTAGTGGTCGGTTTCGCCCCGGACGACCGCACCTAGGGCAATAATACCGTCAAAACGGCCGGAAAGACTCATCTGTTGGGCCGCCCGGGGAAGTTCAAAAGCGCCAGGGACAGAAATAGTGGTGATATTGTCCGGGGAGACACCTAGTTGTTGCAACTCGGCCAGGGCGCCAGCTTTTAAGCGCTCGGTGACCAATTCGTTAAACTGGGCCACCACAACACCGATGCGCTGATCGGCACCATTTTTAGAACCTTGAAAAGTGGGCATCTTATTGCACTTCCTTTAAATAATGATGAAATTTATGTTTTTTGGCCACCAAGTAGGCCTGATTGTCGGGATTGGCCGGGATTTCTAACGGCCGACGCGTGGTCGTTATCCCCAGCTGCTCTAATTGCTGGATTTTATCTGGGTTGTTGGTCATTAAAGCCACACGATGGACTGCATATTTATGCAAAATGGCCGCCACTAAACCGTAATCCCGCTGGTCGGGGTCAAAGCCTAAGTGGACGTTGGCTTCCACAGTATCTAAGCCCGCCTCTTGGAGCTTATAGGCCCGTAATTTATTGGCCAGGCCAATACCTCGGCCTTCTTGGCGCAAATAAAGGACGGCACCAGTGCCCGCCGCTTCAATGGCCTGTAGCGATTTGGCCAATTGCTCACCACAATCACAGCGCTTGGAGCCCAGAACATCTCCAGTGAAGCACTCCGAATGAATCCGCAATAACAAAGGATCAGCACCTTTGATTTGGCCCTTGGAAATTAACAGGGTGGGCTCATGACCATTGTGGGTGTCAAAGGCTGTCAACTCAAAATCACCATAAGCTGTGGGCAAATGCACTTGGGTCACCAAGTCGGCCACAGCCACATCGTGGGTATAGCGGTAAGTTTGAATGTCTTGGATGGACAGTAATGGCATTTGCATCCCTTCGGCAAAAGGCTTGAGGTCTTTGCGCCGGGCCATGGTGCCATCCTTTTTGAGAATTTCGCAAATATAAGCCACCGGACTGGCGCCGGCTAATTTAGCCAGATCTACGGCCGCTTCCGTATGGCCTGGTCGGGTTAAAACACCCTGGTCGTTAGCAATCAAGGGAAAAACGTGACCGGGATGGTAAAAGTCCCCCCAAGTAGTATCGGGATCGGCCAGAGCTTGAATCGTGGTGGCCCGATCCTGGGCCGAAATACCGGTGGTAGTCTGGATGGCATCGGCACTCACCGTAAAGGCGGTGCCAAAAGCATCGTTGCCCTGGGCCAGCATTGGTCCTAAGCCAAGCCGCTGGGCATAGGCGCCACTCATGGGCACACATAATAAGCCCCGGGCCTTGGTGACCATGGTGTTGACCGCTGGTTGGCTGGCAAATTGGGCTAGGCCCACCATATCCCCTTCAGCTTCCCGATGTTCGGAATCGGTGACAATTATCAACCGGCCTTGTTTTAAAGCGGCTAAAGCGGTTTCGACCCGTTGATTAACATTAGTTTGACGCATTAGCGAATACCTCCTGTTGGCGTTGCAAGTATTTTCCCAAGATGTCCGTTTCAATATTTACCAAATCACCAGGTTGTAGTTGCCCCAGGATCGTAGCTTCTAGGGTGTGGGGAATCAAACTCACGCTAAAAGTGGTCCTATTGGCGGCCGTGAGGGTCAAACTCACTCCGTCAATGGCAATGGAACCCTTTTCCACGATATAAGGCGCAAAAGCTGGGGCAATATCAAAGGTGAGGACTTGGGCATTTTGAATGGCTGTCTTGGTAATCAAGGTGGCGGTGGTATCCACATGACCCTGGACGAAATGGCCATCTAAGCGGCCATTGGCCTGTAAGGCGGGTTCTAAATTAACGGCCGCATTTTGGCGCAAGCGGCCTAAGTTCGTACGGGCCATGGTTTCTGGCATGGTTTCGGTCTCAAAGCCATCTGGTTTTAGAGCGGTGATGGTCAAACAAACGCCATTGACCGCAATGCTGGCCCCCACTGGGCTATGTAACTGCTGCGTTAAGGGGGTTTTGATCTGGAGTTGGGCGGTGTCTTGGTGTTGGGAAATGTGAGCGACGGTGCCAATACTTTGAATAATACCAGTGAACATTAAAAATTCCTCCTTGCATCGATGCGGATGTCTGAACCCAATTGTTTGGTGGTGATTTGAAAGGGTGTGTGCTGGGTCTGGGAGCTACCAAAAACAGCGGGTAGACCGCCGCCCCCCAGCATCAGGGGCGCCAAGTAAACCACTAAGCGATCATTGAGATTGGCGGCGGTGAAAGCTGCTTGGATCTGGCTGCCTCCTTCCACCAATAGACTTTGTACCCCTTGACGGTATAAAAAGGCCATGATTGTCTGGGGCGTCCAGGCATTGTCTTGGAAAACAGAGACGAAAGCCGGCCAATCTTGCTGGCTAGGCTGACAAGAAAGGAGCCAAATTGGTGTTTTGGTTTGAAACAATTTCAAATCTTGTCTTAGGGTATCGGCCTGGCGGACTAAGATAATGCGAATAGGTGGGTAAGCTGTTTTGACCTGGCGGACGGTTAAAGCCGGGTCATCCACAGTCAAGGTATTTTCTCCGATAAGGATGGCCTGGTGTGCCGCCCGCAATTGCTGACTATCCTGATAGGCAGCTTGGCCTGTGAGGATAGTGCGTTGGTTCGGGGCCCCATTGATCTTGCCGTCCAAACTCATGGCATATTTTAAGGTGACCAAAGGCCGTTGATGACGGTAAAAGAAGTGGTAAGCCGTGTTTAACTGGTTGGGATACTGCAGGACGGCTACCTCGATGCCCGCTTTTTTTAAGATGGCAATGCCTTTCCCCTTGACCAGGGGATTGGGGTCTTCTTGGCCGATCACCACCCGTTTGATACCCACCGCCACCAATTTTTTAGCGCAGGGTGGGGTTTTGCCAAAATGGCTACAAGGTTCTAAGGTCACATACATGGTGGCGCCTTTAGCAGCTTTGGCATCCGCTAAGTGCCTCAGGGCATCAACCTCTGCGTGGGGTTGGCCAAAGCCGTGGTGGTAGCCCATGGCCAGTAGGTGTCCTTGTTTTACCAGGACTGCCCCCACACAGGGATTGGTCCAAGTTAATCCCTGAACCTTGGCAGCTTGTTGATAAGCCAGGGCCATATATTCAAAATCAGTCATGCAACTTCAACACCTTTCCGTGATTTTGGACAAAAAAAGCCCCGCAAGTTATTTGCGGGGCAAAAAATAATAGCTAAATAAGATTTCACAAAAAGTCCAGAATATACGCCAAAAAACGCCACTGGTCGTGAGAAATACTTAGCTTTTCTTCTTCTACCATCCTGACTTTAACAGTCGGTCCTGGACTTGCACCAGGTCCACCGCTCACGCGGGTCACGGACTTCAACCCAAGGGTTGTCACCGTCGGTCGGGAATTACACCCTGCCCCGAAGAAATCTATTCACTTGATGAAGCAAGTGTACGACAATTTTTTTGAAGATGCAAGTTAGAAATTTATATATTTTTTGATGATTATATTATTATTGGAAATCGGCAGATCATCAACAAAATACCTCACAATTATTAGACTGCTGAAGATGTCTCAGCGTGTCTAACAATTGTGGGGCACTTTCAAAAAGGTAAGGTAACTCGGCCTAATCGACTTTATTCAGCAGCGGCTTACCATCGGCATCCACCAACACGGTCAAGCCAGAACCCATATTGGGAGAAATCGCCAACAAATATTGGACACCTGTCGTCTTATCCGTGATCACATGGGTCATGATGGTGCCTTGAGATGTTAAAGCATCTGCCTGAAACCGGGTTTCTTTTTTTGCCATAATCAAGTCCTCCAAGTATTTTGATAGTAGGTATACCTTGAGTATATGGGGCATTGCCAAAGGGCACAAGTCCGAAATTGTCAACTTTGCGGCTGATTTAATTTATGCTACCTTTAATTAAAAAGAAGGCGATAGTTATGGCTAATATTGTGACCCTGCTTCGCATCGGCGCAGCCCTTTTATTACTAGTGCCCGCACCCATGTCCTGGGCTTTTTTGAGCCTCTATGCTTTGTGCGGCGTGACGGATATATTGGACGGTTATTTAGCCCGGCGCACCAAAAATCAATCTGATTTTGGGGCGTTTTTAGATACTTGCGCTGATGTTGTGTTCTTGAGCTGTGCTTTGTGGCAGTTGGTGCCAATGTTAGCCATACCCATGTGGCTGTGGGGTGTATTCGCCTTGGTTTTAGGCTTGCGCTTAGCCAGTTATGCCATAGGTTTTGTAAAATTCCAGCAATTTGCCAGCTTACATACCTGGGGTAACAAAGCCACGGGTTTATTGCTGTTTGTTAGCCCACTGCTCTATTTATTTTTAAGCATCGAAATCATTGGCTGCTTGGTAACTATTCTGGCGGTGGCATCAGCCGTGGAGGAATTAGGCATCGTGGCGCGCTCAACGACATTGGATAAGAATATTCGCAGCTTCAGAGATTTGAAATAGGCACTAGATTTTACTGGTGGCCGTTATTTGGCGGCGGTCATTGTCAAACAACATGAGATGTTGGCTTTGCCACCGAATCGTTAGCGCCACTAGCACAATTAAACCCAGCAAGGTCCATAGGGGCTGGCTATTTGGAAAATTCAGGATCTGCCAAAGGCCGCTTTCGGCGTTATTTCGGTAGATATAACCGGTGGTGATGGAGATAATGACATAGCCGATTACCAAAATACCCCAGGACCGTGTTTGCCAAGTGCGGATGCGATTTAGCAGGAGCAAAATGAGCCAAAATAAAACAGTGTTCCAAATAAAGAAGAAAATTGGCTGAACCCAAGGAGTTAATGACCTGGCTACCGTTTGGGTCAATGGGGTAAAACTGACAATGGCATACAGACTTAACATCAAACTAGCCAACAGGGCCAAAATAAGACTGCCGTAGGTAAATGCTTTAAAACGTTGTTGACTGTTTTGGAAAAGCTGAGCCAATTCTGGATCTAAGTGACGTTGGGGTAGACTCCAAACGCACATCAAGCCGAATAATTCCCAAAACGCGGCATTAGACAAATTGTTGCCAACAGCATGTTGCTGATACTGGGCTAAGCTTAAGGATTGTGGAGAGCTGTGGGCGGCTGATGTCATTGAGATGATGTTAAAGGTAAAAAAAGCGATCAGGGCCAGGACATAGATCAAAAGGGCTGCACGCTGACGGCGCCATAAGTATTGTAAACTGGTTTTCATTATGATGTTACTCCTCTCATGGTATTTTCTGGTTGAGTTAAACCGATAAATAAATTCTGCAAATTGGGCTGTTTCAGGGTAACGTCTGCAGGTAATTTGGGCAAAGTGCCTTGGCCCAAAACAGTCGTCGTTCCCAATAGAGTGGTCACCTTTAATTTATCTGGCAATGTTAAGGTCTTAACGGTATTTTCTGGACCACTAAGGATGTAGGCTTGGGCCAGCAATGTATCCAACGGCGTATCAACACTAATGACCCCATCGTTCAAGATTAAAACCTGCGTAATTAAATTGGTGATTTCGTCGATCAAGTGGGAAGCAATCACGATACTGCGGGGATGATCGGTAAAGTTATCGATAATTAACTGATAGATTTTATCCCGGGCGGCAGCATCTAGACCCAAGGTGGGCTCATCTAGCAAGACGATTTCAGCCGAGGTCATCAATGCAAAAATTGTCTTGAACATAATTTGGGCCCCTGTGGATAGGCGACCATAAAGCTGGTTCAAATTTAAGCCCATGGCAATGGCCGTTTTTTTGGCAGCATTATGTTGAAAGGTAGGCTGAAATTTTTGGGCCCATTTCAAGATTTCTGCCAACGTGAGATTTGGGGCAAAGACACTATTTTGCGTACTTAGGGTCATTTCCTGGGCCCGATTAGCATTATGCTGTAATAACTGATTGTCCAGTAAAATTGCGCCGCTATCAGGAGAAATCTGCTGCGTGATCAAGCGAAAAAGGGTGGTTTTCCCAGCCTGGTTGCGGCCAAACAACCCATAAATTTGCGGTTGGTCAATGGTTAAATTAATATCTTGTAGGACCATCCCGGTATTGAAATGTTTTTGAACGTGCTGTAATTCCAATTTAGTCACTAATGGTCGCCTCCTGAATGAGTTTTAATAATTGGTCGTTGGTCAGTGCTAAGCGCTTGGCTTCTTGCAGCAGTGGTTTGATGAAATCTCGGCTAAAAGCGGCTTGGCGCATAGTACGGGCCTGTTGCTGAGCACCGGTTTGAACAAACATCCCCAGACCCCGTCTTTTTTCAATCAAATGCAAATCTACCAATTGATTCATCCCCTTTAATACTGTGGCTGGATTAATTTGATAACCCTTGGCAATCGCCGTTGTGGAAGGTACTTGATCCCCTTCTGCTAGGGAACCCGTCATAATGGCGGCCATGAGTTGATCGGCGATTTGCTGATAAATGGGCTCCTCATCATTAAAATGGAACATCCTGAGCCACCTCCTTAGTTGGTTAGTTACTTGTGTAGTTAACTATACCACCTAGCAACTATTTTGACAATAAAAAACACCACATTCGTGATGAATGTGGTGAAATGGGTTATTCCGATAATTCAGCCAGGGGCGTTCGACCCTTTTGCCGCCGGTAGACTAAGCGAATGACTTTGTCAAACTCGGTGATCACTAAAATCAAGATACCCACGGCCACAGCGATCCCCCATTCTAACCAGGTTAAAGGTTCCGTATGGAAAATCCCTTGCATGAAAGGCACGTAGGTCAAAATCAATTGCAAGCCTAACATGATGCCAATGATGACAAAAGCCATGGGATTGCTGAAGAAATTTTTAGAAATCACTAAGGCATTGGTTCGAATATTGAACAAGTAGAAGATTTTACTCAAGACGATGATATTGACCATCATGGTACTGGCCGTGATTTCATTGGCCACCCCCGCACTGAGGAGCCAATCATAGGCGATGATGCCAATGCCGGCGATCAATACCGAGACATAGATCATTTGGAAAATATCGTGTTTGTTCAACAAACTGGCATTGGTGGCCCGGGGTGGGCGCTGCATCAAGCCAGGTTCCGCCGGTTCGAAAATGAAGGCGAACTGAATGGTGATGGCGGACACCATATTGATCCAGAGCATCTGGCTAGGCTGCAGGGGCATTTGCCGCTGCATTAGAATGGTGAAGGCGATAATTAAACCCTCGGCAAAGCTGGTGGGCAACAAGAAGAGAATACTTTTCTTAATATTGGCATAGATTCGGCGGCCTTGACCGATGGCGGTCTGCATCCGGGAGAATTTATCATCCGTTAAGATCATGTCCCCTGCATCTTTGGCCACATCGGTACCGCCCACACCCATGGCCACGCCGATATCCGCTTTTTTAAGCGCCGGGGCGTCATTGACCCCATCGCCCACCATCGCCGTGACTTTGCCGGCCTTTTGTAAGGCACTGACAATCGCCAATTTATCGCTGGGCGTGGTGCGGGCAAAAACGTCAGCTTGGGTCATAACTTGCTGGCGTTCTGCTTCCGGTAGGGCGGCTAATTCTAAGCCGGTCACTGCGTGGGGACTGTCAGCCAAGCCCAATTGGTTGGCAATGGCTATTGCGGTATCAGGGTTGTCACCGGTGATCATTTTCACTTTGACACCAGCTTGGCGCATTTCTTGAATGGCGGCAATGACATCATCTCTAGGCGAGTCCACGATGACCGCTAACCCGAGGAAAGTGATGCCAGCTTGTAATAAGTCATGACTGACCGCGGTGGTATTAGCCGGTACGGTTTTTTCACCTACAGCGATCACCCGCTGCCCCTGCTGGCTGAGCTGTTTGGTCAAGGCTTCATAGGCGCGGCGATCAAAATGCGGATCACCTGCTGCAGCCATGGCAAACAATTTATCCGGAGCACCTTTGACATAGAGCTTGGTAGCCCCGGTGGGTGTTTTGACCAAACGGGCGATGTAGCGGTAATCCGAGTCAAAGGGCAGCAGATCCAAGGCTTGATAAGCTGGCTTGTCGGGAAAGGCTTTGTGATAAGCGGTTAAAAACGCGCCGTCAGTAGGCTCACCATTAATTGTGAATCGCCCAGCTGTCTGGGTCAAAGTGGTGTCGTTAGCCAAAAAGCCCGCTTCAAGAAGTTGGCGCAAGTCTGCGTGCTGGTTGGGTACAATGATGTTGTCAGCAACTTTGAAGGTGCCTTTAGGGGCATACCCGCTGCCGGTTACCCGGTAAGTCGTTTGTGGCGTGATAATTTGGGTGATAGTCATTTCGTTTTTGGTCAGGGTACCCGTTTTATCTGTGGCAATCACATCTACGGAGCCTAGTGTCTCCGCAGCCGGTAAGCTCTTCACCAACGTTTGGTGTTTTTTAGCCATATTGGCCACACCCATGGCTAAGATAACCGACGTTGTAGCAGGCAGGCCTTCAGGAATCGAGCCCACCACCATGGTGACAATGGCCAGGGCTAAGGTCCCCATGGTGTATTGGCCCGTGAGCATGCCCAGTAGAAATAACAAGACGGAAAAGCCCATGATCCCCCAAGAAATACCCTTGCCCAGACCGTCAATTTCCCGCATGAGGGGCGACTTACTTTTCTGAACGTTAGCCACGGATTGGGAAATTTTACCCAACTCAGTGTGGTCAGCTGTGGCCACCACCAAACCCAAGCCACTGCCTGCCGCCACGGCGGTGGAGGCAAAGGCCATGTTGGTTTGTTCGGCCAGGGGGATGTCCCCTTGAAGGGCTTGGGTTTGTTTGGCCACGGCATCAACTTCCCCGGTCAAGGCGGATTCTTGCAACCGGAGATTATCGGCACTGATCAAACGTAAGTCAGCGGGCACGTTGTCGCCGGCCTCTAGGTAAACTAAGTCCCCTAAGACCAGGGCTTCTAAATGCACATCTTGGCGAATACCATCCCGATAAACGGTGGCCACCGGTGCCAAAAGATTTTTAATTTTCTCTAAAGCATCTGAGGCGTTGGCCTCTTGGTAATACCCCACCAAGGCGTTGATGATGATCACTAAGCCAATGATGGCCGTGTCCGTGAAGTGCCCCATGATCGCTGTTAAGCCAGCTGCGGCCACCAAAATATAAATGATCAAGTTGTTGAATTGCCGTAGGAAAATCAACCATTTAGGGGTGGTGTGGCCTTGTAGGCGATTGGGGCCAAATTTGGCCAAGCGTTCTTGGGCCACCGCCGTACTTAGGCCCTGGGATCCGGGGGGCACCTCAAGTTCTGCGGTCAAACTGTCAACGGTTTCGTTAGTCGCACTTTTTGGCGACCTCTGACTAATATCATCTTCCAAATATCATTCTCCATTCTATAAATTAAAATATTATTAAGCTATATTAACATTTTAATTTACAATATATTAAACTGTCAAGGGACCTGGGGCGGATGGTGGGATTGCACCACTTGATGGACATTAAAAAACCGCCAAAGCTATCTGAAGTTCAGGTAACTTTGGCGGAGGTATATGTGATTGATTACTTTATAAACTGTGTTTTAAAGCTCCCCATCGGCAATTTTACCCAGTAAGGATTTAGCGGGGATGAAGAATACTTCCCCGGAAGTTGGGGTGGAGAAGTCTAGCAAACGGTCAGAGTTGTCAAACATTCCCTTTAACATCCGCTTGGTAATTTCCCAATGACGGGCATAGCCAATGAAATAGGTACCGTTTTGCTTTTCAGCAGGGTTACTAAAGGGTACGTTCATCCGGACGATTTTGTGTTCAATGCCATCTTTATTGTCTTGGGAGACCACATTATGAGCATTGTCTAATTTCTTCTTATCGTCTAATTCGATGTCGGTGAACTTGCGGCGACCGATGGCTTTTTCTTGGTCTTCCGTGGTCAAATCGTTCCAAGCATCTAGGTTGTGTTCGTACTTTTGGGCAAAGGCATAAGACCCATTTTCAAAGGCTGGGTCCTCATCACCGATGATGGCATATTCTGGGGTATCTAAAGCGCTGGGGTTTTCAGTCCCATCCACAAAGCCAATGATAGCTCGGCCCTCAAAATAACGAAAGCCATGGGTTTCGTCTAGGGTCACCGTATTGTCGCCAATGATGGTCATAATTTCAGACATCAATTCAAAAGGCACGGCAGAATTTTGTGAGCGAATATGGAAGAAAAGATCAGCTGGTGTGGCAGGGGCTGTATATTTAGGCCCAACGACGGGTTGGAATTCTTCCAGTTCTTTAGGGGCTGGAGTATCAGGGAAAAGATAGTCCCAGGCTTTTTTGGATAAGCCAAAAGCCACGGCTAATTTGGCATCCGGATAGCGAATATTCATGCTATTAATGAATGCGGGTAAATGCTCAGCTAGATCAGCAATTACCGCCTTATCACCGGCAGGATCCTCGCGTTTTAAGTCTAAAGTCGCGAAAATAATATCTGAGCCAGCATCTTTATAAACATCTTGTACATCACGTAAATCAATGGTCATTATTACGCCTCCAAATTAGAATTATTCTAACTTAATAATTTTACCATAGCCGAGCATGATTGTAACGCCAAATCACGGGAAAAGGGGCACACATGCGCAGTGGCTCACATTAGAAATCCTTAGTTTCTAAGGCTGGGTCACGCATACGTGAATAGTGGGCTTAATTGGCTGTCACAATATTGGACGACTATCTGAACCAATTTACTTTTTCATCGATACTAATTTTTATAATCAGCCATGAGCCGATCGATGAGTTCAGCCACGGTTGGGATGTCCCGAATCAAATCAATGCCGGTGTTGCTGGTGATGATCCCGGCGTTCACGTCACCTTTGACCATGGCGGGCAGTAGACCGCCTAAGGCATTGATGGCTTCATCCATCTTAGGGCCATCATGATTTTGTTGATAGTCTTGGGCGAGTTTTTGGGCTGCACCGGTTTTTAAGGAGCGTTGTGACGCGGAGACTTGAGTTAGGTCATGATAGGTAGATTTGATCATTAATTCTTTTACATTTTCAGCCGTTGGGGCTTCTTTTGTGGCTAAAAAGCGGGTTCCGATGAAGACGCCTTTAGCACCTAGTGCCAAAGCGGCATTGACACCGCGCTTATCATTGATGCCCCCAGCAGCTAAGACGGGGATGCTGACTGCGTCTACCATGGTAGGTACAACGGTAAAAGTCCCATACTCTTGGGCCGGTAAAATACCACCTTCATCGCGACCGGTGGCAACTAAGATATCAGCCCCTAAAGCTTCGGCTTGAACCATCGTGGCAATAGTTGGGGTCATGGGGCGAAAGATAATGATGCCATCATGGGCTTTGATGGCTTGGAAGACTGCTTCATTAGGGGCACCAACCACCACGTAGTATTTCAAATGTTCTTCAAAGGCCACCTCTAAAAAGCCCTTCATAAAAGGATCGTCGTCGATTTTTTCATCGGGGGATGCGGTCAAAATATTAACCCCAAAATCCTTATCGGTGAGTTTTTTCACCTTATGGATTTGGTGCCGCAGGCGCTCGGCATTTTCGGTGGCATCCCGGGTAACCGTGTTTTGACCAGCATTGGTGCCTAAAACCCCAAGACCGCCGGCATTACAAACGGCGGCCACTAATTTGGCATCGGTCAACCAGGCCATGGGTCCTTGAATTAAAGGGTATTTGGTATTTAGAATCTCTGTGACGGTTTTTGTCATAATAACGATAGAACTCCTTATATTGGATTGGGAATTAGCTCACAAATCATGAAAGCGATTCCGATATGCTCTAACCTTATTATATCGATAAATAAGGGGATGTCGACCGAAAATTTAAGATAAACACTGTGGAAATTTAGGCATTATGGTCATGATTTTTACAATTGAAATTGCAGATAGCATCTTGCTGCCCGTTTTCAGCAAGCATAACCACCATCATCCCTAAATTTTGTGGTATCATGACCTAAATACGCAACATGGAAGGACATATCATGAAAGTTGCAGTGCGTTATTATTCAAAGTCAGGTAGTACGAAGAAGTTGGCCGATGCAGTGGCGACAGCGGTTGATACAAAGGCTTATTCTGTGGAAACGCCGATCACAGAACCAGTGGACCTTTTATTTATTGGTGGGGCGCCTTATATTGCCTCGCAATTAGATAAACATCTCCGAGACTTTATCCATACATTATCCTATGAGCAAGTGAAGCAAATCGCTGTTTTTAGTACCAGTAATTGGAAGATGTCGATTGAGCCCCAGACCAAACGGGCTTTGCGGGATGACCGTATCAAAGTCGTGGACCGGGGCTATATGGGCCGAGGTGCTCTGGGGGTCATCAACGAATCGCACCCCAACGCAGCCGAATGTGCTGCTGCCGCTGCATACGCCAAAGCAACCGTAGCTAAATTAGCCCGTTAAAAAAGCGTTACAACTCACAAAAATTAGGAGTTGTAACGCTTTTAGTTTATAAAAATTAATCTTTTGGGGAATCTGGCCAAGGATGGACAGTATCATATTCAGGGATTTTAGGATTGTGCCACTTGAAAGCATCATACCAAAGACTCTTTTTTTCCTGGTCTAGGGCGGCGATGGCCTTCATATCCGCGTCAGTTAACATGAAGTCATCAATTTCAGAATTTTCCACCATGCGTTTTTCGTGGGTAGATTTAGGAATGGTGATGACTTGTTGTTGAATGTCCCAGCGTAAAATGACTTGGGCGGGTGTTTTGTGGTATTTCTGGGCAAGCTGCACGATCACAGGATTGTTTAAAGCTGCGCCGCCACCCAATGGGGACCAAGCTTCTAGGCGAATATTCAAGTCCGCCATCATCGTGCGAATTTTTTTCTGTTGATTCAAAGGATTGAATTCCAGTTGATTTACCACGGGGACCACTTTGGCATCGCTGAGCAGGTCTTTAAGCCGTGCTTCGTCAAAGTTTGAGACCCCAATTGATTTAGCTAAGCCTTGGCGTTGCAAATCTTCAAGGGCCCGCCAAGTGTCTTTGTACTTATGGTCAACCGGCCAGTGGATCAACAACAGGTCCACATAATCCAGTTGCAAATGTTGTAAAGATTTTTTGAAATTGTCTAAGGTAGACTGATAACCTTGATCACCGTTAAAAATTTTAGTGGTGACAAAAACATCGGACCGCTGTAAATCGTTGGCTTTCAGGCCACTTTTCAGACCGGCACCTACACCGGCTTCATTGCCGTATTGTTTGGCAGTGTCAATCATTTTATAACCAGCATGCAAGGCCAATTCCACCGACTTTTTAGCCGTCGCATTGTCCTCTTTCCATACCCCTAAACCCATCTGAGGTATCTTGCGGCCATCATTGAAAGTAATCGTATGCGCTAATTGAAAATCAATCATTGAGAAAAAACTCCTTTCTTGATTTTACACGTCTAGTATAAATTATTTTCAGAAAATGGTCAAAGTGTTATAAAAAATCCCCAACTCAGTAGGGGCTGAAGTTGGGGCGAGAATAGCTTATTTGACGAGTTTTTTAGCCACGGTGGCGCCGTCATATTGTTTGACGATGCTCAAGAAGCGGGCGATGTCGGTCTCATAAACGGCACCGATATTACCTACCCGGAAACTATCAATTTCAGTGAGCTTGCCAGGGTAGATGAGAAAATCATGTTTCTTCAAGAAATCGTAAAAGTTTTGGAAATCAAAATCAGCATCCGGATATCTGAAGGTGGTAATGATTGGGGATTGGGCAGTGGCATCAAGTAACGGCTCATAGCCTAAAGTTGCCATGCCAGCGCTTAGGGAGCGTTGATTGGTGATATAGCGTTGGTAGCGAACTTGCACGCCACCTTCAGCCTTTAATTCCTGCAAAGCTTCCGCTAAGGCTGCTAAAACTTGCGTGGGAGAAGTGAAACGCCATTTGCCCGGATGTTTTTCAAAAGTATCGTATTGGTCAAATAAATCTAAGGCCAAGGAGCGGGCATTGCCCCGGGTTTTGGCAATGGTGGTTTGTTTGGCAATGACAAAGCCAATACCGGGTTCGCCTTGCAGGCACTTGTTGGCACTGCTGATGACATAATCTACGCCTAGATTGACCACATTCAGGGGCACCCCGCCAAAACTAGACATGGCATCTACAATGGTGACAATGCCTTGGGCGGCTAAGTTAGGAATGATTGCTTCGATGGGATTGAGAATACCCGTCGTAGTTTCACAATGGACCATGGCGAAGTGGGTGATCTCTGGATGATCGGCGGCTGCCTTTAAAATCTGGGCGGGGTCAATCACTTCTGTGTCTTCAAAGACCACATTGATGTGGGGGATGCCTAAATAATCGGCAATTTCCGCCATCCGTTGACCATAGGCGCCGTTAATGGCTAATAGTAAAACTGCGCCTTGTTTGGGAATCGCTGACCCCAAAGTAGCTTCCACGGCATAAGTGCCACTGCCTTGCAATAAAATACTGGCGTAATTAGCATTGCCATTGGCAACAGCAACCAATTGGCTGCGAACTTTTTCCGTTAATTTTAAGTAATCAGAATCCCAAGTACCATAGTCGGCTAACATAGCCCGTTTCACGGTATCTGTGGTACTAATTGGTCCGGGCGTCAACAACATTTTCATGATTAGTCACTCCTAATGTATTAATTTTGTCGATTAGTGCAGGTAATTCCGCCATGGTGGCGATCACGTAGTCTGCGCCTGTGCGGGTAAAAATTTTGCGGGCTTCTGTGGCAAGCTCAGCTTGGCGGTCCCTATCTAAAGCCAACCACTGGGTTTCAGACAAGCCAATTAAATTACTGCTGTTGATGACACCAACAGCGATGGCCCCAGCGTTTTTGGCTTCTAAGATATCATTAATGGTATCCCCCACTTTAATGACGGCCTGGGGGTCAGAGACACCAAGTTCTTGAATGGCCAGGTTTAACATATCCGGCGCTGGTCGACCCACCCCGGCGGTTAATTCAGAGGTGATATTCACCAGGGGCGCGTAACCTTGGGGTGCCGTGGCCGCCAAGGCGGTGGCGATCATCGGTTGGGTATACCCAGAGGTGGAAGCCACTTTGATATGGTTAGCTTCAAAATAAGCTAAGGCAATGGGCATCCCCGGGGTCAATTGGGCGGTGGCCGCAATGTGGTGATCGATCAATTTCTGAAAACGGGCGTAGACTTCATCTACGGCGGATTCTAAATCAATTTCAGGATTTTTTTCTTGCCAGAGATTTTGAACCTCTGAGTCCGCTAATATTTTTTGCACATGGGCCAATTTATTTAAGCCAATATCTTGGCGAATAGTGGCATCAGAAACATCAATGCCAAAGTCTTTAAAGGCGGCTTTAAAAGCCAGGATCGGCGCTAAACTACCAAAATCTACGGTAGTGCCAGCCCAATCAAATACAACTGCTTCAACACGCATATGGGGCACATCCTTTTTTTAATTGAGGTTATTTCATCAAGTGGGTCCGCATTTGGTAGGAAACAAATTCCAAGACCAAGGCAAAGGCTAATACTAAGTAAACCAAGGTGCCCACTTCATGGAAGTTAAAGTAAATGTTGCTGGCCATGAATAACTGGTAACCAATCCCGCCAGCACCGGCGGCGGCACCAACGGCCACCGCATCGGCGAAGTTGATTTCAAAGCGGATAAAGGTCCAACTGAGCAGGCGTTTCATACTGGAAGGGACAAGTACCTGAAAGACCAGGGCTAAAAAGCCAGCGCCCGTGGCCCGCAGAGCATTGAGGACTTCCGGGGCAATGTCTTCAAAACTATCCGCATAGACCTTGGTCAAATAGGCCACACTGTGGAAGGTCAAGCCTAGGACAGCGGCATTTGGACCCAAGCCCAAGGTGATACTGTAGATCAATACCCAAATGATGGTGGGGATGGCCCGAATGAAGGCCATGACACTTTGAACAATGGTGGACAACCAAACGGGTGCTAAGTTGCGGGCGGCCATCAGACCGAAACCAAAGGCCAAAATCGCCCCGATGATGGTGGTTAAAACAGCCAGGGCAATGCTTTGGCCCAGCCCCTTTAGGAGCGCTTGGAAGGTGTCATCCCCTAAATTGGGCTGTAAGAACATGATTTTAAGGTTGTCGAAAAAACCAGCCAAGGCGCTAGCCAAATTGAATTTGGCGGGGATCAATGTGGGTAGGGCTAAAACAGTGGTTAACAACAAACTGCCTAAGATCAGATAAATACTCAAGCGCTGATGATCTTGTAATTTGATTTTTAAAATCGAAATTGTTTTTGGGCGAACCTTAAAGTCCCCAGGTAAATTTTGATTTTCTAATACGTCAATCTTTCGCATGATGTTCAATCCTTTTCTTTAGTTGAATGGACAGGATTTCCCAAGCAATCACTAGGACGACAACGCCTAAAACGACCAAGCCGGCGGCATTATAACGCAGGCTCTTGAAGTACAGGTCGAATAAAAAGCCGATGCCAGAGCCTGTGATCAAGCCAACGAGGACCGCGTCACGAATATTATTTTCAATCATATACAAGACCCATTCGCACAGGGGCACGGCTAACGCCGGCAGAATGGCTTGGCAAACGATCTGCGGATAAGTGGCGCCGGTGGCTTCCAAAGCTTTGATAGTGTCGGTGCCGTAATCTTCGATGGTTTCAATGAAGGCCCGGGTCAAAAAGCCGAGGCTCATGAAGAATAGGGCCAAAAAACCGGTGAGTTCATTTTGCTTGAAGGAAAAAACTAAGATCAAGGCCCAGGCAGCTAAGGGAATGTTGCGCAGGAAGGAAGCCAGACCTTTGATGAAAATGCCGATCACGGGGATGAGACCGGCGTTTTTGGCCCCCACTAAGGCTAAAACGATGGCGAAAACTGAAGCCACGGTGGTGGCACAGACGGCAATCAAGAAAGTTCTAAAAATTTGGGTGACGATAGCCCCAAGAAACTGTAAAACATTGCCGGTGGGCATGAAATAATGGAACAGCCAGGCAAAACCTTGGCTAATTGCCCCAAAGGACGTGAGGTCATACCCCAGGGTCAATGCTGCTACGATGTAAAGCACAATGATGCCGGCCACCAAAGCCAGGGCCTTAGTGAGTTTCGTTCGAAAGAATCGGGTACTGGTGGTTTGCTTTTGTAACATAACCGCACTCCTTTCTAAGCGTAAATTTCTTGGATGGCTTCATCAGACAAAGCCGCCGCATCGTTGTCAAAGACCACTAGGCCCTGGTTGATGCCCACGATATGGTCGGCATAAGTTTTGGCGATATCCACTTGGTGTAAGTTGATTAAAATACTGATATCTTGGGTGGTGGTCAACTTCTTCAAAATATCCATGACCAGGGTGGTGGACTTGGGGTCCAAGGAAGCGATGGGCTCATCACACAAAATGATCTTGGGATGTTGCATCAAGGCCCGGGCGATCCCCACCCGTTGTTTTTGCCCCCCGGATAAATCACTGCAGCGCTTATAGGCAAAATCGGCCAAACCCATTTCCCCCAGTAAATCCAAGGCTTCTTGTTTTTCTTCCCGGGAATAAAGGGATAACATACCAGCCAGCGCTGATTTAGCCCCTAAGCGACCGTGCAAAACATTTTCGATGGCGGTCAATTGATCTACGAGATTATAGTTTTGAAAAATCATGCCGATGCGATGGCGCACCCGGCGCAGACCTTGTTTGTTGAGTTGCCGAATATCTTGATCATCTAAAAATATTTCCCCAGAGTCGTCTGGGATCAACTGATTGATGCTGCGTAAAATCGTTGTTTTCCCAGCACCAGAGGGCCCAATGATGGCGGTCATTTCCCCGGGACGCACGGTGAAGGTCACCATTTCCAGGGAACGTTTAGAACCATTGTAGGTTTTGGTTAAATTTTTAACAGTTAACATTGATGATAACCTCCGTTATTTCCCTAAAACTTTATGAGTTGGTTTGTACCAGCTATCAGTGACTTTCACGAATTGCGTTTGACCATCTTTAGTGAACAGACCCCGTTGTTTGGCATTTTCTGGGGCAAAGAAATGGGGATCATTGGTAACAGCTTTAGCGGTCAGGGCCTTTTGAATCTTGGCGATATCACTTTTACTGATTTGGCTACCGTTGGCAACTAATGGTTCGTTTTGAACCTCATAAGCTGCGATGGCTAAGCTTTCTTTGCCAGGCACAGATTGGAAAGGCGCTGGGGCTTTTTTGTTTACTTTGAAAATTGAACCAGGTTTTTCATTGCCGTTGATAAACTTGCCATATTGGGTCAAGTCCATATCATCAAAGGCAGCCACATCCACGTCACCTTTTAATAAGCTCAACGCCGAACCTTGATGAGAGCCGGCAAAAGTGACTTTAGAGAAGAATTTGCCATTTTGAGATAACTGGTCGGTATCTTTTAACTTAAATTGGGTTTTGATAGCCCCCGCAGGTACCGCAAAACCGGATGTTGAGGTGTTGGAAACAAAGGCCATTTTTTTACCTTTGATTTTATCTAAACTGTATTGCCCATCTTTTTTATATTCAGCGGCTTTGTTTTTCGGCACCATGATGTAACTGTGGTAATAGGCGTCTTTTAAAGTACCGGACTTGCCAGAATAAGTCAGGATCGGTTCAACTTTTTTGTTCTGGCTCCGGGCCTGAATATAGCCATCGGGTCCTAGCAACGCTAATTGCGCTTTACCGGAAGCAATGGCTTGGATGGCGATGTTGTAATCAGTTGTGGTTTGAATCTGAACTTTTTTCCCGGTAGCTTTGCTGATGGCTTTGGTCAAAGCTTCTCGGGCAGGTTCCACTTCTTTCACGGAATCATTGGGGATGAACACCACCGTCAGGGTATTTGAAGCGGCCTTAACGGGGTGGGCTGGGGCGATGAAAC
>JAKVKU010000005.1 GCA_022484695.1 Lactobacillus sp.
AACATAGTGCGGTGGCGATAGCAAGAAGGCAACACCCGTTCCCATGCCGAACACGGAAGTTAAGCTTCTTTACGCCGAGCGTAGTTGGTGGGAAACTGCCTGCGAGGGTAGGAAGTCGCCGCGCTATTTTTTTGCCTAAAATATCTTGTATATTTAGGCACTTGGAGAGTTGTCCGAGTGGCCGAAGGAGCATGGTTGGAAACCATGTATATGGGTTATACCTGTATCAAGGGTTCGAATCCCTTACTCTCCGTTATTTTTTAATAACGACCCGTTGGTCAAGTGGTTAAGACACCGCCCTTTCACGGCGGTAACATGGGTTCAAATCCCGTACGGGTCACTTTTATGGAGGTTTAGCTCAGCTGGGAGAGCGTCTGCCTTACAAGCAGAGGGTCACAGGTTCGAGCCCTGTAACCTCCATTTTTTGGTCCCATGGTGTAGGGGTTATCACGCCTGCCTGTCACGCAGGAGATCACCGGTTCAAATCCGGTTGGGACCGTGACGTGGATCAATTCAAATAGCACTGTCATCACGCAATCAGATGGCAGTGCTATTTTTGTACCCGACAAATTTTTATTGACCTAAAAAGCCATTAATGAGCAATAAAATTATTAAAAAACTTTCAATATAGGGCAAAAAGTCAGCGAACTTGGGGAATCTCGGGATAAATACGAGGATAGTGATAGTTAAAGCACTTAGAATCAAGGCCATAACGCTAAGGTAACGGTACCCTAGCACGCTGTTGATCATGATTAAAACGATTGTTAAAACTAGGGATAGCTTCAAATGATCCAGTAGGCGATAAAGGATAAAGATGAAAAACGGTAACAATAAGGGGACTAAAATCGTCAATGAGGTCAACCTGGTGCGTAAGATGGTCAAGCTATAACTGAGGAAAAACCAGGTAATAACGTTTAAAACCTGGGCTAATTTGGTGGTGGCAGCTAAGGTCCGGATGCCCCAGGCTAACAAGATGATGCCGGCCAACAATAAGGCTAATGTCTTGGATATTTTGAGCAATGTGAAAAGGCAAATACCTAAATCCAAAGGTAGTAAGTATAAAGGCCAAGACTGGGGAATGTTGAGCAGTAGCAATACGGAAATGGTGAGGCCAATAATTAGCCAGTTGACGATATTATCACTGCCATAAAAACTGTGGCTTAGTGATAAAGGATAACAGAGTATAATTACCAGGGCTATTAAAAAATGAAGCCAGTGGTCTTTTTGCAGGTTTAATTTCAATCAAAAGTCTCCTCGCATAAGATGCTTAAGGCTAATTATCTATAAAGATGGGCGTCCTTGTCAAGGTGACCCAAGTTAGAAAAGTGATCGCTGGCTAGAATTCATTTTGATTTTTAGCGCTGAGTCTGCTAAACTCTATAAGTTGACTATCATTCCCGATAGGATTCGCTTCGTGCGAAGTACCTTGTAACCTACGATGAGGGGGAAATTTTTTTTATGCAAGAAAGACATTTATTTACTTCAGAATCCGTTTCTGAAGGCCATCCTGATAAAATTGCCGATCAAATTAGTGATGCAATTTTAGACGCGATGTTGCAACAAGATCCAGAGGCCAGAGTGGCTTGTGAAACCACCGTGACCACAGGTTTAGTGTTAGTATGTGGCGAAATTTCTACCAGCGCCTATGTGGATATTCAAGGTGTGGTTCGGCAAACGATTCGTGAGATTGGTTATAATAATAATCAATATGGATTCGATGGCGATACTTGTGCCGTTTTAGTCGCCTTAGATGAACAATCACCTGATATTGCCCAAGGTGTCGATGATTCCCTGGAAAATCGTGAAGATGATTCTGATCCCTTGGAGAAAATTGGCGCCGGCGACCAAGGCTTGATGTTTGGGTTTGCGATTGATGAGACCCCAGAATTGATGCCTTTACCAATTTCACTGGCCCATAAAATTATGCAACGCCAAGCAAAATTGCGCAAAACTGGTGAAATTCCTTACCTGCGGCCAGATGCTAAATCGCAAGTGACCGTGGAATATGACGATAATGGCAAACCCCAACGGATCGACACCGTGGTGGTTAGTACGCAACACGATCCTGATGTCAGTCAAGATCAAATTACCGAAGATGTCATTGAGAAAATCATTAAGCCAGTTATTCCCAGCCATTACCTGGATGAAAATACAAAGTACTACATTAATCCAACGGGCCGCTTTGTCATTGGTGGGCCCCAGGGCGATGCCGGCTTGACCGGGCGTAAAATCATTGTGGATACTTACGGCGGTTATGCCCGACATGGCGGCGGTGCTTTTTCTGGCAAAGATGCTACGAAAGTTGACCGTTCTGCTAGCTATGCTGCCCGTTATATCGCTAAAAACGTTGTTGCTGCTGGTTTAGCGGCGACTTGTGAAATTCAATTGGCTTATGCGATTGGGGTGGCCACACCCGTATCTATTTCGGTGAATACTTTTGGGACGAATAAAGTTTCAGAGGCAGACATTGTCCAAGCTATTCGAGATTATTTTGATCTCCGACCAGCAGGTATCATTGCAATGTTAGATTTAAAGCGACCTATTTATAAGCAAACTGCGGCTTATGGTCACTTCGGACGTACAGATGTTGATCTACCTTGGGAACGTTTAGATAAAGTTGAATTACTCAAGAAATTATTAGATTAAACGAGAAAAAGAGGCGTCTACACTTGTTTAAGTGTAGGTCTCTTTTTTTGTGCCAATATTAGAAAGTAGGTAATCATGACAAAACAAACAAATGTGGCGCTAACCACCACCGCAATTTTTATCGCCACGTTTATGACGGCAATCGAAGGGACCATCGTATCCACCGCGATGCCAACCATTATCGGGAGTCTGCATGGGGTGGAATTGATGAACTGGGTCTTTTCCATATTTCTATTGACCAGTGCCATGGCCACCCCGATTTATGGCAAGTTTGCCGACCGTAATGGCCGTAAACCTGTCTTTATTTTAGGATTGATCATTTTTGTGGTGGGCTCAAGTTTGTGTGGTCTAGCGCAAAATATGCTGCAGCTCATTATTTTTCGTGCCTTACAGGGGATCGGTGCCGGTGCGATTCAACCCATCACCTTTACCATTATCGCCGATATTTTTCCCTTTGAAAAACGGGCCCGGGTCCTTGGCCTAAATGGGTCGGCCTGGGGCGTGGCCTCTGTGATTGCCCCGTTATTGGGCGGCTTTTTAGTGGAGAAATTAAGCTGGCATTGGATATTCTTCATTAATTTACCAGTGGGCCTGCTGACGATCCTGCTGGTGGTACTTTATTACCATGAGGATTTAAAAAAGAGTCAAGCCACCATCGATTGGCGGGGGAGCTTTTGGTTGTTGATCATGCTGTTGAGTTTAATGTTAGCTTTTCAAATGTTAGGGCAGACGTTAAATTGGCCTGTTATTTCTAGCCTATTAGCCGTGACATGCTTTGCTGGCTGGCGCTTTTTCAAACAAGAGCAAGCTGCACTTGATCCAATTTTGAATTTAAAACTATTGGGCAACCGGACCTTCATGAGCCAAAACATGATTGCCTTGTTTATCAGTGGTTTTTTGATTAGTTTTGAAGTGTATATGCCCATGTGGGTCCAAGCTATTTTAGGATTACCACCCACCCGGGCCGGGTTTGTGGTGACCCCAAGTTCGGTCCTGTGGATCGTGGGGTCTTTTGTGGCAGGGAAACTCATCTTAAAGTATCGGCCGCAACAGATTTTAACCGGTTCGTTACTGTGGCTATTGGTGGGAGCTTTGGTGTTGGCCACCAATTCAATTACCGCTAGTTTCAGCTGGTTCTTAGTCTGGGCTGGTTTTATGGGGATCGCTTTTGGCATCATCATTACTACCACCACGGTGACTATTCAAAATGTAGTGCCCCACAATCAAGTGGGGGTGGCCACGTCGCTGAATACCTTAGCCCGGACCCTGGGCCAGACCTTGTTAGTGTCTGTTTACGGCATTGTCATGAATCGGGCCCTTTATCAAGGCACCCAAACCCATGCGGGCGTGACCACCGAACAGTTGAATCAGCTGATCGATCCCTTAAAGGCCAGACATTTACCAGTGGCGAGTTTACCGGTGTTACGGGGTATTTTATATAATGGTTTGCACTATATTTATATTGTGGCGGCTGTGATCATTGTGCTAGCCATTGGTGTCAATTGGTACGATCAGGCTAAACGTCGCGGGGAGTTGCGGGAGGCAGCCCTGGCAGATAAAAGCGAAGGCTAAACCAATAGCTTAAGCCCAAATTACCCAAGGCACTGCTCCAGCCCCCTAGGACATCACTAGCGTAATGAACTTGCAAATAAACGCGGCTTAAACCAATTAACAATACTAAGCTAACAGCTAGAATGGTGGCTAACTTGCGCGTGACGGTGGATTGGGTGAGATAGTAGGTGATGAGCAACAAAGTGCCATAAAGCATCAGGCTATTGGCCGAATGCCCACTGGGGAAGCTATAGCCCCCTTGGTGGACCAGTTGCTGTAAATCGGGCCGGGGTCGTTGAATGAGTAGTTTGACCCCGAGATTTAATAAACTGCCCAGTACAATATTTTGAATGAGCAAGACACATAGTGCGCTTTGCCGGCGGCTAATGAGCCAGATGCCAAAAATGAGTACCAGGGCGATGGTCCATTGTTGCTGCCCTAATTGGGTGATGATTTTGGCAAAAGGGGTCGTTTGAGGATGGGGTAATTTTAAAACCAGCGCATGCCCGGATCGATCCAAGGCATGCAACCAGGGTTGCTTGGTCAAGAAACTGATTAAAACGCTGAAAAAAATGGTGTAACCCACGATCATGAGATAGCGGGGTAAGTGGTTTTTTGTGCTGATGGGCTAGGTCTCCTTTAAATTAAAATATAATTAAATCCATAAAGTTAATTATAACTTATTTGACAAAATATGTGCTGATAACGACTGCTGGGGGCCGCTTTGCGACTGGAAAAAAGGGTCTTTAATTGAGCTCATTTCAAAATTAATTATCCATTAGTATTGAATGCAAATTTGAATTTTGGTATCATCGGTTTATGTTTCCTAAAGTTATTTGGGGGAAATTCCCATAACTGGGATTGGAAAACAACGATGGAACCTAAATTAGTCCTGTAGAACTAACTTTAGTTCGCAGGACTTTTTTAAGACTCAACAACAAGATTGATCTGGAGGGAACGTTAATGACTTACAATCACCATGTGGTTGAAAAAAAGTGGCAGAAATACTGGCACGAACATAATGTGTTTAACACAACCAATGATCCTGATAAAAAGAACTTCTATGCTTTGGATATGTTCCCATATCCATCTGGGCAGGGCTTACACGTGGGCCATCCAGAAGGTTACACGGCAACAGATATTCAAGCACGGATGAAACGCATGCAAGGCTATAACGTCTTACATCCAATGGGTTGGGACGCATTTGGTTTACCTGCAGAGCAATATGCACTGAAAACCGGCCATGATCCCAAGAGTTTCACCAAGAAAAATATTGAAAATTTCAGAAGACAAATCAATTCACTGGGTTTTTCTTATGATTGGAATCGCGAAATTAATACCACTGATCCTAATTATTATAAATGGACCCAATGGATTTTTGAAGAAATGTATAAACGCGGGCTGGCTTATGAAGCTGAAGTACCGGTGAACTGGAGCCCAGATTTAGGCACAGTTGTGGCCAACGAAGAAGTTATCGATGGCAAAACCGAGCGGGGTGGTTATCCAGTGGTACGCAAACCGATGCGCCAATGGATGCTAAAAATCACCGCTTATGCGGACCGTTTACTAGATGATTTAGATTTAATTGATTGGCCAGAAAACGTGAAGGAAATGCAACGCAACTGGATCGGCCGTTCCGTCGGTGCCACGGTTACTTTCCAAATTAAGGGCAGTGACAAAACCCTAGACGTCTTTACCACCCGGCCAGATACATTATTTGGGGCAACTTATATGGTCATCGCCCCGGAATTAGACGTGGTGGAAACCATTACCACGCCGGAACAACGGGATAGCGTCAAGGCTTATCAAGATGCTACTGCTCATAAGAGTGATTTAGATCGGACCGATCTGAACAAAGAAAAAACTGGGGTCTTTACCGGCGCTTATGCCGTTAACCCCGTGAATCAAAAGAAAATCCCAATTTGGATCTCTGATTATGTCCTAGGCAGTTATGGCACGGGGGCGATTATGGCCGTACCCGCCCATGATGAACGGGACTATGCTTTCGCTAAGAAATTTGATTTACCGATCGTGCCAGTTTTAGAAGGTGGCAATACCGATGAAGCGGCATTTACGGGCGAAGGCGTGCATATTAATTCCGAATTCTTAAATGGCACTGGCCTAGAAGATGGGAAAGCTAAGATGTTAGCTTGGTTGGCAGATCATCACGTCGGCGGTAAGAAAGTGAATTACCGCTTGCGGGACTGGTTATTCTCTCGGCAACGTTATTGGGGTGAACCTATTCCAATTATTCATTGGGAAGATGGGGAAACCACATTGGTGCCCGAAGAAGAATTGCCTTTGATCCTGCCAGAAACACCAGATGTGAAACCCTCCGGCTCCGTAGAGAGTCCGTTAGCTAACTTGGATGATTGGGTCAACGTGGTGGATAAAAATGGCCGTAAGGGTCGTCGGGAAACCAATACCATGCCCCAATGGGCTGGGAGCTCTTGGTACTTCCTGCGCTTTATCGATCCTCATAACAAAGAAGCTTTAGCCGACTATGATAAGTTAAAGGCTTGGATGCCTGTGGACTTATATATCGGTGGGGCGGAACATGCCGTCTTACATTTACTGTATGCCCGCTTCTGGCATAAGTTCTTATATGATATCGGTGTGGTCCCAACACCAGAACCCTTCCAACGGCTGTATAATCAAGGGATGATTTTAGGTAAAAACCATGAAAAGATGTCTAAGTCTAAAGGCAACGTGGTTAATCCCGATGATGTGGTCGACCAATATGGGGCTGACACCCTGCGGCTTTATGAAATGTTCATGGGCCCACTGGATGCGGCTATTCCTTGGAGCGAAGAGGGCCTTTCTGGGGCGCGGAAGTTCTTGGATCGGGTTTGGCGTTTGATCATTGACGATGAAGGTAAACTCCGGGATCACGTGACCACTGAAAATGATGGCACGTTGACGGTGGTTTATCATCAAACCGTTAAAAAAGTTACCGAAGACTATGATGCCTTACACTTTAACACCGCCATTTCACAAATGATGGTCTTCGTCAATGAAGCCGGTAAAGCCGATGCTTTGCCAGTGGATTACATCGAAGGCCTCGTGAAGATGCTTGCACCAATTGCGCCTCATATGATGGAAGAAATTTGGCAAAAGTTAGGTCATGATGAAACCCTAACTTATGCCACTTGGCCAACATATGACGCTAAGTATTTGGTGGCTGACGAAGTTGAAGTCATCGTGCAAGTCAACGGCAAAGTACGGGGCAAGTTAAAAGTTGCCCGGGATACCGATGAAGCCAAATTAAAAGAATTGGCTTTGGCTGATGAACACGTGGATAAGTTCTTAAGCGATAAAACGGTTAAAAAGATGATCGTGGTACCGAATAAGATCGTCAACATCGTTGCCAAGTAAATAGTTTTGATATCAAGAAGAAGTTGTGGTTGAATATACTGCCGCAACTTCTTTTTAGTGCCTAGGCGATTTAAAGTTTGAAAATTGGCGGGCTTTTGCTATACTAAATAAGGTTTAATTTTTTTGAGCGTGGTGGTTCGCAAAATCCCACCTAAAAAAACTAAGGAGGAAATTTTCATGGTGGACAAAGTTGCCCATAATACATTAGAACTTACAAAAATTGCCGTTGTCGCTGCATTATATGTGGCTGTTACTTTACTGATCGCGCCGTTAAGTTATGGGGCGATTCAGTTGCGTTTGGCCGAGGGATTTAATCATTTAGCTGTTTTTAACAAGCGTTATATTATTGCGCTGACCATTGGTTGTGCCTTAGCAAATATTGTGTCTCCCCTGGGGATTATCGATATTATTTTTGGTTCATTGGGGACGTTAGTGATGACTAGTTTGAGCTATTTCATCGCCAAGCGCTTTAAATCAGTGGTGGCTAGATTAATG
Source organism: Lactobacillus sp. (assembly GCA_022484695.1). GTDB lineage: Bacteria > Bacillota > Bacilli > Lactobacillales > Lactobacillaceae > Agrilactobacillus. The sequence continues at coordinate 8,068 of JAKVKU010000005.1, forward strand.
ACCAGCACGATTATTTGTACCCTGATGACCTTTAGTGTAGCCTTAGAGTTAATGGTCGTGAATAAATTACCATTTTGGCCAACTTATGGTACGGTGGCACTGGGTGAACTGGCATCGTTGTTGATCGGTGCGGTGGTTATTTATGTGGTCCAAAAACGTGTGGCTCTTTCAGATTAGGAGTGTGTATTGATGACTTTTGAAGAAATCTTGCCTGAAATCAAGCAGGGTAAAAAAGCGATTCGCCAGGGATGGGGCGGTTCTGAACTTTATATTTTTGAAGTGCAGCAACCCGTTGAAGCTGGTGAAGCGGTTACCCCTTATTTTTTGATTCGTACCAAAGAAACGCCGGCTTTATCCATGTTTCAACCCACCGTCTGTGATATTTTAGCAGACGACTGGCACTTAGTAGATTAATGGCACCGACATATCCTGAACTGGCTGATAAGTATTGCATTGTCACCGGCAGTGGTTCTGGCATTGGTTTGGCCCAAACCGAATTGCTTTTAGCCCAAGGCACCCATTGTGCCGGGATCGACCGCCAGCTGTCTGAACCATTGCGCCAGCTACAACGGCGTTATCCTCAATTGTTGAAATTATATCTGTGCGATATCAGTAACGACATAGAATTACGGAGAACTGCGGCCGATATCTTGAGCGAGTCGCCGCAAGTGGATTTTTTATTAAATACTGCGGGCATCTTAGATGGCTACCGACCATCTTTGCAGACAACTTTAGCCCAATGGGATCAATTTATGCAAACAGATTTACGAAGTCAGTTTGTGTTGACGAATGCGGTTTTACCGGGGATGTTAGCCCGCAAGTCCGGTAAAATCTTGAATATGGCTTCTATTGCCGGCTTAGTGGCTGGCGGTGGGGGCGCTGTTTATACAGCGGCAAAACACGCGGTCATTGGCTATACCAAACAATTGGACTACGATTACGCTAAAGCTGGTTTGAGTGCCAACTGCCTTGCTCCAGGAGCCATTGATACACCGATGAATGCTGCGGATTTTGCCGGGGATGGGGCAATGGCTAAGACAGTCGCTGCCCAAACACCAGCCAGACGTTGGGGCCACGCCCAAGAGGTGGCTTTGGTGACATTATTTATGTTGAGCCGTGGCGCTGACTTTATTCACGGGGCCGTGATTCCCATTGACGGCGGTTGGATCGAGCAATAAAGTTGTTAAAAATGACGATGAAGCTGTTTCAAAACATGCGTTTTGAAACAGCTTCATATTTTTTTGTGGATAACTTCTGGTTCTCATTGTCAAAGGCGAATTAATAAATTACAATGAAGTTTAATGTGTTTAAAAGGAGACCGGATAATGGCCAAGCAGCCAGCAACAACTGAAAACAAACAATCACAAATCGACGCCCATGGTTCTTTACTCAAGGGCTCAGCTTGGATCACAGCGGGCAGTGTTTTTTCACGGGTTTTAGGGGCGTTATATATTATCCCCTGGACCATTTGGATGGGGGCGGATTTCCAATCAGGGAACGCCATTTTCTCCAAAGGTTATAACGTCTATAGCTTATTCTTGGTGATCTCAGCTGCCGGGATTCCTGGGGCGATTTCCAAACAAGTTGCCCACTATAACTCGTTAAATGAGTATGCCCTAGGACAGCGCTTGTATCGCCAAGGCTTAAAAATCATGGCTTTATTTGGCTTCATTGGCGCTGTGGTCCTGTTCTTTGGGGCTCCGATTTTTTCAGTGGTGGATATCGCCACTTGGAAAATTGATACCCGGACGATTCCTTTATATCGGGCGTTGAGTTTTGCCCTACTGGTGATCCCGGTGATGAGTATTACCCGGGGATTTTTCCAAGGGTACAATGAAATGGCACCGTCGGCCTTGTCCCAGTTCTTTGAACAGCTGGGTCGGGTCATTTATATGTTATTGGCCACGTTCTTGATCATGCGGGTGCAACACGGCAACTATGTCAGTGCCGTGACCCAGTCCACCTTTGCGGCCTTTATCGGGGCATTGTGTGGGATTGCGGTACTGGTTTGGTATTACCTGAAGCGTAAACCGGAGCTGGACGATTTAGCCGCCGGCAGTGCCAATGCAGTGGATATCTCCACCGGTGAAATTATTCGCCAGATTATCCACCAGGCCATTCCTTTCATCATCTTGGACAGTGGCATCACGTTCTTCCAAATTTTTGATCAGTATAGTTTTTATCCCATGATGGCTTCGGTAGTCAATGCCACCCAAACCCAGTTGGATAATTACTTTGCCATTTTTAACTTTAATGCGCAAAAATTGGTGATGATCATTATTTCTTTGGCCACTGCCTTGTCCTTGACGGTGGTACCGTTGTTATCTGGGGCCCATGCTCGCAAGGACTTCAAAGGTATTCGTAAGCAGATCAATGATGCCTTGGAGCTGTTTTTGTTCGTCATGGTACCCGCCGCCTTTGGCTTATCAGCGTTAGCCAAGCCGGTGTATACTTTGTTTTATGGGGCCAATCCGGACCTAGATACCTATGTTTTGCAGTTCTATTGTTATTTAGCCATTTTCTTAGGGCTTTTTACCGTATTAGCCGCTATTTTGCAAGGCCTGTACATGAACAAAAAAGCGATCATGTACTTGTTGGTGGGCTTTGCCGTCAAGGCGGTGATGCAATACCCCATGATCGCACTGTTCAAAGTTTTCGGACCCATGATTGCCACTTGTTTGGGGATCGTGGTGACCTGTGGTTTAATGCTGCGGGCCCTGGACAAACTTTATGGTTTTAATACCGGCCGTCTGTTACGCCGCAGTTTTGGCATTGTTATTTTTTCCACCATTATGTTAATCGCGGTGACCATTGTGGTCAAAATTATTGCCGTCCTCATTGATCCTAACGTGCGGATCTATACGATCTTCCCACTGGGATTAGGCGTGATCACCGGGGTTTGGATTTACGCGTTGCTGACCTTGAAAACCAAGTTGGCAGACCGGATCTTAGGCCCACGGGTAGATATATTACGCCGGATTTTAAAAATTAAGTAAGGAGATTTTATGCGCTTAGATAAATATTTAGCTGATGTGACCCCTTATTCCCGTAAGGACGTCAAATTACTGATCAAACAAAAAAGGGTTCAGGTCAACGAAACATTGGCCAAAACCCCGAAGCTACAAGTTGATGAAAATGCCGATACGGTCCAAGTGGACGGCAGTACGATTACCTACCAAGCTTTATTTTATTATGAAATGAATAAACCCCAAGACGTGGTCTCAGCTACCCGGGATAAGTTTGATGCCACGGTCATCGATTTATTGCAGCCTGCTGATTTCAGGGAAGACTTATTTCCAGTGGGTCGCTTAGATAAAGATACAACGGGATTATTGATTTTATCCAATGATGGTCAATTGGCCCATCGGATTTTAAGCCCCAAAAAACATGTGCCGAAGATTTATGAAGCTTTAATTGCCGGGGAAGTTACCACCACAGATGTAAAGCGGTTTGCCCAGGGGATTCAGTTAGAGGACTTTTTGGCCCAACCGGCCCAACTGGACATATTGAGTTTCGATGGGGCGGCTAATCAGACGTTGATCCACGTGCAGATCGCCGAGGGCAAGTTCCATCAAGTCAAGCGCATGTTTGAAGCAGTGGATAAGACGGTGGTGACTTTGAAACGCATTCAGATGGGCAGTTTAAAGCTGGATGAGACTTTGGAACCCGGGGCTTATCGGCCTTTAACTCCCGCAGAACTTGTGGCCCTCCAAACTAATCCGACGCCAGACGCCCCATAAATTTTGGCAGGAGGGGGATGATTTCCTGGGGCAGCGTGACGTAATTACCGTCATCGGTTAATTCGTCGGCAATGTCACTGTGGATATAGACCCCCGCCAGCACCGCTTTGTCCGCTGGCTGGAATTGACCCAGACAAGCGGCTAAAATGCCTGTGAGGGTATCTCCTGAGCCGCCAGTGGCCATACCAGGGTTACCGGCAGTATTTTCCCAGACGTTATTGTCTGGCAAGTAGACTTTGGTGCGATGGGCTTTGAGTACCAAGGTAATGTTGGGATTGTCTTGCCGCCATTGGGCCAAAACGGCTTGATTTTGAGCGTCTGTTTGATCGGCGATGGCGATTTGACTGAGACGTTGCCACTCCATTTGATGGGGGGTAAAGATCAGCTTTGGAGTGCTAGGGAAAGGCAGTTGGTGTTCAGCAATCAAGGTGATGGCCGACCCATCGATGATCAATTGTTGCTCAGCGGTGACTTGGCTCAGGACAAAATTTAAAATTTTCAAACTTTTGGCACTGGTGCCCAGGCCTGGGCCAATCACCAGGACCGTCATGGTGGGGATGAGGGCTTTAAGATAGGTCTCATCGCTATAATCCACCACCATGCTTTCCGGCAAGCGACTATGTAGGGCCGTGAAGTTACTAGGGTCTGTGGCAGTGGTCACTAAGCCGGCCCCGGCATATACAGCAGCTGAGGCACTCATGATAATGGCCCCACCAAAATTCTCGTTGCCACCAATGACTAAGATACGGCCGAAATTGCCTTTATAACTGTTTTCCGGCCGCTTGGTGATGACACTTTTAGTGAATTTTAAATCAATTTTTGGCATATTTATTCAAACTCCTTAAATTAATGCTTTTCATTTCTGAAATTTCTGGTAAAATATAATATGTTGTTGCCGGCGTGGCGGAACTGGCAGACGCGCAGCGTTCAGGTCGCTGTGGGATTTTATCCCGTACAGGTTCGATTCCTGCCGCCGGCATCAGATGCACTGTTGATCCCTTGGGATTAGCGGTGCTTTTTTATTTATCAGGACATATTCCTTTGAAAATTCAGGTCCACCACAACATAAACTGCAATAGCTATCCCTACAATTCAATTATACCGCTTTCAAGAGAATTTGGCCGGCTAACCAGCGTTTCATTTTTAAATTAGGGGGTATCAGTTGTATAATCGATTTTAAAGACAGGAGGTTGCGTTTTATGGCAAAATTTAGTTTTTGGTCCGCAGTTGCCGCTGGTACGGCTGCAGGTATTGTGGCCGGCATGGTTAAGATGGGGTGGGAGAATATATTGCCACCTAGAACGCCGGCTAGGGATGCCACTAATCCGCCCCAACGGACGTTAGAGATGATGGGCATCAGTCCTGAAGCTGCCCACGCTACTTACAGCTATAATGGCCATGATTTACCTTGGCCCAGCTATGTAGTACATTACACATTTTCCACCGGCTTTGGGATTGCTTATACCGTATTAGGCCATTATTTCCCAATCATTAAGACCGGCCATGGTTTATTCTTTGGCCTGGCAGCTTGGGCCGGGTCTCACTTGTACACCTTACCGAAAATGGGTGTCATTCCGAGTGCGAAAGATCAACCTGTTGAAGAACACGTCTCAGAAGCCCTGGGCCACATGCTGTGGATGTGGAGCATTGATGCCATTGGCAATACGTTTTATGAACGCATGACAGCCTTACATCACAATCAAGCTTAAAAATAAAACTATGACCGGGTTTTTGATTTGAAAGACCTAGGCCATAGTTTTTTAAATTGGGAAAAAATTAAATCGGTTCTAGGTGATATTTTGTCGCATTTTTTCTAAGTAGGCGATGACCCAAGTTAAGAAGTCTTTTTCCGAGATGATTTGAGCACCATAACTTTTGGCCAGTTGTAGGCGAGTGGTTTCTGGGGATTCAAACATGTTCTTGCGAATGGTCCCAACGATAAGGTAATTGGTTTGGCGATTGACATGGCTTTGGGGCTTTGCATGAATAATATTGAGCAGGGTCAAACACTCTTGGAGGGTCATTGTTTCAAGTTTGCCGGTGACGGCGACCTGGGCACCAGTTAAGTTCATAATATCTGCCTCGTTTCTTGACTTAACTTTAATTATACCAGACCCTTATCGTAGTCGTTGCCGAAATATTAGATTAAAATTAGGACGGGATTTTTAAAAATCACAAGTGTTATGAAACCTAAATCGCTAAATTTAAACTTTTCGAGTGCAAATAGTTGACAGCTTGTGAGAAAGAGCGTAAATTAACACTACGCTATATGAGCGATTTTTAATAATTTGGAGGTAATAAGATATGAAATATAAAATCTTATTAGATACTGACACCCAACTTTTTACAGTTGTGGATGCTCAGCAAAACTCTGGTACGGGCGTGACGATTCAAGCCGCTATCAAAGATTTGGAAGCAAAGGCTAATTATGCCGCATAATTTTAAACTTTGAGGTTTCAAGCTGGTCAATCAGCACCAGTTCTTGAGGCCTTTTGTTTTGGCCTTTTGAAAATTAGAATGAAAATAAATTTGACATCCCGTACTTTGCGCGTATACTAAGTCTATTCGCTACCAATACCATTCGGGACAATTGAATGGAGGTAAATTACATGAAATATAGAATTCTTTTGAATACTGAGACACAGATTTTTACTGTCATCAGTCGTTTAGACGACAATGTCGTCGGCAACGGTAAAACAATCCAAGAAGCTATCAAGAATGTAAAATAAACGAAACGCCCTTCTGTCATGGATAGGGCGTTTTTTGGTGGGCAAAAAAATGCCGCTTTTTGGGACATCTGATTTGCATTGTTGTGCGTAATTTATTGATATATAATGAAAGCGTATTCATTATACTTTACGACTGATCGTATTTATCAAAAGAGTGGGTGAATAGATGTACAGCGAAGATGATTACTTAATGATATCCGGCATCCAGCACTTTTTGTTTTGCCGGCGGCAGTGGGCATTGATCCACGTGGAAAAGCAGTGGGCGGACAATGTCCTGACTTATGAAGGACAGCAGTTACATACCCGGGCGGATGAACCCAAGTTGCGTGAAAAGCGCCATGATTTATTAACCACTCATGCCCTAAAGGTTCATTCACCACAACTAGGTTTATCAGGTATTTGCGATATTGTGGAATTTAGACAAGATCCTGAGGGGGCCAAGCTATTTGGCCGCCAGAAGCGTTATCAACCAGAAGCAGTGGAATATAAGCGTGGCCGTGCAAAATGGGATTTATCAGATACTTACCAACTCTTAGCACAGACCCTTTGTCTGGAGGAAATGTTCAGTGTGTCAATTAACCAAGGCTGGTTGTATTATTTTGAGACAAACAAACGCCAAAAAGTAGTTTTTACAGCGGAACAGCGTGAAGATCTCAAGAAAAAAGTTGATGAGATGCATCAATACTGGGCCAAAGGATATACACCAAAAGTTAAAACTGGTAAATGGTGTCAGCGCTGTTCACTAAAAGATATCTGTTTGCCGGAATTACTTAAAAATCGTTCCGTGCCAGACTATTTTCAAAGGAGACTGACAGAATGAAATATTTGAAAAATACCCTATTCGTGATGCAGCCTGAAGCGTATTTAGGATTGGAAGGCGGCAATGTCGTTGCTTATATCGATCACGAAGCCAAGAAAAAAGTGCCACTGCTTAATTTTCAAGACATCATCACTTTTGGACGGGCTGGCGCCAGTCCTGCTCTGATAAATGAATGTTTAACAAATCAAATTGGTATCACTTTCATGAGCCCGACTGGTCAGTTCATGGGACGTGTCACCGGTGCAAAGAACGGTAACGTGCTTTTACGGAAAAAGCAGTTTACAATTGCTGAAGATCCGCAGGCCGCATTCGAAATCGCTAAAAATATTATTCTGGCAAAAGTATTCAATCAACGATGGTGTTTGGAACGGACTATTCGTGATCACAGTCTATCCGTTAATGTGGAGGCCATTAAGCAAGTTATTACTTATCTGAAAACAACGTTAGTGACAATTCAAGAGGCCACATCATTTGAAATTTTACTAGGGTTAGAAGGAAATGCCGCCCAAGCGTATTTCTCAGTTTTTAATGAAATGATCCTTCAGCAAAATAAAGATTTTAACTTTGCCGGACGTTCACGCCGGCCACCCTTGGACCGTGTGAATGCCTTAATGTCTTTTGCCTATACACTTTTGGCTCAGGAGTGTGCCTCGGCTGCTGAAGCGGCTGGGCTGGATACTTATGTTGGTTTCTTACATCAAGATCGGCCTGGAAGAACATCACTCGGGCTTGATTTAATGGAAGAGTTGCGTAGTGTCTATGCTGATCGGTTTGTGTTAAAAATGATTAATAAGCGGATGCTATTAAAGAAAAGCTTTAAGATTCAAGAAAATAAAGCTGTTTCTTTGACAGATGAAGGTCGAAAAATTTTTATATCAGCGTGGCAGAATCGGAAAAAAGAAAAAATAACACATCCTTTTTTAGATGAAAAGATGATGTGGGGACAAGTGCCCTTAACGCAAGCAATGTTGCTGGCGCGTTATCTGCGGGGAGACCTTGACGGCTACCCGGCATTTTTGTGGAAGTAGGTGGTTCACAATGATTATTGTGGCTTATGATATTGCGATAACTTCTGATGGTGGCCCCAAGCGGCTACGCCATGTTGCGAAAACTTGCAGTCGATATGGTCAGCGGGTTCAAAACTCAGTCTTTGAATGTCTAATTGATGATTTACAATTTAAACAGTTACAGAGTGATCTAGCTGCTATCATTGATGAAACGAAGGACAGTGTGCGCTTTTACAATCTTGGTCGGAATCACAAAAACAAAATCATTCATATCGGCACACGCGAAGTGAAGACGCTTGATTCGACGATGATTATTTGAAGTTTATCAATACGGCTGTTAAAATGGAAAGTGCGATTTTGTAATCGTCACTGGAAGTAGTTTGTCAGTGCGCTGAAGAAGCGTGAATTGAAAAAGTTGGACTTATGTATCCTCGATATAGAGTGCCCATTTTAGGGCATTCCATAATAATATATTCAGTTGAACTTAAGTATAAAATTTGACATTATTTTTGAAACGATGTATGATTAATTGTGAAAATAGTAACGTGATTTGGCAAAATCTTAAGTCAGAAAGGATTATCTTGATTAATCAAAAGAAACAGTATTCTGAAGATTTCAAGAAAATTTAACCGGTGGAAAATATAAGTTATGTGAAAAATTTGTTATCTTGAAACGGATATGTCGGCACCCCTGCCATCTGCCAAGACAATTCGATTTTCTCTTTCTATCTCTGCACTTTATCCTTGATTTCATCGTTTCAGTTAGATGCTAAATGAATTCAGTTAACATTTAACTGAAACAATGAACAAATTGTTTCAACCTTCAAGGAAAACTTGATGTCGTTCTATAAACGTAACGAGCACTTTTGGATTAGCAGTCTATTGAATGAAAGGAGTGAGTAAGATTTGTCAGAAGAACCCAAACTAACTTTTGAGGTGTGGGGTAAAAATGCGCTCTTCACCGACCCTTTGAGTCGTGGTGGGGAAAAGGCATCATACACCGTGCCTACGTATCAAGCACTTATTGGTATCGCAGAATCTATTTACTGGAAACCAACGTTTATCTATGTCATCGATAAAGTCAGAATCATGAGGCAAATCAAAGTGGAGTCAAAAGCAATTCGACCGATTAAATTGGATGGTAGTCCAGATCTTTCTTATTATTCTTATTTAAAAGATGTCAGGTATCAAGTTCAGCTTCACATCAAATGGAATCTGCAACGAAATGACCTCATTGAGGATCGAAATATCAAGAAGCATATGGCTATTTTTAAGCGTGCTTTGCGCGCTGGGGGACGTCGGGATGTTTTTTTAGGTACGCGGGAATGCCAAGGCTATGTTAAACCTGTTGAGTTCGACGATGGCGTTGGTTTTTACGATGATGATAAGGAAAACCCTCGCCTTTTCGGTATGATGGTTCACGGCTTTAATTATCCTGATGAGACTGGTGATCCGGACTTTTCAGTGCGACTATGGCAGCCAAAAATGATTGATGGTGTCATTGATTTCAAACTACCAGAAGAAATAACTAGCGTTCAAAGGATTCGAACGATAAACATTGAAGATACGGATCACAAGCCAATCCAATCTGTAGATGCGCTTTATTCGGATTTATTAGGAGGGATGATGGATGACGGTCTTTAACGAATTGGTCAAAACCTTTGATGATAATCAAGCCAAGGTTGGTGATTTTGGGGAATCGACTTATACGTTGCTGCCGCTTTATCATGTTTCGGTCAATGTGCAAATTGAAATTACGCTAACGGGTCAGGGCAAGTTTAGTACTGCTGGAATTATTCGTGAGAAACCAGAGCAACTGACCGTTATTCCAGCGACAGTTGAAGCTGCCAATCGTTCAGTCAATGTGGCACCTTTCCCACTGGAAGACAAGATTAAATATGTTGCCGGTGATTTCTCACCTTATGCTGGTAGCGCCAGCAAAGTTAAGCGGGCTAAGGAATGCTACGCCGCTTATTTGAAGCTCATCCAGAACTGGGCCAACAGCAGTGATGCACCAACATTTATCAAACTAGTGGCAAAGTATATTCAAGAAGAAACAGTAGTTGCCGACTTACTTAAAGTTTTAACAGATGAGAAAGACCAAAAACTGGTGAAAACTGGTGAGGCCTTTGTACGCTTCAAAGACAATAGTCCGGAAAACGCAGATTTTGTGCCCTGGCGAGATAAGGGACTTTTCAAGTCATGGGAGACTCATTATTTGACTAGCCTAAAAGATGGTCAGGAAAACACCGTGGATTATATTACAGGCGAACTGCAACCAGAAACGAACTTAGTTGAAAAAAATGTCAGTCCGGTGACCAGTGGTGCAAAATTAATTTCTGCCAATGACAAAAGTGGTTTTTCCTATCGGGGTACGTTTTTGGATAATGAGTTTCAACATGTTGGGTTGGTTTCTTCACAGAAAATGACCCATGCTTTGAAATGGTTGATTCAACGACAAGGGATTATTGTTGATACCCGTGTGTTTCTGATTTGGGCCAGTGGTACACGGAACAATAATAGAAATAGTTATCTCAACAATGCGCTCAATGGGCTGATTAGCGGCTTGATTAAATCGAGTTCTGAAGAAACCGAAGATAAGACTGGCAAGGCAGTGCAGCAGAGCTATCGCGACGCACTTTTTGGGCAGATCAAAGAGATATCAGATAATCAAAAGTTGAATGTTCTCTTTTTGGATGCGGCTACCACCGGACGAATGGCGATGACTTACTATGATTTGATGGATTCTAACCAATTAAAAACCAATTTAAATCAATGGCGCCATTGCGGTATCAATATCCGAAAATATGAGGGAACTGTACCATTTACGCCGACACTTAACCAGGTAATTAATGCAGCATACTTAATCGGTACTGGTGGTCAACGGTTTCAAACTATTAGGCGACATGCAATGACTCAATTGCTGACAGCAGTTATTCAAGCAAAACCCGTTTCGATGGAAATCACCAGAACAATCCTGCAACGCATCAGTCGACCGATGGCTTATTCTGGGAACGATGTGCAACGGGGAGCTCTTCGAGGACTACAGATTTGGCAACAGGATGTACGAACTTATTGTGCATTGATCAATTACAATGTAAAGGGGAAATTAGGAATGAGTTTAAATCAAGCGTCCCATGATCGATCTTATGTTTTTGGCCGGCTACTGGCAATTTCTGATCAAGTTGAAAGGAAAGCTTTGTCGGAAAACAGGGCGAGTGGCACTAGCTCTAAGGAGCGGGTGACAACAGCTATTCGATTTTTACCGAGTTTTTTAGAGCGGCCTACAACAACGAACAAAAGAATTTGGGCCGCAGTTATGAATTCCTATTTCCCTAAGTTACATTCAGGACTGCAAGAAATATACATGCGCCACTGGCAAGAAGCCAATGAACAGTTTGAAGATGATGCAATGAATACGGATAAACCACTTTCTGGCCTGGCCTTCAAAGGATTTATGGATGAGCGCACCTATTTGATTGAAAAAGCTGTTGCGGGTAAAGCTAAAAAGGGAGAAGATAAAAATGAGTAATAAAGTATTGGATCATAAGATTGATTTTACCGTTGTCCTCGGTGTGAAAAATGCGAATCCAAATGGCGATCCCTTGGATAATAATCGGCCCCGGGTCAATGCGGATGGATTAGGTGAAATTAGCGATGTGGCGATTAAGCGAAAAATTCGTAATCGTTGGCAAGATATGAAATTACCTGTTTTGGTTCAAATGCAAGAACGAATTACCGATGGCAATACCAATCTTCGGGACCGGGTGAAGGCAAGCCCTCAAGTTCAAGCGGTTTTAGAAGAATATAACAGCAAAAAGGCCAAGGCTGATAAGGGCAGTCTTAGAGATCCACTCATCAAAGCTGCAACGGAAAGCTGGATCGATGTACGGGCGTTTGGCCAAGTAATGCCCTTTAAAGATTCTAAATATAAGGATGGTCTTGATGGCGTCTCAATTCCTTTGCGGGGGCCAGTCACGGTTCAAGCCGCTTATTCAACGGCACCAATTGTGGTAAAAGATGAACAAATTACCAAGTCGATTAATTTGGAACCTGGTGATACCAAGGGCTCTGATACCATGGGGATGAAAACAGTCGTGCCTTTTGGCGTTTACGTTTTCAATGGCAGCATTAATGTTGAGCAAGCCCATAGAACTGGCTTTACTGAAGATGATGCCGCTGCTTTGAAAGAGGCTCTACGAACGTTATTTGTCAATGATAGTTCTGCAGCCCGGCCGGAAGGTTCCATGGCAGTTTTGAAACTAGTTTGGTGGGAACATGATTCACAGCTTGGCAAATTACCACCATACTTGGTACATCAAGCCACTAAAGTGACCAGTCCCGTAGATTTGGAAGGTTCTCTAGGTGACATTGAATCAGGGAACACCCATTATCAAGCTGCAGATTTTACAAAGGTAAAAGTGGAAGTAGACGATCCCAAGATTGCTGGCTTAAAGGTTGAAATTATCGAGGGCTTCTAATGGTTAAATACATTGGGCATACCACAACAACAGATCACCGTTCTCAAATTTTAAAAGACCATTTAAGCAATACACGGGATTTGTGTTTTGAATACGGTCGTGGTATTAAAATGTCATATATTTGTGGACTTGCGGGCTGGTTACATGACGCCGGTAAATATTCGGAAGCATTTCAGCAATACATTCGTATCGATGATGGTCTTGATGAAAACAAAACGAATACCAAGGTTAACCATGCATTTGCCGGTGCGCGGATTTTATATCAGGTCATGGGGGAACATGAATTAATAAACACTGGCAATAATGACATTGAGCCGCGAATTATGGCAGCATTAGTTGGCAACGCCATTATGGCCCACCATAATTCCAAAGGACCCTATGATTTTTTTAACCCACGACACCAGTCTGGGGTTGGCGAAGCAGCATTTAAAGATGCTTTTCCATTTTTTGATAAGTTAACTCAGGACATTTCTGATTGGAAACTAACGGACATTATGCAACGCTTCTTTTCCGATGGCGAAAATGATCAACAGGTGTTTGTTGAGTTTTGTAATAAAGCCATCGCAGAAGCGCGCGCACTAGGACAATCCGAATTGTTTAGACATCAATTTTACTATCAGCGCTTTATTTCAAGTGCCCTGGTAGATGCAGATCATCTAGACACGGCGAATTTTGCAGAGGATGTTTTTAAAGTCGTGCGGGATACACATGCGGAATTAAATCACCTTAATGATGTTAATGAACAGTCTGTAGCAAAACTTGCTGCGCAAGTTGCGCCGAATCCGGCCACTGAGTCACTCAACAAATTACGACAGCAAATGTCTGATCGTAGTGCAGCAATGGGGAATGGCGCTGCTGGTTTGTATAGTCTTAGTGTGCCAACTGGTGGGGGCAAAACTTTTGCGAGCCTGCGCTTTGCACTGCACCAAGCCAAGCAACATGGTTTTGAGCGCATCATCTACGTTGTGCCATATACTACGATTATTGAACAAAATGCCAAACAAATGCGTCAGGCCCTACAGGTTGATGAGCAAGAGGAACTAGATCAACCTGTTGTTTTGGAGTATCATTCTGCGGTGAGTGAGGAAGGTAAGCCATTTAATTATTACTATGCCCGTGATACTTGGGAAGCGCCAATCATTGTCACATCCCAAGTCGGGCTGTTAAATGCAGTTTTTGGAAAGGGTAGTAAAAATATTCGGCATATGCATTGTTTAACTAACAGTGTCATCATCTATGATGAGGTCCAAACTATCCCCGTTAAAATGATTTCTATGAACAATGCACTAATAAATTGGCTAGTTCACTCAGGAAACAGTAGTGTATTACTATGTACTGCAACACAACCGGCGTTAGGAAGTGGCACACTGTCCCATGGCCTAAGCCAGACGCCCAAAGAAATTGTTAAGAACTTGGCAGACGTCGAACAGGCTTTTAAACGTGTGGAAATTATCAGTCATCTTGAAGAATCATTTTCAATCCCCAAATTGAGTGAATTTGTAGATTCAATTCTTGAAAAAGATAGCAGTGTATTGGTAATATTAAACACAAAGGCAGCTGTTAAAGAAGCTTATTTGAATTTTGAACATGAGGACACTTTAAAGTTCTTTTTGTCCACGGATATGTGTGTTGCCCATCGTAAAATGCGTTTTGCAAAAATTCGCGAAGTATTGAAGGATAATCCGGCAGACAACAAAAAAGTAGTGGTTTTTTCAACACGGTTGATAGAAGCCGGCGTTGATTTGAGTTTTCAAACAGTGATCAGATCTCTAGCTGGGCTAGATAGTGTTGTTCAGGCTGCTGGGCGTTGTAATCGGAACCATGAACGTCCCATGGGCAAAGTGCACTTAATTGCACTAGATAATGGGATTGAAAAACTGGGCAGCCTCATGGAATTAAAGCAGGGGGTCACCTCAGCCAAGGGTGTACTGGAAAACTCTACTGATTTGGATTTATTATCCTCTGATGTGATTAAGACTTTCTTTCAAAGTTACTATGGGGCGCTAAATGAAAGAAAAGAAGTTGATTATAAGGTTGAAATTCGAAAGGGTGAATTTCAAACGCTATTTCAGTGGGGTAATTTACAAAAGGATACGGAAGGCAGCTTGATTAATCAGGAACACTATCAGAACACCCTTCAACAATTTTTTGCTAATGAACCCGATGACAAAGAAAAGGCTAAAATTGATACATTTCTTAATGCCACTGCAGCATTAAGTGCCTCACCGCAAGCCATTGCCAGTGAATTGAAGGTCATTGATCAAGCCACGACACCCGTAATTGTCGGATTTAATCCTGAGGCGGATACTGATGATTTTCTAAGTGCCACAAATTCCCTTAAGGGGGATGTTTTGGCCAATGAGATTGGTGAAAAGATTAATGGGAAAGATATCATTACCGCATTATTATCGGGAAAATGCGATTTTTCGGAAATATCCCGTCTTTTAAAGCAGGCTCAGGCGTATACTGTTCAAGTTTATAATTTGGATAAGTATAGAGGTCTTGGGAAAATCAAGCCGATGCCGGAATTGGATATTTATTATTTCTATGATTATGACAAAGAACTAGGAATGGATCCTGAAAATTTCGATTCTGATGATAGTTTTATGTAAAACGACAAATGAATTTAGATCATTGGTGCGAATCAGGGTTGAACATGGTTTCACCGGATCATTCGCACCGAATTATGTATCGGAAATCTTGATTTTCCCTAATATCCGAACATTTTTATTGAATTAACTTGTAACAGCTACAAGATATTGATGATTTAGTATTTTTTTACAATATCTTGTGGTCGCAGTCTACGAGGCTGCGTGAATTGAAATTGAGATGGTCAGGCCAAGGACTGTAGTCACTGGTCGTCGCAGTCTACGAGGCTGCGTGAATTGAAATAGGTCTCTATTGTCCTTGATGAATGGTGCTTTAGGTCGCAGTCTACGAGGCTGCGTGAATTGAAATAGAGTCCCGACCCTCAGGAAACAGCTGGACCCACGTCGCAGTCTACGAGGCTGCGTGAATTGAAATTCTACGGATTTAATTGTACCATAGACGAATGGCGTCGCAGTCTACGAGGCTGCGTGAATTGAAATTTAACGGTGATTAATGTTGCGGCCTTGCGATTAGTCGCAGTCTACGAGGCTGCGTGAATTGAAATAATCATAAGGAGGTTTGGTAAACATGACTTACGTCGCAGTCTACGAGGCTGCGTGAATTGAAATAACTTTAGTCTTGCTCATAATCTACCTCCTTAGGGTCGCAGTCTACGAGGCTGCGTGAATTGAAATATCCAGGACATACTGACCAAAACTTTGGTCTTTTGTCGCAGTCTACGAGGCTGCGTGAATTGAAATAGCATGATGGGTCTAAACGCGATGCCTGGCTTGAGGTCGCAGTCTACGAGGCTGCGTGAATTGAAATATTAAGCGCACGCCGTTAGAATTTGAGAAGTGACACGTCGCAGTCTACGAGGCTGCGTGAATTGAAATTCCATGACATAATAGACTTGGCCCCCGTCGCCTCTGGTCGCAGTCTACGAGGCTGCGTGAATTGAAATAAAGGAATAGCCCGTGGCCAGGGACCAATCACCCGTCGCAGTCTACGAGGCTGCGTGAATTGAAATGATACAAGCATTTTCTAAAGTTCCTAAGCCAAAGTCGCAGTCTACGAGGCTGCGTGAATTGAAATTATTTTTCTAAAGCCATGCTTACCGTGGCTGTTGGTCGCAGTCTACGAGGCTGCGTGAATTGAAATCAATTCAGCTCATTCCTTCCTATCGTGCAACTCAAGTCGCAGTCTACGAGGCTGCGTGAATTGAAATTAAACGGCGTCAGGTCGTCAGAATTCCATGTTAAGTCGCAGTCTACGAGGCTGCGTGAATTGAAATATGGCTAGGCCACTAGAAATAACACTTTCAACGGCACGTCGCAGTCTACGAGGCTGCGTGAATTGAAATCCGGATAACAATTTCGTCTGGGTGTTTCCAAGCTTGTCGCAGTCTACGAGGCTGCGTGAATTGAAATTATGGCAAAATTAACAGCTCATGGGACAAAATTGTCGCAGTCTACGAGGCTGCGTGAATTGAAATTGGATAAGGTCGATTTGGTCGTTGATATCCTTCATGTCGCAGTCTACGAGGCTGCGTGAATTGAAATATAAAAAGGTTACCGTCAACAATTTGTTGCATAGGTCGCAGTCTATGAGGCTGCGTGAATTGAAATTAAAATCACATCAGATTTAACTTTTGCAATGTCAGTCGCAGTCTATGAGGCTGCGTGAATTGAAATAGCATGTTATAAATAGCAACACCATCGAAAACACTGGTCGCAGTCTATGGGGCTGCGTGAATTGAAATGCTCGAGATCCACTGGCTTACGTCAAGATATACCGTCGCAGTCTATGAGGCTGCGTGAATTGAAATGTATAATGCATTGTCATATCAACACTGCGGTGAGCCACAGGCTATAAGGCCGCGTGAATTGAAATCAATTTGATGGGTACTTAAGTCAAAGCAATTATTCGTCGCAGTTTTTATAACAGTTCAAATAAATCTGAAAGGAAAACACATGATCACACACACCGACCACATCACCGGCTCAAACTTAGACACAATCGCCCAGATTTGGTTGACCAGCAATCTCGAGGCTCATAGTTTTATTGACCCCAATTATTGGCAACAAAACTTTGCAGCGGTCAAACAACAATTAGCAACGGCTGAGTTATTTATTTTTAACGATACCAATGATCAAATCACTGGCTTTTTAGGCCTGAGCGGTGACTATATTGCCGGGCTATTCGTGGCAGCCAAATTTCGCGGGGAGGGGATTGGCCATCAATTACTCACAGCGGCTAAAACTAGCCAAGCTAAATTGACGTTGTCAGTTTACGCAAAAAATAAAAAGGCCGTTAACTTTTATAGCCGAGAAGGTTTCTGCCTCACGAATCAGGAAATTGACGAACCTACCGGCGAATTAGCCCTGCAAATGACCTGGACCAAGTATCAGGCGAACTAATCATGAGTTTTAAGCGCGACATCAGCCGCAAATAAAAAATGAACCTCGGTTAAATGCTGTTAATTCAACATCTAACCGAGGTTCGTTATTTTTAATACGTATATTTTTATTAATATAGCCCGTACGAGAATCGAACTCGCAACTCCGCCTTGAGAGGGCGACGTCTTAAACCATTTGACCAACGGGCAATAATGGCACGGCTATTATTGTACCCGATTAAAGTCAGCACTGTCAAGAAAAAATTATAACTTAATGTCGGCGGTCCAAAGCCCAAATCACCACCATGGCAATGAACAGTAAAACACAATATAACATGCAGGCACCTAACGCATAGGTGAGCCAACTAGCAGACAACAGGACCTGCATGACCAACAGAATCAAAGCGAACAATAGAAATGAAATAAGTTGATTGCGGAGATTTCTAAAAATTTTTAAGTAAGATTTGTGTTTCATAATTACTCAAAGGACAGTTCAAATAAAGCCAAGCCCGATTTGGTGATATGTGAGGTGGTGATCCAAACGGTTTTGAAGCCAACGGGCTTGCGTTCGCTGGTACGACTATAGAAATAATCCAATAAGTCTTTATTGGCCGCAATTTCAGCAGACGTCAGCCGAACAACGTGGAGCCGCATTTCCGGAAAAATAACGGGGTCTAGTGGATAAAACTTATCAGAAAATGCGTAGGTTAAAACGTTGGCGTATTCCCTGGGTTCTAAGACAACCTTATCCGGATTATCGTTTACAAAATTAAGTAGTGCAGTTAAAGTCTCGATTTCATCATTTGCCATAAACTTACCTCCTAGTTACACTGTATGACGACTTCGTGTTATCATCATTATAACAGTATCATACCTTATTTTAGCATGGTTCCAATATTTTTAGATAAGGAGCATCGTAGATGACCACGACCAATTTAATTTTAGTCCGTCACGGACAAACAGAATTTAATAAACACAGCCGCTTACAGGGCCTAACGGATTCACCCTTAACTGAAGCGGGGGTTAAAGCTGCTGAAAAAGTGGGACATGGTCTGGTGGACGTGCCCATTGTCAAAGCTTACACCAGTGACAGTGATCGGGCCGTTGCCACCGCCGAACTTATTTTAAAGGCGGCCCATGAAGACATCCCCCTAATCAAAGAATCCTTCCTAAGGGAGTACCATTTTGGCGACTTAGAGGGGCGTAAATTTGACCAAATATTTATGGATGTGGTCCGACGCTATGGCTTGAAAAACGCGCGAAGCTTCTGGGATGGGCCCACATTTCTAAGAAAAGTCATCAATGGCTTCCACGATTTAGACGCCACCAAACAAGCCGAAAGCTATGATGAAATTACCCAGCGGATCCAAAAGGGGCTGGCACAAATTTTGGCAGATCCAGACGTGCAGGGTAAAAATATCCTGCTAGTTTCTCACAGCCTATTGTTGAGCACCTTAGTTTATCAAATCGCCCCCGAACAGATTCCCAAGACGTTGCTTAAAAATGCCAGCGTGAGTATTCTGGGGGCCACAGATGGTGAATTAGAGCTTAAAGCGCTGAATTTATTGGATTTTAAAGACATACAAAAATATTTATAAAAAATATTAAAAAAGTACTTTACAAACTATATCAAGGGCGTATAATGACACTTTGTCATATGACAGTGTGTCATTTTTATTTTGCCCCGAAATAAGGCACAATTGTCAGTAATGAAACCAAAAAACATATTACTAAAGAATGGAGGTGCTTTATGCCAAAACCAACTTTTTTTAATTTACCATCTAATAAACGCCAGCATTTGTTGGATGAGGCTTTACGCGAGTTTAGTCATAAACCTTATAATGAAGTCTCTATTTCAAGTATTATTAAGAATGCCCAAATTCCACGGGGGAGTTTCTATCAGTATTTTGACGATAAAATGGATCTTTATAATTATCTCATCAAGACCAAGCAAGCAGCTTACTTAGATGACTGGCTTCAAGCTATCAAAAATCATAATGGTGACTTGTTTCAAGTTTTCAAAGATTATTATGGTGACTTATTGTTGCAGATAGCTTCAAGTCCGGATGCTAACTTTTTTCGAAATGTGTTTTTGCATATGGATTATAAGCGATCACAGAGCTTTAATGGCATGATTCCAAAAAAAGGGGAGTTCCATCCTGATCATCCGCCATTTGATCGCTCCAGATTTGATATTTTAAAGGATGTAGATACTGCAAATTTAAAGATTAGTTCGAAAGCAGAAATCATGACTTTAATGCACTTACTTAGCAGTGTATTTCAACAAGTGCTTTCTTATTATTACTTAATGCAACAAATCAAACCCGGCACTTGGCCGGTGGAAAAAGCCCAAGCCCAATTTGATCAACTGATCAGTTGGATTCAGTTTGGGGTTCAAAAAGATAAAGCACAGGAAGAAGGATAACTACATGTGGCAAATTATGAAGCGCCGAATGTCACCATTAGCGGTGACCGGGGCTACGATTTTTATGATCATCCAAGTCATTGCTAATTTAAGTTTGCCCCGCTACACAGCCGACATCGTCAACAAAGGGATCGCCAATGGGGATATTGGTTTGATTCAACATTATGGCTTGATCATGTTGGGGATTTCTTTGATTGGGATACTGGCAGCCGCTGGGAACGTATTTTTAGCATCCCGAATCTCCCAGGGCCTCGGCCGAGATTTAAGAAATGATATTTTCACCAAAGTTGTCAATTATTCTAATGATGAATTCGATGAAGTGGGCACCAGTTCTTTGATTACCCGGACCACCAACGACGTGTTGCAAATTCAAAACGTGGTGATGATGATGTTACGGATGATGATCATGGCACCCATCACGTTGGTGGGGGCTAGCTTTTTAGCCTATCAACGGGATCATCAATTGACAACTATCTTCTTGTACGTGATTCCCATCATGTTCATCGTGATTGGGGGCTTGATGTTCTTCGCCGTACCATTATTCAAGCGGATGCAAAAACTCACCGATGCTTTGAACCTGGTTTTCCGGGAAGGTTTAACCGGGGTACGGGTTATTCGGGCTTTTCGGCGGGATAAGTTTGAATTAAATCGCTTTGATACTGCCAATACCAATTACACCAATAATGCCTTGCGGGTTTATTCCATTGTGGCCGGGCTGATTCCTTTGATGACCTTGATCATGTCGGGCACGAATGTGGGCATCACTTGGATGGGGGCAAATTTGATTGCCAATCAAACCACCCAAACCGGGAATATGATTGCTTTCATGACTTATGCCATGCAAATCCTCTTCAGTTTCATGATGCTATCCATGGTATTTGTTTTCGTGCCCCGGGCCCAAGCTGCGGCAGTGCGGATCAATGAGGTTTTAAATTTAGAAACAAAAATTACGGATCCGGCCAAACCCGTGTCCTTAACCGACGAACACATCAGTCTTAAATTTGATCATGTGAATTATCGCTACCGCTCCGCGGAAAAACTAGCATTGACCGATATTAACCTGTCGATGCAAGCCGGTCAAACTCTGGCAATTATTGGGGGGACTGGTTCTGGTAAGTCCACGCTGATCAATTTGATTCCCCGGTTATATGATGTGGAAAGTGGCGCCGTTGAAGTTAACGGCATGGACGTCCGTCAGGTAAGCACAGCAGCTTTGCGAGATCAGATTTCACTGGTACCACAAAAAGCCCTGCTATTTAAAGGTAACCTCCGGGACAATATGAAATATGGCAATGAGAATGCCTCAGATGATGACATTTGGAAGGCCCTAGAAATTGCCCAAGCAGCTGACTTTATTAAAGCTGACCAGGGGTTAGATACGGTTGTGGAGCAGGGGGGCAATAACTTCTCTGGTGGTCAAAAACAACGGCTAGCCATCGCCCGAGCCCTGGTCAAAGATGCATCAATTTATGTTTTTGATGACTCGTTTTCAGCCTTAGACTTTAAAACCGATGCCAAATTGCGGCAGAACTTAAAAGAAGATCCTAAAATGAAAGAAAAAATTATTGTGATCGTGGGCCAACGGGTATCCACCGTGGCTTCGGCAGATGATATCTTAGTGCTGGACAACGGGAAAATGGCTGGTTATGGCAGTCATGAACAATTGATGCAAGACAGTCCAGTTTATCAAGACATTGTGGCCTCACAAATCAGAAAGGCGGGGACTGAAAATGGCTAAAGACGATACAAAGAATGCACCAAGAGCCAACCATGGCGGCTTTGGCGGTGGCGGACCCCGGTTGGGGATGCCCACGGCTAAACCCCGCAACTTCTGGCATACTACGGCCCGCTTATTCAGCTATATGCGTAAATATTATTTTGGCCTAGCAGTGGTCTTGGTTTTTGCCATCACCTCCCAGATTTTTCAAATCAGAACCCCGAAGATCTTAGGGGAAGCGACGACGGAAATCTTTAAAGGTGTGATGAAGGGGACGGCGCAACAGAAAGCCGGCATTGCGGTGAGCCGCTATCCCATCGATTTTGATAAGATCAAACAAATTATTTTGATCGTCATTGTCATGTACTTATTGTCGGCGGTATTTAGTTTCGTGCAACAGTTTGTCATGACCCGGATTTCGCAGCGGACGGTTTATCATCTCCGTAAGGAACTCAAAGAAAAGATGGCCCGTTTACCAATTAGTTACTATGATACCCATGAAAATGGTGATATCATGTCCCGGGCTATCAATGATATGGATAATATTGCCAATACCTTGCAACAAAATATTACCCAATTTATCACCAGTATTATTACTTTTGTAGGGACCTTATGGATGATGTTCACCATTAGTTGGAAGCTGACCTTGATCGCCTTGATCATGATTCCACTGAGCTTAGTGGTGGTGGGGATCGTTGCGCCTCGGTCCCAAAGATTCTTTGCGGCCCAGCAGAAATCTTTAGGGTTATTGAACAATAAGGTGGAAGAAACCTACAACGGCCATGTGGAGACTAAGACGTTTAACCATGAGGCCAAAGATTTGACGGTATTTAAGTCTGAAAATGACCGCTTATACCAATCTTCTTGGAAAGCCCAAATGATTTCTGGCTTCATTATGCCCCTAATGACTTTTGTGAATAACTTGGGGTATATCGTCGTGGCCATTGTCGGGGGGACAGCGGTTGCCCAAGGGACAATTACCCTTGGGGATGTGCAAGCCTTCTTGCAATATACCCAACAGTTCTCACAACCCATTACTCAATTGGCCAACTTAGCCAATACGATTCAACAAACTGTCGCCTCTGCCGAACGGGTCTTTGAAGTGCTTGATGAGCCTGAGATGTCCGATGCCACAGTTGATATCGCGGATGTCCCTAACGATGACCGCAAAATTGCCATGGATCATGTTCAATTTGGTTATGGCAGCCAAGACTTGTTATTGACGGATTACAACTTAGATGTGAAACCAGGCCAAATGGTGGCCATTGTCGGCCCTACTGGGGCGGGTAAGACCACCATCATTAACTTGTTGGAACGGTTTTACGATATCTCCGGTGGCTCCATCAAATTAGATGGTCGCGATACCCGGAACATGTCTAGAGACCAGCTGCGAGAACACTTTGCCATGGTCTTACAGGATACTTGGCTATTCACCGGTACGATTTATGATAATCTGAAATACGGCCGTGAAGATGCCACCCATGATGAAATCATCGCTGCCGCCAAAGCAGCCCATGTGGACGAATTCGTCCGCCAGTTGCCTAATGGCTACGATACGATTTTAAATGAAGAAGCCTCCAATATCTCCCAAGGGCAACGGCAATTGCTAACGATTGCCCGGGCCTTTGTGGCAGATCCGGAGATCTTGATTTTGGATGAAGCCACCAGTTCTGTGGATACCCGGACTGAAATGCACATCCAACACGCCATGGGTCGTCTGTTGAAGGATCGGACTAGTTTTGTGGTGGCCCACCGGCTGTCCACGATTCAAGATGCCGACAACATTATTGTGATGAACGAAGGTAGTATTATTGAAACCGGCACCCATCAACAATTGTTGGCTAAAAAAGGCTTTTACGCCGATCTTTACAACAGTCAATTTAGCGGCAACGCTGATTTAGCTTTAGGCTAAACGAAAAGAAGTTTGAATGTCCAATCTTGGGCTTCAAACTTCTTTTTTTAAAACTATTATTTAAATCCATTATAATGAAGCAATTGTGCCATGCTGTTTTGGAAAACTGTTCAAGTAGCGCTAATTGGTAACAGTTTCGGCTTTGATAGATTGGGCAATGGTATCAGCCAAGGCATTTAAAGTCACTTTTTGATCTTCAGCCATGGTGGTCCGTAAAGTGATGGTATCGGCTAAATTAGTCCAGCCACTTTGGTTCGCCATGAATTCACCCATTAACTTAGAAGACATTGGTGACCAGCTGCCGTTGCCGATCAAGGCGTACTGGCGGTTTTTGATCATCAATTGAGCCATTTCATCTAAGAAGCTTTGCATAGCTGGGAAAATGGCAGAGTTGTAGGTGATGGAAGCAAAGACCACGTGACTGTATTTAAAGATGTCGGCAATAATATAAGAAGGATGGGTCTTGGCCACATCATAGATGCGAATATCTTCAACGCCGCGTTTGGATAATTCAGCGGCCAGATAATCCACGGCAGAAGCCGTATTGCCATAAGCGGAGCCATAAGGAATAACGACCCCCGGTTTTTCAGGGGTATAGCTGGCCCATTTTTGATAACGATCTAAGATATAGTTCAAGTTGCTGCGCCAAATTGGGCCGTGCAGGGGGGCAATCATAGCCACGTCCAGCTTGGCCACCTGTTTCATAGCCCGGGTAGTTTGTTTACCGTATTTACCCACGATATTGGCATAATAGCGGCGGCAGGCATCCCCATAATAATCCTCATAATCCATTTCATCTGTAAACAAGTTCCCATTCATGGCCCCAAAAGTCCCAAAGGCATCCGCCGAGAACAAAATCTTTTCAGATTGTTCATAAGTAAACATAACTTCTGGCCAGTGGACCATGGGCGCAAAAACAAATTGAAGTGTATGTTGCCCTAAGGAAAGTTCGTCTTTATTTTTGACCAAATAGTAATTGGGTTTCAGGTCAAAGTTAGGGTAGAAATGTTCAAAAAATTCAAAAGTCGTGGCATTGCCCACTACCTTCATATTGGGATAAAGCTTGGCCAATTCCACGATGTTGGCACAGTGATCTGGCTCCATGTGGTTGATGATCAAGTAATCCAAATCCCGGCCCTTTAGGACATATTTGACGTTTTCCAAATATTGCAGGGTCACACTGGAATCCACGGTGTCTAAGATGGCCGTTTTGGTATCATCAATGAAAAAAGAATTATAACTCATCCCATTGGGTAGGGGGAATAAGTTTTCAAAACGTTCCAAACGACGATCATTACAGCCAATGAATTGAATGCTGTTGCTAACAGGTTGTACAGTTTCCATATGTATCGACTCCTAGTAAAATAAATTTTGGCGAACATGGATTGATAAAAATTTCACATAATTTTATTGTAGTCTGTAAAAAAATATTTAGCAAGTCATGTTGTGACAATTTATCGCCGGCAAAAGTGGGGATTGGATCTTAAGCTTTTTTTAACAAATTGTTTTGACGGTGACACTTTAGTAATAGAAGGTATTATTTTTGTAACATTTCTGAAATAAAACCCATATCGTGGTATCATAGTCTATGTATCTTCTAAATGTAAGCGTCTAGCAATTTTAGAAATTACAATGACATTCAGTGGGGATACCCGCTTAATCATAGCGTTTAGTTTGTAAAACTTAACATGAAAGAAGGGGAAAATAGTGCCAAGAGCATCTCGTCTCATCCGCGGTATCTGGCTGGCCTTGGTTTGTCTGGCTGGTAGTATTGCTGTCCTTTATGGCAGCAGCCAAAATGTCCAAGCGGCAAATGAGGATCCGATGACACTACCTTTGCCTATTAGTGGCCAACCGCAAAATACGGCCGCACCAGCACCATGGACCATATCTTCTGACTTTAGCCAATCAACTTCTAGCAGTTCCAGCGCTCAAAGTTCCAGCAGTTCCCAAAGCAGTTCCACCAGTGATAGCTCAAGTACCAGTTCGAGCATTAGTTCCAGTACCAGCAACAGTAGTACCACTAGCACCGGTTCGGATAGCACTGGTGGCAGTAACAGTGGTAATCAAGGGGGGAATACAGCATCCCCAAGTACCGGTGGGACTACCAGTGGCAGTACCAGTGCCACCAGCAGTCAACCTACGACTAGCACCAACCAGAGCAATTCTGCGCAAAATGCGGCGGTTTCAGACGCCGTGCAATCCCAAAATCAAAATCGGCCCGCTAATGATAAACAAGGCCAAGATAAAAATTACATGCCTTATGAAGTGGATAAAGATATTGCCATGAATGATTCTAAGTCCGGGTCAGATAAAAGTGCGCCCAGTCCCAAATCTGACAATCAGGTGGCTGTGAATCCGGATCATAATATGCATTATGAAGTGGCCCCTGAATTGGCCAGCAGTGCTGCCAAGTCGAATCAACGCAAAAAAAATAGTTCCAGCAGTGTTTTGGCATTAGGCAATCGCCGGTTTACAAAGGCTAGTATTGTCCGTAAGGGGGATATGGTCATTGAAATCTTGTTGATTGTTGAAGCTATTTTAGCTGTTGTTTTTGTTGGGATTAGATTGTATTTTAAACACCACGCCCCAGATGACCAGTAACCACCTAATTTGAGCCCCATGCAAACAAAAATTGCATGGGGCTTTTTTTATACGATTTTCAGGTGCATAACGGTATATATATTCAAATATTAGGTATAAAACTAATGATATATACAAAAAAATGAAAAAAGCTTGCATTTCTCAGAAAATGAGTGTATTCTAATGAACATCAAATAAATATTCATTTTTATGAATAAAGAGGTGCTAACATGTATATTGCTTTAGTTGGTGTCAGTGGCTACAGTGGTCAGGCATTATATCAATTATTATTAAATCATCCCGGTGTTGAGGGAATTGACCTCTATGGACATCTGCGAAGTGACACTGAGGCAGAGCAAACATTAGATATCGCCGCTTTGAATATTCATACTAAAATAACCCCTTTTGACCCGGCCACCATCATGGCCAAAGATGATGTGATCTTCTTCGCCACACCGGCGGGGGTCACCAGTCAATTGGCGCAACCGTTTATCGCCGCCGATTTTCCAGTGATTGATTTATCTGGGGATTATCGCTTAAAGGATCCGGCAAGTTACACCAAGTGGTATCACAAACCAGCTGCTCCAGCAGCTGATTTAGCCAAAGCTACTTATGGGCTAGCGGAATTTGAGAATCCCACCAGTCACTACATTGCCAATCCCGGCTGTTACGCCACCGCCACGATTTTGGGCATCGCGCCGTTACTGCAAAGCGAGGCCATTGATTTGGACAGCATCATCGTGGATGCCAAGTCCGGGTTATCCGGCGCCGGCAAGAAAGCTACAGCCAGTTCTCATTTCGTGCATATCAACGAGAACTTACAAATGTATAAACTCAATGAACATCAACATATCCCAGAAATTGTGCAAGAATTACAGAAATTTAATTCAGATTTAAAGGCGATTCAATTCAGTACCACGTTGATCCCAGTGGATCGGGGAATCATGGCCACGATTTATGCCAAGGCTAATGCCGATTTGATCACGGACCAGGTGCAAGCCCTATATGAAACAAGCTATCAAGACAAACCCTTTATCCATGTTTCAACCACGGAGATGCCCGATTTAAAGCGGGTAGTGGGCACGAACAATTGTGATATTGGTGTCAGTTATAACCCCGCTACCAAAACAGTTGTGGTCGTCAGTGTCATTGATAACTTGCTCAAAGGCGCTGCCGGTCAAGCTGTTCAGAATTTCAACAAACTATTCGATTATCCCGAAACCACGGCACTGCCCACCACCACATTAGGCTTTTAGGAGGCTATCTATTATGAAAGTTATGGCACCCACTACTAAGACGTATGAAAAAATTGAATTTACTTGGCCCGCTGGCTTTTACAGCGATGGCCTGCATGCTGGGTTGAAACACGAAAAACTGGATATGGGTTGGTTATATTCTTCCGTACCCGCCACCGCCGCTGGGGTTTATACCACCAATCAATTTAAAGCTGCCCCAACCACGATCACCCAACAGTTAATCAAAGAAAATCATCAGCTCCAAGCACTGGTTTTAAATAGTGCCATTGCCAATTCTTGTACCGGTGAAGAAGGCTTTCAAAATGCGGCTAAGACCCAGGAATTAGCCGCCGCCGCCTTAAACATTGAGCCCAGCTTAATTGGGATTGCCTCCACCGGGCTCATTGGCGCCCAACTGCCCATGGATAAAATTGCCGCCGGCATTGCCCAGTTGCAACTGACTAAAAATGACAAGGTCACCAAAGCAGTTTTGACCACCGATACTAAAGCCAAGACCATCACTGTGCAATTGCATTTAAACGGCCAGGTCGTGACGATTAGCGGTTTTTGTAAAGGTTCCGGGATGATCCATCCCAACATGTGCACCATGTTAGGGTTCATCACCACCGACGCTGCTATTAGCCACGAAGCGTTGCAAACCCTGCTCAGTGATCAAACCGAGTCAACGTTCAACCAAATCACCGTGGATGGCGATACTTCCACCAATGATATGGTGGTCACCTTAGCCAATGGATTGGCTGACAATTTAGAGATTCAAACTGACACCAAAGATTATGATAAATTTGCCAGTGCTTTTCATGCCGTCATGGCCTACTTGGCCCAACACATCGCCGGTGACGGGGAGGGCGCTACTAAATTAGTGGAAGTTAACGTGGCCCACGCCGCGACCACCAAAGAAGCCCAACAAGTTGCCAAGGCCGTCGTCGGCTCCAACCTGGTAAAATCAGCCATTTTTGGCAAGGATCCTAACTGGGGCCGGATCGTGGCCGCCATTGGCCAAACCCAAGCCAAAGTTGATGTGGCCCACCTCAGCGTTTGGCTCAACCAATTGCCTTTAGTTGAAGACAGCCACGCGGCCGCCACACCCGAAGCTAAATTAGCCGCATCAATGGGTAAGAAAACCATTCAAATCGATGTGGATCTAAATGCCGGTTTAGCCAATGGGCAGGCCTGGGGCTGTGATCTGACTTACAACTATGTGAAAATTAATGCCAGCTATCATACTTAAACCAAAGTAGCAGACAATTCAAAAATAAATCTAAGAAAATCAAAGGAGATAATGACCATGTGCGAAACAATCGTGATAAAAGTCGGCGGCAATGCAATCAGTCAAATGGATGAGAAATTTTTCCAACGTTTACGAGCTCTGCAAAACCAAGATGTTCACATTGTGCTCGTACATGGTGGCGGGCCAATGATTTCAGCAGCCTGTGAAGCAAAAGGCCTGTCCGTGGTGAAACGCCAAGGGATTCGGGTCACTGATGCCCAGACCATGGCCATCACCCAGGATTTGGTAATTAATACGATCCAACCTAAACTCCTAAAGTTAATGGCTGACCATGGTTTAGAAGCCGTTGGGGCCAACTTACCCCAAGCCCAGCCAATGTTAGGGGAATTCTTGAACCAGCAAGATTTTGGTTTTGTGGGCACACCCACAGAAATCCCTGCCAGCACTTTAGCAGCTATTGATGCCGGTAAAATTGTGATCTTTGGTCCCTTATGCCAAACGACCACTGGCACTTGGTTAAACGTCAATGCCGATAGCATGGCAGCCTTTGTGGCCCAAACATTGCAAGTTAATCGCTTAATTTTAGTCACGGACGTCCCTGGCTTGATGTATTACGGCCACGTGATGCCAAATGTCCATGAAGCCCAAATTCAGCGCCTGATCGATGGGGATATTTTAACCAGCGGGATGGTGCCTAAAGTTACCGCTGCTTATAAAGCCATCAAAGCCGGCGTGCAACAAGTGGAAATTTTAAATGACATCAGTAAACCCGGCACCTTAGTTTTACTTTAATAAAAATGCAAGGAGCTCTTTAAATGAAGTACACGTATCCAACTTATCAACGTTACCAAATTGAACCCAGCACCGGTCAAGGCAGCCAATTAACGGCTACCAATGGCAAAACTTATTTAGATTTCACCAGTGGCATCGGTGTTTGTAATTTAGGTTATCAAAACTCAGCGCTATTGGCCCAAGTCCATGATCAAGTGGACAAGCTCTGGCATATTTCCAATCTTTATGAAAATGACCTGCAGGACCAAGTGGCCCATTTGTTAGTGGGGGAGGCTGATAAACAAGTTTTCTTTTGTAACTCAGGCACAGAAGCCAACGAAGCAGCCATCAAATTGGCCCGCCGAGTCACTGGTAAAGCTGGCATTTTAGCCTTCACCAATGGCTTTCACGGCCGTACTTATGGCTCGTTATCCGCCACGGATAACGCTGCCATTAAAACCGGCTTTGGACCCTTTGTCCCGGACATCAGTTTTGCCCCTTACAATGAACAAGCAGCTTTGGCCCAAATCACCCCTGATTTAGCAGCGGTGATCCTGGAAGTCATTCAAGGCGAAGGTGGGGTCGTTTTAGGGGATCCAGCTTGGTTACAGGCTGTGAATCAAAAATGCCAAGCTACGGGGGTCTTATTGATCATTGATGAGGTTCAAACCGGCATGGGCCGAACTGGCAGTTTGTTTGCCTATGAACAGTTTGATTTGGATCCGGATATCGTGACCTTAGCCAAGGCTTTGGCCAATGGCATTCCTGTGGGGGCGGTAATTGGCCGTAAAGCCTTTGCCAAAGACTTTGGTCCCGGCAGTCATGGTTCAACCTTCGGGGGTAATCTGATTGCCATGGCCGCGGCCAAAGGGGTCTTACAACAATTGACCCCTGACTTTTTAAAGGATATTAAAGCCAAAGGTCAAGAATTCCAACAGGATTTACAAGCTAACTTGGCGGCTTTACCCAACGTGGTGGCTGTCAGTGGCTTGGGCTTGATGGCTGGGATTCAATTAACGGACAAATTGTCCGCGGACCAGGTGGTTCAACAGCTTCAAAAAGTGGGGTTATTGACCTTAACAGCTAAACATAATGTCTTACGCCTATTACCACCATTAGTGACCACAACAGCAGCATTGCACCAGGGCATTAGCCTAATTAAACAAGTTTTGCAGGAGGTTCCATATGAATCCATTTCAAGGTAAGAGTTTTTTAAAAGAATTAGACTTCACCGGCGAACAATTAGAGTTTTTGATTGATTTTGCCAGTCATTTAGATGATCTCAAAGCTAATCATATTCCCCATGAATACTTAAAGGGTCAAAATATCGCGTTGCTGTTTGAAAAGACGTCAACCCGGACCCGCTCAGCGTTTACGGTTGCGGCCAATGACTTGGGCGCCCACCCTGAATTTCTTGGGGTCAACGATATCCAATTGGGCAATAAGGAATCTGTTGCCGATACTGCCAAGGTATTAGGGGGCATGTATGATGGCATCGAGTACCGGGGCTTTGCCCAAGAAACGGTGGAGACCTTGGCTAAAGAAAGCGGCGTACCGGTTTGGAATGGTTTGACCGATGAATGGCATCCCACCCAAATGATCGCCGACTTCATGACCTTAAAGGCTCACTTTAAAACCTTGAAACAGCTTACCTTGACTTATTTAGGAGATGCTAAAAATAACGTGGCCCATTCTTTGTTGATCACCGGCGCTTTGTTGGGGGTTAACATACATATTGGGGCCCCTAAAGCCCGGCAACCGGAAGCTGAAATTGTAGAGAAAGCCCAAGCTATCGCTAAAACCACCGGTAGTCAATTATTGATCACCGATGACGCCAAGGCCGCTGTGGCCGGGGCAGACGCCTTATATACTGATGTGTGGGTATCCATGGGTGAAGATGTGGATTATGGCGAACGGATCAAATTGCTGTTGCCTTATCAAATCAACGCCGACCTGGTGGCAGCCACTGGCAAAAAAGAGACAATTATCATGCACTGTCTGCCGGCTTTCCATGATTTGAAGACCACTACTGGGAAGAAGTTTGGTGAAAAGTATCATTTAGATGCGTTAGAAATTACCGATGAAGTATTCTTGTCGCCAGCTTCCGTGGTCTTTGAAGAAGCCCATAACCGCATGCCAGCCATTAAAGCAATCATGGCGGCTACCAGTGGTCATTTATTCTTTTAAAATCTAAAGTTAACCTGTCAGCAAGTTTGCCGGCAGGTTTTTTAGACCCCGGGAAACTTTCAGTGGCAGACCAACGTATTTGGGCGTAAAATAAAATCCAATAACTAAATTTAAGTCAGGTGAACGTATATGAAGAAAATTGCAGTATACTGTGGGGCTGCCAGTGGTGATAGTCCTATTTATGAACAAAGTGCCCAAACATTAGGTAATTGGCTGGTGCACCACCAATTAGACTTGGTTTATGGCGGCGGCCGTTTTGGCCTAATGGGCGTCTTGGCCAATACTGTCTTACAGCAAGGCGGGACCGTCTATGGGGTGATTCCCCAAGAATTATTGGATCGCCAGGCGGCCTTAAAGCAAGTCACCCATTTAGAAGTTGTGGCTAATATGTCCATTCGTAAAGAACGCATGCTAGCTTTATCCGATGGTTGTATTGCCTTGCCCGGTGGGGTGGGGACCTTAGAGGAAATCATTGAAGCGATTTCTTGGGCCCGCTTAGGGGATAACGAAAATCCTTGTGTCTTTTACAATGTGGAGGGTTATTATGATCCGTTGCAAACCATGTTAGATCAAATGACTCAAAAGGCCTTTTTATCTTCAGAAGACCGGGAGAAGATCCTCTTTTCCGATGACTTGGACCAGATCATGACATTTATGGCCAACTATGAACCCCCAAAGATCCGCACCTATAAAAAGAACGTGGGCTAGTCTGGATCCAAACACCATCAGACACTGTAATTTTGATTAGTGGTAAGATAGAGATAGTAATGTAGTCGGTTACAAGGTTACGCTAATTCAAAATTTAAGGATGATGTTTAAATGAAAGACTTTCATATTGCACCGGAAACCCGCATTGGTTTCATTGCGTTAAAAGTTGCCGATTTGCAATCTATGAGTGATTTTTATACCAAGATAGTTGGTTTTGATATTTTGAAACAAACAGAAGACACCACTTATTTAGGGGTACGGGTCAATCAACAGGTGTTATTAACACTGCGTCACGTCCCAGCCAAGGCCACCGACACCCTTAAAACTGGTTTGGAACACTTTGCGATTTTGCTCCCCCATAGTAGTCAATTGGGGTTGATGCTAGAGCATGTCCAAAGCAATGATATTAAATTGACTGGCCTGTATGAAAATGGTTACAGCCAAGCGTTTGATATTATTGATCCCGAAGGCAATGGCGTAGAGTTTGCCGTGGATAAATCCATTGAACAATGGCAATCCATGGATAAATTTGATTGGGAAAATGAAGTCACCCGGACCATTAAAGCGGCGGATATTTTACAGCATAAATCTGGTCATCTGTCCGGCTTACCCAGTGGCACCACTATTGGCCACGTGCAACTACGGGTCAAAAATATGGCGGCCACTGCTGATTTTTACACTAAGAGCTTGGGCTTTAATCTGAAGAAAACTGGGGATACCAAGGAACGTTTCTTATCTGCTGGCGATTATCACCATCATATTGGGGTCAATTTGGCCGGTGAAGATCGAGATCAATTGCAATTGATTGGTGATAATGATTTAGGCTTAGATTTCGTGAATATCGTGCTTCCAGGTGTGAGTGAAATGGATTTATTATTACAAAACTTAGAAGACAATGGGGTCAAAGGCTACGATTATTCGGCAGCCAATCACTATTTGATGTTGCAAGATCCAAACAATATTCGCCTTTGGTTCTCCATTGCTTAGGAGCCTTATTTTGACCAATTTTTCAAAAACACAAACTTTAATCGAACAAATGGTAAGTCAACATGTTGTACCGGGGGTCAGTTTTGCATTCATCAGCGGGCCTGATACCCAACTGCATTATCAAGGGCAAAGTCAGTGGGCCCCCACAGAGAAGCCGTTGAAGCCAGACCAATACTATGACATGGCCTCCTTAACCAAAGTGATGACCACCACGTTGATGATTTTAAAACTGATCGAGGCAAAACAGCTAAGTTTACAGACACCCATTCAGCAATTTTTACCAGAGTTTCAAGATGAGCGGGTAACTGTTCAGCATTTATTGACCCATACCTCAGGCATCGCCGGGTATATTCCCCATCGTAATGAGCTGCCAGCACCCCAATTAAAGGCGGCCTTATTGCAGTTACCCGTGGGTCCAGGTTTTGAGCGGGTGGTGAAGTACACAGATATTGGCTTAATCTTTTTAGGGTTTATCATCGAGGCCATCTATCACCAACCCGTTCAACAAGTGTTAACCGATGAGATTTTGAAGCCCTTAGGTTTGACTCAAAGCACCTTTGCCCCGGACAAGGCCCAGACCATCCCCACAGTTTATGACCCCAAAACTGGGTTGCTTCAAGGCGTTGTCCACGACCCTAAGGCGCGTATTTTAGGGATACACTGTGCTTCGGCAGGTTTATTTAGCACCTTGCCAGATACGGTGAAGTTTGCCCGGTATATGTTAGGCCAATACGTACCCGCAGCAGCACCAGTTACCCAGGCTGTTTTAGCCGACCTGTATCAAAGCTACTCGAATTTACCAGACCAACCTCGCTCATTAGGCTGGGATCTACGCCAGGGTTTAGGGGACCAACATTGGTTGTTGTACCACACGGGCTACACGGGGACTTTTATGGCCTTAGATCGGCAAAATCAAAATGCCATGATCGTGTTGACCAATCGGATTCATCCCACCGGCCACAATGAAACTTTCTTGCAACGGCGCGATGAGATTGTGGCGGCTTTTGCCAAGGAATCAATTCAAGCTTAACTAGCATTTAGAATATAGCAAAAAGACTAGCTGCTCAGCATTGGTAAGGGATTGCCAAGCTGAGGGCTAGTCTTTTTTAGGGCATACTTAATAAAGTGTTTGACAGAAAATAACAACAAGGGGTATATTTAATGCGTACTTAAAAAGATTACATATCAGGAGACTAGCAAGGATTAATTGCTAACTACTCGCTTGATGCTTAATCGCAGTGTGTTGGAACGAGACTATGTTTGATCAGCAGACGTCTGGTTCTGGCAACAATACTTTAAGGACATTATACCAGTTTAACTTGACTAACGCTTTTGAAGGCAACCAACGTGGGTTGGGTAAAATCAGGACGTTAAAAAAGCCATCCAAATTGGTTGGATGGCTACATTAAGCAAGGATCAAGACTGTTTTTGCTGGTCCTTTAGTTTCTTGCCGGCATATTTAAAAACAGCTTGTTGATTTTCTTTGGTTAATTGCTTGAAGATTTCTAAGATATCCGCTTGGCGTTCTCTAGGGACATTCAGGCCCATGAGCCAACTTTCGCTGACACCAAGCTCCCGGGCAATTAAATAAAGATTATCCTGCTTGGGTTTGTATTTGGCGGTCACATAATCATGGATCGAATTGCGGCCGATGCCGGTGGCGTTGGCCAAATCGGATTGGGTATAGTTGCGTAGCTTAAGCGCTTCTCTGAGTCGTTCACTGAAACTAGTCATTTCGGCACCTCCAATATTGTTATTATACTTGATTCAAAACCTTGAATAAACGCTAAGATAGCGATTGACGGCAGGTTAGAAAACCATTAAAATTATATCGTACAGTTACATGTACAGCCACGTGTAACGGATTGGGGGCACATCATGGCCAAATTTGTGGGGGATTTTAACTATCGTAAACTGAAACAACGCATGGCAGCTACCCACTTAAGCTTTGCCGAAATTGCACAGGAATCTGAAATTGACGTCAATATTTTACAACGTATCTTGGACAATGAAGCTGAGTTTGACCAGGACCAAATTATCAGATTGGCCCGCCTATTGGGAATCGAGGATGGGGCGATAACACAGTACTTTTTTGACCTGAAAGTTCGGAAAAATGAACAATAATTTTTTACAATAAATGCACATAAATTACTATCTTTTGATTTTTTGGGGTAATTTGACGTGCATTTCGAAAGTGGGGCTGGGGAAATGGATCATCACGAAGATAATACACAACACACATCAACGCAAGCTGCGCAGCAACAAGCGCAGGTTGGCGTTGATGAGCAAGAAAAAGCACAGGTTGATGCTGAAGCACAAGAACGCGCCCAGGCTGTGGCGGCTAAGCGGGATAGGGATGCTAAAACGTTTTGGCTAATTTTTACGGGTGTTTATCTTTATTTAAGTTATTTGGGGTTAAACAAAACAATTCTCTATATGATCACTGCGATATTGGCGACACATTTAAATTTATTTAGATGGCGTTATATTTTCCTGTCGCTGTTCTTTTCAGCGATTGTATTAACTTTTTGGAACGTCTTTTAAAAGGTCATCATTCGGATTTCTTTTGGAGGAGGCAGGCGTCATAACAATTCAAAAAATAACCCAGGTCTGTCCGGTTTGTGGTGGGACTAATCCAACCCATGCTAAGTTCTGCAGTCACTGTGGGCATGCGTTTGGTAATAATGTTGCATCATCACCGGGACAGCGTTTGATAAACCCGCAACCGGAAGCAATTTGTCCCCGTTGTGGCACGCCAAGGACAGCTAAGGCAAAGTTCTGCCATAAATGTGGTTATCAGTTTCAAAAAACTTTGTCAAAAGCTAAACAGCAACGTCTAGATCGTGCCAAGGCTAATACAGCGCAGTTAAATATCATGAGCACCAGGGGTATGAAGTTGATGTTGTTAAATGTTGGGGTGATTGTAGGTATTGTCATACTGGTCATTGGCGTCGCCCATCATTATCAAAAATCAGCCAGCACCAGTGTGGCAAATTCACAAAGTACCACTGAGGCCAGCAGTTATAGTCGCTTTTCAAGAAACGATTCAAAAAATGCGGATGCAGTTATTGATGATATTGATGCCGATCGTAGTTTGGCTGCTGCTTTGGGGGATACAGATAGTAATGATACATATAATTACCATGTCACTTATGGGGATGAGGGGCTACTACTTAAATTTGGGGCAAATTCGGACCTAATGTCTGAAATTATTGATTCAGATTATGGTGCCCATTGGAATAAGCTGGTCCATATTTTGACGCAGGATTCTGCTGTCATTCGCGAAGTTGGCGGGCATTCTGTCATCAAGGTTGAAAATCCCCAAAATAGCACCAAGATATTGCTAGAGGTTAACGACGGAGCGGTCAGCTATAATGTCGCAACAGATAACTGAAGTATGTTGAAATTGGGAGGAAACAATGGCAAATAGTGAGGGAACTACCAAAATCTGTCCAATATGTGGCAGTGAGAACTTAGTCAGTGCTAAATTCTGTGGCAAGTGTGGTTATGCTTTTAGCAAAGCTTCTTTAACACCACCAGTTAATGAGACACCGCAGCCAGAAACCATTTGTCCTAAGTGTGGGACTAAGCGCATAGCTGGTTCTAAATTTTGTCAAAAATGCGGTTATCAATTTAAGGACCCGCTGCCGGTGCAACCACTGCGCAATCAGCAGCAAGGCCACCACAATCAAGGGCCAAAACCTAAAGCAGACGACGTGAATACAACCGGGCTTAAAATTGTATTCGGTATTGTTGGGGCAGTTGTCGTGCTGATGTTGGTGGTGGCTGGGGTTTATCATAACCATCAAACCCAGGCAACAGACACGACGACAACCCAAAATAGCACGAACGATGACAGTAGTAGTGACAGTGATAATCGTTTCTATAAAAGTGCTAAGAAAAATGCTGATGTGGTGATTGACGATATTGATGATGCCGATGGCTTGGCAAATGCCATGGCTGATCCGGATAGTAGTGATGCGCATGCCTATCATGTCATTTATGATGATGATGGCTTGACTCTCAAATTTAATTCTAATTCCGACATGCTATCTGAGATTGCTGATGAAAACTACAGCGAAAATTGGAATCAGTTGGTGGATATTTTAAAACAAGATTCTGCGGATATCGACGCAGCCGGCGGTGCATCCCGTATTCTTGTGAAAAATCCTGATGATCCCAGTAGATATTTTTTGCAAATAGATGCCGGTAAGGTGAGATACAACATTGCCACAGATAATTAATCAAGTTGGGTCGGGAAGTAAATGGGAGATATATCAACAACAAAAATCTGCCCGATTTGTGGCAGTGTCAGTCAAATCAGTGCTAAGTTTTGTACCAAATGTGGTTATGCCTTCAGCCAAGCGTCGTTAAAACCACAACCGGATGTTGCCACACCTAAACCAGAAACGGTTTGTCCAAAGTGTGGGACAATTCGGCCACCAGGTGCGAAGTTCTGTGTCACCTGTGGCTACCAATTTAAGCAGCCCTTACCGGTTGTGAGTCAACAAGCGCCATCAACTGCGGATAGTAATTTTCAAGACACCAAGCAAGTACCAGCACAATCACTCGCAGCCAAAGCTGAAGATATGAAGGATATTCGGCGGTTGTTTATTTTGATTGGTGTAATTGTGGTCATATTCATTTTAGTGGTGGTGGGGACCCAGGCCAGAGAAGCTAGGGGATTGCGGACGGCTGATGAAGTGATGAATTATATCAACGGTTCCCAAACAGCTCGGACCAAAATGCTACATACTGCCACTGATGAGTTGGATGACAACAACCCTGAAAATATCTATCTAGTAAAAAATACGCAAACGAATAGTTTTGTTTTTAAATATAACGGTCGCGATGTGTATTTGGTGCGGATGGTCACAAAATTTTATGCGGATGGCCGTTATCGCTATGTTAATTTAGCCATTGGCGTTGATAAGGACAATGGCAATTATTATCTTGCCGAACCACCGGCGTCATATGATGACAGTGCTGGGAAAGTGGCTGGCAAGTATATTATTTAGCAGAACTAGGCTAATTTTCGTGGAATTGGATATAACTTAAGTATCATTAAATTTTATTTTGGAGGTATTAAAATGAAACGTAAACGATCATTGCTACTTTTAATGGGGTTAGTGCTTGCTGGCACCTTAGCAATCAACACAGCAGGTATTGTCCAAGCGGCACTTACTCCTGAAGAAACACAGTATTCTCAATACAACCATATTGACAATCCAGACTTAGAAACCGAGAATCCTGGCATCGTTCGGGCGTGGGAATTTCCGCAAGTAGATACATATTATGCGTTAGCTTCAAATGTAACGGTCACTGGACCCTTTGGCGGGAATTTATTCAATGGTAATGACAATAACAAAACTTATAATCGGGTCCTACCAAAGGGCTCAGTATGGCAGGCTTTTGGGGTCACCCATCGCGGGGATGGTTATTACTACGATCTTGGTGGAAATCAGTGGCTAGAAGCCAAGCAAGCTAAACTAGCGGTTGTGACTTTAAATGATGCTTATTTGAATGTTATCATTTCTCAAAATCTGGCCAATGCCCATGTTCATCTATTGGCGTTGAATGGGGGTTGGATTTGGAATGGTTATTGGGGCAATCAGTATGTTGAAATTGGGCAATATCATACCTATGGGTTTGGTATCCGGGAGACTTTTTACGTGGTCTATCCAGATGGCAGCACGTATAACGTTGGCCAATAAGCAATTAATGAATCAATAAAAATAAGTTATTTGGGGAGATCTTAAAATGAAATTTTGTCAAAATTGTGGGAAACAAGTGCTAGACACTGCCAAGTTCTGTCCTTATTGTGGGGCTAAAATTGCTGAGGCAACTGCCAGTGGGCATGTGGTAACAGACCCTGTTGAACCGAAGACATCAGTGGGAGCGACAGATAAATTTATTCAACAACCAGAAGTACCTGATAACAATTCGAGTCAAGCTGAAAGTAATACCAATAATTGGCAAGACGGTGGTAAGCAGCAAAGCTTTGAGACAGGTCAAAATGACTATGCAAATACTTCCACGCAGGGGCAGACCGTTTATTTGAACCAAGCTCAGCTTGGTTTTTTTGGAAGCGTGGGTTATGCCTTCAAATATGGTTTTAAATTTACCAGTGGTCCCGCTGAGAGTCGTAAGTCGGTATTTTGGTGGTTACAGTTGTTTGAAGCTCTTGTTGGGCTGGTATTTCTCGCCTTATTTCTTGTTCAACCGTTTCTAGCCTTTGTACTGTCTAGATTGTTCGGCTTAGTGATGCTATTACCCACCATTAGTGCCATTATGCGCCGATTGAAGTACTTGGGGAAAAATCCATATTTAGCCTGGTTAATGCTAGTATTAGTCGCCAATATTGTGGTTATTGTTTGGATGCTGGAAAGTCGCGTTGAACCAGTCGATTACCAGTGATGGGTCGGTGAAAGGCTAATGAAATTTTGTCAGAATTGTGGTAAACAGTTATTTGATACAGCTAAGTTTTGTCCATACTGTGGTGTAGAGATCACTGCTGCAACTAATTCAGATAGGGACATCGCATCAAGGGATAGATTTGAGAATGCCGACTACCAGTCAGCAGGTCAACCAAAGATAGTCTATCTGAATCAAGTCCAATTAGGTTTTTTGGGCAGTATAGGTTACGCATTTAAGCATACTTTTGAATTCACCAGAGGACCGGCTGAAAGTCGTAAGTCGGTCTATTGGTGGTTAACTTTGGCGAATACAATAATCGACTTTTTCATTTTTATTATTTACTGTATTGACTCTTTAGCTGGTGGTTTGATCTTTGTCATGCTAGGATTAATTATGGTATTACCAAATATCAGTACCATTATGCGCCGCTTAAAGTTCTTGGGTTATAGTCCTTATATGGTCTGGATTAGTTTGCTACCGTCTGGCAGTTTCTTAATGTTGATTTTTATGTTGCAAAGTAATCCTAGGCGTACTTTCTATTATAATAGGGCTAGTACCTATGAAAGAAATTAATATGAAGTATTGTCAGAATTGCGGCAAGCAGATTCCCTGGGCTGCTGAATTTTGCCCTTACTGTGGGGTAAAGGTCAAAGGCGTTTTAGCAGAACCTGGCCATAAGGACTCAATTCAAAATCAGGCTTGGGAGGAATCAAACGAATCAGCGAGGCAACAAAAGATCTACCAAGGCACACAACCGCAGCTGAATATTTATGATAGTCTAGCCTATGTCTTCAAACACACTTTTGAGTTTACCAATGGACCAGCAGAAAGCAGACGGGCTGTTTATTGGTGGTTTGTCCTAGCTGTTTCAATTCTTTTTAAAATTTGTTATCGAATCTCACCAACTCTAGGGGGAATGCTGGGTGTAGTTGTATGCCTGCCAAATATAAGTGCCATTATGCGGCGGTTAAAGTATTTAAATATTGAACCATATTTGGCTTGGCTGGCTTATGTGCCAATCATTAATTTAATTGTCTTAGTTTGGATGATTCGAGCTAAACCTGAAGCGGTATCGTAAATAAGGAGGATAGAATGAAAAAATATTGGGGGCTACTTGCTGTTAGTTTAGTGTTGTCACTGACGGCTTGTGGTAATAAAAATGATAGTTCCAGCACCACTGCATCTAGTAAGTCCACTGTTTCTAGTGCCATCAAAACAGTGGCTTATTCAGATTTATCCAAGAAGCAACAAGCAAGCATTTTCTTTCAATTTAAAGCCTTACAAGATATTGCCAGCGGGGACGGCAATCATAATACGCCAGCACCTTTCATGGTGGATATGACG
This sequence comes from Lactobacillus sp., assembly GCA_022484695.1. GTDB lineage: Bacteria > Bacillota > Bacilli > Lactobacillales > Lactobacillaceae > Agrilactobacillus. Next base: position 49,366 of record JAKVKU010000005.1, read on the forward strand.
GTGAAAAATAACAGTAAGCAAAGCGTGACTTTTGATCAGTCTAAGTTTTTGATGTTTGATGAAAATGGGGATGCACCCACGGTTAAGTCTTCAAAATCAGGGATGATGACTTTAAAGCCGGGGGCACAGCAAAAGATACATTCAATTTTCACAAATGTTCAAAGTCAAACGCTGGTTGGTCGCGGGGCATTTTACTACATAAATACTGATTTCAAATTGGCTTATTATCTAAATGCCAACAAGGGTGTGGATTCTAATAATTTGAAATCTGGTGAAGCTAAGGATTTAAATGATACACCAGCGCATCCCCAACAAAGTGCAGCTAGTTCTAGTGAAACTGACCAAACTGAAACACAAGACAATACGACAGAGACTCAAACTAATACTTCTGTTGCGACTAATCAGACTGACAATAATCATGAGTTACATGTGGTTAACAATCCAGATGAAGCTATGGCAAGATTAAAGCGAAGTTTTGAACAAAACGGCGGTAATTCTAGTTTAATTAATGAACTTAAGGTTGTTCAGTATATTCCTTCCACAGGTAATTATGTAATAGATTATGCAGACGGTCCTCTAGGTAAGCCTTGGTACGTGCGAGACGATGGGATGGTTAAATACCCAGGAGACCCTGGATTTATCAGCGTAAATTAGGAGGAAATCATGAAAAAAATAGTTACCCTTTTGGTTATTTGTCTAAGTCTACCTTTAACAGCATGTCAGCAAAACGCCAAATCTAATCCGGCCAGTTCAACGGCAAGCAGTAAATCAATGCGTGCCAGTTCAGTAGCAACTGTGGCCTACTCAGATTTATCGGCAGCACAACGGGCCAATGTTGTCTTCACATTTAAACCTATTTATGATATTGCCAGTGGGGATGGCTCTGGTAATACACCGGCACCATTTATCATTGATGCGACCATTAAAAATAATACTAAGCAGATTATCACATTTGATAAGTCTAAATTTTTGATGTTTGATGAACTTGGGAAAAATCCGACGATTAAATCTGCACAATCCGGTTTGCTTAAATTGAAACCCGGAGAAACTAATAAGATTCATTCCCTTTATCAAAATGTTGGGAGTCAAGTATTTTTAGGTACTGGGGCATTTTATTATCTAAATACAGACTACAAATTGGCCTATTTTTATAATGCGCCCAAAGATAAAAAGGGTGTAACCTCTGACAATCTAAAAACTGGGGAAGCTAAGGATTTCAATGAACAACAAGCCAGCAATGTTAAGCAGGCACAAAGCAGTTCAGCTACAGAGAATAACGACCAAGCAGCGGCTACATCTTCTGACATCGCGGCTGACGATCAGCAACAGGCTACGTCTGGTAACTCAAACGTTAATGTTAATAATCTAACCACGCAGCAGGTCAAAGATTGGGTATTTCTACATGTGTTGCCAAGTTATACGACGTTTCATGTGACTGAGTCTGACTTTTTCTTTGAAACACACTTTGATGATGAAGGGCTCTTAAACATTGATGTTCGTGAAAATCACAATAGTCCCACTATGAGAGCTCAAGGCGCTGATCCTAAAGTAACACCGCGGATAGCTGCTTTTAAAATAACCCGAGATGGACAGCTTTATGACACGATTCGCAATCAAGTTGTCGCCACTTCATATGGCCAATAGATGGCCAGGGCCTGAGTTTGAGCACTATTAAATCAAGAAAGTGACGGTGTGAAGTGAAGAAGTTATTAAGTCTGATAATAATTGGCTTAGTTTTGCCCTTAACAGCTTGCCGGCAAACGAATAAAGCTAGTGATACATCTACGACCATCAGCAAATCGGCTACTTCCCGCTCAGTTGAGCCAGTGGCTTATTCGGATTTAACTAAGGCACAACAGGGAAAGGTGTTTTTTAAATTTAAGGCGCTGTCAGATATTGCCAGTGGGGATGGTAATCATAATATGCCGGCACCTTTAGTGGTGGATATGACCGTCAAAAATAACGGCAAGCAGAATGTGAGTTTTAATCTGGCTAAATTTTTGATGTTTGATGCCAAGGGCAATGCTCCAACGGTCAAGTCTACGAAAACTGGTACTTTGACCTTGAAACCCGGGGAAACCCAAAAAATTCATAGTATATTTGAAAATGTCGCCAGTCAAACATTGGTAGGCACCGGCGCGTTCTATTATATGAATGTTGATTTTAAATTGGCCTATTATCTTGATGCTGCTAAAGCTGAAGGTGTGGATTCTAATAATTTAAAGTCTGGGGCAGCAAAGGATCTAAATGAAAAATCCCAGGATAAAACTGCTAGTACCAGCGATAACAGCCCAAATCAAGCGACGAATGATGCAGCGGCCCAGCAGGACACACCTGCTCAAAGCCAACCGGCAGCGCAGGAACAGCCCCAGCAAACTCAAACGATTACGTTGCAACAGGCAATTAACACTGTAAGAGGGATTCGGCCAGTGGATGACAATACTGAAAGTATATCTGGCAACCCAACACCGATGCGGACAGCAACAGGCAGAATGGCTTACTGGGTAAAAATTATGCAAAAGGGCGGCATGGCTGCCGGCATCGATTTTACGGTTTATTTAGACGATGGTTCGGTCGTTTCGAATCGAAAACCTAGTGAAATAGGAAATTGAATATATAAATTGCCAACTCAACATCTAGAAAGTGTTGAGTTTTATTTCGAAGTTTAAATGCTTGCGCATGCAAATAAATAGCTGTATAATAATCCCATAATCCAAAAAAGGAAGTGTCCAAGTATGTTTGATTCGGGTGAAGTGGACAGCACCATTGCGACGATCAATACGCTGGCGCATCGGTTGCAGCTACAATTAGATGACGTATTACGGCCGTTAAATTTAAACGCCAGTAACTATTATTTCATCCTAAAAATTGATCAGGCGGGGATGTTGACCCAGGACCAATTGTTTAAAAAAATATTTTTGAATCAAAGCAACGTGACCCGCCGATTACAGCAACTGATCCACCAGGACTTGGTGGTGAAAGAGCGCTCTAAGACCGATGGGCGGGCTTGGGAAATCAAACTTACGGCTAAAGGTCAAGCATTGGTGGCCAAAGTCACAACCGCGATTCAGGCGGTCAATGATTTGGCTTTCCAGCAAATGAGTCCAACAGACATCAAACAACTAATTGACCTATTGGCAAAAATTGAATTGAATCTCCGGACAAAGAATGGGGCTAAAATAAATGCGTAAACTTGTTGTGGTACAAGGTAAACCGATTACTGATTTAGAAATTCCTGCTAATTTTGTAAAGGTAGCTGATGATTGGCGTCCCCGTAATCAGGAACAGGTGCGGGTTGTGCGTTATGCCTTACCCAAGGAGACAACCCTGAACCAGCCCCATGTGACTGTGATTTACGGGCAAGATCAGCGGCTGATTAGCTATAATAATTTCGCCGTTGATACTGCAACGCCTGTCCCCAGTACAAAAGCAGCGATTGCAATTGCCCAGGAACTATTTGCCAAGTTAGATGGGGCCTATGCTCGACATCTCAGCTATATGAGAGTGGATAAACTCAGTCGGCATTTTCACGCAGGTTCAAAAACGGCGACGATTCCGATTTTATGGGTCAAGTTTGCCCACAGCAATGGGACTTATAATTGGGTATCCGTTGGACCCGGTGGCCAAGTGATTGAACTAGAGCGGGAGTCACAATGGGATTATTTTGCCAACCGGCGGGCCACCGAAGAATGGAATTATGACGACTGGGTCCTGGCCCGAAACGGCCAGGGGCCGCAACTCGCTGCACCAGAAGCGTTAGCTTGAAGGAGGGAATAAGTTGGATGATGCCAAATTTGACCGCTTAATTGCCCAATTAGGACAACTCAACGAACAGTTACGTCAATTAGAAGATGTGGATTATATCACGGCCAGTTATAAGGGTTTTAGTGCCAGCGGTGCCACGCTAGTTGAGGTTCAGGCTGACATTGCCACGACTCAACGAAAAATTGCGCTGCTACAAGCCCAGTTAGCTGATGCTGACTAATGCACGATGACCAAAAAAGCGTATCTATACCCCTGATAAGTAGGGGATAGATACGCTTTTTATATTTATAATTATAATTATCTAAATTTATTTAAATCTTTGATATTATAATAAAATACTAAATATAATGTTATAAATATCTTAGAATTAAATTAATATAGACCAATTATTTGACGAGTTCTGCCTGCTTCAAAGTGGCATCACTTAATTTGCTGGCAGCGGCTTCGTCAATGATAACTGTGACGTCGTCTTTATTTTGCAAGACAGAGGCTGGTAAATGATTGGTAACTGGGCCTTCGATCATGCCTTTAACCGCCTCAGCTTTTTCAGCGCCGAAGGCCATTAAGATGATTTTCTTGCTCTTTAAAATAGAGCCGATACCCATGGAATAAGCAAACTTAGGAACATCGTCTTCATTGGCAAAGAAGCGGGCATTGGCATCAATGGTTGATTGTGCTAATGGGACCTTGCGGGTTGTGGCGTCGAAAGGAGAGCCGGGTTCGTTAAAGCCAATGTGGCCGTTGCGGCCCAGACCTAAGACCTGCAAATCAATAGGATTGTCAGCGATAACTTGATCATAGCGCTTGGTTTCAGCTTCAGAATCTTTAGCTAAGCCGTCAGGGACAAAAGTCTTGGCAAAAGGCTTCTTATCAAATAAGTGTTGTTGCATGAAGTAACGGTAGCTTTGATCGTTGTCAGGGGCCATCCCCACGTATTCATCTAAGTTAACAGAAGTCATTTTAGAAAAGTCCACATCACTGTTGACCATGGCCTCATACATCTTAACGGGGGTACTCCCAGTGGCTAAGCCCAATACCTTAGCCCCGTTGTTCATAGCGTCCTTTATGAGTTCAAAAGCTTTTTGACCGGCTTCGGTGTCGTTTTTTGTAACAATAACTTTCATTTTATAGTTACTCCTTTCAAATTTGCCAATTTGTCGTTCATTTGGTATAGCCCAATTATAATTTATTGCGTTGAATTTTGTCAAGTATATTAGGCGGAAATATTTACCAATAGCTTTGGCAAACTTTTGACACAACATTTTGTGCCAAAGTCTGTGTTGAGCCAAAATTGGAAAGCGCATACAATGGAACATGTAAACAAGTGAAAGGAGAATTAAATTATGGAAGCAAGTGCAAACAACGCGAAAGAAAAGACTTCGCTCAAGACGAAGGTACAGCGCTTAGGCAGTAAGCTATCCGGTATGGTCATGCCCAATATCGGTGCTTTCATTGCTTGGGGGTTAATCACGGCCCTATTTATGAAAACAGGCTGGCTACCAAATGCCGAGCTAGCCAAAATGATCACACCAATGGTGACCTATCTATTACCACTTTTAATTGGTTTCACCGGTGGGAGTATGGTATATGATCATCGTGGTGGGGTCGTTGGGGCCATTGCCACAATGGGGGTCATCGTCGGGACCAATATTCCAATGTTTATTGGCGCAATGATGATGGGCCCACTGGGTGGCTGGTGTATCAAGAAATTTGATGCCTGGGCACAACCTAGAACTAGACAAGGCTTTGAAATGTTGGTCAACAACTTCTCAGCCGGCATCTTGGGTATGATTTTAGCTATTATTGGATTCTTTGGGATTGGCCCGGTTGTATCTGGTTTGAGCGGTGCGTTAGCAGTTGGGGTTGATTGGATCATTGCCAGAGGATTAATTCCTTTAGCCAATATCTTCATCGAACCAGCCAAAATTTTGTTCTTAAATAATGCCATTAACCAAGGTATCTTGACACCCCTTGGGATTCAGGCTTCAGCTTCAGCTGGTAAATCCATTCTCTTCTTATTGGAACCAGATCCTGGTCCTGGTCTTGGGGTATTGCTAGCCTTTATGTTCTTTGGCAAGGGTACTGCTAAAAGTAGTGCACCTGGGGCTGCCATCATTCATTTCTTCGGTGGGATTCATGAAATTTACTTCCCATACGTTTTAATGAAACCAGCTTTGTTCTTATCTGTTATCTGTGGTGGGGTTTCTGGGACCTTTATGTTCAACTTATTCGGTTCTGGTTTGAAAGCCTCTCCTTCACCTGGTTCAATCATTTCTATCCTACTCATGACACCAAAGGGCATTATGAACTATGTGGGGGTCATCAGTGGGGTCGCCGTCGCCACAGCCGTTTCCTTCTTAGTCTCCATGGTCATTTTGAAACGAGATAAGAGTGAAGAAATTGACGATATTGGCGCCAGCCAAGCGAAGTTAGCCGATATGAAAGATAACGCCAAAGGCACCGCATCTGATAATCAAGATGCCAAAGCTATTTTGTCCACGGCTGAAAATGTCAATCACATCATCTTCGCCTGCGATGCCGGCATGGGTTCCAGTGCCATGGGTGCATCCATTCTAAGAGATAAAGTTAAAAAGGCCGGTTTGGATCTATCCGTTACCAATACCGCCATTAATAAATTAACGGATGAACCTGGGTTGTTAGTTGTCACCCAAGAAGAATTAGCTAAACGGGCTTTGTCCAAGACACCATCTGCCGTTCATGTTTCGGTAGAGAACTTCTTGAACTCGCCTAAATATGATGAAATTGTCACTGGTTTGAAGACGAAAGAAGTTTCTGCGGACACACCGGCTGAAACGGCCACTGAAAAAGCCGAAACCAAAGCTGATGCCCTTACCAATTTAGACGCAGCCAAAATTAAACGGGTCGATTTCATTCACCATGACCAAAATATTGGTTCTGCCACAATGGCCCGCTCAATGTTCAAGGATACGTTGAAGAAAGCTGACAAGACGGATATCGACGTGCGCAACGTTGCCGTTGGGGAAGTGGAAGATACAGACTCTACTTTAGTAATTGCCAGCAAAGAAACTGCTAAGCGGATTAAACTATCATTTAAGAATGTGCAAGTTTTAGTTGTTAACGACATCGTGAACGCACCTGAGTATGATAAACTTATCTCTGAACTGAAATAACAGTAAGGAAGTAAGGGATAAGTCATGGACCTATCTAATCGTGAAGCCGAGATTACGCTGTTGCTCCTACGTAATCCCCAAGGGTTAAGCATTGCCGGCTTGATGAAAGGCGTTAATGTTAGTCGCCGGACGATTTATCGAGAACTATCCAGTCTGGAGACTTCCCTGGCACATTTAGCCATCCAATTGGCTAAAGAAGATGGGGCATACCATTTAGTTGCAGATGATGCTAGTATTGCCAAATTAAAAAAACAGTTGATCAATACGACGAAATCAAGTTTCTCCTCCGTCATGACCCGTCAAAGTGCGTTAGTCTGTCGCTTATTGATGAGTGATACGATTTTAACCACCAAGACGTTAGCCGCTGAATTTGAAGTCAGTGGGGCCACCATCACCCAGGATTTGAATGCCATTGAGCCAATTTTCAAAGATTATAATTTAGTTTTGGAACGAATTCCGGCTAAGGGTATTCGCGTTTACGGTCAAGAAAATAATATCCGCCGGGTGATCAGTGGTGTTTTGTCCAGTGAGATTAATGAATATGAATTTTTCGAAGTTTTAAATTCTGCTGGTCAGGTTCAATTACCAGATAGTGATTCGCGCTATTTCATTCAGTTGTTGCCAGCAAACTTATTACAAGTCGCCAATCAGGCCATGAGCAGCAAAATCGATAGTGATTTCTCATCATTTTCGGATAGTCAAATTAAGCAGTTAACGATCATCTTGACCGTTTCTGCAGAGCGGATCGGCAAGAAGAAGTTCATCAAATCATTGGATCATGTGGATAAGAATGTGTTGTTTAAATACCAACGTTTAGCGATTAGTTTGTACCAACATTTTGACCATGATATTGCGGATCATATTTCTATGGTAGAAATCGAGTTTTTAGCCCAACAAATTCATGGGATGAGTTTTAAATTGCAAAATAATTTGCTGCTGGATAATTATGATTTACGTCTGTCTTATCAGGTACGCAGTTTGATTCAAGAAGTGTCTAAAAATTTTAAATATGATTTTAGAAATGACGATACTTTATTTGAAGATTTGTTTGCCCACATTTCGGCAACCCTGCGGCGCCAGACCTCACAGTTACCAGAAGTCAATAATCCCGTGTTAGAAAATGTGGTTGGCAATTACCCAAAGCTTTATAAACAGGTGCGGCGGGCTTTGCATCAAGTTTTTGCCCCGCAGCATGTGTCAGATAGTGAGTCAGCTTATATTTTGCTACACTTTGCCTCGGCTTTTGAACAGCAACGGCAGGGCAAACCAATTAGAGCCTTGGTAATTTGTGCCAATGGGGTGGGAACGGCTAAGGTATTGGAACATCGGTTGAAGAAAATGGTACCGGAGATCAGTGATTATCGGGTATCCCGGGTCGCGGAGTTAAATAAAATAAAGGTCGCCGATTACGACTTAATCCTCTCAACGATTTTCTTGCCGGGGTTTAATTATCCTTATAAAGTTATCTCACCTTTATTGCTCAGCGATGAAGTCAAAGATATCAAAAATGATTTGGTTGCGCACTTTGGGGTGCGTTTGCCCGCCAAAGCAACACCGTTGGTGGCACAAACTGACACCTTGCAACAGTTTGACAGTTTAGTGACCGCCGTCACAACAGCCAAGGCGATTTTAGACATGGTGGTGGTTGAGGCGATTGATAATCGCCAGTTGAACTTAGAACAGACGTTATTGTTACTTTGTAAACGGCTGCGACCTAAGTTATTGACCAATGCCCAAGTGGTCAGCGATGCCTTATATCAACGCATGGCTGAAGCACCAGTGGGGATCCCCGGTACGGGAATGGCCTTGGTGCACACCACCCATCAAGAAGTTAAAGCACCATTCTTTGCAATTTATAATTTAAGCCATCCGTTGGTGACCCAGGGGATGGACTATCAAGATGTGACATTTTCCAGAGCATTGTTCATGATTGCCCCCAAAGAACTGCCAACGTTTCAAGCAGATTTATTGGGCGATATCTCGGGGTCGATCGTGGATAATGATTTAAATTTATCGATTTACCAACAAGGCGATACGGCCGCAGTCAAGCAGCTGATCAGCCGCTTGTTCTTAAATCGAATTAAGGGATAAGGGGTGACATGATGAAGGCACTAGATGCGAATTTAATTCAACTTCATCAAGAAGCAAAGACAAAAGAAGAAGCCATCCGCCAGGCTGGCCAGCTATTAGTTGATAATGGTAATGTTGAACCTGGTTATATCGATTCCATGATCGAGCGGAATAAAGATGTATCCGTTTATATGGGGAACTTTATTGCGATTCCCCATGGCACTGAAGATGGTAAGCAGTTTATTAAGAAAACAGGGATCTCAATTGTACAATATCCTTGGGGCGTTGATTTTAGCGATGATCCTGCTGATGAAAAATTAGTAACCGTCGTTTTCGGCATCGCCGGTTTGAACGGGGAACATTTACAATTGTTATCAGCCATTGCGTTATATTGTAGTGATATTAACAATGTGGAAAAATTAGCTGATGCGCAAACACCGGACGAAATTATTAATCTATTGAAGGAAGTTGATTAGAGTGCAAGCAGTACATTTTGGCGCAGGTAATATTGGTAGAGGTTTTATTGGTGAAACTTTAGCTTCAAACGGTTTTGAAATTCATTTTGTTGATGTTAATTCAACAATCATTGACGCCTTAGATCAGCGTCATGAATATGATATTGAATTAGCCGCAGAAGGGCATCAAAAGATTCATGTGGCCAATGTTGACGGAATTAACAACAAGGACAACCCTGACAAAGTCGTTGCTGCCATTGAAAATACAGACATGGTCACCACAGCCATCGGCCCCAAGATTTTACCATTTATCGCTGATTTGATTGCTAAGGGTATCAGCGCACGTCTTGCTAACAATAACACCCAACCTTTAGACGTCATTGCCTGTGAAAACATGATCGGTGGTAGCCAATTTCTAAAGGGTGAAGTTTATAAACACTTAAACGACGCTGATAAGCAGTTTGCCGATGAATATATTGGTTTTCCAAATGCCGCCGTTGACCGGATCGTGCCGATTCAACATCATGAAGATCCCCTGGCTGTTTCAGTGGAACCTTTCAAGGAATGGGTCATTGATGAATCGCAAATGAAACGGCATGACATCAAGTTGGACACGGTGGTTTACGTGCCAGATTTGGAACCTTATATTGAACGGAAATTGTTCTCGGTTAATTCCGGCCATGCCACCGTGGCCTATACGGGTGAATATCTGGGTTATAAGACCATTGGGGATGCCATTAAGGATGAAAAAGTTTTGACCCAATTAAAGGGCGCTTTGTCTGAAACTGGCGACCTATTGATCCATAAATGGCAATTTAAACCAGATGAGTTAAAAGCTTATCAAGAAAAAATCATCAGCCGTTTCCAAAACCCATATATCTCCGACGATATTTTACGGGTAGGGCGGACACCAATTCGCAAACTTGGCTATGACGAACGTTTCATTCGGCCAATTCGGGAATTGAAGGATCGCAATTTAGACTACAGTGTCCTGTTAGATACGGTTGGCATGATTTTCACCTTTGATGAACCTAAAGATTCTGAAAGTGTTGAATTGCAAAAACTATTAAAAGAAAAACCATTAGTTGACGTCGTCAAACAAGTCACTGGGTTAAAAGACCAAGGCTTGATCGATGAAATTGTCGCTTCGGTTGAAAACAAAATTAAAACACAGGCTTAGTTCAAACAGTACTCAAAAAATCCGTTAACCATAATTGGCTGACGGATTTTTTTAGGAGCTATCATAGGCGTGATTAAAAGCCGGTTTTAATTAATTTTTCATTGGCCATATTTTTGCGTAACTGTAACATGGCCGTATAGGTTGCCAGCACATAGATCTGTTGGGTGGGCATTTTCTTTAATTCACCTAAGACTGGGGCCATCCCCTGGACGTGGACTAACTTGGGCTCAGGCACATTGGCAACTTTCAAACGAAAGTCAATGTCATCTGAGCGTTCACCGCCGGCTAGATAGGCTTTGATCTTGTCCTTGGGCAGGCCTTCAAAATCGCCATCCCAGATCCAGCTGGTGTCAATACCATCGGCATAATTAGCGTTGAGTAAAACACCGAGGGAAAAATCATTTTTTTCTGTTTTTAATAAATCTAACACTTGGTTTAAGCCCACGGGGTTTTTCACCAGAATCAAGGTGATTTTTTTAGACCCCATGGTGATGACTTCTTGTCTGCCAAAGACTTTTTCATCATAGGCAAAGCCTTGGCGAATTGTGGCGGGAGCTAGTTCATAGAAGTGACCCACGGTATAAGCAGCTAGGGCATTGTAAATGTTATACATGCCACCAATATTGATGGTAATGGGCTGATCGGCAATGGTGAAGGTGGAACTGGTGGGGGTCATGTCGTTGACCTTCGTAATAATCTGATCTAGTTTTGGCCGATGGAAGCCACAATTTGGACAGAAGTAATCCCCTAAGTTGGCATAAGTCAGTTCATGATAGTGCAAAATGTGATTGCAGCGGGGACATAAGACCCCATCGGTGTTGACCCGGGCCCTTAGATCCTGGGTACCCGGCGTGGTTTGAAAACCATAGTAAATCTTGGGGTTAGGGATGTCTTGAGACGCAAAGATAGGGGCATCCCCATTCATGATCACCGTCGCTTCAGGGGCTAATTTGATGCCATCTAGAATTTTTTGATAAGTGGTATAAATTTCACCGTAACGGTCCATTTGATCCCGGAAAATATTAGTCAAAACAAAGGCCTTAGGTTTGATATAGCGACAGATGGGGGCAACGTTTGCCTCGTCAACTTCTAAAATAGCTAGCTTTTTGGCCTTGCCCCGAGCACTGTGGGCTAAAAAGGCCGTGACGATACCCTGGGTCATATTGGAACCAGTGGGGTTAGTTAATATGTTATTGTATTGTTGGGATAAAACCTTAACGATTAAAGACGTGGTCAAGGTCTTGCCATTGGTACCGGTCACGATAATGACCTCATAACCAGCCGCTAAGTGCTTTAAAACAGCCGGGTCGATCTTCTCAGCAATTTTACCTGGGAAAGAACTGCCACCTTTTAATACATTGTGCAAAAACCAGTAACTCGATTTACCGGTTAGGGTTGCTACAGCTGACTTGATACTCATGATAGCCGCCTTTCTGCTTTTAACGATTTAAACTTAACCTATCATAGCAAAAACTTAGGGTCTTGAGTAGTATTAATGTTTAATAACTAATGAATTTTAATAACTGAGGGCGTATACTAAAAGGTTGTGAGTCAAACGAAGGGGAGGGCTATTGCATGGCACAATTATTTTTCCGTTACGGTGCGATGAACAGTGGCAAAACCATTGAGATTTTAAAGGTCGCCCACAATTATGAGGAACAGCAAAAACCTGTTATTATTATGACTAGTGGTATGGATACCCGTCAAGGCGTGGGCATGGTTTCTAGCCGGATCGGCTTGGAACGTGAAGCAGTAGCTATTTTTGACGAAACGAATTTGTATGAAATGGTCCAAAAACTAAATCCAAACGCGGCTTGCATTTTAATTGATGAATCGCAATTTTTGAAAAAACATCATATTATTGAAGCAGCCCAGATCGTGGATACTTTAAATATTCCGGTGATGGCTTTTGGGTTGAAAAATGATTTCAGAAATGAGCTCTTCGAAGGTTCGAAGTATTTATTGCTATATGCAGATAAAATTGAAGAAATGAAAACAATTTGTTGGTTTTGCAAAAAGAAGGCCATTATGAATTTACGGGTCCATGGGGGTCAGCCAGTTTATGAGGGCCAGCAAGTTGAAATCGGGGGCAATGAAATGTATTACCCTGTTTGCAGAAAACATTATTTCAATCCGGATTTGCCGGGGATCGATACGAAAGCTAACTAAAAGCAATTTTTATAAAGGAGTTATCTAATTAATGGATAAAATATTCGAACAACTTGACGGCTTATTGGACCGTTACAGTGAGCTGCAAGAATTAATGTCTGATCCAGAAGTGATCAATGATACTAAGCGCTATATGGAACTTTCCAAAGAAGAAGGTAACATGCGTGAAGTCGTGGCCAAGTACAAACGGCTTAAGGAAGTTCAATCTGATATTTCTGAAAGTGAAGAGGTCTTAAGGGAGTCTAATGATCCTGAGATGGAAGCTTTAGCCAAAGATGACTTGAGCGACTTGAAGACTGAAAAAGAACAACTTGAAGGTGAAATCAAGATTTTGATGCTGCCAACGGATCCCAACGATGACAAAAATATCATCATGGAAATTCGGGGCGCTGCTGGTGGCGATGAAGCCAGTCTATTTGCCGGTGATTTGTTAAGCATGTATCAAAAATATGCTGAACGGCAAAACTGGCACTTTGAAATCATTGATGAAAACCGGACTGAAGTCGGTGGTTTTAAAGAAGTCTCTGTTTTGATCACGGGGGATAAAGTCTACTCTAAATTGAAATATGAAAATGGCGCCCATCGGGTACAACGGGTGCCCCAAACTGAATCTCAAGGGCGGGTCCACACCTCTACAGCAACCGTTGCCGTCATGCCCGAATATGATGAAGTTGAATTAGACATTGATCCTAAAGACATCAGAGTTGATGTCTATCGTTCTTCCGGTGCCGGGGGTCAGCATATCAACAAGACCTCTTCGGCCGTACGGATGACCCATTTACCCACTGGTATCGTGGTGGCCATGCAAGACCAACGTTCCCAACAACAAAACCGGGAAAAAGCCATGCAAATTTTACGTTCCCGGGTTTATGACTTCTATGAAAGCCAAAACCAAAGTGAATACGATGCGAATCGGAAATCCGCAGTGGGTTCAGGGGATCGCTCTGAGCGAATTCGGACCTATAACTACCCACAAAATCGGGTGACTGATCACCGAATCGGCTTAACGTTGAACAAATTGGATCGGATCATGAATGGGGACTTAGGCGAAGTTATTGATGCCCTCATTGTTTACGATCAAACTAAGAAGCTAGAACAAATTCAAGATGGCACAAGAGACTTACTATAAAGTCCTGGCCCAGGCAAAACAGACATTAGATCAACAAGGGATCGCCTTTGATGATTTGATGTATGTTTTTTTGCAACGGCAAAATTGGACCCAAACAGACTACTTAGTCCAGCAGCAACAAATCATGCCTGCAGCCGTTCAAAAACAGTTAAAACAAGATATGGCGGCATTATTAAAACAGGTGCCACCCCAATATATTGTGCACCAAGCTTGGTTTTACGGCCGGCCCTTTTATGTGGATGAACGGGTGTTGATCCCCCAATATGACACGGAGAATTTGGTGGCTTGGGTCTTGGCAGATTATCCGGAAAATGAACCTTTACGTGTTTTAGATATTGGCACCGGCAGTGGGGTGTTAGCCATTACTTTAAAGTTGGCCCGGCCCAATTGGCAAGTCCTGGCCACTGATATTTCGCCAGCAGCACTAACGGTGGCCCAAAAGAATGCCCAGGCACTGGACGCCCGGGTGGATTTTCGCCAAGGTGATCTTTTAGCCCCGGTTAGCGGCCAACGGTTTGATATTATTGTTTCAAATCCGCCGTATATCAGTCAGCGTGAAAAAGCAGTGATGGATGCCAGCGTGCTGGCATATGAACCACATTTGGCGTTATTTGCAGAAAATGACGGTCTCAGTTTTTATCAGCGCTTTTTTAAAACGGTACCGCCTTATTTGACATTTGCCGGAACCTTTTATTTGGAATTCGGTTTTCAGCAAAAAGCAGCTTTAAAACAATTGAGCACCCAGTTTCTACCCAGGGTTGAGGTAACTTTTAAGCAAGACTTAGCTGGTCAGGATCGTTTATTACGCGGCAAAATTATTTCAGAAGAAAGCAGGTAGCATTTTGACACTTCGTTTAACGAATACACAGATTCAACAAGCAGCAGATTTGATCAAAGCTGGGGAATTAGTGGCTTTCCCCACCGAAACCGTTTATGGGTTAGGTGCAGATGCCACCAATCCCACCGCTGTAAAACAGGTCTATCAAGCTAAAGGTCGACCCAGTGATAATCCCTTGATCGTCCATGTACACAGTTTTGATCAAGTGAAGGCTTTGGCCATTATTCCGAACCCCGCCGTGGCTGCGTTAGTGCAGGCTTTTTGGCCGGGGCCATTAACATTGATTTTACCCATCAAAAATAATGCCCTCGATGCCAGTGTCACCGGCGGATTAAAGACGGCTGCTTTTAGAATGCCGAATAATGCTACCACTTTAAAATTAATCGAGTTAGCCGGTGTGCCCTTAGTGGGGCCTTCCGCCAATACTTCAGGCAAACCCAGTCCCACTACCGCTGACCATGTATTGCATGATTTAGATGGTAAAATTGCGGCTGTTTTAGATGATGGGCCGACGAAAGTGGGGGTTGAATCGACAGTCTTGGATATGTCTGTGGTCCCACCGGTCATTTTACGGCCCGGGGCAGTCACTCGGGAAAAGTTATTAACGATTTTACCAAAAGTGTTAGATAATAAACATCATGTGGCCAGCAATGAAGTTCCTAAGGCCCCCGGCATGAAGTACCGCCACTATGCCCCGGAAGCCAGTGTGATCATTGTCAAAGATGTCCATGACTTTGATGCAGCCATCAACTGGGCGTTGCAGCAAAGCGTCCAAGTTGGATTATTAGCCACGGATCAAATTCTAGCGAGCCAGGATAAAATTCGTTTCAAGGAGCAATTTTCATTAGGTGATTCCGTGGTCTCAGCCAGTCACAAGCTATTTGATGGCTTGCGCTATTTTGATTTATATCCAGAAGTTAAGATCATCTTGGCCCAAGGTTTTGAACAAAAGGGCTTAGGGACCGCCTATATGAATCGTTTGGAAAAGGCCTCAGGAACGCATTATTTCGAAAAATAATTTAAAGAAAAGTTAAGATGTGAAAGCGCTTGAGCAAAATTGAACAAGATTCCACTTACTTATGGTAAGATAGCCTTGGCATAATATATGTCGTATTAAACCATATTTAGGAGGAATATATCATGGTTAATTGGTTACGTCATAACAAGGTAGCAATGTGGCTACTGACGATTGTACGGGTATACTTTGGCGTTTTGTGGGCCATTGATGGTTGGGGCAAAGTCTCCAAGGGTTTTGATGCCAAGGGCTTTATTGCCCATGCTGTGTCTCAACCGGTGTTGACCCCTGAAAAGGCCGTTGCTTATCCGCACTATACCAGTTTCTTGAAATCATTTGTGCAACCCAACATTAATTTCTTTAATTTCGCTGTTTCTTGGGGCGAATTATTTGTTGGACTAGGCCTTATTCTGGGTGCTTTCACAACGTTAGCAGTATTCTTTGGCATGATGATGAACTTTGCCTACTTGTTTGCGGGCACTGTATCTGTCAATCCGATGTATCTTGCTTGCGAAATCTTTATTTTGATTGCCGGTGTGAATGCCGGCAAGATCGGTTTAGATCGTTGGATCATCCCTTATTGCCGCAAGAAATTGCCGTTTTTAAAGGGTAATCCTAATCTAGAGTAAGTTTTAGCAATGTGAGTATTAAAATGTATTGGTGGTCGACGTATCGTGGGATTAACGAATCAAACACCTAGTCAAACGGTTCAGCATATTTTTGATAATATTGCGGGCAATTATGATGTCATGAATAATGTCATTAGTCTAGGTTTTCATAAACGCTGGCGCCGGGTAGTGAATGCCAAATTAGCACTTCAGCCCGGTGATCATATTTTAGATGTGTGTTGCGGCACTGGGGTTTGGACCTTTTCTTTAGGGCAGGCTGTGGGTGCCAGCGGTCAAGTGACTGGCTTAGATTTCAGCACTGGTATGCTAAGGATAGCTGAGGATCATTTAAAGACTTATCAAGGCGACAATATTAACTTTATTCAAGGGGATGCCCAAAAGCTACCCTTTGCCGATAATAGTTTTGATCGGGTAGTCATTGGTTTTGGCCTGCGCAATGTGCCAGACGCGAACAAGGTTTTAGCTGAAATGTACCGGGTGCTTAAGCCTGGTGGGCAAGCAGCTTGTCTGGAGACGTCACAGCCCACCAACCTCATCATGCATGCCGGTTGGGAACTGTACTTTGGCAAAGTCCTCCCCTTATTGGGGGGCGCGATCCATCACTATCATGAATATAATTACCTGCAACAATCAACCCACCATTTTGTGTCGGCTGAAGTTTTAAAGAGTCTGTTTTTACGGGCTGGTTTTGACGATGTGTCTTATGACCAGTTTGTGGCGGGTTCTGCAGCTGTGCACTATGGGACTAAAAGTTAATTTAATCAAGTATTTTAGCGCCTTCAAAACGGTTGGTTAACCGGTTTTGAAGGCGCTTTTTGCTGTAGTGTGAGCTTATTTCCTGTGAAAAATTTAATCTACCTTTCATTTTCTTCAAATTGCCGGTATAATCTACAGTATTAACTTGTAGGAGGTCCTTATATGAGCAACTTTGAACAACAAGATCCTGAATTATTCACCGCAATTCATAACGAAGAACAGCGCCAGGCCGATACAATTGAACTGATTGCTTCGGAAAATATCGTGTCCCCAGCTGTGCGGGCAGCCCAAGGTAGTGTACTGACGAACAAGTATGCCGAAGGTTATCCAGGTCATCGTTATTATGGTGGTTGTGAATTTATTGATGTCGCCGAAAACTTAGCCATTGATCGGGCTAAACAACTTTTTGGGGCAGAGTATGCCAACGTCCAACCCCACTCAGGATCTTCTGCAAACATGGCAGCTTATCGGGCCTTCTTAAAAGATGGCGACAACGTGATGGGCTGGAGTTTGCAAGATGGGGGCCATTTGACCCATGGGGCAAAAGTCAGCTTCAGCGGGCAGGAATATAACTTTACTGAATATGGCATTAACCCAGAGACAGAACGCTTGGACTATGATGCAATTTTAAAATTAGCCCAAGAAGTTAAACCTAAAATGATCGTCACTGGCGCTTCTGCTTATAGCCGACCAATTGATTTTGCCAAATTCAGAGAGATTTGTGACCAAGTCGGGGCTTACTTAATGGTTGATATGGCTCACATTGCTGGCTTAGTAGCTGCCGGCGTCCACCAAAGTCCAGTGCCTTATGCCGATGTGGTGACCACCACGACCCATAAAACCTTACGGGGCCCTCGAGGCGGCTTGATTTTGGCTAAAGCTGAATATGGTAAAGCCATCAACTCCGCTGTCTTTCCAGGGATTCAAGGTGGCCCATTAGAACACGTGATTGCGGCCAAAGCCGTGTGTTTGAAAGAAGCCATGGATCCAAGTTTTAAGACTTACGCGCAACAAATTGTTAAGAACGCCCAAGCCATGGCGGCCGTTTTTAATGACAGCGATGATGTTCGGGTAATTTCCAAAGGGACCGATAATCATTTAATGATGTTAGATGTGACTAAATTAGGGATGTACGGGCGCGATGTCCAGGATCTATTGGATGAAGTCCATATTACTTTGAATAAGAACACCATTCCAGATGAACAAAATGGGCCTTTTAAGACCAGTGGCGTGCGTATTGGTACACCAGCCATCACCACTAGAGGCTTTAAAGAGGCTGACTGTCAAGAAGTTGCCCGCTTGATTTTAAAGGCTTGCAAGGGCAAAGATGACCCTGAAGTTTTGAAAGAAGTTTCTGATAAGGTCGCTGAATTAACACAACGTTTTCCAATTCCAGAATAAATTATAGTTTGCTATTGGTTTTTTCATCTCGATAGGCTAGAATGGTATGAGATTAAAACGAAGGTGGCTCTTAAAGTGGGAAAGTTTACAGTATTAAATCATCCATTGATTCAGCACAAATTGACAATTATTCGGAATAAAAATACCGGTACAAAGGTATTTAGAGAGGTTGCCAATGAAATCGCCGAATTAATGGTTTATGAAATTACCCGGGATTTACCGTTAGAAGACGTCGTTGTGAACACCCCCATGGGGAAGACGACACAAAAGACGCTTTCTGGTAAAAAACTTGCAGTTATTCCAATTCTCCGTGCTGGCCTAGGCATGGTAGATGGTGTGTTGGAATTGATCCCAGCTGCAAAGGTTGGACACATCGGTATGTACCGTGATGAAAAAACTTTGAAACCCCATGAATATTTCGTGAAAATGCCATCAGACATTGACCAACGTAATTTATTTATCGTTGACCCAATGCTTGCAACCGGCGGCTCAGCAATCATGGCCATCGATGCCTTGAAAAAGCGCGGTGCTTCTAACATGCGCTTGGTGGTCTTGGTGGCAGCGCCTGAAGGTGTTCGCGCTGTTCAAGAAGCCCATCCGGACGTGGATATTTATGCTGCGGCCTTGGATGAAAAGCTCAATGAAGATGGCTATATCATTCCAGGTTTAGGGGATGCCGGCGATCGCTTGTTTGGAACTAAATAATTGATAATTTAGGATTAGATGAAGCTTGGCGCTTTATTTGGTCCTTTATTTTGTAGCCTAATTTTTAGTGTATAAAATGTCCTGACAAATTGTGGTATTTTAAGGATTTATTGAAATTTGCTGTTAATTTTCATGACATTATGAATAAATTTACTGAAACATTGCTTTGTCTTTTCCTTATTTTGGTGGTATTATTTCTCTTGTATTTTGACTTGCCTCAGTTCGTCAAAATGCGGGCTAGGTTTTGCTAAGATTTGTTGATCACTTCTGCCAGATAAAGGGGTCTACATAAGCATATCCAAGATAGAAAGGAGGAAGAAAGCGTTGAATGAAAAGTCTCCAGTTGTAAGTTTTATGGGATTGAATTTTGATCTCAGCAACGATATTTCTGGAATTATAGCTGCCTTGATGGTTTTGGCATTTGTATTTTATCTATCCAGACATCCATCGTTACGACCGAGTAAAAAGCAAAATGTTATTGAATGGGCAATTGATTTTGTCAATGGTATCGTTAAAAGTGCCATTCCTGGAGAAGAAGGCCGCAAGTTCTATGGTCTGGCCTTTGTGATGTTTCTTTTCATCTTCATGGCCAACCAATTAGGTTTATTCCTGCAGGTTACCGTGGGTAATACCAATTGGGTCAAATCCCCAACGTCAAACCCCATTGTAACCATGTCCTTAGCGGCCATTGTGTTACTACTATCCCATTATTATGGGGTCAAAAAGTGGGGCTTTGGGCAATATCTGAAGAACTATGCCCGGCCAGTGGCATTCTTGACACCAATCAACATCCTTGAAGAGTTTACGAACTTTTTGACGTTATCTTTACGGCTTTACGGTAATATTTATGCCGGTGAAATTCTTCTGAAATTGCTTGCGCAGTTTATGCACAGTTTCGGTGTGGTTTCTTTTGTTCCTGGCGCATTATTAGAAATGGTCTGGCAAGCATTTTCAGTCTTTATTGGAAGTATCCAGGCTTATATTTTTGTAACACTAGCTATGGTTTACATTTCGGGGAAACTCGAGCAAGAGTAACAAACTAAATTTTTAGGATTATCTAGGAGGTAATTTTTTTATGAAGACAATCGGTGCTGGTATTGCTGCGGGCTTAGCTGCCTTGGCTGCATCTTATGGTAACGGACACGTTATTGCAAAAACAATCGAAAGTATGGCACGTCAACCTGAACTATCTGGCCAATTGCGGGGGACCATGTTCCTAGGTGTTGGTTTGATTGAAGCCGTTCCAATTATTTCCATCGTCATTTCATTCTTGATTTTATTCTTGTTCTAAAGCAGACGCATGAGAATAAATTCGTTTAGGAAGGAAGTGCAATAAAGATGGACAAACTTGTTTTGGGTGCTGCACTTCAAGTTGGCGATATGCTAATTTACTTGATTTTATTTGTACTCATGTTTGTCATTGTCATGAAATACGCCTACGGGCCTGTTTCCAAGATGATGGCCAAACGTGAAGATAAGATCAACGGTGACTTAGATTACGCTGAAGATACCCGCAAAAAAGCCGACGAGTTGGCGGCTCAACGTGAAGGTGAATTGAAAAATACCCGTAGCGAAGCCACACAAATCGTTCAAAATGCTCAAAAGAGCGGGGAAACTCAACGTGACCAAATCATCACCCAAGCCCAAAGTGAAGCACAACAGTTAAAGACTAACGCCCAAAAAGATGCTGAACAAGCTCGTGCGGACGCTTTAGCCAGTGCAAGAGATGATGTTGCACAATTATCAATTGAAATAGCATCCAAATTAATTAATAAGGAACTCAGTGCCAGTGATCAACAAGCATTGATTGATTCTTATATTGAAGGGTTAGGCGATACCAATGGCACTAGATAAATTTACTATTGGTAGACGTTATGCTAAAGCATTATTTGAACTAGCTGAGTCAAAACAAGCACTAGATGACACTTATCAAGAATTATTGGGTATTCGCCAAATCTTTACCGAAAATGAAGATTTAGGCAATATCTTAACTGATATGCGTTTGAGTTTAGCTGAGAAAAAGCCGATCATCGATAGTTTGAAACAACAATTCAGCCCGTTGATGCAGACCTTCTTGCAAATGGTGTTTGACTACAAACGAATGAATGACATTTTATTCATGGTGGATTACTTTGAAGAAATGTACGATAAACAAAACAAAATTATTCGTGCAGAAGTAATTACGGCCATTGCTTTAAATACGGCACAACAAGATAAATTGAGCGCACAAATTGCGCAACGTTTTGACGCCAGTCATGTCCAGATCACCAGTACAGTTGATCCAGACATCATCGGTGGGGTCATTGTGCATGCCAATGATAAAGTTATTGATGGCAGCATCAAGACCCGTTTAACCCGTATTAAAGCATTATTGCTGAATAGATGATCAAAAATGAGAGGTGAATTAGATGAGCATCAAAGCTGAAGAGATTAGCGCTTTGATTAAACAACAGCTTGAACACTATGATGATCAACTTGTCGTTGACGAAGTCGGTACTGTTACATATGTCGGTGATGGTATTGCCCGTGCTCATGGATTGGACAACGTTATGTCAAACGAATTGTTGGAATTTTCTAACGGTTCTTATGGGGTTGCCCAGAACTTGGAGTCAAACGATGTTGGTATTATCATTTTTGGTCGCTTTGATGATATTCGAGAAGGCGATCAGGTCAAAAGAACTGGTCGTATCCTTGAAGTCCCTGTTGGTGAAGAACTTATTGGCCGGGTCGTCAATCCATTAGGCCAACCTATTGATGGTTTAGGTGAAATCAAAACCACAAAAACCCGTCCCATCGAATTTAAAGCACCAGGTGTTATGCAACGGCAATCCGTCTTTGAACCATTGCAAACCGGCTTAAAGGCCGTCGATGCTTTGGTTCCAATTGGTCGGGGCCAGCGTGAATTGGTCATTGGGGATCGTAAGACTGGTAAAACATCAATTGCCATTGATACGATCATCAACCAAAAGGGCCAAAACATGATCTGTGTTTACGTGGCCATTGGTCAAAAGGAATCCACTGTTAAAAACCAAATTGAAACCCTGCGCAAATATGGCGCCATGGATTATACAATTGTTTTAACCGCCGGTCCTTCTGAACCAGCGCCAATGTTATATATCGCGCCTTATGCTGGTAGCGCCATGGGTGAAGAATTCATGTATAACGGCAAGCACGTTTTGATCGTCTTTGATGATTTATCAAAACAAGCAGCTGCTTATCGTGAAATTTCCTTACTGTTACGCCGGCCACCAGGTCGTGAAGCTTACCCTGGGGATGTGTTCTACTTACATTCACGTCTGCTGGAACGTTCGGCCAAGTTAAGTGATAAATTAGGCGGCGGCTCGATGACTGCCTTGCCATTTATTGAAACCCAAGCCGGAGATATTTCCGCATATATCCCAACCAACGTTATTTCCATCACCGATGGTCAGATCTTCTTGGAAAGTGATTTATTCTATTCCGGGACGCGTCCAGCCATCGATGCCGGGGCATCTGTGTCTCGGGTTGGTGGGGCCGCTCAAATCAAAGCCATGAAGAAAGTTGCCGGGACCTTGCGGGTGGACTTAGCGTCTTATCGTGAATTGGAATCATTTGCGCAATTTGGTTCTGATTTGGATGCTGCCACTCAAGCCAAGTTAAATCGTGGCCGTCGGACCGTGGAAGTTTTGAAACAACCATTGCACCGACCATTACCTGTTGAAAAACAAGTCTTGATTTTATACGCTTTGACCCATGGCTTCATTGATGCGGTACCAGTTGATGATATTGCTAGATTCCAATCTGAATTGTTTGCCTTCTTTGATTCTAATCATAAGGATCTCTTGGACACAATTCACAATACTGGTAATTTACCGGATGAAAAAGATATGGATGCAGCGATTAACTCATTCATGTCTGGCTTCTCAGCCACTGGTCAAGATCATGCTGAAGCAGATGACCAAGCTGATGATGCTAAAAGTGGGACGAACTGATCATAGACAATAAGGTGGTGTGACAAGTTGGCTGAATCTTTAATCGATATTAAACGTCGAATTGGTTCTACAAAGAGTACACAACAAATCACAAAGGCAATGCAGATGGTATCAGCCTCCAAGTTGTCACAAACAGAACAAAGAGCAAAAAATTATCAAATTTATGCTCAAAAAGTTCGCGATATTGTTGTGCACCTTGCCGCTTCTCAAGTCCTGAACGGTGTTTCACTGGGTAGTTCTGCTAAATCTGAAAATCCAGATAATATTTCCACCAGTAGTTTGTTGGTTAAACGGCCTGTTCAAAAGCGCGCTTACTTGGTTATTACCAGTGACCGTGGCTTAGTGGGCAGTTACAACAGCACGATTTTAAAGAATATTATGTCCGTCATCGCTGATAGCGAAGACCCGGACAAGTATTGTTTAATTGCCATTGGTGGGATGGGGGCCGATTTCTTTAAGGCAAGAAACATGAATGTTTCTTACGAATACCGTGGGGTTAGTGATATCCCGACGTTTAAAGAAGTTGCTGAAATCGTGAAGATGATTGTCTCCATGTATGATGCGGGTGTGTTTGATGAACTTTATGTTTGTTACAACCACTTCATCAACTCATTAAGTTCTGCTTTTCGGGTTGAAAAGATGTTGCCCATCACTGATTTAGATACTTCAGAAGTTGAAGAAAACATCGATTATATTGCCGATCCTTCACCTGAAGAAGCACTGACTGCTATTTTGCCACAGTATGCTGAAAGTCTGATTTACGGGGCCATTATTGACGCCAAAACCAGTGAGCATGCTAGTTCCACAACAGCAATGAAGAGTGCTTCTGATAATGCAGATGATTTGATCAGCAAATTATCAATTCGATATAACCGTGCACGTCAATCTAAGATTACTACTGAAATCACCGAAATTGTCGGTGGTGCAGCAGCACTCGAATAATAAATAATAGAAAGGAGAGTGACCATATGAGTTCTCAAGGCGAAATTGTTCAAGTAATTGGACCAGTTGTCGATGTGCAATTCCCATTAGATGGTAATTTGCCTGATATCAACAACGCCTTAAAAGTAAAAAACTTTAATGGCAATGAAATTGTCCTTGAAGTTGCCCTTGAAATGGGTGATGGTGTATTGAGAACGATCGCCATGGATTCAACCGACGGCCTGCAACGGGGTACTGCTGTAGAAAATACCGGTGCTTCAATTTCAGTGCCAGTCGGCAAAGAGACCCTAGGCCGGGTATTTAACGTCTTAGGTGAACCGATCGATGGTGGCGAAGAATTCCCAGCTGATTTTCGGCGGGATAACATTCATAAGGAAGCTCCTAAATTTGAAGATTTAAACCCAAGTTCTGAAGTTTTGGAAACTGGGATCAAAGTTATTGACTTACTAGAACCTTATTTACGAGGTGGGAAAGTCGGATTATTCGGTGGTGCCGGTGTTGGTAAGACCGTTTTAATTCAGGAATTAATCCATAATATCGCCCAAGAACATGGTGGTATTTCCGTATTTACCGGTGTTGGTGAACGGACCCGTGAAGGGAATGACTTGTACTTTGAAATGAAGGCTTCTGGGGTCTTGGAAAAGACCGCCATGGTGTTCGGTCAGATGAACGAACCTCCTGGTGCCCGGATGCGGGTAGCCTTGACTGGGTTAACGATTGCGGAATACTTCCGTGATGTTGAAGGCCAAGATGTGCTGTTATTCATTGACAACATCTTCCGGTTCACTCAGGCCGGCTCTGAAGTATCTGCCTTATTAGGCCGGATGCCATCAGCCGTTGGTTACCAGCCAACCCTGGCTACTGAAATGGGTCAGTTGCAAGAACGGATCACATCGACTAAAAAGGGTTCTGTAACGTCTATTCAAGCCGTTTATGTCCCAGCCGATGACTATACCGATCCAGCCCCTGCCACGACTTTCGCCCATTTGGATGCCACAACCAACTTGGAACGTAGTTTGACAGAACAAGGGATCTACCCAGCCGTTGATCCTTTGGAATCTTCTTCCAGTGCCTTGGATCCAGAAATCGTTGGGGACGAACATTATCGTGTTGCCACTGAAGTGCAACACGTGTTGCAACGTTACCGTGAATTGCAAGATATCATCTCTATCTTAGGGATGGATGAATTATCCGACGAAGAAAAGATGATCGTTTCCCGGGCCCGGAAGATTCAATTCTTCTTGTCCCAAAACTTTAGTGTTGCCGAACAATTTACCGGCCAACCAGGTTCTTATGTAACTGTTGGTGATACAGTTAAGGGCTTCGCTGAAATTTTAGACGGGAAATATGATGACTTACCAGAAGATGCTTTCCGGTCAGTTGGTAAAATTGAAGAAGTCGTTGAAAAAGCCAAGAAAATGGGCTTTGGCGGCGATGCTGATACTAAAACTGCTGACGATACTGCAGACGCTAAAGCTGCTAATGCCTAAGGGGGTTAGCTGATATGGCGGAAAATGATCAAGGTCAAGTTTTAACCGTGAATATTGTGACCCCAGATGGCGTGGTTTATTCCCACCATGCCCATCTGCTAGTGGTCAAGGCCATTGATGGTGATTTGGGTATTATGGCCAATCACGAAGCTATCATTGCGCCTTTAAAGATTTCTGAAGTTCGGGTCCACCGGGTCGATGAAAACCACATGGACTCTATTGCAGTGAATGGTGGCTTTTTAGAAGTGAGCAACAATCAAGCTTCTATCACCGCCGATTCTGCTGAACGGGCGAAGGATATTGACTTACGCCGGGCACAACGGGCTAAAGCACGGGCTGAAGAGAAAATTAAAACTGCTCAAAGTCACAATGATACTGATGAAATGCTACGGGCGCAGGTTGCTTTACGCCGGGCGGTCAACCGTATCTCAGTTTCTGGGCATCAATCACAATAACTTCATACGTTTATGATATATTGGTCGAAGACGAACTTTGTTTTGTCTTCGGCCTTTTTATGTGCCAAAATATAAATAAATGCAGCAAAATGGAGGCAATAAATTTTGAAGTTCATGGGACTACAGGCACTCTATACCGTTTTGAGTCATATGTTTTTTATCGTGCTGACCTTTTGGGGTATTCGCGCCCTGCGATTTGATCAGATCATTAAAAGGGAACACGTTCCCCAGGCTCAATTGATCCTGGCTTTTGTGGCCATTGCCATTGGCTATAATGTCAGTCAATTCTTTTTGAATCTGGTGGATCAAGCCCATAGTTTCATTTATATTTTCAGTTAACGAATTCCCGTCCCCTTTTAAAGGGGAATAGAGTATAATAAAAGCTTAGGGCTTATTGACCGCATTTTAAAGTGAGCGGGAATATGCTATAATCAACCAACGTGAACGTATTCGAACGACGAGAGGGGAACAAGCATGGCTAAGGGTATCGGCATTGATTTAGGTACAGCAAATGTTTTGATCAATGTTCAAGGAAAAGGTATCGTTTTAAACGAGCCGTCTGTGGTGGCCATCAATATGTCTGATGGCAAAGTATTGGCAGTCGGTTCTGATGCTTACCGTATGGTAGGCCGGACACCCGGTAATATTCGGGCAATTCGTCCGCTCAAAGACGGTGTAATTGCTGACTTTGATGTGACTGAAGAAATGTTATCTTATTTTATTAACAAATTAAACGTAAAAGGTATCTTATCAAAACCAGATATTTTGATTTGTGCACCTACAAATACAACATCTATTGAACAAAAAGCAATCATTGAAGCCGCTGAAGCATCTGGTGGTCGCAATGTTTATTTGGAATTTGAACCTAAAGTTGCCGCTGTTGGGGCTGGGTTAGATATTTTCAAACCCCAAGGTAATATGGTTATTGATATTGGTGGTGGCACCAGTGATATTGCGGTCTTATCCATGGGTGAAGTAGTGACTAGCCAATCTTTGCGCTTAGCAGGGGATAAGATGGACCAAAATGTCTCTAATTACGTGAAGCAAAATCATGGCTTATTAATTGGGGATCACACTGCAGAAATGATTAAAAAGGAAATTGGCTCTGCCTTTGAACCTGATCCTGACGCTAAATTATCTGTCCGGGGTCGGGACATGGTTTCTGGCTTACCTAAGGAAGTTGAAGTCACTGCTGAAGAAGTTGAAGGGGCCTTGCATGATACACTGGAGGCGATTATTGCCGCTGCGAAGAGTGTCTTGGAACAAACACCCCCTGAATTGTCAGCGGACATCATCGATCATGGTATTATGATTACCGGTGGTGGGGCGTTGTTAAAGGGGATCGACCGCTTGTTTGCCGAGAACTTACAAGTGCCAGTTTTGCTAGCTGACGAACCGTTAGATTCCGTGGCCTTAGGGACTGGCATCTTATTGACACATATGGCCAAGGTTAAAAAACCACGCTGATAGGATGTGATAAAATGGCAGAAAAACGTTCCGGTCAACAGCATGTTTTAAATGAAGTGGATGAAGAACATAAGCAATATGTCCGTTGGGTCTTAAAGCGGATTTTATTGCTGGTTTTAGTGGCCTTTATCCTGTTGATCATCGGTGCCATGATTGGCTTTAAACTTGGCGGTGGCAATCCATTGCGGGTCTTTTTACCCAGCACTTGGCTGCATATTTTCAGTTTCTTCCGTTAGATGGGAGGTGGCATCAAAATGAAACAAATTCTGATTTATTTGGTGCACTTTTATCAGCGCTTTATTTCACCCCTATTTCCGCCAAGCTGTCGTTATTACCCCACGTGTTCTAACTACATGCTAACGGCCTTAAAAAAGCATGGGGTCATTAAAGGCAGTATCATGGGGATCGCCCGCATTTTCCGGTGCAATCCTTTTGTCCACGGTGGTGTAGATCCAGTACCGGATTTCTTTACTTTGCGGCGCAACCCGCATCCTGAGAATTATGTGGATGAAATCATCGCCAACAAGTTTTACAAACATAATTAAGGAGATTTTATGCGTAAGAAAGAACAAAATGTCAAAGTTTCTGTCAATGAAACCAAAATTGGTGATAAGGCTGGGTATGAAGTTGTGATTGGCACCCAAACCATTGGGACGATCACTGAAGAAAGCGCCCAACGCTTTATCACGCAATTTCAGGATTTACCTGAAAAACATTTCAAAACTTTAGATGATGCCATTAACGAATTGTTGATGACCTATAATTTATATCATAGATAGGCACAAGGAGTGTTGATACAATGAGAGAAGACACTGATGGCTCATCTAGAATCGATTATGGTATTATCTTAACGGTAATGCTGCTGTCGTTAATTGGGCTGGTATCTTTATATGTGGCGATCAGCCATGATTCATCTGCCGGCAGTCCCATGCGCCAAGTTGTGATTCAGGCACTATGGTATGCACTTGGGGCGATTGCGGTCATTATTATTATGCAGTTTGATACGGAACAGCTCTGGCGCGTGGCCCCTTATGCTTATGGTTTGGGACTATTCTTGTTGGTTGCGGTTTTGTTCCTGTATAGCCGCTCTTACTTCGCCCAAACTGGGGCTAAGAGTTGGTTTGCACTGGGGCCACTGACCTTTCAGCCCTCAGAAGTGATGAAGCCAGCATTTATTTTAATGCTGGCGCGAACCGTTAACCGACACAATAGCCAATATAACCAACACACCCCCAGATATGACTGGCTGTTGATTGGGAAAATGGTCTGTGTGTTATTGCCGGTGGCGGTGTTATTGAAACTGCAAAATGACTTTGGGACCATGTTGGTCTTCTTCGCGATTTTTGGCGGCGTGTTATTGGTTTCTGGGGTAACTTGGAAAATCTTGCTACCATTTATCTCAGCCTTTGTGGTGATCGGTGCAACTTTGATCACCTTGGTCCGCACCACTTGGGGTCGGGCTTTGTTAGGTAAAGTCGGGTTCCATGCTTATCAATTCGATCGAATCGATAGTTGGCTGAATCCCTCGCAAAACACTACTAACCAAGGCTATCAATTATGGCAAAGTATGAAAGCCATTGGATCTGGCCAATTGGCTGGTAAGGGGTTTAACCACTCTACCGTTTATGTGCCCGTCCGCGAATCCGATATGATTTTTTCCGTCATTGGGGAAAACTTTGGGTTTGTGGGTGGCTGTTTATTAGTTCTGTTGTATTTTCTATTGATCTATCAAATGATTCGGGTCATCGTAGACACTAAAAATGAATTTTATGCCTATATTTCCACTGGGGTCATTATGATGATTTTATTCCACGTGTTTGAAAACATTGGCATGTGCATTGGCCTATTGCCACTGACCGGGATTCCATTGCCATTTATTTCCCAAGGGGGTTCAGCCCTGTTGGGGAATATGATAGGGGTGGGCTTGATCATGTCAATGCGCTATCACTCCAAGAGTTACATGTTTAGTACCAATGAAAACTTCAGATAGAGGTGTTTGACTGTGGCCTTTAAAGAAACAAAATATTTTTGGCAAGCACAACTTGAACCTAACAAAATTCGCTTAGGATTGACCCCAGAAGCCCAGGATGAACTGGGCCGCGTTAAGTTTGTGGAACTGCCAATGACTGGTGAATTGGCCCTGGGCGATACTTTGGTGGCTGTGGAAGCAGAAAAGGCTGTTTTAGACTTGCCCACACCAGTTGCCGGCAAAGTATTCGCCGTGCATACGGCAATTTCTGATGATCCTGAGCTCATGAATAGCCAAAATCATCAGGATAATTGGATTGCTGATGTGTTAGTAGACTAAATTAGTTGACAGTAAACGTAACATTGGCTATCATCTTAGTTATGAGATTTTGAATACAAATACAATGAACAGATGAGTAAGTTATGGATTTTTGCTTAGAGAGTTTCCGCTGGGTGCAAGGAAATCAAAAAGCCAAACTGAAAATGGTCTGGGAGTATCAATGGGCGAGTTGAGATGAACTCATTGCGGTGCCGCCGTTATCGGAGAACTCCTAGAGTTCTTGAGGTTAGATTTGTAAGAATTTAACAAAACAAGGTGGTACCACGTGAAAACGTCCTTATACTGAGGGCGTTTTTTATTTTATTCTATTATGTTAAGGAAGTGATCATTTGATTGAATTTAAAGA
Source organism: Lactobacillus sp. (assembly GCA_022484695.1). Taxonomy (GTDB): domain Bacteria; phylum Bacillota; class Bacilli; order Lactobacillales; family Lactobacillaceae; genus Agrilactobacillus. Next base: position 79,609 of record JAKVKU010000005.1, read on the forward strand.
TGTTAGCAAGATTTATCATACCCGGCAGAATACCATTAATGCCGTTGATCACGTGTCCTTGAAGATTCAAGATAGCGAGATTTTTGGGATCGTGGGCTATTCTGGGGCCGGTAAGAGTACTTTAGTCCGTCTCATTAATAATCTGGAACGGCCAACGTCAGGTTCCGTTTACATTGATGATGTTGACATGACAACGCTAAACGGCAAGGCCTTACGGACCATGCGGCAAAATATTGGCATGATCTTCCAACATTTTAACTTACTGTGGTCCCGCACTGTCCGTGACAATATTGAACTACCCCTAGAGTTGAAGGGGTTAAATAAAGGCCAGCGGCAGCAAAAAGCCGATGAGTTGATTGATTTAGTTGGCTTGAAGGGCAGAGAAACAGCCTATCCTTCCGAACTGTCTGGGGGCCAAAAACAACGGGTAGGGATTGCCCGGGCGCTAGCCAATGATCCGAAGATCTTACTTTGTGATGAAGCCACCAGTGCCTTGGATCCGGCGACCACTGAAGAAGTATTAGAGTTATTGTTAAAAATCAACCAGCAGTTGCACATTACCATGGTGGTGATCACCCACGAAATGCACGTGGTCCGAAAAATCTGCCAAAACATGGCGGTGATGGACACGGGGAGAATCGTTGAGCAAGGGGCGGTCTTGGATATTTTCCGCCATCCCCAAGCTGATCTGACCAAAGAGTTTGTTCAAGAGGAGGTCAATCCCGAAAAAGACGACACCAAGGTTATTGTCAGTCAGCTCTTGGCACAAGTCCCTGATGGCTTGATCTTGAAGTTGACCTTCCATGGGGAACAAGCCAAGTTACCAATTATTTCAGAAATGCTTAAACGATTCCCAGAAATAGAATTGAATATTATCGAAGGTAATATTCATCAAACCCAAGGCGGGGCCTTGGGTAATCTATACTTGCAATTGGTTGGCAAGCAGGACCTATTAACGCAAGGTGTGGCCTTCTTGAACACCATGCGGGTGGATACGGAGGTGATTCGTAATGCGTGATCCCAATAGTTTTGCATCTTACTTTAATTTTTCCCAAGTTAATTGGAACAACCTTTGGAGCGCCACGGTGGAAACGGTCTGGATGACCCTGTTATCTTTGGTGTTTGTGTTTATATTTGGTATCATTTTAGGCTTATTACTCTTTGAAACCACCGGTAAGCACACCGCAGGTTCAGTGATCCTCAATAAGCTGACGGCCATTTTTGTCAATATTTTCCGATCTATTCCATTCATTATTCTAATTGTGCTACTGATTCCCCTGACCAAGAAGATGACAGGCACGATTATTGGACCTAGAGCGGCCATTCCATCCCTGATTATTTCCGCCGCCCCGTTTTATGCCCGGATGGTGGAAATTGGGTTTCATGAAATTGATGCCGGCGTCATTGAAGCTGCCGAAGCCATGGGGGCCAGCCGCCTGCAAATCATGTGGAAGGTTTTGATCCCAGAAAGCTTACCAGCCATTGTCTCTGGGATTACCGTCACCGGGATTTCCTTAATTGGTTATACCGCCATGGCCGGGGTCATTGGGGCCGGTGGTTTAGGGAACTTAGCTTACCAAGATGGGTTTCAAGCCAATCAAAACGCGGTGACCTTGACCGCGACAGTGGTTATCTTGATCGTGGTATTTATTTTCCAAGCGATTGGTGATTTTGCCGTACGTAAAATTGATAAAAGGGCGATTGCCTAATTATAAATATTTTTTGGAGGTTATCTGTAATGAAGAATTTCAAGAAGTCTATTGGCTTTACATTAGCTGCTTTGGGTGCAGCGGTGTTACTAGCAGTTGGGGGTCAAAAAGCCCAAGCCGCTACCACATTAACTGTTGGGGCTTCCCCAGTGCCCCATGCCCAAATTTTGGAACATGTGAAACCCCAGCTTAAAAAAGAGGGGATCAACTTAGTCGTCAAAAAATTTACCGATTATGTCATGCCTAACCGGGCTTTGACGGCTAAAGAATTAGATGCCAACTATTTCCAACACGTGCCCTTCTTAAATGATTACAACAAGAAGAATAACACCGACATCGTCAGTGCTGGCACGGTCCATATTGAACCAATTGGGATTTATTCTAAACAAGTCAAAAAATTATCCCAAGTTAAAACCGGTTCAACTGTCTTAGTAAGTAACAATAAACCAGATTACGGTCGGATTTTGACTATCTTAAAAGATGCTAAGTTGATCACCTTGAAAAAAGGCGTGAAAATCACTTCTGCTACCTTTAATGATATTGCCAAAAACCCTAAGAAGTTAAAATTCAAGTATTCTTATGAACCTAAATTAATGCCTGAATTGCTTAAGAACAATGAAGGTACCTTAATTGCCATCAATGCCAACTATGCCGTTGGGGCTGATTTGAACCCAACTAAAGATGCCATTGCTCTTGAAAAGAGCTCTTCACCTTATGCCAACATTATTGCTGTTCGGAAAGGTGATCAAAATAAACCAGCCATTAAGAAGTTAATGAAAGCCTTAACTTCTAAGAGTACCCAAAACTGGATCAAAGAAAAGTATAATGGCGCCGTTTTACCAGTTAAATAAGGTTTGACTTTCAGAAAACAGCTTGCGATTTCGTGAAGAAATCTGCAAACTGTTTTTTTGGTATCCTAATTTTTCTTTAGAGTGCCAATAATCATTCTAAATTGATTGAAAATCGTTCTCATTTAGCATAGAATGAAGTTATCATTTTGTTTTTAAATTACCTATTGGAGGTTTGCATAAATATGTCTACACTAGAAGTCAAAAATCTTCACGTCGCTATCGACACGCAAGAAGAAGGTCATCAAGAAATCCTAAAAGGCGTTAACTTAACAATGTCCACTGGTGAAATCCATGCCATCATGGGTCCTAACGGGACTGGTAAGTCAACTTTGTCCGAAACAATCATGGGCAATCCCACTTATCATGTGACTGATGGGGATATTTTATTAGATGGTAAAAGTATTTTAAACATGCCAGTTGATGAACGGGCCCGGGCCGGTTTATTTTTAGCAATGCAATATCCTGCTGAAATTGCTGGGGTCACCAATGCTGAATTCTTGCGGGCAGCTATCAATGCCCGGCGCGATGATGACCATCAGATTTCAGTCATGGAATTCTTGAAATTCTTAGATAAAAATATGAAAATTTTAGATATGGATGAAGACATGGCTGAGCGTTATTTAAACCAAGGCTTCTCCGGTGGTGAAAAGAAACGTAACGAAATTTTACAATTAATGATGATTCAACCATCATTTGCAATTTTAGATGAAATTGATTCTGGCTTGGATATCGATGCTATGAAAGTCGTTGCCAAAGGTGTGAATTCCATGCGTGGCGACAACTTTGGCGCGTTGATCATTACCCACTACCAACGCTTGTTAAACTACATCGTCCCAGATGTCGTTCATGTGATCATGGATGGCCGGGTTGTGAAGACTGGTGGCGCTGACTTAGCTCAAAAATTGGAAGACGAAGGTTACGCTGGGTTGCGTGATGAATTAGGCATCGATGTCCCATTGGTGGATGATCATCTTAGTACTAGTACGACAAAGGAGGGATAGCCATGAAGTTAGCTACCACATTGCCGATTGATCCAGAGCAGGTAACAGCCTTTTCTAAAGCCCATGGTGAACCAGCCTGGATGACGCAAATTCGTCAAACAGCTTTGAGTCGCTTTGATGACTTGGAATTCCCTCAATTTGAACGGATGAATTATCGCAACTGGCCTTTGACCAACACGCAAGAATTAACAGGTGTTGATTCAGATCCTAAATTATTAGACGATATTGAAATGTTCCATGACGATGCTGCTGGGGTTTTGATTCAGTTTGGTAAAAACACCACCAAAACGCAGTTAGACCCTGAATTGGCCCAACAAGGCGTTGTCTTCACCGACATTTTCACGGCTGAACAAAAATATCCTGAATTGCTCAAACAATATTATATGCAGCTAGCGATCACTGCTGATGCCAATAAATTGACGGCGTTCCATGCGGCCTTGATGAACAATGGTGCTTTTGTCTACGTGCCTAAAAACGTGGTCATTAAAAAACCGTTGCAGGGCTTTTATTTCCAAGATAGTACGCAAAAACAAGACTTTGTCCATCATTTGTTGTTAATTGCCGATGAAGGTAGTGAAGTCACTTACCTGGAGAACTATCAAACTGTTGGGGACACGCCAAATGTGGCCAATATCTTGGCTGAAGTGATTGCCAAAGACAATAGTCATGTGCATTTCTCAGCTGTTGATGAACTCAGTGCTACGAGCACCACTTATTTAAATCGCCGGGGTTACTTGATGAATGATGCCCAAATTGATTGGGCCATTGGTGCCATGAATAATGGGAACATCATCAGTGATTTCGATTCCGAATTAAAGGGCAGAGGCTCCCATGCCGAAGTCAACGTGGTGGCCATTGCCACAGGTCGACAAGTTCAAGGTATTGAAACCCGAGTTACCAACTACGGTAAAAAGACCATTGGGAACATTTTACAACACGGGGTTATCCTGGAAAGAGCCACTTTGACCTTTAATGGCGTGGGTCATATCGTCAAAGGGGCTAGAGGCTCTGATGCCCAACAAGAAAGTCGGGTATTGATGTTATCTAACCGCGCCATTGGGGATGCTAATCCAATTTTGCTGATCGACGAAAATGATGTCATGGCTGGCCATGCGGCTTCTGTGGGTCGGGTAGACGAGCAACAAATGTATTACCTCATGAGTCGTGGGATTGATAAAGCGACGGCTGAGCGTCTCGTGATTCGCGGCTTCTTGGGGTCTGTGTTAATGGCGATCCCTGTGAAAGCTGCCCGGGAGCAATTAACCGCTACAATTGAGAGGAAGTTACGTGATGGTCAAACAACTGAAAACGATTAAAGCAGATTTTCCCATCTTAGATCAAAAGGTCAACGATGAACAATTAGTTTATTTAGATAATGCGGCCACCACGCAAAAGCCAAAAGCCGTGGTGGAAGCTTTAGATCATTATTATTATCATGATAATGCCAACGTCCATCGGGGTGTGCATACTTTGGCTGAACGGGCGACGGAACAATTTGAAGCTGCCCGGCAAAAAGTTGCTGACTTCATCAATGCTGGGGATAAGAAGAATATCTTATTCACCCGCGGCACGACCCAAAGCTTAAACTGGATCGCAGCCAGTTATGGGGAAGCAACGATCCATGAAGGGGACGAAATCGTCATCTCCTATATGGAACACCATAGCAACCTGGTGCCTTGGCAACAATTAGCCCTGCGTAAAAAAGCCGTGTTGAAATATATTGGTATGAATGAAGACGGCACCTTAGATATGGCGGATGCTAAAAAGCAAATTACCGACAAAACTAAGATCGTCTCCATCGCCCATGTCTCCAACGTTTTGGGGGTTGTGAACCCCATCAAGCAGTTAGCTAGCATTGCCCACCAACATGGTGCTATTATGGTGGGGGACGGAGCACAGTCTGTACCCCATATGCCCATCGATGTCCAAGATTTAGATGTTGATTTTTATGCCTTTTCTGGGCATAAAATGTTGGGTCCCACCGGTATTGGTGTATTATATGGTAAAACCAGTCTCTTGGAGGCGATGCCACCCATTGAGTTCGGCGGTGAGATGATTGATTTTGTTGACCTGTACGAAAGTTCTTGGAAAGAATTACCATGGAAGTTTGAAGCTGGGACACCAGATATTTCTGGGGCCATTGGCTTAGGAGCTGCCATTGATTATTTATCCGAGATTGGGATGGATCAAATCGAAAAGCACGAACAAGATATTGTGAATTATGTCTTACCTAAGTTATTAGCCATTGATGACTTAGAGATTTATGGCCCTAAAGATCCCAGCAAGCACACTGGGGTCATCGCCTTTAACCTCAAAGGTCTTCATCCCCATGATTTAGCCACAGCGCTGGATATGGAGGGTGTTGCGGTTCGAGCAGGCCATCACTGTGCGCAACCTTTAATGAAATATTTAAACGTGCCGGCAACCGCCCGGGCAAGTTTTTACTTTTATAACGATTCAAATGATGCGGATCGCCTAGTTGAGGCGATCTTAGCTGCAAAGGAGTTCTTCAAACATGGCACTGTCTAAACTAGATAATTTATACCGCCAAGTTATTTTGGATCATTCTGAACATCCCCATCATCATGGCCATTTAAGTGATGCCACCAATGATATTGAGTTACGTAACCCCACTTGTGGGGATGTGTTGCAATTACAAATTCAAATGGATGATGATGACCGCATTAAAGATATCGCCTTTTCAGGTTCTGGCTGTACCATTTCTCAAGCATCAGCCAGCATGATGACTGACGCTGTTGTGGGCAAAAAAGCCCAAGAAGCTGATGATATGGTTGAAGTCTTTTCTGAACTGATCGTCGGGGACAAGTCTGTGGATACAGATGTCTTGGGAGACGCCGCTGTTTTAGAAGGGGTCAAACAATTCCCAGCCCGGATCAAATGCGCTATGTTAGCTTGGAAGGCGTTGCATAAAGCCTTAGCTGCCGATGACCATGTCGCCCAAGTTGCCAGCTTACATGCAAGTGACCCTAAGGAGGACAATGTTAATGACCGAGACTAAAAATACGAAAAACAATGAAGAGTTGATGTCCTCAGTCCCAACGATTGATGACTACGACTATGGTTTTAGCGATGATGTCAAACCCGTTTTTTCCACTGGTCGTGGTTTAACGGAGGATATCGTCCGTAAGATTTCCGCCCATAAAAAAGAACCCAAGTGGATGCTTGACTTCCGCTTGAAGTCTTATGAAATTTATAAAAAGATGCCAATGCCTGACTTCGGACCAGATTTATCTGGGTTGGATTTGGACAACATGTTATATTTCCAAACGGCAACCGATAAACAATATCGGGATTGGGATGATGTCCCTGAAAAGATCAAGGATACCTTTGAACGTTTAGGGGTTCCTGAAGCTGAACGGAAATATTTAGCTGGTTCGTCAGCCCAATATGAATCTGAAGTGGTTTATCACAATATGCGGGATGAATTCTCTAAGTTAGGGATCATCTTCACTGATATGGATACAGCCTTAAAGGAATATCCAGATTTGGTTAAAAAGTATTGGGGTAAATTGGTGCCACCTAGTGACAACAAGTTCTCTGCTTTAAATTCCGCCGTTTGGTCTGGGGGCACCTTTATCTATGTGCCTAAAGGCGTTAAAACCGATACACCGATCCAAGCTTATTTCAGAATCAATGCGGAAAATTCTGGTCAATTCGAACGTACATTGATCGTCGTTGATGAAGGCGGCAGTATCAACTACGTGGAAGGTTGTACCGCACCAAACTATTCTTCAGACAGTTTGCATGCCGCAGTCGTTGAAGTAAACGTCTTAAAAGACGCCTATTGTCGCTATACGACCATTCAAAACTGGTCCAATAACGTTTACAGTCTTGAAACAAAACGGGCTCAGGCGCTGGAAAATGGCACAATGGAGTGGATCGATGGCAACCTAGGTTCTAAGATCACCATGAAATACCCAAGTGTTTATCTGAATGGTCGCGGTGCCCATGGTACCATGCTATCCATTGCCGTTGCCGGTGAGGGCGTTGACCAAGATGCCGGGGCGCGGATGATCCATAACGCTCCAGACACCTCCAGTTCCATTGTGTCTAAGTCCATTGCCAAAGATGGCGGGGCTGTGGATTATCGAGGGACGGTGCGTTTTGGCCGCAAGAGCGATGGTTCCTTTGCCCACGTTGAATGTGACACGATCATTATGGATGAAAAATCTAGTTCTGATACGATTCCATATAACCAAGTCATGAATGGCAATGTCTCCATGGAACACGAAGCCAAAGTGTCCAAGATTTCTGAAGAACAACTCTACTACTTGATGAGTCGGGGGATCTCTGAAGAAAAAGCCACTGAAATGATCATCATGGGCTTCGTTGAACCATTTACCAAGGAATTACCAATGGAATATGCCGTTGAATTAAATCGACTGATCTCCTACGAAATGGAAGGGTCGGTTGGCTAGCCTTTGCATCATGGGGTTCTTGGCTATGCCATTTGCCTGTTGCCACAACGTTGCCATATAATGTTAAAATTTACCTTTGGGCCGTTTCAAGTTCTTGTATCCCATAAGAACTTTGAGATGGCTCTTTTTTTAGGCCAACGTTTGATAATTCAGGCAGTCTGGTAGGCGTTTTCTGTAAGTCTATATTAAACGGGATACTGTATTTAAGGTCATGGGTCGTTATATAATGGATGACAAATCAATAATGGAGGTCGAGATAGTTGCGTAATCAGAAACCCTATTCAAACAAAAAGTGGTATCAGCCTCTCAGTGGAGAAATTGTCAAAAAAGGTCGAAAGTTGACCGAGGAAGAGCAGAAGAAAGATGATGAATTTGTTCAAACTGTTCTAGAATTAGATAGAAAAAAATCTAAGACAACAACACCGTAAGCAATTGGCGAAGTGCCATTTATGTACGCATTGTAGGGCAACGCTAATGCAATCTTTTTCAAATTAAAAAATGACAAATCACGTAGTCGTCAACATTGGTAGTTTGTTTCCAATTAACAAATTTTAAGTTGTATTATAAGCAAAAATGACCTATCCCAATATGCGGGGTGGGTCCCTTTTTTGTAAAATAAAATACCCGTCTTTACCATGACGGGTACTTTGGTGACAGCTTATAATGGGAGCAGTCACCGTAGAGCAATCTAAAATAAAATGGGAATCAAAACCCAAAATTGATTATATCACACAGCTTAAATAACTTCATATTTTTAAATAAAAAACATGTAAAATATTTAATTTCCCATTATGAAGTTTTGACCACCTGATTTTAGTTGCCCCAGCTTACCACAAAATATTTAAAGCTCATTGGTTTTCCTGACGTTGCAAAGAAGAAACGTTGTTATATCATTCTCCAAGACGTGCCCAGGCACGTTTTGAAAGCTTTTTTGATGCGTCACATGGTACAATATTAACTAGACTGGAGGGAGAACGATGACTGAATTAAAAGCGGATTCACAGGTGTTCGTCACGGTGACGGGGACCAATTATTATTTTGAGTTAAAACCCTTTGCATTAGGCACAAAAGTTAGTTTGATCAAAGATGTGCGCAACCATCATGATGATGAAGCAATCGCGGTGATTTTACCCCTACTAGGGAAGGTGGGCTATGTGGCCAACAGCCCTTATACCGTGATCCGGGGGACTTATAGCGCCGGGCGGCTTTATGATTACTTGGCCGAAAACTGTTTGGGGATCGTCCGTTTTATCACTGATAAAAATGTCATTTTAGAGGTCTACCCCGACAAACGCTTGGATTTAGACATTGATATTGACGTGATCAACAATGATGCTGCTTATTTTGGCGCCAAAAAATTGCCCCCCAAAGGCGAGCAATTTTAATTGAAGCTATCTTGTAATCTTAAAAAATACCAAACGCGAAGAGATTAATGGCATGGGCAACCCCATTTTCGTTATTAGTTGTGGTAATATATTGAGCGTGGACTTTCACATCATTAATGGCATTCCCCATGGCAATACCGGTGCCGGCAAAATCCAGCATTGAAATATCATTCGCTTGATCACCTATGGCCATGAGGTTCGCTGGGTCTAAGGCTAGGGTTTGGCTCAAAGCTTTTAGCCCGGCGCCTTTACCCGCAGTTTTATTCATGGCTTCAAAAACTTCGGGGATAGAGTGCACCAGGGTGTACTTTTCAAAAAGAGGCGCTGGCATTTTCGGGATAAGGGCCGTGATTTTTGGGACTTGGTCTAAAAACATGATCTTAATGAATTGGGCATCTGCCTTAAAATCAGCTAACTGGACTTGCTTGATGGGAAGATGGACTTTTTGACTTTCCGATTTGGTCTCAGGAATCGGTTGGTCAGAAAAGTTATAGGTAAATTGATGATCTTGAGCCACTAAATTAACGTCATAGCGTTGGGCGTATTGGCTGAGTTCTTTTAAGGCACTTAGGGGCAGGGTTTTCTCACTGAGAATTTGGGCCGTTTTGTTTTCTTGAATAATAGCCCCGTTGCTGGCGATACTGTATTGTTGGGTATCCCACAACCCCAATTGGGTCAAAGCCTTGCGCAGGCCACTTAAAGGGCGTCCAGAGGCCAATACGACTTTGATGCCAGCTTGGGTCGCTGCATTGATGGCAGCAATGTTGGCTTGGCTGATTTTGCCCTGGTCGTCTAGTAAGGTGCCATCGATATCAATGGCGATTAATTTAATTTTTTCCATGGTTACCTCGGGTAATTGTATTTTTAGATGCTTTTTAATATATGATGACGGATACTTGGTTGACAAGTCAAGTCAGGGTTTGATAAATTCAAAATTTAGGAGTGATTTTTCATGGCAACAGTTAAAATCGTTTGGGCAAGTATGAGCGGTAGAAATGAACAGATTGCAAATTTCTTAAATGAATATTTTATGCAAAAGGGTGCCATTGTGGATATGAGTGAAGTATCCCAAACCGATGCCGAAGATTTTGCCAATTATGATATTGACGTGGTGGTTTCTTATACTTATCATCAAGGTGAATTACCCGATGAAGCCGAAGACTTCTTTGAAGATTTAAAGACATTAGATTTGAAGGGCAAGGTTTATGGCTTGACCGGATCTAGTTCCTCTAAACATAAATATTTTGGCCGGGCGCTAGATTACTATGACGAAGTCTTTCAACAAATTGGGGCCACCAAGGGTAGTGCAATCCTTAAGATCGACGAAGATCCCAGCGCTGACGATTTAAAGAAATTACGGCAATTTGCTGATGACTTATTAGCAGCCGTTTAACCCCAAGGAATAGGGAGGTTGTATTTTGGATACAGAACATCAAGTTGTTTTAAAAACTTCAAAAAAGATCCATCAATTGCGTCTGCAATTTGAAGCGGGCAATATTTTTCATAATTTATCCCTAAAAGTTGGCCAGGTATTTGATGAAGTGCCTTATTTGGAAACGGCCACGATCATGGATCTACCGGTGGACGATAAGGCAGCCTTGGCCAAGATCCAAGCCATCAGTTTAACGGTCAAAGAAGCTGGGGAACCAGTGATTTTAGATTCGGATCTAGATTTCTTGTTAAGTCACTTGGCTGCGCCCAATCCCCAGGTCCGGGATAAAGGGGTTTACTTCTTATTTAACGATTTACTCCATGCCCAAGCTTTTACGGAAAAGCAATTCCATTACATTAAAAACACCTTGTTGTCTGAGGACTTTTTGTTTTATCACATCTTAGAACCAAAGGGCGATGGCATTTTCAAGCGCTCATTTAGTGTCTTGATTTTATCAGCGCTGTTATACGCTGACCGAGCTATGTACCATACTTTTTCAGAAGAAGACTTAGTGGATATTATTGATCGAATTACCACCTACGTTGTCTTAGAACGGGATGGTCGGGGTTTTATTGGACAAAAGGGCTGGGGTCATGTGTATACTCATATCGGCAATATCTTTGATGAGTTAATGGCTTCTGATTTAAATCGGGCCAACAAGTTATTCTTACTCACAACGATTTTACAGGGTTATCGGCGCATGAATGATGCCCTGGTTTTTGGGGAAGACAATCGCTTAGCGGCAGTTTTTAGCTACTTAGCCAATAAAGATACTTTCTTCGCCGAATACTTCTTGACCCTGCTTAAGGATTGGCAGGCCGAAGTATTGATGATTCGACCTGCGGAAAGCGAAACCTTTTGGAATCGCTGGTATAATCGCAGCCGCCTGTTACAGGCCATGATCATTCGCAGTGATTTCCCCGAGAATATTCAAGACTATCTCAATGAGATCATGACCACCTACTAAAAATAGTGAGATCCGGTATAAGGCCTTGCCTTAACTGGGTCTTTTTTTAATGAAATATTAATGTTGTCGACAAATTGGTCTATATACCCTTTAATATCAATATTTGAATTATTTTTATTAATAATAGTCAACATATGTTTGGCTATTATGAAACCAGACGGATAATCATAGCTTTATGCCTGGTATTAAGTAACATATGTTATTTAACTTTCAATAATCATTTTACTATACTTTAAAAATGGTTTGCAAAAATTAGAAAAATTATAATATAATATGACAAAATCTTTGCTTTTTAAAAAGGGCTAGCTTATAATAACCTTGTGGATGAGATCCATACCAGTCGTTATTTAGGGTTCATCTTTTGGCTATATAGATGATTGAAAATTGATCCAGATCTGCCGGCTGGCCGCCGCTTGCAAAAGCCGGCCGCCGCAAAGACGTTTATTAGAATGGAGTGGTTACCAAATGAAGATAGTTGGTGATCGAATCAGGTATTATCGGCGCATTATGGGGTTGTCCCAAAAGGAACTAGCAGCAGGCATCTGCACCCAGGCGACCATTAGCTTGATTGAAAAGCAAAACAAATTACCCAGCATCCGAATTTTGATGAATCTTTGTGAAAGACTTAATATTCACATTGACGACGTGATCGTGAACTCGCGGCAAAGTGAAATTAGAAATCAACTCAATGAAGTTCGTCAGCATATTATCCAGGGCAACTTTGAAGCCGCAATGGGCCAGCTTGATCGTATCAAAGCTGGTAAGATCAGTGATCGGTTTTTATTAAAACAAATTTATGCGTACAATGGTTTAATTTCTTTGTTATTTAAAATGGATGGCGACAAGGCAATTTTTTTCTTTAACCAGGCGTTAAACCAACGGGCCAATGGTATCATTCAACAAGATGTGGTGGCCATTGCCGGTTTGATTTTAGCCTATATTCAAAAGACGGATCTGGATGCGGCAACCAGTTACGTGCAGCAATTGCAAAGCATGGTCCACTCCCGGCACAGTAAGATATTTATGGATGCTGAAACCAAATTATTTGTGGATTATGCTTTAAGCGTGGCCTTATTTAAGGCGGGCAATGTGGCTGGGGCTAAGTCTTATATTGACCAAGGCATTGAGATCGCCAAGGCCAAACAGACCATTTTATTCTTGGCGGTTTTCTACGGGCTGAGTGCCTTTTACGGCCAGCCCCAGACGGCTAAAGATCAAGTGATTGCCCTGGCCATGGCTGAAGTGGTGCACACTGATCTAGCCCGGTTGTTGTTTAACCATGACATTGCCCTTAAGCAATGGTTTTAAAAAAACTGCCTCCAAAAACTTAGGTTTTTGGGGACAGTTTTTTAATAATGATTCAAATTATTTTTCTTTAGGGCCTTTAATGGTACTACGTTTGTTGACAACGTCTAAGGCCGGTTTGTTATCCAAGTCAGAACGAACCACTAGAACATCACAAGTTGACGAGCGGGTAACGAACTCGGTGACTGAGCCAATTAATAAGCGTTCGACGGCGTTTAACCCAGTTGCCCCAATCATGATCAAGTCAATGTTATGTTCCTTTGGAAAGTCACGGCCGATAATGGTCTTGGGCGCACCATATTCAATGCTATAGGAAACATCATCTAAACCGGAATCCTTAGCGGTCTTAACATATTCTTCCATGGTGCTCTTTGAAGTCTCAGTGACTTGGTCAACCATGGCTGAATCGAAGCTGGAAACATTCTGGAAAGCCCGGGTATCAATGACATGAATCAAAAATAAATGGGCGCCATTACGTTTGGCAACCTCAACGGCTTTTCGAAAGGCTAATTCAGCTTCATAGGAACCATCAACTGCGACTAAAATATTGCTGTACTGTTGCAACATGAAAATCACCTCTTATTTTGTTTACACCTATATTGTACTTTATTCAGCCCTAAAATGATATGTAAACCCTTTATTATTACGATAGTTGTGAAATTCTTAAAGCAAAAAAAGCGGTAATGAAGCTTGCCAGTAATAGGGTTATCAACTGAAGCTTTGGTTGTTGGAAAAATAATAAAATAACACCAAGAACACAAGTGGCAATCAGTAGATAAGCGGTTATCTGCATGCTGGAACGCAACGTTGGGTTTTCTTGGGGGCTAAAACTCATGAAAGGCCGGTCCAAGTGTTTAAGCAGATACACAGCTAACGTTAAAACCAATAACATAAAAAACACCATGATGATTGTTAAAATAAGCACCGAAATAAACTCCTTTATCAAGTAGCATTCAATTTAGATGTAAAAAAGAAAGGCCGCGCACAAAACAAAGTTTTGTGCCGACCTTATAAAGCATAAGCTTTATGTGGCAACTAGTGGTGCCGTTGCATAATTTCCCGATGTGTTGAACCCGCTGATATATAAAGCAGGGTGGGTTTGGTTAGCTGCTTGGCTCATTTCCTAGTGAAAAGGCATACTCACCGTCACAGCATAGCCAACCCAATATAGTATTACTTGATCGGTCAACCATAAGTGGGAAACGTCGTACACCTTAGTAACCACATCCTTAATGTAGCATAATTAATAACAGCATGCAAGAAAGCGATATCTAAAGGGCTATATTTTAATGCTATTTTAACAAACGTTGTAAGCGCTCATATTGCTGCTTAAAAGCTTGTTCATATTTGCCGTTGGTTTTGGGCTGATAATACTGTTTGTGGCGCAAATTATCCGGCAAATATTGTTGGGGGACGAAATCGCCTTTAAAGTCGTGGGGATATTGATAACCCACACCCCGACCTAAGGCTTGCGCCCCCTTATAGTGGGCATCTCTTAAATCTGCGGGGATCGCGCCGATTTTCCCAGACTGCACATCGCTCAAGGCACTATCGATGGCTGTCATTCCCGAATTAGATTTCGGGGATAAACATAGCTCAATGATGGCGTCGGCTAAGGGGATGCGGGCTTCAGGCAGGCCTAATTTTTCAGCGGCAGTGACGGCTTGCACCACCCGACTACAAGCAGGTAGATTGGCCATGCCAATATCCTCATAGGCAATGACCAATAAGCGGCGGTTGAGACTTTTTAAGTCCCCAGCTTCGATCAAGCGGGCGGCGTAGTGCAGGGCCGCATTTGTATCACTGCCCCGAATCGATTTTTGAAACGCTGAGATCACATCATAATGGGCATCGCCATCACCATCTTGAGAAAAGGCCTTTTTTTGTAGGGTTTCTTCGGCAATTGGCAGGGTGATTTCGATTTGTTTGGTGGTGGGGTCAGGGGGGGTGGATAAGACCGCCAGTTCCAAGCCATTGAGGGCACTGCGCAGATCACCATTGGTGGCACTGGTAAAGTGGGCTAATGCTTCAGGGGCCAAGGTCACTGGATATTGCCCCAGGCCCTTTGTTTTATCAGCCAGGGCCCGCTGAAGCGCTATTTTGATGTCAGCAGCTGTCAGGGGTTGTAGTTCGAATATTTGGGTGCGGCTGCGAATGGCCGGGGATATATTGATATAGGGGTTTTCAGTGGTAGCGCCGATTAAAATAATGCGCCCACTTTCTAAATGGGGCAATAAAAAATCTTGCTTGGTTTTATCTAAGCGATGAATTTCATCTAGCATTAAAATAACAGTGCCGCTCATTTTAGCTTCTTCAGCGACAATTTGGAGATCTTTTTTAGTGTTCACCGCCGCATTTAACATGCGAAAAGCATATTTGGTACTACCAGCAATTGCACTGGCGATACTGGTTTTACCAATACCAGGCGGTCCGTAAAGAATCATTGAAGATAGCATATTGGCTTGGACCATGCGGTAAATAATTTTACCTGGGCCCACTAAGTGCTGCTGGCCAACGACTTCACTAATGTCTGTTGGCCGCATCCGGTAAGCTAATGGCTTTTGCAAGAATAACGCCTTCCAATCTAGCCCCAAAACACATGTACATCCATTTCGAGGCAAGTTATAATATAGGGTATGAAAAAATATGAAGTAGGTGAGAGTATTTTGTTTGATATTGGCCAGAAGATCCTTGAAGCCCACGGGCAAGACTTGTTAGCAAAGACAAATCTGCGTTTTGAAAAAGTGCTTGATGTGGTGACTGTGCACCAGCAGAAACAAAGGATTCAAAATGTGCGCCCCAAAAATCTAGCCCCAAAAGCCCAACAGGTCTATTTTCAAGCAGGTGCTGGCCAGACACAACACTTGATCACGGATTTCTTTACAGATAGTACTAAAATCTATCAGCAATTAAAAGCCTTGGATGCGATTTTAGCCCGTAATTTAGGACCAGATCAAATAATTTGGCCTTTTAGCAATCGACCCCAGGACTTGTTAGCCGATGAACCCAGTGTGCCGCCCAATGAAGCTGCCCAGTTAAGGGTGCGCTTGGTACTGTCAGATGAGTTGCTGACCCAATTATTTACCCCAGAAACTGCCAAGCAGTATCCCGATTTTGCGGCATTTAAAAATGCGGTTTATCTGCATTTGGCCCAAAATATAATTAGTAATTTAGATATTCTGGTTTATTTCTTTGGCGCCGCTCCCATGGCGATGCCAGCGGTCAGCGGGGTCAAACGTTCGGCTATTCAAGCTAAACGTTTTGTTAATTGTAACATGTTTCAAGACTTTGATTCATATCTGGCAAGTCTCAGACAAGCGGCCAGTGAACCCCAGCCTAAGTTGTTGCAAGCCCCACTATTTTTAAGACCGCAAAAAGGGGATTTGGACTATCACCAAGGGGTCCAGTATTTGGATCTGCAAGTCTTGGATATTCAACCCAACGTGGCTGATGGGATTTTCGATTACCAAGTTCAATTTTTGAAGCTGTTCTTATTGTTTAATGTGGTACAGGTCACCGATCCTGAAAAATTGACGACAGCTGCCCAACGTTTCTACCAAGTGGCCAATGAAGATCCGACCCAACCTAGCCAGGCCCGGACTCGAATCACTGCTTATTTACAAGAACTGCGGGAATTTGCCACCAAATTCTTTCCAAAGACAGACTATCAAACTGCTTTGGATAAAATGACCCAGGTAGTCGCTAATGAAACCCAGGCACCGACTGCCCAACTGGCCTTAGAATTTGCCCAAAGTGGGCTATTTCAATTTGGCCGGCAACTGGCTGCCAAGAATCAGCGGATATTGACCGGGGAGCCCTACCAACTACGGGGTTATACAGATAAAAGCTTAGAAATTCAGCAATTCATTGGCAGTGCCATTGAAGCGGGCTTAAATTATCGCTTTTTAGATGGGGACAGTGAATTGTTGCAACTACGCAGTCAGCAACAAAGTGCCATTATCAATGCCCGGCTCACGGCTAAGAATCCTTTGATACTCCAGGCGATTTTAGCAGATCAACAGGCCATGAACAATTTGTTAGGGTTCGCTCAAGTGGCGGTGCCCAAGGGGTTTGTGGCCACCGACTTAACAGCTGCTAAATATTTATTCCATGCAGGATTTGAAAAGAGCGGCGTGGTGATTGCGCCGCAAAATGGTCCAAAGACAGCGCAACAAGTATTTACGACGCCCATTGATGAACACACTTTTACCACCAGTTTTTTAGAGGCGCTAGATTATGACGATACCGTGGTGGTCAAGGCCTTTATCCCCGGCTCCGTCTATGATTTCTATATCTTAGATCAACATATATTGGCCATATTAGAACAAGTCCCTGCCAATGTGGTTGGGGATGGGCAAAGTGATGTTGAGAGTTTGATCGACCAAAAAAATGATGATGACCGCCGGGGGCGTTTGGGGCAACGGCCCTTAGTCACGATTCCGAAGACGGCCGCTACGGCTGCATTTTTAGCCCAACACCAACAGAATTACCAAACGATCCCAGAGCGAGGGGAACAAGTCTTTTTAAGTGCCATTGCCGATTTGGCGGTTGGGGGAGATAGTTTTGATGTTTATGAAGAAGTGGACCAATCTTACCAGAAATTGGTTTTACAAATTGCCCAAACTTTAAATATGCAACAAGGTCACGTGGCCATGGTTATTCCTAATATTTATACGCCCTATCAATCGGGGCACAATTTAGCAATTGTCACCGATGTTGCAGCTGACGTGAGTATTATCCCTTATAGTTTTCCCTTTGCAGGTACCCCTCGCAAATTGAGCCAAGAGATTATCCAAAGCCTATTCCCAAAAACCACCAAGGAGGGGTGAAATGATTGATCAACAGGATTTCGATGTATTTAAAGACCCCACGTTAGCCGGGCGCCTGGCCCTGATCCGCAGTCAAGTGGATCCTAAGTTTGAACAAATTGGTGCCCGCTATGCGACGCAATTTACCCAACAAAGTCAGTTTCAGTTTTATGTGCACATTGCCAAGCACTTACGGCGCCATAAGAACCCACCGCCAGATACGTGGCTGGCCATCGGTGAGGGGAAGCGGGGGTATAAAATGTTGCCCCACTTTGAAATTGGCTTGTGGCCCAATGCCTTATTCATTTGGCTAGCTTATTTGGCGGAGGTGGATGAAAAACCCGCCCATGCCGCCAAGCTAATGACGTTACCCAAACGCTATCCTGATCTGGCTACCAGCGGGTTAATGCTGGCCCAAGATCACACCCAACCTAGTAGTGTACCCTTTACAGATGCTAATTTCCAAAGGATTCAAGCAAGATTTAGCAAGACGAAAGCCGGGGAATTTTTAATTGGCCGCCTGGTGCCGCTGGATTCAGAGATATTTTCAGATGGCCACAAGCAACAGCAACTGCTAGACCAAACCATGGCACAGTTATTTCAGCTTTATCTGGTGTTAAGATAAAATGAGGTCCCACCGAAACTTGAAGTTTCAGGGGACCTCATTTTTAGTAAGCAAAAAGCTGGCATAACTGCCAGCTTTTCATTGAAAAGATTAAAGAATCTTGTTGTAGAATTCAACGACTAAGGATTCGTCGATATCTGGTTCCAATTCGTCACGTTCTGGTAAACGAACTAAAGTACCAGCAACAGCGTTGTCATCAAAAGATACGAAAGCAGGGCGCGCAACAGTTGCTTCCAATGCTGCTTTAACGATATCTAAGTTTTGAGATTTTTCACGCAAGCTAACAACTTGACCAGGTTTTAATTCATAAGAAGGAATATCCACCCGTTTGCCATCAACAGTCACATGGCCATGGTTGACCAATTGACGTGCTTGGGGGCGAGTTGTGGCAAAGCCTAAACGATAAACGATGTTATCTAAACGTGTTTCAAGTAAGCTCATGAAGTTATCACCATGCTTACCTTCTTTAATTTTACCGGCACGAACGAAAAGATTTCTAAATTGACGTTCGTTTAAGCCGTACATCCAACGTAACTTTTGCTTTTCAGTTAATTGTAAGCCATATTCAGAAGTCTTACGACGGCTGTTAGGACCATGATCACCAGGGGCATAAGGACGACGAGCTAATTCTTTACCAGTACCTGACAATGAGATACCTAAGCGCCGGGATAATTTCCAGCTTGGACCTGTATAACGAGACATATTTGTATCCTCCAAAATTTTGATTGGAGTAAAATAATAAACGTAAACTCAGCAGCCGTTCAGTTGATGTTACAATCTTCGCCTTTGCAGCACAAAAGGTTACACAATTGAACGTTATTGAGTACATAAAATGTAGTGCCAGCAACTGTTGCCGGACCTGCCGTTTACTGCTGCATTATTTTACACAAAGGCTAGTGTACCAAAAATCGTGTTAACTAGCAAGGTGTTTTGCTAATTTCGCAACAAAGGCGGATAAAACTTGTTCATCAGCAGCTGAGAAACGATCTAAGGTCGGTGAGTCAATGTCTAAAACACCAATTTGTTGGCCGTCAACGTTGATGGGGATGACCAATTCGGAATTGCTGGCACTGTCACAGGCGATGTGGCCTTTAAATTCATGGACATTGGCAATCCGTAAAGGCGCATTGTTGTAAAAAGCTGTGCCACAAACGCCTTGGTTATTTTGAATATGCATACAAGCGACATTGCCTTGAAAAGGCCCTAAGTCCAAATTATCTGTGCTGGGGTCGTATAAATAAAAGCCTACCCAGTTAATGTTTTCCAGGCTTTGGTTCAATAAAGCCGCTGCATTAGCCAAGTTGGCAACTTGATTGGTTTCACCTGTCAAAAGGGCATCGATTTGTTCTGGTAAGATAGAAAGTGTTGTCGTTGTCATAGAGTCATTTCCTTTATATTGGGATTTTAAAGCTTTTGCTATGTTAGGAAGCGGTACAATCTGTTATAATTTATTCTAGATTTTAATCTGATTTTTATATTTATGCAAATGTTTATTACTTAAGTCTTGGAGGATGTGCTTTTCTTATGTTGTATTTTCTGGTTGGAATTGTAATTTTGGCCTTCGCCATCTATATTTACATACTTATTGCGATGAATTCAAATCGTAAGCGTATTCGAATTTTAGAAGCCAGACAATTAGAATTGGCGAACCACCCACAAGATGACAAGATTCAAAAAATCGATGCTTTGGGACTGAGTGGGGGAAGTTTAAACAGTTATCAAAAATGGGCCCAGGCCTATCAGGGGTTGACTACCAAAACCTTTGATCAAATCAATGACGATCTTGGGGCAGCGCAAGACCATAATACCTTATTGCGTTTTTACCAAAGCAAGCGTGATATTACCAAAGTTGAGACTGCCTTAGGAAATGCCGAAAAACAAATGGCTGATGTGTCTGAAGCTTTTGATAAGATATTGGAGAAGGCTAAGGAAAATGAACGGCAAGTTGCCGAGCTTAGAACGCAATATGATGCCTTGAGAAAACAGTTATTGACGCAATCTTTTGCCTTTGGGGAGGCACTACCGGCGTTGGAGAATCAATTGACGGCTATTGAGTCTGCTTTTGACAAAGCCGAGCAACAAAAAAATAGCAGCGACTTTTTAGAAGAGCAAACGACTTTGGCAGCCGTGGCCAAGCAGCTAAAAGAACTGGAAGCCAATATGATTTCGGTGCGGCCGCTGTATGCCCAAATCGTCAATAGTTTTACCAGCCAATTGGATGAACAGCAAAAGGGTTTTGATATTTTACGCAAACAACAATATCAATTTCCAGGTTTTGATGTCCCTGGAGAAATTGCTAAATTGCGCCGCTTCCAGATGCAAACACTGCAGATTCTGTCTCAATTAGCTATTCCCACGGCCAAAAAACGCAATGAAGATCAAAGTAAAGCTATTGATCGGATTTATGAAGTGATGCAAACCGAGATCGACAGTCACCAATTTGTTGAAACTGAACAAGATCGGCTCAGTCAGTTTATTGGACATGCGGCCCATCAAAATAGTAACTTGTTGGATGAATTAGAACATTTAGACCAAAGCTATATTTTAAATCATGATGAGCTGAAGACGGCTGCGGACTACAAACAAACTATTAGTGAGTTACAAGGAGCCTTTGATCAAGATTTACAAGCTATTACTGAAAAACGGGCGGTTTATTCAATCATTGCGGACAATTTTAAACGTTATCGCAATGAATTGAAGAAAATTGAAACTGTGCAAATTCAAATTCACAATAAACTTGC
This sequence comes from Lactobacillus sp., assembly GCA_022484695.1. Lineage (GTDB taxonomy): Bacteria > Bacillota > Bacilli > Lactobacillales > Lactobacillaceae > Agrilactobacillus. The sequence goes on from JAKVKU010000005.1 coordinate 100,872, forward strand.
GGATCTTTATAAAGGCGAGCAGATGGCCTTGGAGAGTCTCAAGGAATTTGAAGTTGCCATGCGCAATATTAAACGCCGGGTGACCCAATTTAACCTGCCCGGGTTACCCAAGCCATATTTAGATTTTTATTATGTGGTCATCGATGAAATTAAACAATTACATACGGATTTGGATCAAGTGAAGATTGATTTAGATGCCATCACCAAACAATTGATTTTAACGTCGGATGATATTGATAAATTAAAGCAGCAAACGGAAGATTTGATCGATGCTGCTTCAATTGGGCAACAATTGTTGCAATATGCCAATAAATATCGTAATGAGAACACTGACGTGGCCAATGCGGTCAGTGATGCGACCCGTTTGTTTAATATCGATTATGATTATCCCGCTGCCTTAGATAAAGTGAGTAGTGTTATCGAAAAGGTGGAACCTGGGGCGTATAAACAGATCGAGGATAGTTATTATAAGCACAAAACTGATGCTTTAATTTAAAGATTAAGCAAGTGTAGACTTGAGCTCAACGTACTTTTGAGCTCAAGTTTTTTGTATCGAAATTTTCTGCCTTGTTATTTAGCGGCATTTTGTTATAATTTGTAAGTAAATTTGCACGTAGAAGAGGAATGCCGATGATTTATTTTGATAACAGTGCCACGACCAAAGTGGCAGATTCTGTTTTAGATACGTATGTGAAGGTCAGTCAGAATTTTTTTGGCAATCCTTCCAGCTTGCATGCGGTGGGACAAAAGGCTGATGATTTATTGGAGCAGTCCCGCCAACAGGTCGCTGAATTGATGGGGGTCAACGCTAGCGAAATTTATTTCACCAGTGGCGGTACTGAAGGGGATAATTGGGTGATCAAAGGCACGGCCATGGAAAAAGCCCCCTTTGGTAAACATATTATCACCTCGCAAATTGAGCATCCTGCCGTGATCAATTCGATGAAACAATTGGAAAAACTTGGCTTTGAGGTCACTTACTTGCCAGTGAATAAGGCTGGATTTGTGTCGCCGGAAAGTTTGGCGGCTGCCATTCGCCCGGATACGATCTTGGTGTCCATCATGGCGGTGAACAACGAAATTGGCGCCGTCCAGCCTATTCATGAAATTGCCAAGGTTTTAGAAAAACACCAAACGATCCATTTTCATGTGGATGCGGTCCAAGCAATTGGGAAGGGGTTTGACGCCTTATTGCGGGAACCGCGGATCGACTTTTTAAGTTTCTCCGGGCATAAATTCCATGCGCCCCGGGGCATTGGCTTTGTCTATGCCAAGTCTAAACGGGTATTTCAACCCCTATTAACCGGTGGGGGTCAAGAAAAAGATATGCGTAGTGGGACCGAGAACACACCGGCCATTGCGGCCATGGCCAAAGCCCTGCGAATCGTTTTGACGGATGAAGACAAGAAAGTCGCCCAGCAATTGGCCATTAAACGGCGGTTACTAGCCCACTTACAGACCAAAGAAAATATGGTTATCTTTTCCCCGGATGCTCCAAATTTTGCCCCCCATATTCTTTGCTTTAGTATCCCAGGGGTTCGCGGGGAAACAATTGTCCATGCCTTTGAGCAAAAGCAGATTTATATTTCCACCACCAGCGCCTGTTCTTCTAAAAAGGGTGTGGAATCCAGCACCTTAAAGGCCATGGCGATTCCCAATCATATTGCCGAAAGCGCCGTCCGGGTCAGCTTAGATGACCAAAACACCTTAGCAGAGGCGGATGAATTTATCCAAGCCTTTGATGAAATCTATAATCATTTTGCCAAATTATATGTCTAGTACCTAAATACAAGAGGAGTTGAATTGATGGAATATACAGAAATTATGGCCCGTTATGGGGAACTATCAACGAAGGGGAAGAACCGTAAGGACTTTATCGGTCGTTTAAATGGCAATATTACCAAAGCCCTACGTCCCTTCACGGCAATTCGGATTCATCCTAAGCGCGATCGGATGCATATCGTGTTAAATGGCGAAAGTGCTAAGGATGTCATGACCGCTTTGGATCGGGTTTTTGGGATTCAAACGTATTCACCCGTGATCCGCATCGAAGCCACTGACTTTGAGCAGGTCAAAGCCGTGGCCTTAGAAATGGTCAACGAAGCGGCTCCTAAAGCCGGCATGTCCTTTAAAATCAATACCCGCCGTTCTAACCACGAATATCCTTTAGACACCAATGATATTAATTTAGCGTTAGGGGATTTTATTTCTGATGCTCGGCCAGACTTGGTTGTGAAGATGAAACAACCTGATGTAAAAGTTCGGGTAGAAGTCCGTCACGATGGTTTTTATTTATCTTATTTGACGGTTCAAGGTGCCTTAGGTCTCCCGGTGGGTACCGCCGGAAAAGCCGTGTTGATGTTATCTGGGGGGATTGATTCCCCAGTTGCCGCTTATTTGGCTTTAAAGCGGGGCGTGGCCATTGAAATGGTCCATTTCTATAGCCCCCCTTACACGACTGAAAATGCTTTGAAGAAGGCCAAAGAATTAACGGCCAAAGTTGCCGCTTATGCCGGGCCAGTGACCTTTATCCAAGTGCCATTTACGGAAATTCAAGAAGAAATCAAAGAAAAGGTACCAGAAGGTTATTTAATGACCGTGCAACGCCGCTTTATGTTGCGTTTGACGGATAAAATTCGGGCCCAACGTGATGGCCTGGCTATCTTTAATGGGGAGTCGGTTGGCCAGGTGGCTTCACAAACATTGAGTAGTATGGCCGCCATCAATGACGTGACCACCACCCCGATTATTCGGCCCGTGGCTACGTTAGATAAAAATGAAATTATCGCTATTGCCCGTAAAATCGATACGTTTGACCTTTCAGTACAGCCCTTTGAAGATTGCTGTACGATTTTTGCCCCACCTCAGCCTAAGACCCATCCTAATTTAGAGAAAACTAGACACTATGAACAAGCTCTAGATGTGGATGCCCTAGAAGACAAGGCTATGGCTAACTTAACGATTAGCACTGTCCAAGTGGGGGATAAGTTCTTGGGTCAAAATGCGGATGCCGCTGAAATTTCACAATTACTATAATCTTTTGAATCAACAAAGGTCAATGGCCATCAGGCTATTGGTCTTTTTTGTGCAGTAAGGAACGACGCAAAAAGTTGTCGTTGTCAGCGCTTTCACTTTGTGATATGATAGTGTGTGAAATAAAATACAAACTGGAGCTGTTGTCATGAAAAATAAACCAGAATTGCCCAAGGCAACTGCAGAACGGATCCCGATGTATTATCGCTATTTACAAATACTCGAAAGTAATCAAGTTAAGCGGATCAAATCACAAGAGTTGAGTAAAATTGTACAGGTACCATCAGCGACGATCCGCCGGGATTTCTCTTATTTTGGCGAATTAGGCCGCAGTGGCTATGGGTATGATATTTACCTTTTAAAAGAAACTTTTGCCAAAGTTCTAAACGTTAAACAATTAGAGCAGATCGCTTTAATTGGCGTGGGGAGCTTAGGAATGGCTTTAATTAAAAATAATTTTCGTCGCAATCCGAACCTGCAGATCACCGTGGCTTTTGAAAAAAATCCGGAGTTGATCGATACCATTGTCACCGGCGTGCCCATTTATGATATGAACATGCTGCTGCAGAAAATCAAAGAAAATCAAATCACCACGGCTATTTCCACCGTCCCCAGCGCCCATGCCAATGAAGTATTGCAACAGTTGAGCCGGGCGGGCGTCAAGGCAGTATTAAACTTTGCCCCAGAGCGCCTCGATGTGCCCGAGGGAATGACGGTGCGTTACATTGATTTAACTTCAGAACTGCAGACCTTGATTTATTTATCAGATTACCAACAAGAGGCAGTTGACCAAATCTAGCTGACGCTTTATAATGAAAAAAATGCAATGATCAAGAGCGGTTCGTCTAAATGATGGCTTAGAGAAGGGGATGCTTGGCTGAAACATACCCTATTTTTTTTAGATATGACTGGTAGCTTGGGAGCTGGTGGACTGAAATGAGTAAGTTCACCCGGGATTAGACCGTTATCTAATTGAGTTGGGTTTTTAATAACCAAGCTAGGTGGTACCGCGAAAGCATTCGTCCTATGTATATAGGCGAGTGCTTTTTTGTTCATTCAAAAATAAAGGAGTGTCTTGTTTTTATGGAAACTAAAATGTCTACAAAATATGATCCAAAACAAGTCGAAGACGGCCGCTATGACACATGGCTAAAAGAGGGCATCTTTAAACCCAGTGGCAATCAAAAAGCCAAACCCTATTCGATTGTTATTCCACCACCAAATGTGACTGGGAAGTTACACTTAGGCCATGCCTGGGATACGACTTTGCAAGACATGTTGATCCGGCAAAAACGCATGCAAGGTTACGATGTCCTTTGGTTACCAGGGATGGATCATGCCGGCATTGCCACCCAGGCCAAAGTGGAGGCCAAGTTGCGTAAACAAGGCATTTCCAGATATGACTTAGGTCGGGATAAATTTATTGATCAAGTTTGGGAATGGAAAGACGAATTCGCCCAAACCATTAAAGATCAGTGGGCGAAGTTAGGCTTATCCCTAGATTATTCCAGAGAACGGTTTACCTTAGATGATGGGTTATCAAAGGCCGTGCGCAAAGTCTTTGTGGACTTATACAACAAGGGTTTGATTTATCGTGGGGAATACATCATCAATTGGGATCCGGAGTTAAAAACGGCCCTATCTGATATTGAAGTGATCCATAAAGATGACGCCGGGGCTTTATATCATGTCCGCTATCCCTTAGCTGATGGTTCTGGGGATATCGAAATTGCTACGACCCGACCTGAAACCATCCCTGGTGATACGGCCATTGCCGTTTATCCTGGGGATGAACGTTACAAAGACATGGTGGGCAAGGAAGCCATTTTGCCTTTATTTGGCCGTAAGTTAAAGATTATTGAAGATCATTATGTTGATAAGGACTTCGGGACGGGGGCCGTTAAAATTACCCCGGCCCATGACCCCAATGACTTCTTAGTGGGGAATCGTCATGATTTAGAACGGCTCAATATCATGAATGATGATGCCACGATGAATGAAAATGCTGGTAAGTATGTAGGCATGGATCGGTTTGCCGCTAGAAAAGCCATTGTCGCTGATTTAAAGGCAGCCGGCTATCTATTGAGTATTGAACCCATCACCCATAGTGTGGGCCATTCTGAGCGTTCTGACGCCCAAGTTGAACCCCGACTGTCTACCCAATGGTTCGTGAAGATGAAACCTTTAGCGGATGCCGCCTTGGCCAATCAAAAGACTGACGACCGGGTGGACTTTGTACCGCCACGGTTTGAAAACACCTTTACCCAATGGATGGAAAATATTCATGATTGGGTAATTTCTCGGCAATTGTGGTGGGGTCATCGGATCCCAGCCTGGTATCAAAAACAAACCGGTGAAATTTATGTGGGCATGGATGCGCCTAAGGACGCGGAAAACTGGGAACAAGACCCAGACGTGTTAGATACGTGGTTCTCCAGTGCCCTATGGCCATTTTCAACCATGGGCTGGCCGGACACTGATGCCCCGGATTTCAAGCGCTATTACCCAACAAACACCTTGGTGACCGGCTATGACATTATTCCTTTTTGGGTCGCTCGGATGATTTTCCAAGGGTTGGAATTTACCGGGGAACGGCCATTTAAAGATGTGTTGATCCACGGTTTGATTCGGGATGAACAGGGTCGCAAGATGAGTAAGTCCTTAGGCAATGGGATTGATCCCATGGATGTCATCGACAAGTATGGGGCAGACGCCTTGCGCTGGTTCTTATCCAATGGGTCCACGCCTGGGCAAGACACCCGTTTTTCTTATGATAAGATGGATGCGGCTTGGAATTTCATTAATAAAATTTGGAATGCCAGCCGGTTTGTACTGATGAATTTAGCTGATACCCCAGCACCAGTTGAAAAACCCAATGTGGCTGATTTTGATTTGGCGGATAAATGGATTTTTGCCCGTCTGAATAAAACCATCAAAGATGTTACCCGCTTGTTTGATAGTTTTGAATTTGGGGAAGCTGGTCGGATCCTTTATAATTTCATCTGGAATGATTTCTGTGATTGGTATATTGAAATGAGCAAAGAAGTGCTGTCTGGCACCTCCGAGTCTGCTAAGACCCACAAGCGCTATAATTTAGCGTATGTCTTAGATCAAATTCTGCGCTTGATGCACCCAATCATGCCATTTGTTACCGAAGAGATTTGGCAAGATATGCCCCATGACGGTGAATCCATCAGTCTAGCTGCTTACCCAAGTGTGACCGCAGACTATGATAACGATGCCGCCGTTGACCAGATGAGTGTCTTGATCAATGTGATCCGTTCTGTGCGGAATATTCGCTCAGAAGTTAATGCCCCATTGTCGTCACCAATCGATATTTTGATTAAAACGGCCAATGATCATATTACCCAGATTTTAAAGAGCAACCAAGAATATATCGAACGGTTTGCCCATCCTAAGACCTTGACCATCGGGACAGACGTTGCTGCACCAAAGCTGGCTAAAACAGATATTATGACCGGGGCGGAAATCTTTGTACCTCTAGCTGAGTTGATCAATATTGATGATGAAATCAAGCGGTTAAAGGGCGAAGCTGATAAATGGCAAGCTGAGATCGACCGGGTGGATAAGAAGTTGGGAAATACCAACTTTGTGAACAAAGCACCTGAGAAAATCGTTCAAGAAGAAAAAGATAAGAAAACCGATTACCAAACTAAATTAGTTACCGTTCAAAAACGCATCAAAGAATTGGCTAACCAATAAAGTTGAATTAAGACCGACCCCCAAGCAATTTTGGCGGTCGGCTTTTTTTGTAGGGGGACCTGGCTTTCAATTAAGTCAGGTCCATGGTAGATTAATATTAATCGTCAAAATTTCAAATGTAGAGGCAAAGTCATGGAAACCTATGAAGAGGCAGTAAAATATATTCACGCACGGCCAAAGAAACATCGCACCGCTAGTTTAAATAATATGCACCAGATTTTAAAAGCCATGGGTGATCCCCAACAAGGCCTTAAAGGCATTCATGTCACCGGGACCAATGGGAAGGGATCTGTGACCCAAATGCTGACCCAGCTGATCGTCAGTGAGGGCTTTAAGACGGGCACTTTTATCTCACCGTTTATTACCCGCTTTAACGAACGGATTCAAATCAATAATCAACCTATTAGTGATGCCGATTTATTATACTGGACCAACCAAGTTGTTGCCGCCAGTGACCGGCTGCAGGCCGAAGATCCAGATTTCACCTTATTGGAATTTGAATTGGTCACCACGATCATGTTTTGTTATTTCAATGCCCAGCAGGTGGACGTGGCAGTTATTGAAGTGGGGATTGGTGGGGCTCATGACAAGACGAATGTCTTTACACCCCTATTGTCCGTGATCACCACCGTGGGCTTAGACCATGTACAATTGATTGGTCCTACTTTAGCCGACATTGCCACAGAAAAGTCTGGCATCATCAAGGCCAAGCGGCCCGTGGTGGTGGGGGCAGTCAAACCAGAGGTGTTGGCTATTTTAACTACAAAAGCTCAGCAAACCGCCAGCCCCTTGCTGCGCTATGGCCGAGATTTTTCGGTGACCAACGTCACCACGAATCCGGATTTTACCCAAAGTTTTGATTACCACACTCCAGATGCGCACTTCAAAAAGATCGTGATCAATAATATCGCCCCCTTTGAAGTGGACAATACGGCTGTCGCTTTGAAAGCATTTCAACTGTTTACAGAGATGATGCAGCGGCCCTTTGACCTGGCCACGGTGAAGGCTGTGTTAGCCCAGTATCAATTGATTGGGCGGGCGGAATTGATCAGCCGAGAGCCCTTTATCATGTTAGATGGGGCCCATAATCCCCAAGCTATTCAGCGTTTATTGGAAACCTTGCAACAAGATTTTGCCCAAGTGCCAATTCGCTTGGTGGCGGCTTTCATGAAGGATAAAGATATTGCCACCATTTTAAAATTGCTCCACAAGCAACCTAATTTAGAATTATATTTAACAACACTAGACATGCCCCGAGCGGCTAAAGAAGCTGACCTGAAGTCTTATATGGCCCCGGGGGATAAGTATTTTGAACCGTGGCAACAGAGCTTTTTAGAAGCTTATCATAATACGTCGGCGGATGAATTGATTTTAATTGCTGGGTCTATTTATTTGATGTCTGAAGCCAGACGCTATCTCACACAAGGAGAGGACTAAATGTATAAAGGTATTATTTTTGATATGGATGGTTTAATGTTTAATTCGGAGCGCTTGTATTTACAGGCCAATTTAAAAGCTGGGATCAAGATGGGAATTCCAGTCACCGAGGCGGAATATCAAGAGTTGGTGGGGGCCTCAGAAGTTGAGGCCGAAAACTTTAATAAGAGTCATTTTAAAGATGCCCAACAGCAAGCTGAATTTTTTGCGTTGACGGAGGACTATGTCTTAGACTTAGTTCAGGCTGGTCAGCTGAAAAAACAACCGGGCTTAGATGCCTTGTTGACCTATTTGACCGCGGCAAAAATTCCCAGTGTGATCGCTTCAAGTAATAACCAACGCATGGTCATGGCATTTTTGAGTTATTTTGGCTTACAGGATTATTTTCAAGAAATTATCACCCGGGAACAAGTTGCCGCCAGTAAACCAGATCCTGCACTTTTCATAAAGGCTCAGCAGGCCTTAGATCTGCCGAAAAGTGCCTTGTTGATTTTAGAAGACTCCTTTAACGGCATCAAGGCCGCTGAAGCAGCTGGGATCGATGTGGTCATGATACCAGATTTATTACAACCAACGGCCACCGTTAAACAACAGGTGACCGCGATTTTGCCAGACTTAAGCCAAGTGGTAAAATTGTTGCAATAGGGCTGAGCGATTCTTGTTTTTTTCACGTAATGTAAAAGAAACAGGAGATTTCAATCATGACACCTATGCAACCCAGGGAAAGAATTCAAACTTATGGGGTAACCACCTTATCTGATCAGGAATTATTAATGGCCCTCTTAGCCAGCGGCAGTAAAGACCAATCCGTGACTACGATCAGTGCGAATGTGTTGAAGCACTTTGGTAGTTTAGCCAACCTCCAACGGGCCAGTTTAACAGATCTGTGTGCAGTGGGGGGTATTGGGCTGGCTAAGGCTGCTTTGATTCAAAGCGCTATCGAGTTAGGCCAACGGGTCAATTTGGCCCAAACACTACGTCAGGGGGCAATTTTGTCCTGTGAAGATGCCGGCGAATGGATGGTGCAACATTTTCGCGGCAGTGTCCAAGAACACTTAGTGGCCATTTATTTAGACACCAAAAATCAGATTATTGATCATCGTATTATTTTTAAAGGTTCCTTAAATGCTTCGGTGGTTCACCCCAGAGAAATATTTCATACTGCCGTCGCCGTATCTTGTTGTCGCTTTATCATTTGTCATAATCACCCCAGTGGCGATCCAACCCCTTCCAAAAATGACATTACATTTTCGAAACGGTTGGCCCAATGTGGTGAAATAATGGGCATTGAATGTTTGGATCATATTATTGTGGGTCGAGCCAATTACGTGAGTCTTTTCGCACAGGATTTAGTGTGAATTTATAAATTAAAGAATATTACGTTGATGTATTATTTTTTTATTGATGACCTTATGTTATAATTTGACTTGACTTAAAAGAGATATGACATGAGGAGAGAATCGATTTGTTTGGAATCGGAACGAAAAACATCGGCATCGATCTAGGAACGGCCAATACATTGGTCTACATCGATGGTAAAGGCATCGTATTACGTGAACCGTCCGTGGTTGCCAAAAACGTTAAAACTGGTGATGTATTAGCTGTGGGTACCGAAGCTAGAGATATGATCGGCCGGACCCCAGAAAGCATCGTCGCCATCCGCCCTATGAAGGATGGCGTCATTGCAGATTATGATACAACTGCTGCGATGATGAAATATTTTATTGAAAAAGTAATTGGAAATAGTAAACCCTTAGTAATGGTCTGTGTCCCAAGTGGGGTGACAGAAGTTGAAAAGCGTGCCGTCATTGATGCTACAAAAATGGCCGGTGCTAAAGAAGCTTATGTGATCGAAGAACCATTTGCAGCAGCCATTGGTGCGGGCTTGCCAGTGATGGACCCAACCGGTAGTATGGTTGTGGACATTGGTGGTGGGACGACGGACGTGGCCACGATTTCACTTGGTGGCATCGTGTCTAGTCGCTCTATTCGCATGGCTGGTGATCGACTTGATGAGGCCATCATTAACTATATCCGCCAAAACTTCAACTTGTTAGTTGGGGAACGTACTGCTGAACAAATTAAGATCAATATTGGCTCCGCTTCCATTGAAAAAGCGGCTGATATTGAAAACATGACTATCCGTGGCCGGGATTTATTATCTGGTTTACCTAAAACCATTGATATTGAAGCTACAGATATTGCCAAGGCCATTCATGAGATCGTCGAAGAAATCAATGCTGCTATCAAGGAGACCCTTGAAGAGACTTCACCTGAAATTGCCGCTGATATTATTGACCACGGCATCGTTTTAACGGGTGGTGGGGCCTTATTGAAGCATATTTCCGAAGTGATTTCTGATTCAACTGGTGTACCGGTATTCATCGCCCAAGATCCACTAGATTGTGTGGCCATTGGGACAGGGGAATCACTCAAAAATATCGATGTCATGAGACGTCATTAAAAGTAGGTGCGGGCATGAGGGGATTCTCACCCGCATTTCTATTTTTGACCGTTAAAATTACGTACGAGGTTTAATATGTCCAAATTCTTTTCAAATAAAAAGCTTATTATTTTGTTAATTACAATCGTGGCTATGATTGGCTTGATTGCAATTAGTATTAATGTTAAGGATCGTCGGGATACGCCGCCTTTGGTGCAACAAATTGGCAATGATGCTGCAGGGGTCGCCAGTTCAATTATCAGTGCGCCCATTAACAGTTTACACACAGGCTTAACCGCAATGGTCAACTTGGTGAATACATACCAAGACAATGAACAATTGAAACAACAACTGGATACATTAGATCAAGTTAAAGAAACTAATGCTACCTTAAAACGAGAAAATCAATCTTTGAAGAAACAGTTGCACTTGAATGCGACGTTAACCGATTATAAACAAATCGATGCAGCCGTTATCACCCGCTCGCCGGCCACGTGGCAAAACCAAGTTGTCATCAATAAAGGTCAAGTTAATGGTGTCGTCAAAAATATGCCAGTCATGGCAGGATCTGGTTTATTAGGTCGGGTGGTTGAGGTGAACAAAACTAATTCAAAAGTCGAATTGATTTCAACTAGTAATAAGGCCACCAACAGTTTTGCCATTGAAGTACGTTTGAGTAATGGCAAGTATTTGGACGGGATTGTTTCTGGCTATGATGCCAATAAGAAACAATTGATCATCAGTCAGTTGGATAACACAGACGGTGTGAAAGCTGGCGATGAGGTCACAACTTCTGGTTTAGGCGGCTTAACCCCACGGGGCTTATTCGTGGGCAAGGTGAGCGCCATTCGTAAGGACGATTATGGCCTGACGAATTCGGTCTATGTGAAACCGGCGGCTGATATCAATGACTTTACCGTGGTGACCGTCATTGATCGCACGGTTGAAGGAGAGTAGTTCATGACAGTATTGGCAAAGCAGCGATTGAAATGGTTTGTGCCAACGTTTTGGGTCGTGGCTTTTTTATTAGATGGCATCATCAGTTACACCTTTCAAGGATTTTTGTTTCAATACCCGGTTATGATTTCCACCCAGTTATTTTTGATGGCAATCGTGCGCACGGTTTATCGTTTTCCAGCAGCGCGCTGGCTTCTTTGGGTGGCACTGATCATTGGTTTGTTTTACGATAGTTTCTATTCTGGCATCATTGGCTATTACACGTTCTTGATGCCGGCTGTGGTTATTTTTGTGCGGTGGATCACCAATTACTTACCCGACTCACCACTTTTTCAGGGCACAGTTTATTTGTTGGTTTTATTTGGGGTCGAATTCTGCTTGTTTTTACTGAATAGTTTTTTTGGGAACACGGGTGATTTTTCGATCTTCATTACCTATGATCTTGGGCCAACGATTGCTGTGAATACCTTATTGTTTGCCGCACTTTATTATCCGCTGACGCTATTACTTAATAAAGTGTCAGACTGAACTTAGAGGGGAATTTTGAAAATATGGACAGTGTCATTTTAAAGGGCCGTAAAAATGGTTATGAGATCACTTTGAATGCCAGTGCAAACTTTGATGATAACATGGTTGATTTAAACCGATTATTAGAAAAATTATCAGAGGCTGAGCAAGAAAGTGATAGCGATTTGGGCTTTTATTTGAAGACCGGTTCACGTTTACTAAATGACGCTCAAACGCAACGCATTTACGATTTATTTGATAAATATAAGGGCTTTTCAATTACTGACTTACAAGCTGATGTGGCTGACTTAGCGGCTATTGCAGCGGCCGAAAAAGTAAATCACATCCATGTGGAGATGGCCACGATTCGCAGTGGCCAAGAGGTCAGCTATGAAAGCGATGTTTTATTTTTGGGCAATCTCCATCCCAATGGTGTCTTGAAAAGTCGGGGCAATATTTTTGTCATGGGTGATTGTAGTGGCATCTTATGTGCTGGATTTCCCGATAACGAAGATGCGGTTATCGTGGGGGACATTTCCGATGTGCCCCAAATTCGCATCAGTGATACGGTGGAGATCATCAATAAAAAAAATCAACAGTTCTCAAAGAGTACCGTGGCTTTGATCAATGACTTGCATGTATTAGACTTTGATACATTGGATAATTTATCAAGTTTGCGACCAAAGTTATATCGAAAAATGGAGGATAACTTATAGTGGCAATTTCATTAGTAATCACCTCTGGAAAGGGTGGCGTTGGTAAGAGTACAACTGCAGCCAATCTAGGGACTGCGCTGGCTTTGATGAATCGGCGGGTGTGCATGATTGATTTAGACATCGGCTTACGAAATTTAGATGTGATTATGGGTTTAAGTAATCGCATTATTTACGATATTGTAGATGTGGTCATGGGCCGTGCCCAATTACATCAAGCTTTAGTCAAGGACAAGCGTTTTGATGATAAGTTGTACTTATTGCCGGCGGCCCAAAATTCGGATAAGAATGTCTTAACGCCAGCCAATGTGGTGGATATTGTGAACCAATTGCGGCCGGATTTTGATTACATTTTGCTAGATTGTCCGGCTGGCATCGAGCAGGGCTTTCAAAATGCCATTGCCGGTGCCGATGGGGCTATTGTTATTTGTACCCCAGAGATTCCGTCCGTCAGTGATGCGGATCGGGTCGTGGGTATTTTAGAACAAACCGATATGAAGTTAGCCCCCCGTTTAATTATCAATCGGATTAATCGTCAGATGATGAATTCTGGAGATACTATGGACGTGGATGAAATCACCAAGCATTTATCCATTGGTTTATTGGGCATCGTTTTTGAAGACAGTAACGTCATTTTAGCTTCCAATCGCGGTGTACCCGTGGTGATGGATCCAGAAGATAATGCCAGTCAAGGTTATCGTAATATTGCCCGGCGGGTTTTAGGGGAGTCTGTGCCTTTGATGACCTTAAAAGAGCAAAAGCCAACATTTTTTCAGAAAATATTTGGTCGGCATCAGCATAAACATTAAAATACCTTGACAGTTTTCTCATTTTGGTTTAACATTTTGCTATATTAAATAATTGCTTTGATTAGGACAAGTAAGCTTATACATCTCATAAAAGAGAGATACTGGTTGCTGTAAAGTATCAGATGGTAAGTCGAACACACACCTAAGAGCTTGATTTCTGAATTCAGTAGGTTATCACGGCCAAACCCCGTTAACGTTGCAGTTTTTTAACTGTGTGAGGTGTTTTTAACGAAACACAAACTTGAGGTGGGACCGCGTTTATAACGCCCTCTTGGACATTAATTTGTTCAAGGGGGCGTTTTTTATTTTTAAGTATAATTTAGGAGGAAGTGTGCACTATGGATGGCGTATTGAAATACATGTCAGAGATTTTACCCTCTTTATTGCAGGGGACGAAGTTAACATTAGGTTTATTTGCAATTACCTTGGTTTTAGCATTACCAATTGGGGCGTTAGTCAGCTTAGGCTTACGCTCGCGTATTAAGCCAATTCAATGGATTTTAAAATTTTACGTTTGGCTCATGCGGGGCACACCGTTATTACTGCAATTAATTTTTATTTTTTATGGTTTACCTGTCTTGCATATTTATTTTGAACGGTTCAGTGCTGCTGGTTTTGCCTTTGTCTTAAATTACGCCGCTTATTTTGCGGAGATTTTCCGGGGCGGCTTTCAGTCTGTGCCAGAAGGCCAATTCGAAGCAGCCCGGGTTCTAAGGTTAAATTACAGTCAAACCATTCGTAAAATCGTCTTACCCCAAGTTACCAAGATCGTCTTGCCGTCAGTGGGCAATGAAGTGATCAACTTAGTTAAAGATTCATCTTTAGTCTATGTGATTGGACTGGGGGATTTATTGCGGGCCGGCAATGTGGCCATGGTCCGGGATGTCACCTTGGTGCCGTTGATCATGGTGGGGGCCATTTACCTGGCGTTGACCGCCCTGTTTACTTATTTACTTCGTAAAGTTGAACAACACTACAGCTATTACCACTAGGGGGGACCAATTATGTTAGAAGCAGCAAATATTAATAAAAGTTTTAATGGCACCCAGGTTTTAAATGATATTTCTTTAGAAGTTGATTCAGGTAAGATTTTATGTATCGTCGGCCCCAGTGGTGCGGGTAAAACGACTTTATTACGGATCATTACCGGCTTAGAAAAAGCCGATACCGGCCAATTTAAAATTGACGGCAAAGTCTTTGATCCCGAAAGCAATACCACCAATGAAGCCATGATTGGGGTAGTTTTTCAGGATTTCCGACTATTTCCCCATTTAAATGTACTGGACAATATCACCCTGGCACCCCAATTGGCTCTGCATCAATCCAAAGTGGAAGCTAATGCCAAGGCCAAAGAGATCTTGACCCAGTTAGGCTTAGCCGATAAGGCCGATATTTATCCCTTCCAACTGTCCGGTGGGCAAAAACAGCGGGTGGCCATTGCCCGGGCGCTGGCCTTGAATCCGAAGATTTTATGCTACGACGAACCAACCAGTGCCTTGGATCCCGGCCTGCGGGAAAGCGTGGCCCAGTTGATTGAACGGCTTAAAGCCCAAGGCATGACCCAAATCGTGGTAACCCATGATATGGAATTTGCGCAAAATATCGCAGATAAAATATTAACGGTTAGACCGAATCGGGAGGCGTGATGATGACCCGTGCAAAAAAAATGCTGGTGGCAGTTTTTGGCTTAATGTTAGTCCTGGTGTTGACCAGTTGCGGCCGGGTCAATAATAATCAAGATAGTTGGCCAACCCTTCAAAAGCGGGGGCGGATTATTGTTGGCTTGGACGATAGCTTTGTGCCCATGGGTTTTCGGGCCAAAAATGGGGATCTACAAGGCTTTGATATTGATTTAGCCAATGCCGTTGGGAAAAAGTTGAATTTAAAAATGGATTTTCAAACCATCGACTGGAATATGAAAGAAACTGAGTTGAAAAATCATACTATCGACTTAATTTGGAATGGCTATACCGTTAACCCGGAACGGGAAAGTAAAGTTTTATTTAGTAAAACTTACTTGAACAATCGCCAGATTCTAGTTTCCTTGAAGAAAAATAATATCAATAGTTTCAAAGATATGAAAGGTAAGGTCTTGGGGGTTCAAAATGGCTCCTCCGGTCAGTCTGATTTAGATGACCAACCTAAACTATTAAAGCAATATATTAAAAATCAAAGTCCGATTTTATATGAAAACTTTAATGAAGCCTTCATCGACTTAAATGCCGGGCGGATTCAAGGCTTGTTGATCGATCGGGTGTATGCGGATTATTATATTGCCCATCAACAGGATAAAAATGCTTACGCCAAGGATACCGGCAGTTTTGCCCCCGAGCATTTCGCCGTGGGGATGCGGAAAAGTGACGTTGAATTGAAACATAAAATTGACGGGGCACTCGAAGCGCTCTACGCTGATGGGACTGTTCAAAAGATTAGTCATAAGTGGTTTGGCCAAGATGATACTGTGCCGATCAAATAGCAAAAAAATGGCCGCCAATTTGTTTGGCGGCCATTTTTAGGGCTATAAGATGCCGTCCATGAGCTGGACGGGCTTATGATTGATAAAGGTGTCATATAAGCTCTTAACGGCTTGATCGGCATCAGAATCGCGAATCCCAATGGTAATTGAAACAGGCGATGCCCCATGGTTGAGCATGACAATTGACACGTTAGCGGCGGCGATACTGGCGGTGGCCGCGGCCATGGTCCCAACACGATCTTGGATGCCTTCACCGACAATCATCACCATGGCATAATTATGGGTGATTTGAAAATCATCGGGATGGATCTCAGATTCGATCCGATTTTGAATTTTAGCCTCTAAATCTGGCGTCAACTCCCGACTGCGGATAATGATGGTTAGATCATCGATCCCAGAAGGCATGTGTTCATATGAAACCCCAAAATCAGCTAAAATTTGCAATAGTTTCAAAGTGAACCCAACTTGTTTGTTCATCAAATATTTTCGCAGATAGATCCCGGTGAAACCACTGTCACTGGCAATACCTGACACGATATTTTTTTGATCGATGGGTTTTGTTTCTGAAATCAAGGTACCAGGCAAGTCCGGATGGTTGGTATTTTTGACCACCACAGGGACTTTTCCTTCAATTGCCGGAATCAAAGCTTCATCGTGGAATACGGAAAAGCCGGCATAAGATAATTCCCGCATCTCCTGGAAAGTCAGATGCGTGATTTTACGGGGATTTGGAATGATGCTGGGATTAGCCGCATAAATAGCGTCAACATCTGTAAAGTTTTCATATTCTTCTGCGGCCACGGCTTTGGCCACAATGGCCCCGGTAATATCCGACCCGCCTCTTGAAAAAGTACAAACTTCACCGGCTTGATTATAGCCAAAGAAACCAGGAATAACTAATGTCTTCGTATATTCTGATAGACCGGCCAATTGTTTATAGCTGAAATCTAAGATTTGCGCATCATTAGGCACGTCCGTTACGATCAGGCCAATATCTTTGGGATTCATATATTGGGCCGGGATGCCTTGATGGTTGAAGACGGCGGCCACTAATTTGGCATTGTTATTTTCCCCAGCCGCTTTAAAAGCCGCCATCTGGTAAGCGCGACTTGGGAAAACCTGAGTCGCTAACTGCTCGATACCGGTGATGATAGGTTGTAATTCACCATCGGGTAGGTTGAAGTGCTCGCCAATAGCCCGATAGCGTTGGATGATTTTGGATTGGATACCGGTTGGATCTTCGTTATTAATAACCGTGTTGCAATATTTAATTAAAAGATCGGTAACCTTTGTATCGTCTTTGGTACGTTTACCGGGTGCGGAAACCACAACGATTTTCCGTTTTGGATCAGCTTTGATGATATCGATCACCTTTTGGAGCTGACCGCCGCTTGCTAAAGAACTGCCACCGAATTTTGCAACTTTCACAATACTAGCCTCACATTTATAATGAATATTTTCATAGATTTTAATCTGATGTTAAGAATATCAAAAAAACCGTGATACATCAATTGCAAAATTGATTAATTTCCTGAGAATAACGGATTCATAAAAAAAGAAACATTGCCGGTGGCTATTTTCACCGGTACAATGTTTCCAGATGTGTTGCTTTTAAATGACGTCGCTTACTGGGGCATCAACTGAACGATTGCAGTGACCACCATACTGCCAACTGTAATGATCAGCATGGCCCAAATGACAACTTTAATGATTTTTGAGAAGGTACTTTTTTCTTTTTTCATGGGTTACCACCTTGTCGAAATTACGTACAACAGTCTACTATAATTATAGCAAGATTGCAAAATTAATTAAGGAGAACTTAAGGGTGAAATTAGTAGTTGCTGGTATTCTAATACCTTGGCTTGGCCTAGTGCTTGGCCTCATCATCCGGCGCTTGTTGCGGGGCACCAAATTTAAGTTGCGATTAGCTGATTTTTTACCTGTGTTTAATGCAGTTGGGGTTCAGCTGATTAGTTTAGGGCACTTAAAGATTTCCATGTGGGAAATGTTACTGGTGGCAATTATCTGTCTGGGCATTTTCCTGGCGCTTTTTCAGGCTTTGGTTGACCATGAACTGATTTTGAAACGCTATTTTAGATATTTATGGCGCCTGATCTTTATTTTGACCATGATTTGGTACGTGGTATTCGTGATATTATTGATTTTCTAAAGATTTTCTTAAGAAAGCAGGCTTGGGCCTGCTTTTTTGTGTGGCACAAATTTGCGTTTGGTATTTTCATATTCTATAAAATATTTATATAAATTTGATATTTTTTAACGATAATACTTATTTTTCTATCATTATATACAGAATAAGATATATTAGATTAATAAAACAGACAAACGTTGTCCCACCGGGGATGGGACCAGGTGTTTTTTTTGAAAAATTAGTAAATATGGTGGTCATTTTGTGGTAGATAGTGGGGTATTGTGGTAGACTGAACTAGTTGGCAATAGCGAGGTGAGGGCATGTTGCTTGGTGAGTATCGCCATAATTTGGACACAAAAGGTCGTTTAATTATTCCAGCGAAATTTCGCAAGGAATTAGATGAACAGTTTATATTGACCCGGGGTTTGGATGGCTGTTTATTCGGCTATCCCATGGCGCAATGGCATGTATTAGAAACGAAATTGACCCAACTGTCCTTAACCAAAAAGGACGCCCGGGCGTTTGTGCGCTTTTTCTACGCCGCAGCCGCCGAGCTGACCTTCGATAAACAGGGCCGGATCAATATTCCCCAGCCCTTGTTGACCTATGCCAAGCTCACCAAAGAATGTGTCTTGGTGGGGGTTTCTAACCGCATTGAAATTTGGAGTGCGGATGCCTGGACCCAATTCGATGCTCAGATGACCCAAGACTTTGATAAAACAGCTGAAAATTTAATGGATATTGATTTTTGAACGGAGGTGGATAATGGCGACTTTCAAACACAAAACAGTACTTTTAACTGAAACGGTCAAGATGTTGAATATTGATCCGACGGGTATTTATGTGGATGCCACCCTGGGTGGGGGCGGCCATACCAAGTTAATTTTAGATGAACTAACAACCGGCAAACTTTATGCTTTTGATCAAGACCAAACCGCCATTATCAATGCCCAGAAGAACTTAGCCCCAGTCATTGCCAGTGGTAAATTGGTTTTAATGCCCACCAATTTTGCGAATCTTAAAACAGCTTTAGCGCAAAAGCAGGTTCAGCAGATCAATGGTATTGCTTATGACTTAGGGGTCTCTTCACCACAATTTGATAACGCTAAGCGGGGATTTAGCTACAAGCTAGAAGCTCCCTTGGATATGCGGATGGATCAAAGTCAGGATTTAACCGCTGAAAAAATTGTTAACGAATGGTCTTTTAACGACCTGCAAAAGCTAATTTATCGCTATGGTGAAGAGCGCTTTGCCAAGCGGATCGCCCGGGCGATTGAAAAGCAGCGGGCTCAAGGGGGTATCACCACCACCACCCAATTGGCGGAAATCGTCAAAAATGCCATTCCAGCCGCCACTAGACGGACTGGGGGCCACCCTGCCAAGCGGACTTTTCAGGCGCTGCGGATCGCAGTTAACGACGAAATGGCCGTTTTGCGCAGCTCCTTGGAACAGGCCATTGACTTATTAGCCCCAAAAGGTCGGATCGCTGCCATCACCTTTCAATCTTTAGAAGATCGGATCGTGGCGGAGACCTTTAAAAAATATGCGCGATTACCAGATTTACCAAAGGGCTTACCGATCATTCCAGATGATCAACAGCCAACGTTAAAAATGATCACTAAAAAGCCGATCATCCCTGAATCCGATGAGCTAGAAGAGAACCATCGGGCCCACAGTGCACGACTAAGGGTTGCAGAAAAAAATATAGTGACACATCATTAATTTCAGTTCGGGAGCGTGAAAATTATGGATAATACTGCAAGAAAGAATTTTGATGAGACTCAAGTAGCGGTGCCAAACCAAGCGGCACCAAAAACTGTTGTACAAGTAAGCCCCAGCAGTGTAGACGTCAAAGTACCATTTTCTTTTGTTGAACGCGCTGCAATTGCTGTCGGTAGTGTTTTGGTATTATGTTTCATGATTGCCCTAGTCAGTGCTAGAATAGCGCTGGGCGATTCCCAACGAACGTTGCAAACGGTCAATAGTCAAATCACCAATGTCACTTCAAATAATAACGATTTGAAACAAGAGATTGGCACCTTGAATAGCTCTGATCGGCTGCAGCATTTTGCAAAAACCCACGGCCTCACATTTAATGAACAAGCGGTAAGGAACGTTTCAAAATGAGTAAACAATCTTCAAATAAAATACATAAGCATAGCCGGATTCGGCGCAATAGAAATTTGTTTGGTATAGTCCTACTCCTTGTAGTGGTAGGGCTTTTTTTCATATTTATTGGGCGCTTTACTTACATTGTCGCTTCCGGTAGATTGAATAATGTGAGCTTGTCCCAAAAAACGGCTAGCAAGTATGACCAGGATCGGCAATTGATTGCCACCCGGGGAAAAATTGAAGATGCCCATGGCAACATTATTGCCGAAGATTCCAATGTGTATAATTTGTTTGCCGTCATTGACCCCAGTCATCTCTCCGACGATGGCAAGCCCCTTTATGTGAAGGATAAAGCTAAAACGGCTAAAATCCTCAGTCGCTATATTCCGCTCAGTGAGAAGAAGATATACGCGGTTTTAACCCCCAAAAAGAGCAAGCCTTATCAAGTGGAGTTTGGCAATGCCGGTAAGAGTATCAGTTTAGACATTAAAAAGAAAATTGATGCCCAAAAATTGCCGGGGATCTTTTTCACCAAAACCCCATCGCGGCTTTATCCTAATGGGACCTTTGCCGCCAATGTGGTTGGCTTGGCCCAAACGGATATGTCTAAAAACTCCGCCAAGGGTTCCTTAAAAGGGGTCATGGGGATCGAAGCTTATTTCAACGACATCTTAACGGGCAAAAACGGCTATAGCCAATTTAAAACTGATTCCTTTGGCTATGAGCTACCCAACAGTCGCAAGACCTTGAAAAAGCCGCAAAATGGTCAGGATATTCAATTGACTCTGGATGCTAGGTTGCAGTCTTACATGGAAAGTGTGATCGGCGAAGTGGCCCAAAAGTATCAACCCGTGAGCATGACGGCCACGTTGATGGACCCTAGCACCGGCAAGATTTTAGCAGCTACTCAGCGGCCAACCTTCAATCCCAGCACGAAAGTGGGCTTAGACAGTTCCTGGCGCAATGCCTTGGTCCAAGATACTTATGAGCCTGGTTCAGTGATGAAGATTTTA
This sequence comes from Lactobacillus sp., assembly GCA_022484695.1. Classification (GTDB taxonomy): domain Bacteria; phylum Bacillota; class Bacilli; order Lactobacillales; family Lactobacillaceae; genus Agrilactobacillus. The sequence goes on from JAKVKU010000005.1 coordinate 122,244, forward strand.
AGTCTCAGTGCTTCAATTGACTCCGGCCACTATACCCCAAATGCCTACTACCCTTCTGGGGCAGTGAATGTGGGCGGTAGTGTGATCCGCGATTGGAACATCACTGGTTGGGGGAGCATTCCTTATAGTGAAGCCTTTCCTCGGTCTAGTAACGTGGGCTTTGTGAAGATCGAACAACAAATGGGGGCCCCGATTTGGAAGAAATATTTAAATCGGTTTGGTATCGGTGAAAAGACCAATGTCCAACTGCCAGGGGAATCTGCCGGTAGTGTAGCCTTCAAACAACCCGTGGATCAGGCGATCACCGCCTTTGGACAAGGGGTCAATGTGAACACCATGCAAATGATGCAGGCGTTTTCGGCTATTGCCAATAATGGTACCATGGTCAAACCTCAAATCGTTGCCGCCATTACGAACCCCAATACCGGTAAGACCCGTAAAACCCAAAAAACGGTGGTGGGCCATCCCATCACCAAAAGTACCGCGGAACAGGTCCGGGATGCCATGAAAGATGTGGTGAATAAGACCTATGGGACCGGGATGGTTTATTCAGTGCCGGGCTATGAGATCGGTGTTAAGACGGGGACGGCCCAGATCGCCCAAAATGGCCAATACCTCACCGGTGATAGCAATTATATCTTCTCAGTGGTGGGGATGGCGCCCATTGATCATCCTAAATATATGCTTTATATCACCATGCGCCAGCCCCAAAAAATGACCGCTGCCCCAGAACAGATTTTGGCCAGCGCCTTTAACCCAATCTTGCAGCGGGCCCTTGAGTATAATAACGGCACGACGGTAACAAATGTTAAAACAGCCGCTATGCCTAATTTAGCCGGGAAATCCGTGGCAAGTGCCAGTAAGTTGTTAGACGCCACCGGGTTAACCTATAGTTTGGTGGGGTCTGGGGACAAAGTGGTCCAACAATTACCCCTGGCTCAGGAAAATGTTTTAGCAGGCCAACGGGCGGTTTTATTGACCAATGGCGCCATGACCATGCCAGATATTAGCGGCTGGTCTAAAAATGATGTGTTAAAATTAGCTGAAATCAGTGGCATTAAAATTAAATTCAAAGGCGATGGCTATGTGGTGAAGCAAAGTATTGCTAAAAACCACTTGCTAAATAGCAGTAGCAACTTGGAAGTTCAATTAGCTTCTAAAAAAACAGAATAAGGGGATTTGGGTAGATTTATGGATATGCAGATGTTAGTGGCCCTTGTCGGCACATTTCTTTTAACAGTTTTCGTTATGCCAGGCATGATCCGATATTTTAGACGCCATAAGGAAGGGCAAACCATTCGTGAGGAAGGACCCAAATGGCATGAAAAGAAATCCGGTACCCCCACCATGGGGGGCTTAGCCTTTTTGGTGGCCGTCTTAGTATTGAGCTTGGCAGTGGGCTTTTGGCAACATCAGTTGACCCATAGCTTATTGATCACGTTATTTATCATGATTTTATACGGGGTCATTGGTTTTCTAGATGATAGCGTTAAAATATTCATGAAACGTAATTTAGGTTTGAAGGCTTGGCAAAAATTTTTGGCCCAAATTGTCGGGGGCGTCGTCTTTTTGATCGTCTTTTTCAGTGATGGCTTGGAACACACGCTTTACGTCCCAATTTTAGGCCAAGTCAGCTCAAACGTGTTGTATATTATTTTCGTATTATTTTGGCTGGTGGGTTTCTCCAACGCCGTCAATCTGACTGATGGTTTAGACGGGTTAGTGGGGGGCTTAGGCATCATTGCCTTTTTAGCTTATGCCTTAATTGCTTATCGCCAACAGCAAATGGATATTTTGATTTTGACCCTGGCTTTTGTGGGGGGCTTGGCCGGATTTTTGATTTTTAATCACAAACCTGCCAAAATATTCATGGGGGATGTGGGTTCCTTAGCCATTGGGGGTGTATTAGCCGCCGTTGCAATTTTATTGCATCGGGAATGGTCCTTGTTATTGATTGGGCTCGTTTTTGTGATTGAGACCGCCAGTGTCATCTTACAAGTGGCCTCTTTTAAACTGACGGGTAAACGCATCTTTAAAATGACGCCAATTCACCACCATTTTGAAATGAGTGGTTGGTCGGAATGGCGGGTCGTTATCACTTTTTGGTGTGCCAGCCTTATTTTTACAGTTATTTATTTATTGATATTCTTATAAAAAGGAAGTTAACCAACAATGAAAGCAGTTGCTACATATGAAAATCAGAAGGTATTAGTCTTAGGATTAGCCAGAAGTGGGGTTCATGCGGCGCAGTTATTACATCGTCTAGGGGCTTTAGTGACCGTTAACGATATCAAACCCTTTGAAGAAAATCCAGATGCCCAGGCCCTCTTGGACGAAGGTATTCGGGTGATCACCGGGAGCCATCCCTTAGAGTTATTGGATGAAGATTTTATGTTAATGGTCAAAAACCCCGGGATTCCCTATACCAATCCCATGGTTCAAAAGGCCCAGGAAAAGCATCTGCCCATCATCACCGAACCGGAGTTGGCTTATGAAATTTCTGAAGCCCCGATGATCGGGGTCACGGGGACCAATGGTAAGACCACGACGACTACCTTGATCAGTTTGATGCTTAACGCTGGTAAAGCGCAACCTTACGCTTATTTATCCGGGAACATTGGCATTCCGGCCACAGAGGTCGCTGAAAAAGTTACCGCTAAAAATGTGATGGTTACGGAGTTATCTAGCTTTCAATTGTTAGGTATTACCAAAATGCGGCCCCATATTGCGGTTTTGACTAATATTTATGAAGCCCATTTGGACTATCACAAGACCCGGGAAAACTACGTCAATGCGAAAATGCGTATCACCATGAACCAAACCCCAGATGATTATTTCGTGGTCAACTGGGATACCAAAGAATGGCAAGATCTTAGCCAGCGCAGCCATGCTAAAGTGGTGCCTTTTTCCCGACTTAACAAAACCCAAGCGGGTAGTTATGAAGAAGCTGGTAAACTTTATTATCAAGGGGAATATATCATGGCCAGTGATGATATTAAGATCCCTGGGGAACACAATGTGGAAAATGCCTTGGCCGCCATTGCCGTGGCTAAAATCATGGGGGTAACTACGGCCGCCATTGTCAGTGTGTTGACCAGCTTTACGGGGGTCAAGCATCGCTTACAGTTCGTAGAGGAGTGGCACCAAGTTCGGATCTATAACGATTCTAAAGCCACGAATATTGAAGCAACAGAAGTGGCCTTAAATAGCTTCAAACGCCCCATTGTTTACATGGGGGGCGGCTTAGATCGGGGGTTCACCTTTGAAAAATTGGAACCTTTGTTTAAAAAGCATGTTAAAGCAGCGGTGTTGTGGGGTGAAACCAAACAACTCATGGCCCAATCCTTAAAAGCGGCTGGCGTTGACAATGTGACTATCGTGGCTGATTTAGATCATGCTGTGCCAGTGGCGTTTAAGTTGATTAAGCCTGGAGATGTGTTATTGTTGTCACCTGCAGCAGCCAGTTGGGATCAATTTCATACGTTTGAAGAACGAGGTGACCGCTTTATTGCGGATGTCAATCAGGCCATTTCAAAAGAGCAGGAGTAAGAATATATGCGTGTGATTATTTCTGGCGGGGGCACTGGGGGGCACATTTACCCAGCCTTAGCCTTAATAGAGCGATTAATCCAGCGAAAAATTGCTAATAAGAATGAAATTCTGTATATTGGGACCAAGCGCGGTCTTGAAAGTAAAATCGTGCCGGAACAAGGCATTAAGTTTGAAGCCATCGAGATCCAAGGCATCAAACGCTCCTTGAGTCTAGATAATTTTAAGACGATGTTTTTATTTATGAAAAGTATCAACCGTTCCAAAGCCTTGATCCGCGATTTTAAACCAGACATTGTCATTGGCACCGGGGGGTATGTTTCCAGTGCAGTTCTTTATGCTGCTGCACGTTTACATATACCCACCATTATCCACGAACAAAATTCCATTGCCGGGGTGACCAACAAGTTCTTAGGCCACTTCGTGGATAAAATTGCCATTTCGTTTAAAGATGCGGCTAATCAATTTTCGGAGCAGAAAAAAATCATCATGACCGGTAATCCCCGCGCCCAGCAAGTCGCCGATGTAAAACCTAATGAGCGCTTGCAAGACTATGGGCTAGACCCCCAGATTCCCACCTTGTTGGTTTTTGGCGGTAGTCGGGGTGCTGAACCGATTAATCAGGCCTTTTTAAACGCCTTTGATGATTTGGCCAAACGGGCGTATCAAGTTTTATTTGTTACTGGGCAAGTCCACTATGACCAATTTATGAAACAATTAGGCACTAAGCAAAGCGACAATATCGTGGTGCTACCTTATATCGAAGATATGCCGAGTTTGTTGATTGATGTGACTGGCATTGTTGGTCGGGCCGGGGCAACCAGTATTGCGGAGATTACGGCTTTAGGGGTACCCGCCATTTTGATTCCCAGTCCTTATGTGACGCACGATCATCAAACTAAGAACGCCGAAAGCTTGGTGCGGGCTGGGGCGGCTTTGATGTTAAAAGAAGATCAATTGAGTCAAAGAAGTTTTATTCGTAACGCGGATACATTAATGCAAGACAATGTGCTACGGCGCAGTATGGCCGCTGCTTCTAAGAAATTAGGCCGGCCTAAAGCGGCTGATGATTTGATTCAAGTCATGCTGGATTTAGTGAATAAGAAGTAGGTGGATTAAAATGGGCTTTTTTGATAGCAAACGTCGTCGCCAGACTAAAAAGGTAAAAAAAGAACCCTTAGAAATGATGAAGCCGTGGCAACGCTACCGGGCCCAAAAAAGTCAAAGCAGCCAATCCCGACCAGTGGGCAAGGTGCTGCCAAATTTATCTGAGATACGCCGAAAAAATCTTATAAAAAACTTAACTATTGTATTGGTACCACTTTTGTTGCTATTATTCTTCTTACTGTATTACATCTCACCCGTCAGTAAAGTGGGTGAAGTTGATGTGCAAGGTATGCATCTCATACCGGAGCAAAAGGTGATAGACACCAGTGGTATCAAGGCTTCAGACCATATTTTGAAACTGATATTTTCTAAAAAAAATATCAACCAAAAAATTAAAAAAAATATGCCAGGTATTAAAAAAGTTAGCTTCAATGTGCATAATTTGAATCACATTGTCTTTAACGTTCAAGAATACCAGCGTATTGGCTACTTAAATCGGGGTAATCATTATTATAGCGTTTTAAGTAATGGTATTATCTTAACAGAGCCTATTTCTAAGCCAGTGGGCAATTTACCTGTTCTTGAGAACTTTAAGGAGGGGCAAAAGTTGAACCTGCTCATCAAAGCATTCAACGCGTTGCCAACCAGTGTGCATAATGATATCTCCGAGATTCATTTAACAGGTTCTAAGATCAATCCATATCAAATTCGCCTGTATATGAATGATAATAATGAAGTCGTTGCCGATCTGCGGACAATGCAAACCAAGCTAGTCCGCTATCCCACCTATGCTAAGGCGTTAAAAACCAAAGGTGTGGTGGATTTAGAAGTTGGCGCTTTTGCTTATCCTTTCCCGAAATCCGAGAAAAAATAAGGCTTTCTTAATTTTTTGAACATATGGTAGAATTTAAATATGTGTTAAAGTTACAATAATATTGAATTTATGCATTTTGTAAGGGGGTTCCATTTAGATGGACAATTCAGGAATATATGTTGGGTTAGATATTGGAACCACATCTATAAAAGTGATTATTGCTGAATCTGTTCAAGGTCAATTGAATATTATCGGTGTTGGAAGTGATCGCTCTCGGGGGATGAATCGAGGCATTGTCGTTGACATTGATCAAGTCGCTACGTCGATTCAAAATGCCGTTCATCAAGCAGAGCAAAAAGCAAATGTTAGTATCACTAACGTTTACGCTGGAATCCCTGCGGATATGTTAAGTATCGAACCTTGCCAAGGCATGATTGCGGTTAGCGATGAATCAAAAGAGATTACTGATCAAGACGTTCAAAATGTAGCAGCGGCTGCTTTGATTCGGAATTTACCACCAGAAAGAGAAATTGTTGACCTTGTTCCGGATGAGTTTATTGTGGATGGTTTTGATGGTATTAAAGATCCACGGGGTATGATTGGGGTACGGCTGGAAATGCACGGTATCGTGTTTACCTCGCCTAAAACAGTTATTCATAACATTAAAAAAAGTATTGCAAAAGCCGGTTTAAATTTAAAAAATCTAGTGGTTAATCCACTGGCCTTGGGTAAAGTTGCTTTGACCGATGGCGAGCAAGATTTTGGGACTATCTTAATTGATTTAGGCGGCGGCCAAAGTACAGCCGCGGTCATCCATGATCATAAACTGAAGTTTACGCAAGTGGATCAAGAAGGTGGAGAATATATCACCAAAGATATTTCAATTGTCCTCAACACGTCCTTTGAAAACGCTGAAAAACTCAAACGGGATTATGGTGACGCTGATGTAGAAGCCGCTTCTGATGATGAGGAGTTTCCAGTTGATATCGTGGGCCAAAACGATTCAGTGATGGTCAGCGAAAAATATTTGGCGGAAATCATTGAAGCGCGGCTGGAACAAATATTGACCCGGCTAGGGAAGTCCTTAGCCGCAGTCAATGCTTTTGACCTACCTGGGGGCGTGGTCTTAACCGGTGGCGTGACGGCACTGCCAAACATTACTAAGTTTGCAGCGGATCTTTATCATCGTGGGGTCAAGATTTATATTCCCGATCAAATGGGCTTGCGCCATCCGTCGTTTTCCCAAGCGTTTGGCTTGGTGACTTATGTGTCCCAACTTTCAGAAGTTGATGTCTTAGTTCATAGTCCAATCTCCAGTGCCAGTGCCGACTATAGTCAAACCATGGCCCAAGCCAATGCGGCTAAGACAACATCGTTTCAGACCGTGGCAACACCGCAACAAACTAAAGTTGAAGACCCAGAACAAGTGCCAAAAGCACCGCAGCCAGAGCCAAAACCCAAGCCAGAAAAGAAAAAGAAGAAACGCAGCGAAGGGTTTAAACGCTTTTTAAATAATTTTTTTGAATAAGATAATCTCAAGTAAACTAATATCTAAATTTTCTTAGTAGGAGGAAATTCTATGGAATTCTCACTAGATTCACAGCAGGACACTGGCGCAATCATCAAAGTTATTGGTGTTGGTGGTGCCGGAGGCAACGCCGTTAATCGAATGATCGATGAGGGTGTGCAAGGTGTAGAATTTATCGTGGCTAACACCGATGTACAAGCCTTAGCCAGTTCAAAAGCTGAAACTAAAATTCAATTAGGGCCTAAACTAACTCGCGGGTTGGGGGCCGGCTCTAATCCAGATATGGGTCTAAAAGCTGCTCAGGAAAGTGATGAAGAAATCCAAGAGAAGCTTAAAGGCGCTGATATGGTCTTCGTCACTGCCGGTATGGGTGGCGGTACCGGTACCGGGGCGGCGCCAGTGGTCGCTAAAGCTGCCAAAGATTTAGGGGCTTTGACCGTTGGGGTCGTTACCCGGCCATTTACCTTTGAAGGTCCAAAAAGAGGCCGTAATGCGGCTGAAGGCATCGCGGCCTTAAAGGAACACGTGGATACCTTGGTGGTTATTGCCAACAATCGTCTCTTAGAAACTGTGGATAAAAAGACCCCAATGTTAGAAGCTTTCCACGCTTCTGATAATATCTTACGCCAAGGTGTTCAAGGTATTTCTGATTTAATCACCGCCCCTGGGTATATCAACTTGGATTTTGCGGATGTTAAAACGGTGATGGAAAACCAAGGGACAGCTTTAATGGGGATTGGCTCAGCGACCGGCGAAAATCGGACGGTGGAAGCCACTAAAAAAGCAATTTCTTCACCATTGTTGGAAGCTTCCATCGATGGTGCTAGACAGGTGTTATTAAACATTACCGGTGGTTCTGACTTGTCCTTACACGAAGCAGAAGATGCCTCGGGTATTGTGGCCCAAGCGGCCTCTAATGATGTAAATATTATCTTTGGGGTTTTGATCAATCAAGATAAAGACCAAGAAGATGAAGTGAATGTGACCGTCATTGCCACGGGGATCGAGGATCATGATGAACCCCGCAAACAACAGTCTCATTTGACATCGGCTGGCAACGCTGCAGCTAAACAAGCAACTCCAGATCGGACGCAAAGCGTTAAGCCTACAAGTACCCCTAACCCGGCTGCCGCCAATAAGAATCATAATAATGATCCCTTTGGTAACTGGGACGTGCGCCAAGATCCCCAACCAGGGCAACGTAGTCGGGGGAACAATCAAGATTTCAATAACGTTGAGAAAAAGAGTTTTGACATTTTTCAAAGAACCGATGAACCCTTAGGTGATTCTGACGATAATGACAGCACACCACCATTTTTCAAGAGACGTCATAAATAGGCAACTTTTAACGATTTGGAGGTTTGAATCATGGCATTTGAAAAAATTAGTCGCTTTTTCGGTATGAATGATGAAGATTTTAATGATTTAACCAATGAGGAAGAGCGGCCTGCGGTTCAACAGCAAACGAGCAATCCGGCTGCTGAAAACCGCCAGGCTGCGCGTCCCCAAAGCAATTCTAATGTGGTTGCCATGAATACCGTGAAAAATAATCAAATAAGCAAAATCATTCTTTTTGAACCAAGGGTATACTCCGACGCCAAAGAAGTAGGGACCCATTTACTCAATGGCCGTGCGGTGATCGTCAACTTTAACCGCATTGATGAGAAACAGGCTGGTCGGATTATCGATTTCTTAACCGGTACGATATTTGCTATTAAAGGTGAAATTCAACGGGTGGGTGAGAGTATTTTCTTATGTACCCCGTCTAAATTTGAAATTGATGGCAGTATCAGCGACATCATTCGGGACAAAAAGTTAAACTAGTACAATTAAATTATGAGGTGACAATTTGGGCTTTATTGGTCTATTGGCTTATGGGATTTCTTGGGTAGCAAACATTTATACGTGGCTAATTGTCATTTATACCTTGCTTTCTTGGATCCCCAACGCTTACAATACAAAATTTGCAGCGATTTTAAATCGGATTGTGGGACCCTACTTAAATCTATTTGAAAGATTTATTCCACCAATCTTTGGTATCAGTATTGCACCAATCGTTGCCATTTTGGTAATGCAATTTCTTGAACGCGGACTGCTCGGCTTTTTGTCTTTTTTAGTAACCAGGTAATTGGAGGACAAAATGGATAACAGTATTTATCAGCATTTCCGTAAAGATGAGGCACCATTCATTGACCGGATGACTGATTTAATGACAACAGCAGCGACAGAGTATCGCCCTGTTGTGACAGAATTTTTAGATCCAAGACAAAACTTTATCATCCATGCTTTGAACCGGGATGATCAAATTGAGCTTCACGAGTTCGGCGGTTATGATCAAGCCGAACAAAAACGGGTCATCATTGCACCGGATTATTTTGAACCCACGCCGGCGGACTTTGGTATCACCCCAATTAAAATCAACTATCCGGAAAAATTTGCAGAATTAAAGCATGGTCAGATTTTAGGCACAATTGCTAATCTGGGCATTGATCGCGATGTGTTTGGGGATATTATCACCGACGGGCGCAACTGGCAGCTATTTGTCACCAATGCGGTGGCAGATTTTGTGGTCCGCCAGACTGACCACGTGGGTAAAATAAAGGTGCGTTTAGAACCAATTGACTTTGACCAGGTGATCACGCCAATCGTTGAATGGGAATCAGAAAATCTGGTGGTTGCCTCACCGCGACTGGATACAGTGGTGGCTGATGTATTTAATGTTTCCCGGCAACGGACGAAGACAATGATTGAAGCCGGTCAAGTAAAAGTGAATTGGCGGGTCATGGATAAACCAGATTACGACTTAGATCAATTAGACATGATTTCGGTGCGCCACTACGGCCGCTTTCAAATTATGGCTGATCTAGGTCAAACAAGAAAAGAAAAGATTCGATTACAGATACGAACACTGCGTAAATAATGAGGGATTTTTTGGAGGCTTAGGAGTATGGCTTTGACACCATTGGATATTCATAATAAAGAATTTAATGTAAGATTTCGCGGCTATGATCAAGATCAAGTGAACGATTTCTTAGAGCAAATCATTAAAGATTATGAAGCTTTGCTCAGACATAATGAGGACGTTGAACGGGCATTGAAAGATAGCCAAGAAAAGGTTGCCTATTTCACGGACCTTAAGGACGCTTTAAATCAATCGATCATTGTCGCTCAAGATGCTGCTGACAAAGTGAAAGTCAATGCCCAACGCGAAGCTGAGATCATCCAAGATAATGCTGAAAAGCAGGCGCGACAACTGTTAAATGAATCAACGGATAAATCCAATCAGATTTTACAAGAAGCGTCAGATAAAGCCAGACAAATCACTGGGGAAACTGATGATTTGAAAAAGCAGACCCGGACCTTCCGGCAGCGTCTGCAAATTATGTTGGAATCGCAGTTAGAAATCGTTAAAAGCCCAGACTGGGATGAATTGTTGACCGATACGCCTTTGGGCAATAGCAACGGGGGCACCAATCAGCAATTGGATTATAGTACGCCAGGAAATTACGATGGCCAAAATGATTATACAGAACCTGGCACAGCGCAAAATTATAATTTTGATGACCATGATGGCAGTAATGATCAGTATGGGCAATACGACCAGGCGCAATATGATGGCGCAGCTGCACCAACGCCTGATGCCGGTCCCATCCCCCATCAAGATCCACTAAGCCAAGGTCAAAATACGCCAAATCCAGCAACTGATGCAGCGCCTAGCAGTGATCAAGGACCAGAGGGCGGGGATCAACACCTTGATCCAGATTACTATAATCAAAATCAAGACCCGGATAATCAACAAAATCGACCGGCGATTATCTTTCCAGATAGCAAGAACAGTGGTACAATGAATGAAAATAAATCCTAAAGGCGATTGAAGAACACGTGGGGAATTTATACTTTTAAGCGATCTGGTGTCCGGTGTAAGTCCAGAAAAGTTCTTAATTCTACCATATCAGCTTCTATAATGCCGTTGATGCTTAAGTATCAACCGTCTCATACGCGTTATGTTATGCTAAAGGGAAAATTTATTTCTAAAATTAGGTGGTACCACGAAGATCTCGTCCTATGTGACAAGGTCTTTTTTTTGTGGTCAACCAGCTAAAAATATAAGGAGGACACGCATGCGTATTAAAGATACTTTGAATTTGGGTAAGACCAAATTCCCAATGCGGGGCAATTTGCCCAACAAAGAACCTGAACGCCAAGCACTTTGGGCAGAAAACAAAATTTATGAAAAGCGCCAAAAATTAAACGAGGGTAAACCAACCTTCATCTTACACGACGGCCCCCCTTATGCGAACGGGAACATTCATATGGGTCATGCGTTAAATAAAATCAGTAAGGATATTATTGTCCGTTATAAGTCCATGGACGGCTTCAGAGCCCCATATGTACCGGGCTGGGATACCCATGGTTTGCCAATTGAACAAGAATTGACCAAGCAAGGTGTTGACCGTAAAGCCATGGATATGGCTGATTACCGGGAATTATGTCGCAAGTATGCGTTATCCCAAGTGGACAAACAACGAACTGATTTCAAACGCCTGGGGGTTTCCGGGGATTGGGATCATCCTTATATCACCTTACAGCCAGAATATGAAGCCGAACAAATTCGCGTTTTTGGTAAAATGGCCAACGAAGGCTATATCTACAAGGGTAAAAAACCCGTTTATTGGTCACCATCTTCAGAATCTACTTTGGCAGAAGCAGAAATTGAATATAAAGATGTGCGCTCACCTTCCATTTATGTGGCGTTCAAAGTTGTTGATGGCAAAGATTTATTAGATACAGACACGTCCTTTATCATTTGGACCACGACGCCTTGGACCATGCCAGCTAACTTAGGGATTTGTGCTAATCCTAAGTTCGATTATGTCCAAGTCGATGCCGATGGTAAAAAATACGTTATTGCTGAAGGTATGTTGGAACGGGTCCGTGAAGCTTTAGAATGGCAACACGTGACTATCTTGCAAACCTTCAAAGGCACTGACTTAGAATACATGACCGCCCAACATCCATTTTATGACCGGACTTCCCTATTGATCTTAGGCAACCACGTCACTTTGGATGAGGGGACTGGTTTGGTGCATACCGCCCCTGGCCATGGGACGGATGACTTTTATGTCGGTCAAAAATACCATTTGCCACCATTATCCCCAGTGGATGAACAAGGTAACTTTACCAAGGAAGCCCCTGGGTTTGAGGGCATGTTTTATAACGATGCCAATAAGAAGGTCACTAAGCTTTTGGAAGAAAAGGGTGCCTTATTAAAACTCAGCTTCTTCACCCATAGTTATCCCCATGACTGGCGGACTAAAAAACCGGTTATTTTTCGGGCAACGACCCAATGGTTTGCCTCGGTTGAAGCCTTTAGAGACAATATCTTAAAGGCCGTTGAAAGTGTTAACTACAAGCCATATTGGGGCAAGACCCGGCTGTATAACATGATCAAAGACCGGGGGGACTGGGTCATCTCCAGACAGCGGGCTTGGGGTGTGCCATTACCAATCTTTTATGCTGAAAATGGCGATGCTATTATTACCCCTGAAACCATTGCCCATGTGGCTGATCTGTTCAGTCAATATGGCTCTAACGTCTGGTTCCAAAGAGAAGCCAAGGACTTGTTACCGGCCGGTTTCACCCATCCTGGTTCTCCAAATGGGAAGTTCACCAAAGAAAATGACATTATGGATGTGTGGTTTGATTCAGGTTCATCCCACCAAGCTGTTTTAAAACAACGGCCGGAGTTGAGCTTCCCAGCTGATGTTTATTTGGAAGGCAGCGATCAATATCGGGGCTGGTTTAACTCCAGTTTGATCACTTCTGTGGCCGTCACCGGTCGTGCCCCTTATAAACAAATTATTTCCCAAGGCTTCACTTTAGATGCTAAGGGTCGTAAGATGAGTAAATCTCTAGGGAATGTCATTGTCCCTAACGATGTGATCCGCCAGTTTGGGGCCGATATTGTGCGGCTTTGGGTGGCATCAGTGGATACAAATTCCGATGTGGCGGTTTCTATGGATGGTTTCCGGCAGATTTCTGAAAGTTATCGGAAAATCAGAAATACCATGCGTTTTATGTTAGCCAATACCAGTGATTTTGATCCTAAAGCCGATGCAGTGGCCTATGAAGATTTAGCCTCTGTTGATCGCTACATGGAAATTCGCTTGAATCAAATTATTGCCAAGTGCTTAAAAGCTTATGAAGCCTATGATTTCTCCACGGTTTATAAGACGGTTTCAGCTTTCTTGATCAATGATTTGTCCTCGTTTTATCTAGACTTTGCCAAAGACGTGGTCTATATTGAAGCCGAAGATAGTCCAAAACGCCGCAATATGCAGCAAGTGATGTATGATGTGGCCGTGGCATTGACCAAATTGTTGACCCCAATTATTCCCCATACCACCGAAGAAATTTGGAGTTATTTAAAAGAACCAGAAGCCTTCGTGCAATTAGCTGAAATGCCAGAAGTTCAAGAATTTGCTGGGCAAGATGAGGTCTTGACCCAATGGTCTGACTTCATGAGCCTGCGGGATGAAGTGTTGAAGGCTTTAGAAGAAGCCAGAAACGACAAGGTGATCGGGAAGTCCTTAGAAGCGGCAGTGACAATTTATGCCAACGATCCCGTAAAGGATCTCCTAAATGCCGTGAGTGCTGATGTGAAACAGATTTTAATTGTGTCTAAGCTAACTATTTTAGACAAGGCTAAAGCACCAGCAGAGGCTTTACAATTTGAAGATGCTGCCATCACCGTCACCCACGCACCCGGTGAAGTGTGTGAACGTTGCCGGATGACCCGTGAAGATGTTGGGGCAGATCCAGCATTACCACACCTTTGCGGCCGTTGTGCCAACATTCTTCATGCCCACTTTGAAGATGCCGTGAAGGCTGGCTTTGAAGAAAAGTAGGTCTAAAAACTTAAGTTAGATTTATCAAAACGACCCTGTTAGCCTCTTAAGAGGCGGCAGTGGTCGTTTTTTATTTGGTGCCGATGCTAGTCGCGCTGATAAAATTATGATAAACTAGGTTCAATCGCGTTATTAGGGAGTGTAAGCATGCAAATTCAGTTAATTAAAGTCCATGGTTCTGGCAATACATTCTTTTTATTAGACACAAGTAAATTACCACAAGCTTTGTCTGAAGCTGAAATTATTCAACTCACCCAAAAATTAACAGATCATAAAACGGGTCTGTTAGGTGGAGCTGATGGGGTGTTGCTGGTCAGTGATAGCCAAAAGGCTGATGCCGCTGGGCGGATGCGGGTCATTAATGCGGATGGCTCAGAAGCCAGTATGTGTGGCAATGGCTTACGGACAGTTGCGCGCTATTTAACGCAAAAATTACATGAAGACCATTTTAAAGTTGAAACAATGTATCAAAACTTACAAGTTCAACAGGCAGCTGATTTAGCCAGTGGCGTGGCGGCTTTTCGGGTAGAAATCTCACCGGTTAGTTTTGCAGCAACTGATTTAAAGATGCATTTTGGCACCAAAACACAAGTGATCAATGAAGTCTTGCCTGAGTTGTCAGACACTTTGAAATTCACCGCTGTGGCCGTCCCTAATCCCCATTTAATTTCTTTTGTGGATGAAACTACACTAAAGGGACCAGAATTAGAACGGATCGCCAGTTATTTAAATGGCGAGAATCCTTATTTTCCTGAAGGTGTGAATGTTAGCTTTGTCTTATTACGGGGCAAAGACTCAATTTTTGTGCGAACTTTTGAACGGGGTGTGGGCTTTACCAATGCTTGTGGTACGGCCATGTCGGCTTCAAGTTTATTAACGGCGCTATTGTACCCAGATTTTGCGGCCTTTGAAGATACGTTGAAGGTCTATAATCCCGGGGGCATGGTTAAAACGATCCCCCATCAACGGGACCAACGCTATTGGATCGATTTGATCGGCAATGCCACGTTTGAAGATCGCATCACCTTAGATCTAGATGCGGCCTTGGCCGGGGATTATAGCCAAGCTAAAATTAACCCCACTGAAGAACAAGCAGATTATTTAAAATTTGTCGATACGATTCAAAATATACATTAAGGAAGTACACTATGCTGGGAACTGTAAAAACATTCGATCAAAACAAGGGTTTTGGTTTCATTGAAACAGAAGATGAAGGGGATATTTTTGTGCATTTTGCGGCAATTATGACCCCGGGTTTTAAATCTTTGGCGGTTGGTCAAAAAGTGAATTTTGTGGTGGTGGAAGGTTCTAAAGGACCGCAAGCCGCCCAAGTTCAAATTGTACAATAGGTTTAAAGAGAACCTTAATTTAACGGCTGTAAGCCCCAGCTAACTGGGGGCAGTCGTTTTTATGTGGCCTGATTTATACGAGGGGAGTAGAGCTGTGGTTGATACACCAAATTATTTAAATAATAAAAACGTGCAAAAACATCGTTGGCTGATTTTGACCGGGGTGGGGATGTTTACCTTCATGGCCACCTTAGATGGCAGTATTGTAAATATTGCCTTACCGGTTATGAGCCGGGACTTAAAGGTGCCATTAAATCAGGTGGAGTGGGTCGTTTCGATTTATTTGATCGTTATCTGTGCCTTGTTGCTATTGTTTGGTAAGATTGGCGATAGTTTTGGTAAAATCAAAGTTTTTCGCTTCGGAACGGCGCTGTTTATTGTGGGGTCATTACTCTGCGGCTTTAACAATAGTTTAGGTTTTCTGTTGTTTGCCCGGCTGGTGCAAGCAGTGGGGGCCAGTATGACCATGAGTACGAATAATGGTATTATTACAGAAATTTTCCCCGTTCAAGAGCGGGGTAAGGCCTTGGGGACGATTGGCTCTTTTGTATCCCTGGGCAGTATTGCCGGCCCAGGGATTGGGGGGATCATTTTGTCCCACTTACCTTGGGGTTATATTTTTTGGATCAACGTGCCCGTTGGTATTTTGACGATGATTTTGGGTCATTATGTCTTACCTAAGGACTTATCCATGACCCGGGCCAAAATCGATTTATGGGGCTTTTTAACCTTTGCCACTGGGATCGTTGGTTTATTTTTAGGGATCTTTTTGGGCCAGGAGATTGGTTTTTGGACCCTGCCGATTTTAAGTATGTGGGTCGTTAGTCTGTTGAGCTTCATTGCCTTTTATCATATCGAACAACACGCCCAAAGACCGCTATTAACTTTTAGCATCTTTAAAAATAAGAATTTTTCCGTGAGTTTAACCACCGCATTTCTAATTTTTGTGGTTAACTTTTTCTTTAATGTAGTGTCACCATTTTACCTACAAAACGCCCGGGGACTAGAGCCCAAGTATGCTGGCTATATTTTAATGATTTTTCCCATCGTGCAAGTGGTGATTGCCCCCTTGGCGGGTAGTATTTCTGATCGCATCGGGCCCAATTTTTTAACGGTTTTAGGGTTGAGTGTGATTTTGCTGGCGCAAATTGGCAATGCCCTCATGAACTTAGCCTCACCACTATGGTTGATGATGGTGCTAGTGGGCTTGTTAGGACTGGGCAACGGGATTTTCCAAGCGCCGAATAATACGATCGTCATGAGTACAGTGGCTAAAGAGAACTTAGGAATCGCCGGTGGTTTGAATGCCTTGGCCCGAAATTTGGGGATGGTCGTGGGGATTTCCTTAGCGACGACAGTTTTGTTCAGTGCCATGAGCCAACAGGCAGGCAAACGCATCACCACCTATGTGGCCAGCCAACCGGCGCTATTCATTCATGGAATGCAAATTGTCTTTATAGTAGCCACGGTTATTTGCGCCATTGCGTTGATTTTGACAATTGTCCGTTGGGCCAAAAGCCAACGCCAGGATTAACTTAAATCAGGGGACTAAAAAAGAGACTGGGTCAAAATTGACGCAGTCTCTTGGTATTTAGGCAGCTTTAATTGACATCTTTGCGGGTTGGTTTACTAGGTTGTTGGCCTTGGGTCAATTGGAGTAATTGATCGTGTAGCTCATTTTCCATCTTATTTAATTCCAACTCGGCATTTTGCCGCTTGCTGTGGCCTTCTTGTTGAATTTTCAGGGTTTCCTGTAGGGTTTCAATTAAATCATTTTGCGTTTTTTGTAGGGTTTCGATATCAATAACGCCCCGTTCGTTTTCTTTGGCGGTTTCAATAGAAGACATCTTTAACATCTCACTATTCTTTTTCAAGAGATCATTAGTGGTTTCTGAGACTTGCCGCTGGGCCGTAACCGCGTCTTTTTGCCGCAGCAGGGTCAAGGCGATGGCTACTTGGTTTTTCCAAAGGGGGATCGCTGTATTGATTGACGCTTGAATTTTTTCCGCTAAGGCTTGGTTGGTGTTTTGAATCAGGCGAATTTGGGGCGCTTGTTGTAGGGTGACTTGCTTGGCCAACTCCAGGTCATAGGTCCTTTTTTCCAAGCGATCTTTGAACTGTCGCAAGTCATTAACGGCTTGCACATCGATTTGGTTACCGCTGGCATTGGCTTTTTCCTGGGCTTTAGGAATAAGCTCATTGTCTAATTCTTTTTGTTTTAATTGGCCCGCCGCGATATAAATATTCAGGGCTTGGAAGTAGGATTTGTTTTGTTCGTACAGTTCTTCCATGGTGACGTTATCTTTGAGTAGCCCATCTTTTTCCACATTTAAGCGGGAAGCGATACCATCGATTTGGGCACCGATTTGTTGGTACTTGCCTTGAATTTCATAAATTGAGCGTTTGACCTTGCCAAATATGCGTTTAAAGACGCTCTTATTTTCTGCCCGGAGTTCATCAGGATTAGCCTCGTTTAAACGGTACATTAAATCCGTGAGGGCATCGCCAATGGCGCCGGTATCTTGGGATTGGACTTTATTTAAGATGTTTTGCGAAAAGTCCCCCAGTTGTTTTTGGGCCTGGGCCCCATAGTTGATGACACTGGTGGTATTGTGTTCATCAATGGCCTCGGCTAATTCTTGGGCCTTTTGTTGTTCATCCGGCGTCAATTGCGTGACCACCGAAGTGGTTTCCTTATTGGCAGCTTTAGTAGTTTGGGGTGTTTGGGCGTCAAAGGGATTCTTAAGTAAATCATTCATTAAGTCATTTTGGGATTGGGATTTAGTCTCATCACTATTTGCCATTAATGCTGCTCCTTATCTTTTTCATAACTTTCTCGTACTTTTTGTAGGGCCTCATTCATTTTAAGGGCATCTTTTTGGGCGGTGGAAAAAGAGTCCTGGGCTGCTGACATTTCTTGGTGCATTTCATCAAGATCATCAGCCACAAAGGTGGCATAATCTTCGCGGATTTGGGTCCCTAAGTTTTTGATAACTTCTAAGCTCTTGGCCAAAACTTCCCAGGTATCAGTGGTTTTGACTTCATGATGGGAAATCTCAATGTAGCGATCCGTTAAATTGACCAAGGTAGGTAAGTGTCGATACAAGAAATCACTGGCTTCGGATAGACGCTGGGGTTCTTTGACAATTGCTGCAAACATAGATTTGGAAACTTTGACCATATCTAAGTTTAAATCAATGGCCTTTAATTTGGGCGTGGTTTCAATATTGTGGTTGAGTTTGCGAATTTGTTGTTCAGCGCTAGCCATGGTTTTCCGAAAAAAGACGATGTCACTGTCGGACAAGCCAGCTTTTTGATAGTGGTCTAATAATTTGTGATTGAGTTTATTAGCCAAATCTGGTGTTGCCGGTTGTTGGCGGCCCTGGTGTTTGGCGATAAGATAAAATGGTAATGTTACAATGAATACGGCTAAGGCAATCATTGTAATGAGTAAGAAGAAACGTGTTAAGCCATGGTGCATGCCCATCATTGGCATGGGGGTCAAGATACTCAAGACGAAACCAGCGACTAGGACACCGCCGGCGCCAATTAATGTATTTTTAAAACGATTGTTCATATTTGTCACTCCTACGTGTACGTCTTTATTTATGTCTTTATTGTACATGGGGCTAAAATAAAAGAGTATACGGCTAAAGGTTGATTTTTCCTAAGCCATCGGGTTCTGTCCGTTTACAAATGTGTTCTGGGCTTGTAAGATATGAATTATAGACCCAATATTTACTCAATGGAGGTCATCATGAATTTAGACGAAAAAGTAATTAAAGAACAACCCCTATACCACGGGGCCATTTTGGATTTGGTATTAGAAGATGTCCTATTACCTAATGGTCAAACCGCCAAGCGGGAGATCATTCATCACCATGGTGCGGTGGGCATTATTCCCATCGATGCTGATGGCAAGTTGATCGTGGTGCGGCAGTGGCGGGCACCCATGCGTAAAGAAACGCTAGAGATCCCCGCTGGGAAAATTGATCTGGGTGAAACAGATCCAAAAGCGGTGGCTTTGCGGGAATTAAATGAAGAAACGGGTTTATTTAGCCCTAGCCTAAAGCCGGTGGCTAATTTTTATTCCACCCCCGGTTTTGCAGACGAGTACTTACATCTATATTATACAGACAATTTGCAACCAGTGGCCCATAAACGGCAATTAGATCCAGATGAATTTTTAAACGTCGCGCACTTAAGTTTTGCCCAGGCCCAACAAGCCTTGGCAAATAATGAAATCTGTGATGCTAAAACGGTATTGGCATTATTTTATTGGGAAAATTTAAGATTAAAAGGTGAGGTCACCCTTGGCTAAATTTTGGCAACATATTCAACAAAAACTACAAAATAGACGCTCAATCAGGCAAAAGCGGGCCCAAGATCCCAACTTTAAAGCAGCTGATGATCAGCGAGTTGCTGTGGAAAAAGCTTATCAGCATAGAACCTTTAAAGAGAAATGGGCCCTCACGGGGGACTACGCCCAAAGCCGGTCTTATCAATTGAAATGGCGCTTAAATTGGGCCCTACTAATTGTGGGCTTTTTAATTGCGGCGGTGTACATTATTTTGTTCTTTGCTTAAATAACGGATATAAGGAGAATTTAAATGAAATTAGGCGTTATCTGTGCTATGCCCGAAGAAATTGCATTATTGGTTCAAAATCTAACCCAGCAAACCGAAAATGAAGTTGGTGGGGTCAAAATATATTCTGGTAAGATTGGGGCGCACCAACTTTATTTATGTGAAAGCGGGATTGGCAAAGTACAAGCGGCCCTGACAGCCACGTTATTAGCGCAGATTCCCGGCTTAGATGCCTTGATCAATACTGGGTCGGCCGGGGGCATTGGCCAGGGGCTTAAAATTGGCGAAACGGTGGTTGCAACTGCCTTGGCCTATACCGATGTAGATGTGACTGGTTTTGGGTATGCCCTGGGCCAATTACCCAATCAACCGTTGAAATTTACGGCAGATAGCCGTTTAGTTAATGAAATACTGGCGGCTGTCAAAGCCAATCAGTTACAAGCTACTGCTGGGTTAATTGTTTCTGGAGATCAATTTGTCAACGACCCCAAACGCGTAGCAGCCATCTTAGCCCAGTATCCAGACGCCTTGGCCAATGAAATGGAAGGGGCAGCTGTTGCCCAAGTAGCCACGCAATTTAAATTGCCCTTTGTGGTGATTCGCGCCTTAAGTGATGTGGCTGACAGTCAAGCAGCCACCAATTTTGATGATTTTATCATTGAAGCGGGCCGTAAATCGGCTGAAATCTTGTTAACTTTTTTAAAGGATAATTAAACGGAGGCTTTTGAATGAAGCACATTTATTTAGATAATGCGGCCACCACACCCATGGCACCCGCGGTGGTGCAAGTGATGACCGATACCATGACCCAGACTTTTGGCAATGCCTCTAGTCCCCATTATTTTGGCCGGGCTGCCCGGACTATTTTAGATGAAAGTCGGCATACGATTGCTCAAAGCATTCACGCGCAACATGATGACGAGATCGTGTTCACCTCTGGGGGATCAGAAAGTGATAACACGGCCATTATTCAAACGGCTTTGGCCCAGCAGGCCCAGGGTAAGCATATTATTACCACAGCCGTGGAGCATCCCGCCGTTTTGAAATCTTTGGCCTATCTGGAGACCCTGGGCTTTGAAGTGACCTATTTACCTGTTGATGCCGAGAACCATATTAATATGGCTGATTTTAAAGCTGCTTTGCGGCCAGACACCATCTTGGTGACGATCATGATGGGCAATAATGAAACTGGCGCCCGGATGCCGATTCATGAAATTGGTGCGATCTTAAAAGATCATCCCGCTATTTTTCATACGGATGCGGTGCAAGCATATGGGTTGTTGCCCATTGATGTGGTGGCTGATCACATTGATTTATTGTCCACCTCAGCCCATAAAATCAATGGGCCGAAATTTATTGGCTTTTTGTATGTCCGCGAAGGCATTCATTATTTGCCCCTGATCAAAGGTGGGGAACAAGAGCACAAACGCCGGGCTGGGACGGAGAATATTCCCGCAATTGCCGGCTTTGCCAAAGCAGTTAGCCTGATTCCAGATGACGAGCGCATCCGGCGCCAGGCAAAGTATGCTAGTTTCAAACAGCACATTGTGACCTATCTGAGCGATCATGGGGTGGCTTTTGCGGTCAATGGGACTTTGGCCACGTCTGAATTACAGCATGTATTTAATCTTTGGATCAAGGATGTGCCCACCAATTTATTACAAATGAATCTAGATTTAGCCGGTTATGCAGTTTCCGGGGGCTCTGCTTGTACAGCTGGGAGTTTGGAACCGTCACACGTGTTAACGGCGATGTTTGGGGCCGATAGTCCTAGGATCAGTGAATCCATTCGCATTAGTTTTGGCGCACAAACTACGCAAGCTGATATTGATGGCTTTAGCGCAGCGTTAGTTGGCATCGTGCAAAAATATTTGGCGCGCCAGACTGTTAAATAAAGGAGGAATTTTTCATGGCACTAGCAACCACAGCGTCCGTTTTGGGCGCACCGAAAAACTATGTTCTAAGTCCAGCAGTTAAGCGTTATACCTTACGGGATGTGGGTTTTCGTGAAACCCGCAATGGGAACTTCCAATTAGATCAACCCTTAAACGGGGAGTCACCCTACGCGGCTGGTTTTAAATTAAAGATGACCGTGGACAAGGATTTACAGAAATTTAAGATGTCAGTCACCGATGACAGTGGCTTACATCCTTTGAATATTTTTAAAGACCCAGCTAAAACCGCTGCTATTATTGAACAATTTGATTTTGTGATTCAAAACCTAATTGATCGGCAAGTTATCGCCGAAAAATAGGCTTGACAGGCTTGTTATAATGTAAGTTACTGGTGTTTGCGACCTTCAAATCGTAGAAGACTAGAATCTATTTGAAATGATGGTGTAAGAATGATGGATAACAGCAAAACCCGTGTGGTGGTTGGCATGTCCGGCGGGGTGGATTCCTCAGTGACTGCTTTGTTGTTAAAGCAACAAGGCTATGATGTCATTGGTGTTTTTATGAAAAACTGGGATGATACCGATGATGCCGGTGTCTGTACGGCCACACAAGACTATGAAGACGTCGCCAAAGTGGCGGCAAAAATTGGGATTCCGTATTATTCGGTGAATTTCGAAAAGGAATATTGGGATAATGTTTTTGAATATTTCTTAGACGAGTATCGCCACGGCCGTACCCCTAATCCAGATGTGATGTGCAATAAAGAAATTAAATTCAAGGCTTTTATGCAATATGCCCTAGATTTAAATGCGGATTATATTGCCATGGGTCATTATGCCCAGACTTATCGGGATGATCATAACGTGGTGCATTTACTCCGAGGTGGGGATGCCAACAAGGATCAGACTTATTTCTTGAGTGCCTTGTCCCAAGACCAATTACAAAAGGCGATGTTTCCAATCGGGGGCATGCAAAAAAAGGATGTCCGCCGCTTGGCTGAAGAGGCGGGGTTAGCCACTGCTCATAAAAAAGATTCTACCGGTGTTTGCTTTATTGGCGAACGTAATTTCCGCAAGTTTTTAAGTGAATTCTTACCAGCACAGCCAGGGGTCATGCAGACCCCTGATGGCCGCGTCATGGGCCAGCATACGGGCTTGATGTATTACACCATTGGCCAACGGTCTGGCTTAGGACTAGGGGGCAATGGGGAATCTAACGAGCCTTGGTTTGTGGTTGGCAAGGACTTAGCTAAGAACATTCTGTATGTGGATCAAGGTTTTGATAACCCGCATTTGTATGCCTCTAGTTTAACGGCCAGCAAGGTCACGTTTATGACCCCTGAAAAAAAGCCGGCTGTTTTCCATTGTACGGCTAAGTTCCGTTATCGCCAGCAAGATGTTGGCGTGACCGTCCATTTATTGGCCGACGATCAGGCTAAAGTTGAATTTGACCAGCCAGTTCGAGCTATCACCCCCGGGCAAGCCGTGGTTTTCTATGATGGCAGCGAGTGTTTAGGCGGCGGTACAATTGATGCGGCCTTTAGTGCAGAGCGACAATTACAGTATGTTTAATTAAATAATATCAAGGGACTTTAGATAGCAGCTTAATCTGAAGTCTCTTTTTTTGTAGTTGAGCTTGGTAGAATCCATTGGGGCTACCGACTTTTTTGGAAGTCTCTGGTATAATGGAAGTTAAATTAAATTTAAAAGTTTTAAAGAATAAAGAGGTCATGTTATGACAAAGCTGTATTTTGTGCGCCATGGAAAAACGCAATGGAACCTGGAGGGTCGTTACCAAGGTGGGCAAGGCGACTCGCCCCTATTGCCCCAGAGTTATCAGGACATCGTCAGCCTGGGTAAATTTTTGAATCACGTCAAGTTTTCAAGAATCTACACCAGTCCATTACCCAGAGCGAAGATGACAGCTATCTTTTTAAAGGAAGCCCTCGGTCAAGATGCGCCCATCATTATCAATGAAAACCTCCGGGAATTTAACCTGGGCAAAATGGAGGGCATGAAATTTAAAGATGTAGCGGCCAAATATCCTAAAGAATTAGCGGCCTTTCGCAATGCCCCCGGCAATTATAATCCGTCCCGGATCAGTGGAGAAACCTTCCCAGAATTGATTGCCCGGATGCAACCGGTGATCAAACATGCGGTCCGCTTGGATAAAAGCGGCCAACAGAACTTATTATTTGTCAGCCACGGTGCTGCTTTGGTGGCTTTGATCCAATCACTCTTGGCCACCCCGATTGCCGATATGCGTAAAGATGGTGGCTTGACCAATAGTAGTGTGACGATTTTAGAAACCAAGGACCAAGGTCAGACTTTTAAACTTTTAAAGTGGAATGACACGGAATTTTTACATCACAAATTAACAACCAGCGATACAATTTAGAGGTGTTTATTTTTTATGAATCAGCAAGCTGCAGCACTTTTTGATAAAGATGATCAGCAAGGGGCAATTTCATTATTGGTGAAAGCCATTGCTAAAGATAGCGATGATCTGGAAAATTATTTACAACTGGGAACGTATTTAACCGCCGTTCAAGATTTTGAACAGGCTGAAGAATTGTTTCAAAAAGCCTTGCATAAGTTTCCCAATAATCAAGCGTTAAACTATAACTTAGGCGTTTTATATTATGAAGCTGGCGAGTTAAAAAAAGCCCAGGCCCAATTTCAAAGTCTTAATACGAAAGCACAGACGGCTGAAAATTATTTGATGCTTGCCCGGGTCTTTTTTAAACAACAAAATTATCAAAAGGCCACAGCCTTTGCGCTGACCGCTCATGATTTAGCCCCTAAAGACACTGGAGCCTTAGTTTTGTTGGGGGATAGTCTGTTAAGCCTGGGGAATTTAAAACAGGCCCAGGACTTTTATTTAGATGCTTATGGGCTGGATAAAGCCAATTTAGCCGCCCTGTTTGGCGCCGGGATGGTGCAATATGTGTTAGATCACGATGATCATTTATTGCAAGCCGTTAAAGCCCAAGATCCCAAGTACTACCACGCCCAACAAAAGCGCTTGAGTGATATTGAAAAATATGTGGCTACCCAAACCAACCCCAAGGCCAAATCGGAGTCCGATCATGATGCATGATCCCAAGGTGCCGGCTTACTTTGTGACGGGGACCGTGGCCAGTATCTTTTTTCAAAATCCCGACAATTTTTATAAAATTCTTTTGATCAACATTCAAGAAACCAATTTACCGGATTACCAGGAATCCGAGATTGTGGTGACCGGTAATTTTGGGGAAATCAAAGATGAACAAGTCTATACCTTTAAGGGCCAGGCTATTGATCATCCCCGCTATGGCTATCAATTTAAAGCGGACAATTATGAGACCCAAACTCCCACTTCAAAAGAAGGGTTGATCAGTTATTTATCTGGGGCACAATTTAAGGGCATTGGGCCCAAAACCGCCCAGCGCATTGTGGCCGAACTAGGGCTAGGGGCCATCGATAAAATTATTAAAAATCCTGATGTCTTGAGTTCCTTGGGGTTAAATCAAACCAAGCGCCAAGATCTGGTTCAAGCCCTGCAGGATAATGTGGGCATGGAAAAAGCCATCATTAGTTTAAATGCCTTTGGGTTTGGCAGTAATTTAGCTACGCAAATTTTCCAGAAATATAAAGAAGACACCCTAAGGATCTTGACGGAAAATCCCTATCAGTTGGTTTATGACATCAGCGGGGTGGGCTTTAAGCGGGCGGATCAAATTGCCGAACAAGAGGGCATTCAAGCCGATGCGCCGGAGCGTTATCAGGCTGGTATTTTGCAAGTGTTAAATGATTTAACCTATCAAGAAGGGGATACTTACACCCAAGCAGATAAGTTATTGCGACAAACAGCCCAACTCTTAGAGAGCAGCCGGCACGTGGCGGTAGCCGACGCCGATTTAATTACGCAAATGCAAAATCTAGCGGCAGATGGCCGCCTGATTTCCCAAGACCACCGGCTTTATCCGGAATTTTTATTTCATAGTGAGTGGCAGATCGCCAATCACCTCCATCGCCTGAAACAAGTATCTGAAGATACTATTGACGATGCTACCTTTGAGGCGTTGATCAAAGCGGCTCAAGGGGATTTAAAGATTCAATATGATCCACAACAAAAAGCAGCTATCCGCCAGGCTTTGACCGAGCCGGTAACGCTTTTGACCGGGGGACCGGGGACGGGGAAAACCACCGTCTTAAATGGCATTGTTTATTGTTTTGCCCAGTACCGAGAATTTTCCTTGGATATCAATGATTATAAAGATGAAAGTTTTCCAGTCCTCTTAGGGGCGCCCACTGGTCGGGCGGCCAAGCGCATGAGCGAAACCACGGGGCTACCTGCCAGCACCATTCACCGGTTATTGGGCTTGAATGGCCGGGAAGAATTAGGCGATGATCTCCAAAGTAACGAACTGACCGGCCAATTGTTAGTTGTCGATGAGATGTCCATGGTGGATACGTCACTATTTAGACAATTGGTCAAGTCCATTGCCACGGGGATGCACGTGGTTCTAGTGGGGGATAAGGACCAATTACCTTCCGTAGGCCCAGGCCAAGTCTTTGCCGACTTATTAGCCTCTGGGGTAATTCCCGGTCATGAATTAAAGCGTATTTATCGCCAAGACGCTAATTCATCAATTATTCCCTTAGCCCACGAAATCAATGAGGGCCATTTTGATACCAATTTCTTCAAAAATCAAAGCGATCGTAGCTTCATTAAATGTGCCCCTAATCAAATTCCGGATGTGATTGCCCAAGTGGTCAAAAAAGCCAAGGCCAAAGGGTTTTCCAGCAAGGATATGCAAGTCCTTATTCCCATGTACCGGGGGGTGGCGGGGATCGATCATTTAAATCCCTTGGTTCAAGATATTATGAATCCCAAAAAAACAGCAAGAACCAAAGAAATCGAATTTGGGGCCTTTGCTTATCGAATTGGGGACAAGGTGTTGCATTTGGTAAATAGTCCCGATTTAAATGTTTTTAACGGAGAAATTGGTCAGATTGTTGCCATCAGCCTAGCCAAGGAAAATACGGCGCATACGGATCAAATCACCATTGATTTTGATGGCAACGAAGTGACTTATAAGCGCTCAGAGTGGAATCGGTTCACATTAGCTTATTGTACTTCGATCCATAAGGCCCAGGGCAGCGAATTTCCTTTGGTGATTTTGCCCTTGGTCATGCAATTTAGGCGCATGTTGAAACGTAATCTATTATATACCGCGGTGACCCGGGCCAAGGCCTTATTGATCATGGTTGGTGAGCCCCAGGCTTTTGAGACCGCCATCACGTCACTAGCTAATACCCGGCAAACCAGCTTAATTTTACGGCTGCACGCGGTTTTCGGCGGGGATGAAGCAGCCAAGGCGACAGCCGGAACACCGGCGCAAGCAACGTCTGGTAAACTTGAGCCGACCACGGCTGAATTGCCCGATGCTGCGACAACTGAGGCTACACCGGCTCTGACAATGACCCAGGTGCTTGAGCAGGCGATTGATCCCATGATCGGCATGGGGAACACAACGCCTTACACCTTTATGAAACAGGAGGATTAGTTTGGAAAATCCACATGAACATTTACGGATCAAGTCCGTACCAGTGAGCGATGTCGAACAATTTAATGATTTATTGCGCTATGTTTTTCAAGTGACGAATCAAGATCTAATTGAAAGCGGCTATGAAGAAGGGGAGCTGGTCCATGCCAAGCAACCTATCTTGGAGAAGTCTGATGTGATTGGTTGGTATAATCAAGCCCAACTAATCTCTCAATTAGCAATTTATCCTTGTCATGTCAATATTCATGGCCATATTTTCAAAATGGCTGGACTAACTGGGGTGGGAACTTATCCAGAATACGCCGGACATGGCCTCATGCATGAGTTGGTGAAAGTTGGCCTCAAGCGCATGCGCAGCCACCAGCAGTGGATATCTTACCTGTATCCTTACAGCATTCCTTTTTATCGCAAAAAAGGCTGGGAGATCATGTCAGATCACTTGACCTTTGATATTCGTGATACCCAATTGCCCAAACAAGTTCCCTTAAAGGGCTATGTGGAACGCAAGGAAATTGACGATCCCGATATTTTTAAGACTTATGATCGTTTTGCCCATCAAACCCATGGGGCCATGATTCGAGACCAATTAGCCTGGGATGAGTATTGGCGTTGGGAAAATGAGGAAGAACGCACCGCCGCAATTTATTATGACGAAAATAACGAACCCATTGGCTATGTTATCTACTGGATCGCTGAAGAAGTTTTTCATATTAAAGAGATGATCTATCTCAAACAAGAGGCCCGCATTGGCCTTTGGAACTTCATCAGTGCCCATTATTCCATGGTGACCCATGTGAAGGGCCATATTTATAAAGATGAACCCATTGCCTTTTTATTAGACGATGGCGATATTAAAGAAACAATTGCCCCTTACTTTATGGCCAGGATCGTGGATGTGGCCGAGTTTTTAAAAGTGTATCCCTTTGATAATGTGGATGTGGGCATTGATTTTCACTTTGAGATCACTGACCCTTTGGCAACGTGGAATAATGGGATATTTGGCTTGCACTTTGATCCAGATGGCAGTTTCCAACTGTCAGATCAAGCGATTGGCAGTGCCGTTAAGTGTGACATTCAAACCTTGACGACCATGCTGATGAGTTATCAGCGACCGTCATATTTACAGCAAATTGAGCGCTTAGATGCTGATCGGGCGTCGATCCGGAACTTAGAGCGTTTGATACCCATGGAAACACCTTACTTCTCAGATTATTTTTGACCAATAATTCGTGGCATTAAGGGAATTCCCCATATTTCATTCATGTTAGCTTAGTTCAAAATAGCGTAAAATTCCTGGTACAAAGGAATTTTACGCTATTTATGTTTTATCAGGGCAATCAGGAAATTAAATAAATTTACAGAAAATCTACAAATGCCCTTGAAAAATTAGAGTTTGATTAGTAATATTAACTTACAATTAATTATGAACCTTCTAATTAATTATTCTTGCGGATTAAGGTGGTCACAATATGAACTCAAAGGATAACTTATTATATGATCCCCGCTTTGAACATGATGCATGTGGGATGGGTTTCATTACGCAAATCAATGGCAAAAAAAGTCATTGGCTTTTGGAACAAGCCCTAACCATGTTACAGCGGATGAATCATCGTGGCGGGACTGGCTCTGAACCAGATACTGGGGATGGTGCCGGCGTACTGTTACAAATCTCGGATCCTTTTTTTCAAAAAGAAGCACAAAATAATGGTTTTAAGTTACCGGCAGCCGGTTATTATGCGGTGGGTCAATTTTTTGTGCCTCAAAAGCAAAGCGAAAAAGAAGCGGTACTGCGCTCAGTTACTGAAGAAATTCAAAATGCCGGCATCGATGTTTTAGGCAGTCGGGATGTACCCTTCATTTATGAAGCTTGTGGCCCAACAGCTCAAAAAATCATGCCTGGTTTTGTACAAGTCTTCTTAGCCAAACCCGGCGACATTGAGTTAGGTCGTAACTTTGAAGATGTCTTATATAAATTGCGGCGTCATTTAGAGAAAACTTTTTCTTCTGACGACGAATTAAGCATTGTTAGTCTCTCCAGTCAAACAATTGTGTATAAAGGGATGCTGCATGCTTATCAAGTGGGTTTATTTTATCCGGACTTACACGATGAAACCATGATCTCATCGATTTGTTTAGTACACTCACGGTTTTCTACCAATACGTTCCCCAGCTGGGATCGGGCGCAACCTTATCGTTTCTTGGCCCACAATGGGGAAATCAACACCTTAAAGGGTGCCGAAAATTGGATGACGGCTCATAATGTGGAAATTTATAACGAAGGGGACTCCGATTCAGCAAAATTAGAAAACTGTATGGAGTATCTCTATCGTCACGGTCGGGATATCCCGGAAGCCTT
The DNA here is from genome assembly GCA_022484695.1 of Lactobacillus sp. Lineage (GTDB taxonomy): Bacteria > Bacillota > Bacilli > Lactobacillales > Lactobacillaceae > Agrilactobacillus. The sequence continues at coordinate 151,887 of JAKVKU010000005.1, forward strand.
ATTGATGATGGTCCCAGAAGCTTGGGCAAAGTCTGATAGTTTGCCAACGGCACAACGGGCCTTTGATGAATATAACGATAGTTTCATGTCACCTTGGGATGGGCCAGCAGCTTTATGTTTCACAGATGGGACGCAAGTGGGGGCAGCCCTAGATCGGAATGGCTTACGGCCATCTCGTTATATTTTAGATGACAAGGGGATATTGGTCGTTGCTTCAGAGTCCGGGGTCATGGACATGGATCCCCAAACGGTTGTCAAAAAGGGCATATTAGGCCCCGCAGATATGATCTTAGTGGATACAAAAGTTGGTAAGTTTTACGAGACGGATGAAATTAAAGCTAAATATGCTAAGAAATATCCTTATGAACAATGGATCAAAGATAATCAATTGACCCTGGATAAATTACCCGCCGTGCCAACCCAACGGGACTTGACCCATGATGAATTGGAGTTATTGTGGCGCCGGCATGGTTATACGGATGATATTATCCGTGAAGCTATTTTACCCATGGCTCAAAAAGGCGAAGAACCGATTATTTCCATGGGTTTTGATTCCCCATTAGCGGTTTTAAGCCACAAACCTCAATCTTTATTTACGTATTTTAAACAACAATTTGCCCAAGTTACGAATCCACCTATTGATGCCATTCGTGAGGACTTTGTCATTGGCACAGAGATGTTCTTAGGCCGGGATGATGATATTACCCGGCCACTGCCAGCCAATGCCCAAAAAATCCGCTTAGATGCGCCAATTTTGGCCAATGAAGACTTTGAAAAAATCAGTCATTTAAATCAGCCTGGGTTTAAAGCTGCAACGATTTCAGTAGCCTATAAACGGGATATGCCAGCGGTTAATCGTTTGGAGCAGGCCCTTGATGACATGTTCAAAGCTGCTGAATCCCAAGTGGATGCTGGGGCGACGCTGTTGATCTTAAGTGACCAACAAGCTGATGAAGACGATTTGGTCATCCCTATTTTGCTGGCCACCGCCGGATTGAATAATTATCTTGTGAAAAAAGGCAAGCGGGGCAAAGCATCTTTGATCATTGCCAGTGGGGAACCTTGCGAAGTCCATCATTATGCCACCTTATTGGGCTACGGGGCTTCCGCAATTTACCCTTATGGGGCTTATCAAACCTTAAAAGAGTTCAAAATGGCCGATGCCATCCCAACTTATGTCAAGGCCTGTATCAAAGGTATTGTTAAGATCATGAGTCGGATGGGTATTTCCACGGTCAATGGGTATCAAGGGGCCCAATTATTTGAAGCCATCGGGTTAAACAATGATGTGGTGGATAAATATTTCTCAGGGACACCCAGTCGCATCGGCGGTATTGGCTTAAAAGCCATTGAACAAGAATACTATGCCCGTTATGAAAAAGCCTATGGTCCTTATCGTAAAGACGATCTTGCCTCTGGCGGCAGTTTCAAATATCGGGTGAACGGGGAACATCACTTATATAATCCAGTTTCTTTATTTAAGTTTCAAGATGCCATTCGCACGGGTAACTATGATCTCTTCAAAGAATATACCAAAGAAATGAATCAAGAAGCCCAAGATAATCCAACGACATTACGGTCCATGTGGTACTTTGATTATAGTAAAGATCCAGTACCGTTAAGTGAAGTTGAACCTATTGAAACCATTGTCAAACGCTTCAAGTCTGGGGCTATGAGTTATGGGGCCCTTTCTGAAGAGGCCCATGAAACCATTGCCGAAGCCATGAATAACTTGGGTGCCAAGAGCAATAGTGGTGAAGGTGGGGAAAACCGCACCCGCTTTGCCCTTAAACCTGATGGCCGCAATCTCAATAGTAAAATTAAACAAGTGGCTTCTGCGCGCTTTGGGGTCAATGCGGAATATTTAATGAGCGCTGAAGAAATTCAAATCAAGATGGCCCAAGGTGCTAAACCTGGTGAAGGGGGCCAATTGGCCGCTAAGAAGAACTATCCTTGGGTGGCTGAATGCCGTGGGGCAACGCCTGGCGTGCGGTTGATCTCACCACCACCCCATCATGATATTTATTCAATTGAAGATTTGAAACAACTCATTTTTGATTTGAAACAGGTCAACCCTTATGCCAAAATCACGGTCAAATTAGTGGCTACCACCGGTGTCGGCACCATTGCCACCGGGGTTGTTAAAGCCGGCGCTGATAAGGTAACGATTTCCGGTTACGATGGGGGAACTGGGGCAGCACCTAGAACCTCTGTCAGAGACGCAGGTATTCCTTGGGAGATGGGGGTCGCAGATGCCCATCAAACCCTGTGGTTAAATAATTTGCGGCAACGGACCACCATTGAAACTGATGGGAAATTGATGACCGGCCGCGATATTGCGGTGGCGACCTTGTTAGGCGCAGAAGAATTTAGTTTTGGTTCCCTAACGCTTTGTGCCATCGGCTGTATTATGATGCGGGTTTGTAGTTTAAATACCTGTCCCACAGGGATTTGTACCCAGGATCCTAATTTACGCAAGAACTTTATTGGCAAACCTGAAGATATCGAAAATATGATGCGCTTCTTAGCCGAAGATTTAAGAGAAATTATGGCTAGATTAGGTTACCGGACCATCGATGAAATGGTGGGTCACACGGAACACTTGAAACCACGCTTTGTGGCTAAGGGTAAAGCAAGACATTTGAATTTTGATAAGATTTTGGGCGCTTCTTTTGGCATCAAACGCAAGCAAGCTGATCCCTTTGAGGAAAAATACCAATGGCCGCAACTGGATGACTTTGCCCAAAGTGCTTTAAAGCAAAAGGGTGAAAATGTCATTCGCCGCCCAATCAATAATGTGCAACGGGCAGTTGGCAGCCGCATGGGTGGCTGGATCGCCCAACACTTTGGCAATCAAGTCCTAGAACCGGGCAAGATCAAGTATCAATTTGAAGGCATTGCTGGCCAAAGTTTTGGGGCCTTTATTACCCAAGGCTTGGAACTCAAACTCATTGGTGAAGCCAATGACTATGTGGGCAAGGGCCTTAGTGGTGGCCGCTTAATTGTCCAAGCTCCACCAGCAGCTAAGGACCTTTATAGCAACTCAACTGTCGTGGGCAATGTTGCTTGCTTTGGGGCAACCAGTGGTCAGGCCTTCTTCAATGGCCGGGCTGGCGAACGTTTTTGTGTTCGTAATTCTGGTGCTGATGTGGTTGTTGAAGGGATCGGCGATCATGGTTGTGAATATATGACCGGGGGCCATGTGGTTATTTTAGGCAGTACGGGGCAAAACTTTGGGGCTGGGATGTCTGGGGGGATCGCTTATGTTTATGATCCTGAAAAGACCTTTGCTGCAAAGTTAAATCCAGAAATGGTGGATTTACTCCCCTTAGAAGTCGCGGATCAAAAGAAATTACACGACATGCTGACCGATCACTTTAAATATACCCAATCAACACAGGCGCAAAAGATTTTGGATGCTTTTGAATTTGCTAAGAAAGACTTTGTTAAAGTTTATCCAAAAGATTTCCACCACATCAACGACATTATTGCCAATCTGGAAAAACAATCCGATTTACCGCAAAATCAAATTCTTGAAAAAGCTTTTGAAATTGCCGTTGCGCAAGATTGAGAAGCGGAGGACGAATATATGGCTGACCCATTTGGTTTTATTAAATATGACCGTCAAGATAATCCCTATCGACCAATATCTGAGCGGATCAAAGATTTCAATGAAATGGAAGTAAACATCAGTGAAGCCGAACGACGCAAGCAAGCGGCTCGCTGTATGAATTGTGGCGTACCCCACTGTCATCACGGTATTTTTTACGGTGGTGGCCGTGCAGTAGGGGGCTGTCCCAATGATAATTTGATTCCGGAATGGCAAGATTTGGTTTATCGTAGCGAGGATAAAATGGCCTTTGATCGCTTGACCTTGACCAACCCACTGCCAGACTTTACGGGTTTGGTATGTCCGGCACCCTGCGAATTGAGCTGTAATGAGGCGTTACATGGCCAAGGTATCACTATTCGTAACAATGAACATTTTATTATTGAACAAGGCTTTAAGTTTAACTGGGTCAAGACCCAGGGGACCCCATTTGCCCGTAACCAGTATAAAGTAGCGGTTGTGGGTAGTGGTCCGGCTGGTTTGGCAGCAGCTTGGCGCTTGAACCAGTTAGGGTATCAAGTCACGGTCTTTGAAAAGGCCGATCGACCTGGGGGCTTGTGTATGTATGGCATCCCCAACATGAAGTTACCAAAAGAAATCGTCGCGCGCCGGGTGGCGGTGATGCAAGCCGTTGGCATTGATTTCAAAGTGAATACTGAAGTTGGTGTAGATATTAGCCAAGATGTTTTAAAACGTCAATTTGACCGAATCGTTGTTTGTATCGGTGCGGGAACGCCCAGAGATCTGGTAGCGGAAGGCCGTGAGGTTGAAGGGGTCACTTTTGCAGTGGACTTTTTGACCAAGACCACTAAGCGGGTCTTAAAACAAGGACCTAAATCTAACAACGTCTTAGCTGGTAAAAGCGTCTTGGTCCTAGGCGGTGGCGACACTGGCAATGACTGTGTGGCATCGGCTATTCGCCAAGGGGCCACTAAGATCAAGCAACTGGAAATTACCCCTGAACCACCTACCAAACGGCCTGATGGCAATCCTTGGCCAGAGTATCCGGCCACTAAGCGGGTGGGCTATGGTCAAGAAGAAGCCGCTGCGCTATTTGACCAGCCTTTAACGGATTACGAAAAAACCGTTACGGCTGTCCACGGCCAAGATGGCCAGCTTAAGTCAGTAACGATTCAAAAGGTGAAGAATTTTAAACCCATTGCGGGGACTGAGGAAACTTTAGATGTAGATTTGGTACTGTTAGCCATGGGCTTTACCGGACCGCAAAAAGCCATTTTTGACGCCTTGGGTATCGAGAAGGTCTATGATGACTATCGCACCAATGATGAACAAATCTATGTGGCGGGCGATGCTAGAAGGGGGCCATCTTTGGTCATCTGGGCTATTCGCGAAGGTCGCTTAGCGGCGCAACAAGTTGCCGAATCATTAGAAAAAATTGAAAAACGTCAAACCGTTTAAAACCAAAAAGGATATTGGGTCAAGCTGATTTTATAATCGAACTGCTGAAACCCTAATTCCTCACCGTCGATTTGACCATATTCTTTGCGATCCGTCTTTAAATGAAAGGCTGCACTTTGAAAATAGTGCACCCTTTCATTTTTTAGATGGGAGCCATCCGTTAGCATCTTATAAAATAAGGGGACTAGCTTGGCAAAGGACATTTTCTCAACTAGGATCAAATCTATTAAATGATTGGTGACATTGGCATTGGGTAAAATGGGGACACCACCGCCAAAATAAGGCTCATTGCCAAAGGTCACCAAGAAGATGTCGTTAAAGGCATAGGTTTTATTATTTTGTCGAAAGGTAATATTAAAGGTCTTTTGTTGGCGGTAAGCTTTTAATAGATTGGCTAAATAAGACATGGAGCCCATTTTAAGCCGGCTCAAGAAAGCCTTGGCTTTAGAACGGTTCGTCAAAAAAACCGTCCGAGCGTCAATACCAATGCCCAAATTATTGATGAAAACACTGGTTTCAGACTTAGGATCAGTCATGACCCCCACATCCAGTTCTCGAGCCTGACGGGTGGTTTCAATGAGTTTCATATTTTCAATGGGATCCTTGCCCAAATTGACGCCGCGGCTAAAGTCATTGCCAGTGCCACTGGGAATATAGCCGATGGGAATGGGGCTAGCCGTGTGTTGATTAGCCAGCAGTCCTTTAATGACCTGGTGTAAGGTCCCATCGCCGCCGATGACTAAAACAATATGCTGATAGGCATCTTTTAGGGGGTTGATATTTTGGGCTAACAAAGTGGCGTGTTTTGGATATTGGGTTTTTTCTAAGTGAAAGGCACTGCCTTTGGCGGTTAAGTAGGCAATAATGCGTTGGGTGGTTTTTTTACCTTGAAAGGACCCAGCCGTCTCGTTGGCAATGACATGAAAGTAATATGGCAACATAATTTCTCCTCGATTATCCCAATTTTACGGAAAACTAAGGAGGCTGGACAAAAATTGTCGTCAGCCTCCTTTAGTGTTTCTAGCGTATAAGGTAAATGTTATTTAATTTGCAGAAATCAACATTGGTAAAATCATCGGATGCCGTTCAGTTTGGTCAAACAGGTAATCCTGTAAGCCATCTACAATGGCATCGCGAACTTTAGCTTCATTGACATGATCAGTTTGTTTAAAGGTATTGCGGATAACTCTAAAGATACGGCGCTGGGATTCTTTAATTAAAGGCCCAGACTCACGCATGTAAACAAAGCCACGGGAAAGCAAGTCCGGTCCAGCTAAGATTTCACCAGTCTTATAATTAATGGTTGCCACCACGACAACGAGACCTTCTTCAGATAAAATTTTCCGGTCATTTAAAACAACGCTGCCAATGTCGCCAACGCCACTGCCGTCCACGTAGACATCCCCAGCAGGGAAGTGACCAGCTCGGCGGGCACTGTCATTGGTAAGGGCTAACACATCGCCATTTTCCATAATGAAGATATTGTCTTTAGGAACCCCACAGGCTTCAGCCAATTCAGAGTGGATCCGTTGCATCCGGTATTCACCATGGACGGGCATGAAGAACTTGGGTTTCATTAAGCGTAACATCAATTTTTGTTCTTCTTGGCCACCGTGTCCAGAAGTATGGATATTGTTAACTTTACCATGGATGACTTCGGCACCAGCTTCAGATAACAAATTGATGGTATGATTTACAGATGTTGTATTGCCAGGGATAGGGTTACTGGAGAAAATAACCGTATCTCCAGGTTGAATGGTGATTTGGCGATGGGTCCCAGCGGCAATCCGGCTTAACGCTGCCATGGGTTCACCTTGGGAACCGGTACATAAAATCATGACTTTGTCCGCTGGGGTGCTATTCAAGGTGTTAGCGTCAATTAAAGCGTCGTCAGGAATGTTTAAATAGCCTAATTCACGGCCATTGACAATAGCGGTTTCCATACTCCGACCAAAGACGGCAATTTTACGACCATGGGCCATAGCCGCATCAGCAGCCTGGGCGATCCGAGAAATATTTGAGGCGAAGGTGGCAAAGATAATGCGTCCTTCGATGCCCTCAAAGATATGGCGGATAGAACGGCCCACAAAGCGTTCAGACTTGGTGAAGTTGGGAATTTCAGCATTCGTACTATCAGACATCAATAGTAAAACACCTTTTTCACCCAAGGCAGCCATCCGTTGCAGATTAGGAGCTGGTTGATCCCCCACGGGGGTTAGATCAAACTTAAAGTCCCCAGTTTCCACGATAACGCCTTGGGGCGTTTCAACGGCTACGCCCAAGGTATCGGGAATAGAGTGGGTTGTTCTAAAGAATGTTACTTTGGTTTTTCTAAACTTGAGTACAGTATCCTCGTTGATCTCATGAAGTTCCGTGGTCTTTAAAAGGCCGTGTTCCTCCAACTTACCCTTGATCAAAGCCAAGGCTAAAGGACCGGCATAAACGGGGATATTGGGGACTTGTTTTAACAGATAAGGAATCCCACCAATGTGGTCTTCGTGGCCGTGGGTAATGACCAAAGCCTTAATTTTTTGGGCATTTTGTGCCAGATAAGAATAATCAGAGATGACATAATCAATGCCTAGAAGTTCATCTTCTGGGAATTTGATACCGGCATCAATGACGATGATCTCATCTTGAAATTGGACGGCATACATATTTTTACCAATTTCACCAAGTCCACCCACAGCAAATACGGCTGTTTCGTTGTTTTTAACTTTTAACTTCATTTACTAGTAAACTCCGTGAGTTTATAATCGGGTTCATTTTGTTCATATTCTAAGAATTTGCCGGATAATTCTTGAATGAATTCGATGTTATAATCCGTATTTTTTTCAACTAAAGCCCGGGCATCCACGATGTTAGCTGCTTCGATGTAGATGGATTGGGTTGTTTCGCGTCTTGGTGCTAAATGTTTGTCTGCTTGATATAAAACTTTAAAAATCATGTATCAATACTCCTTTTGTAATGTGACAATAAATTATGTCAGAATAATTAGTTTTTAATTTGAGAATACCCATTAAATCGCTAGGTGAGTGAAGGCTAGCGCTACGCCTGTTGCCGCGATGAATGGCTATTCATGCCGATCCCGCTGTTGAATAAACAACAATTATGCTTAATATATCATATTTATAAATTAAAGTACATTTTTAATGTATGCAAGACGGTGGTTATTCTGCTATCATGTGTGATGGAATGTTTTTTTAGATATCCATTAAGGAGTGCGTCAAATGACTACATTTCTAATTGCCTTATTGAGCGTTGTGCTCATTGTGTTTATATATTATATCGTCAAACGGGTGCGTCGCAACGCAGCCCTGAAGATTCTCTTAAGACATAGTCAAAAAATAACCGACAAAATGTTTGTCGCCACCCTCGAAGCCGGGGCGACCACGTATCAGCAAGTTTTCGACTTCAAAGCAGACCTGACCTCTGACCCAGTTCAAAAAATATGGGGTCGGGGGATCATGGTCTTTGAATATAAAATGCAAATTAAAGATCCAGCTAAACATGATGCAGCTTTTTTTAAGGCGGCCTTTTTTCAGAAGTTTGAAAACCAACTAAATGAACAGGCAGCCGACAATGGGATCATCTCAGCAATGCCCAAGTATACACCCTTTATTATTAGCGATTATTGGGTGCTAGATGGCTTTTTTCATGTGGACGTGGCTTTTATGACCAATAAACCAACGATTGAATATGTGAAAGATATGCGTAAAGCCGATCTGGAAAAACTACAGACACACGGGACGGACTGATTAAATTAAATAGATGGAGTGGATTGAATGCAGTTAATGCTAAAATATGCGTTAAAGTACAAGGGTTTAATTTTATTGAATTTTATCTGCGTATTGGGTTTTGCACTAATTGAATTAGGCTTGCCAACAATTTTAGGTTTAATGATCGACAAGGGCATCAATAAAAATAGTTTTGAGACCGTTTACCATTTTGGCGGCCTCATGTTTTTGATCATCGTAATTGGGATGGTGGGGTTAATTGGCTTAGCTTTCACAGGCGCCCGGCTCACGAACTTCATTGTTCGGGATATTCGCAATGATCTATTTGGGGCGGCTTTGAAGTTCTCCCAAAAAGAATATAAGCAAATTGGCGGCGCCTCTTTAATTACCCGGACCACCAATGATGCTTTTCAAGTCATGACCTTTTTACAAATGGTTTTTAGAACGGGCTTCATGACGCCAATCATGTTTGTGATTTCGGCAATTATGATCGTGCGCACCAACGCGTTTTTATCGATCTTTGTATTTATGGCTATTCCCATCTTGTTTTTAGGCATCATGGTGATTGCCCATTATTCTGAACCTATGTCTGAGAAACAACAGGCTAATCTGGATAAAATCAATCAAAATATGCGGGAAAACTTGTCTGGCATCCGGGTGATCCGGGCTTTTGTGCGGGAAAAGTTTCAACAAGCGCGCTTTTCAAAGGTCAATCAGGCTTACATGAAGAGCTCCACCAATTTATATACTTTGATGGCCGTGGCTCAACCGGCATTCTCTTTTATTTTTAATATTGTTTTTGCGTTAATTTTGTGGCAAGGTGCCGTCGCTATCAATGGGGGTAGTCTAGCCATTGGTAGTTTAATCGCCTTTGTCGAATATATTTTCCACGTGCTGTTTTCATTCATGATGTTTTCCAGCGTTTTCATGCTCTATCCTAGAGCTGCCGTTTCTGCGCGGCGGATTCAAGAAGTGCTGGATACGAAAAGCGAAATCCAGCTGGCTAGCAAACCCGTGGTGCAAAAAGTCAGTGGCAAGGTAGTTTTTGATCAGGTGACGTTTTCTTATGGGGATGCTGAAGAGCCCGTGATTCGTGACATTAATCTCACCATTGAACCCGGTAAAACCAATGCCTTTATCGGCAGTACTGGCAGTGGGAAGTCAACTTTGATCCAGTTGATCCCGAGATTTTACGATGCCACCAGCGGTCAGGTGTGGATCGACGATGTGCCCATTCAACAATTTGATTTAGCTGACCTGCGGGCGCAAATTGGTTTTATTTCGCAAAAAGCCATGCTCTTTAATGGAACGATTCGGGAAAATCTACAATATGGTGCCCCAGATGCCAGTGATGATCAACTATGGGATGCCTTAGATATTGCCCAGGCTAAGACTTTTGTGGCTGAGATGCCCCAACAACTAGATACGCCTTTAACGGAAGGCGGTAATAATTTATCTGGGGGTCAAAAGCAGCGGCTGTCCATTGCGCGCGCCATTGTACGCCGACCAGCTATCTATATTTTTGACGACAGTTTTTCTGCCCTGGATTATAAAACCGATTTAACCCTGCGGACGAAGATTGCCCAGCGCTTGCAAGACAGCACGATTATTATCGTGGCCCAGCGAATTGGGACCATTAAAGGGGCCGATTCAATCGTGGTCTTAGACCAAGGAACGGTTGTGGGCCAAGGGACCCATGAAACGTTACTGGCGCAAAATAAGGTCTACCAAGATATTGCCTATTCCCAATTGTCAAAGGAGGAATTAGCATGAACGAAATGTTACGTTCCTTAAGACAACTGCAGCCGTTTTTAAAACCTAATCGCCGTAATTTATTTTTATCCCTACTGAGTACGGTCCTTTCAGTCATTTTTAATGCTCTGTGGCCGGTGACCATGGGGTTGATCGTCACCGAAATCACACGGGCGTTGACCCAGCATCGGGCGGTGAACTTTAATTATGTGTTACAGGTGATTGGTGTTATTTTAATTTTTGCCTTGGGTTATCAAGTGTCGTTATTTTTCTCCCAATATCTCATGACTTTGACGGTTCAGCGTTCCATGGCCGGCATGCGGCATGCTTTGGATAAGAAAATTAATAGCTTACCGGTGAATTACTTTGATAAACATCAGTTGGGTAATTTATTATCTCGATTTACCAATGATGTGGATGCCATTACCAATGCCTTACAACAAGGATTGATTCAAGCCGTCAATTCGGTTTCCGGTATTACCGTGGCCGTGATCATGATGTTTACCATCAATTGGCTCATGGCCTTAATTGCCCTGTGGATGATTCCTGCCACTTTGTTGGTATCTAAAGTGATCCTTAAAAAATCACAACCCTATTTTGATGGTCAGCAAAACACATTAGGGCAATTAAATGCCGCCGTTCAAGAAAATTTCACAGGCTTTACAGAAGTCCAAGCTTATGGCCATGAGCAAAAAACCATGGCGGCCTTTCATGAGGTCAATCAGAACTTGACCCAATATGGTTTTAAAGCCGCTTTTATTTCTGGTATTTTAATGCCACTAGTGTCGGCAATCGCCTATATTACCTATGCGGTCATGGCCACCATCGGGGGGATCTTCGTCTTACGTGGGGTCATTCCAATTGGGAACCTACAAGCCTTTATCCAATATATCTGGCAGATCAATCAGCCCCTGGCTTCTTTGACCCAGATCTCAAGTATTTTACAGGCAGGTCAGGCAGCGACCAAGCGGGTCATGGAGGTCTTAAATGAACCCAATGAAACTCAAAGTGGGATCCAACAACATTTGCCAAAACCAGTCCGGGGTAAAATTGAATTTAAAAACGTTTCTTTTAGCTATCAACCAGACAAACCCCTGATCAAGAATTTGACCTTTACTGCCACACCAGGCAGTACAGTGGCCATCGTGGGCCCTACTGGGGCGGGCAAAACGACTTTGATCAATTTGCTGCTGCGCTTTTATGAAATCAATACTGGTGAAATTTTACTAGATGGTGTCGATACCAAACAAGTGGCCCGCCAAGAATTACGCTCTGAATTTGGAATGGTTTTACAAGATACCTGGTTATATAAGGATACAATTGCCAATAATATCCGTTTTGGGAAATTAAAAGCCAGTGACTATGAGGTCGTGGATGCGGCCAAAACCGCCAATATCGACTACTACGTGCATACGCTGCCTAAGGGCTATCAGACCATGATCTCCTCAGAAGCGGATAATGTTTCCCAAGGGCAAAAGCAACTCATGACCATTGCCCGGGCGATTATTGCCGATCCAGCAATCATGATCTTAGATGAAGCTACCAGCTCGGTGGATACCCGCCTTGAACAAATGTTACAGCAAGCTATGGATAAGATCATGGCTGGCCGCACCAGTTTTGTGATTGCCCACCGCTTGTCAACGATTCGCAATGCTGATTTGATCTTGGTCATGCAGCACGGCGAAATTATTGAACAAGGCAATCATAGTCAACTGATGGCGAAAAAGGGTTTTTACGCCCAACTTTACAACAGCCAATTTGAAGATGCTGATGTTTTAGAAAGTTAAAAAACGGTCCTTAGCGGAATGATTTTACGCTAAGGGCCGTTTTTGTCGGGGAACATTAAACTTTATTCGATAACAACGGTGTTGTCTTTGAGCTTAAAGGGATTTTCCTTGTTAATGTGGTCATAAAACAAAATACCATTGAGATGATCGATCTCGTGTTGGCAAACAATGGCGGGATAGTCTTTGAGTTTTAAACGGATGGTATTACCATCCATATCTTGACACCGAATAGTGATGCGGTCATGTCTAGGGACGTATCCGCGGATATCCTTATCCACTGATAAACAGCCTTCACCTTCTGCCAGGGCAGCATCTTTGACGGATTGGACAATAATCAAGGGATTAATTAAAACTGTCTTTAAAACTGGTTTGGGATCATCTGGATTATCGGTGGGCACCAAAACGGCAGCCATTTGTTTGGATACACCAACCTGCGGGGCTGCTAAGCCAACGCCGGCACGTAATTGATGCTTTTCAGCGATTTTGGGGTCTTGACTGTTGACTAAGTAATTCATCATGTCAGCGGCTAATTGGCGGTCCTCATCACTTAATGGAAATTCAACTTTTTTGGCAACTTGGCGCAATACCGGGTCACCATCGCGTACAATGTCCTTCATTAATATCAAAATAGTTCCCTCCGTTATTTCAATTCGAATAAAATGTTACCACAACAATTGCTGCATTAAAAGCATCATTGCAGTTAGGTAACAAAAATCTTAAACCTAGTTGACAAACACTTAAAGAACACGTATATTTGTTTACATATGCTGCTTAGGCGCGTATACTAGATTGTAGATTAAAAAAGATAAATATGTCCCGTTAGGTGAGGCTCCTATATGAAAATACGCTGTTGCTCAGAAACATCGAGAGATGCCAACGAGTCAACTGGAATTGCCCATGAAGGCTTTTTCTAATACAGCTGATGAATTTCTACGTCATATAGTGCTAAAACTAAACGATTGGGATTTTCCGTGGACACCCCAATTGTTTGTGGTGTCCTTTTCTTTTTTAGCAATTATTAAATTTTAACGACAAAGAGAGGTGAGTGTAAAATGCAAAACGATTCTAAACCTGGAGCGACGGATATAGGTGATCAGCAGAGGAAGTCTGGCGTTTTACCCACCTCTTTGCAAATGTAAATATTAATGTAAATATGTGGTTGAACAACAACTTCTTCTGTATCAAGCAGAGGAGGGTAGCACAATGTTCAAAAGCTTATTTGTAATGGCAAATTACAATTTTTCCACAGCTAAAGCTTTACGTGTTCAAATGACACAGGCAAGTGGTTTATCTGTCAGTGAAGTTAGACAACGCGCTGAGAAATTTGGCGCCAATGAGTTCACGACGTTAAAACCACAAGCTATTTTAAAGCAAGTTTTAGCTGATTTAAAGACTGCCACTGTCCTAGGCCTATTGGCATTAAGCAGTCTATTATGGGCAGATCAAGTTATTTTGCCCGCCATGATCATACTCAGCGTGTTAGTGAGCCTATTGAGTTTTCAAGTCGCTCAAACGTTGCGTTTTAATCGGATCGTTAAAAAGATTCAAACTATTACGCAAACTGAATTTTTAGTTATCCGCAGTGGCTTGAGCCGCCGGATCACTGGGGCCCAATTGGTGCCAGGAGATATTCTACTGTTAGCCACTGGCGACTATCTGCCAGCCAATGTGAACTTCTTTGAGGATAGTGATATCCAATTGAACACCACGACGGCAACCATTGGCTCTCAAGTGATCTCAGGTGAAGGTTTTGCGGTGGTTATGGCCACTGGCAAGGCTTTAATTGCAACACCAAGCTTGGCTGTGTTAAAGGTCCAAAAAATGCAGGCTGTTTTCAATTTCTTAACAAGCGTTGTTGCAAAAATTCAACAATTTTGCCAAGGTCTTAAAAAGACAAAACCCACACAGGTGACTACAACAACAGTTAGTCCCAAAATTATGATTCAAAACTTAACCGCTGGTTTCGTGCCCCAATTTGGCGATCAAGTTGATAGCACTGATTTTCGACAGCAGACGTCCATCGTTTTAACTTACGAATCGTCCCTCGATGGCCCGGCGTTAACCTCAACCAATCGACCCGCGCTGCTTGTTGCAGCCTAAATAGTGAATTAAAAGGTCAAGAATATCATTTTACAGTGAAAAGCTGTTGGTGATATTCTTTTTTTGCGTTAAAATAGCGCTGTAGATAGGTACAGTTTAAGATAAAATTTATTGACTCGCTATAACAGCTAGCCACTGACTATCAACTAGTTATATTATTCACGAATAGCAAGACAAAAAATAATTCAAAAATAGATTAAATCGCTTGCAAAAGCGCTTGCATAATGATAATTTTAACTTGTAGGGATAAATAGTAATACAGTTTTCTCGACGGTATTGCTACAGATAAAAAGAAGGGAACTGAATATCTATGGCAAATAAAAAAAACTCGAAGTTGCTGGATTTTGAAGCACTCATCAAAGATGAAGACAAAGACTTCAAAATGGTGCAGATCCTCAACGAAAAAGGTGAGATTGTCGATCCAGATCACCTACCAGATCTTTCTGACGATCAATTAGTTGAATTGATGTCAAAAATGGTTTGGGCTAGAGTCTTAGATCAACGTTCGACGGCTTTGAATCGGCAAGGAAGATTGGGCTTTTATGCGCCGACAGCCGGACACGAGGCCAGTCAAATGGCTAGTGTTTATGCAATGGATAAAGGGGATTTTATTTTGCCCCGTTATCGGGATGTACCAGAATTAATTCAACATGGTTTACCAATATATAAAGCCTTTTTATGGTCTCGGGGCCATGTGGAAGGCAATAATTACCCAGATGATCTCCGGGCACTGCCCCCACAAATTATCATCGGCGCGCAATACGTGCAAGCTGCCGGTGTTGCCCTGGGTTTGAAGATCAAGGGTAACAAGAATGTGGCTTTTGCTTATACAGGCGATGGCGGTACGTCACAAGGGGACTTTTATGAAGGTATGAATTTTGCTGGTCATTTTGATGCCCCAGCCATTTTCATCGTTGAAAATAACGAGTTTGCTATTTCAGTGCCTAGATCACAACAAACAGTGGCTAAAACATTGGCGCAAAAAGCAGTTGCCGTGGGTATTCCCGGCGTTCAAGTCGATGGGATGGATCCATTAGCCGTTTATGAAGTCTGCAAAGAAGCTAGAGATTGGGCCTTAGCGGGTAATGGGCCGGTATTGATTGAGACCATGACTTACCGCTATGGTCCTCATACCCTGTCAGGGGACGATCCTAAACGGTATCGTTCCGCTGAACTTGATGAATTATGGCATCAAAGAGATCCTATCAATCGCTTCAGAACTTATCTGCAAGGTAAGGGCTTGTGGAGCGATGAACAAGAAGAAAAACTAACAGAAACTTACAAAGCTGAAATCAAGGAAGCAGTTGACCAAGCAGATAAAGCTGAAAAACAAACAGTCACTGAATTCTTGACCAACACTTATGAAGTACAACCCCAAAATATCAAGGAACAATTAAACATTTACCGTCAAAAGGAGTCGAACTAATATGGCAAAAAAAACAATGATTCAGGCAATTACTGCTGCGTTGGGCCAAGCCATTGAACAAGACGACAAAGTACTTGTTTTTGGTGAAGATGTGGGTAAAAATGGTGGTGTTTTCCGGGCCACTGAAGGTCTCCAGGAGAAATACGGTGAAGACAAAGTATTTGATACACCTTTGGCAGAATCTGGCATCGGCGGCTTGGCCATTGGGCTAGCTTTAGAGGGTTTACGGCCAGTTCCTGAAATTCAATTCTTTGGTTTTATTTTTGAAACCATGGACTCCATTGGTGGTCAAATGTCACGGATGCGTTATCGGATGGATAATACCCGTTCGATGCCGATTACGATTCGTTCACCTTTTGGCGGCGGTGTTCATACACCAGAAATGCATTCAGATAACTTTGAAGGCTTAATTGCCCAATTTCCGGGCATTCGGGTGGTCATTCCTAGTAATCCTTACGATGCCAAGGGCTTGTTGTTGTCTTCTATCAAGAGCAACGATCCGGTGTTGTTCTTGGAACATATGAAATTGTACCGTTCCTTTAGAGAAGAAGTGCCTGATGAAGCCTATGAAGTACCACTAGATCAATGTGGTATCAGCCGTGAGGGTAAAGACGTTACCATCGTCACATATGGTGCCATGGTCCGGGAGAGTTTAAAGGCTGCAGACAACTTAGCTAAAGAAAACATTGACGCTGAAGTTATCGATTTGCGGACGATTTCACCGATTGACTATGACACAATTCTAGCTTCTGTAAAGAAAACAAGTCGGGTCGTGGTTGTTCAAGAAGCCCAGCGGCAAGCTGGTGTGGGTAATAATGTCGTTTCTGAAATTTCCCAAAGAGCGATCTTGTCTCTAGAAGCCCCAATTGGTTTTGTGGCTGCCCCAGACACACCATTCCCATTTGGCCAAGCTGAAAATGATTGGTTGCCAAATGCCAGTGATATTGAAGCTAAAGTAAAAGAAGCTATGAGTTACTAATTTTTGGATATAGAAAGGAAGAAAACTATGGCCTATCAATTCAAACTACCCGAACTAGGTGAAGGTATCGTTGAAGGTGAAATCGTCAAGTGGCATGTTAAAGTTGGCGATACCATTAACGAAGACGATACTTTGCTGGAGGTGCAAAACGACAAATCCGTTGAGGAAATTCCCTCACCGGTGACTGGGAAAGTGCTCAATATCATGGCAAATGAGGGGGACACCGTGGAAGTCGGTCAACCTTTGATTGAAATTGACGCCCCCGGCGCAGCTGGCAATGACACGCCAGCCGCCGCACCGGCTGCAGCAGCACCTGCGCCAGCGGCAACACCGGCACCTACTGCCCCAAGTTCAGCTGACAAAGTCTATCAGTTTAAACTGCCTGAACTGGGTGAAGGTATTGTGGAAGGTGAAATCGTTAAGTGGCACGTTAAAGTTGGCGATACCATTAATGAAGACGACACCTTATTAGAAGTTCAAAATGATAAATCCGTTGAAGAAATTCCTTCGCCAGTTACTGGTAAAGTTACGAACTTAGTGGCCAATGAAGGCGATACGGTGGAAGTTGGCCAAGTATTAGTTGAAATTGATGCACCCGGCCATAATGATGCTACGCCAGTAGGTGCTGGTACCAGTGCCCCAGCTGCCGCACCTGCCGCTGCACCGGAACCCCAAGTTCAAAATGCGGCCAGTGGCCCAGCTGCGGTGACCCCAAATAACGTGGTTGCCATCAGTGACCCTAACCGAGAAGTATTAGCCATGCCTTCTGTGCGGCAATATGCCAGAGAACATGACGTGGACATTTCCCAAGTACCCGCTACGGGCAACCACAATCGTATTACCAAACAAGATGTGGATAACTTTATTGCCGGTGGCACCAGTGCACCCGCTGCCACACCTGCTAGTGCAGCTGCCCCAGTTAGTGCGCCTGCAGTGACGGCTGCCCCAGCTGCAACCGAAGCACCTAAGGCTTATACATCCACTGAACCTGATCGTGAAGTTCGTGAAAAGATGTCGCCAACTCGGCGAGCTATTGCCAAGGCAATGACCACCAGCAAGCATACAGCACCACATGTCACGATTTTTGATGATGTCGAAGTTTCTAAATTAATGGCTCATCGTAAGAAATACAAGACAGTTGCGGCTGATCGGGGGATTCATTTGACCTTCTTAGCTTATGTGGTCAAGGCCTTAGTGGTTACTGTTAAGGATTATCCAGATTTGAATGCGTCAATTGATGACGTAGCCCAAGAAATCGTGCATAAGAATTACTTCAATATTGGGATTGCGACGAATACGCCCCATGGCTTATACGTGCCTAATATTAAAGATGCCGATAAGAAGAGTATTTTTGAAATTGCCAAAGAAATTTCAGAAAATGCGGAATTAGCCAAAGATAATAAGCTTAAACCACAATCTATGCGTTCTGGCACAATTACCATCAGTAATATCGGTTCCATTGGTGGTGGTTGGTTTACCCCAGTTATCAATTATCCTGAAGTTGCGATCCTTGGTTTTGGCCGTATTGCCAAAGAACCTTACGTGACCGCCGATGGCCAAATTGCTGTGGGTGCCATGATGAAATTATCATTATCGTTTGATCATCGTTTGATTGATGGTGCTTATGCCCAAGAAGCAATGAATGAATTAAAGAAATTATTAGCAGATCCTGAATTATTGTTGATGGAAGGATGAGGATTAAATGGTAGTTGGAGATTTCGCAATTGACTTAGATACAGTTGTCATCGGTTCTGGCCCCGGGGGTTACGTTGCTGCAATTCATGCCGCTGAATTAGGGCAAAAAGTAACCGTCATTGAAAGAGAATTTGTTGGTGGGGTTTGTTTGAATGTGGGTTGTATTCCTTCAAAGGCCTTGATCAATGCCGGCCACCGTTTACAAGCTGCCAGTGATGCCTCAACTTTTGGTATTACCACCCAAAAACCAACCATTGACTGGACGAAGACGCAAGATTGGAAAGAAAATAAAGTTGTGCACCGTTTGACTTCAGGCGTGGCCATGCTCTTTAAAAAGCATAAAATTGACCTGATCATGGGGGATGCTTTTTTAAAGGATAGCCATAGTTTCCGAGTTATTCAAAAAGACAGTGCGCAAACTTATACATTTAAGAACTTAATTATTGCTACTGGTAGTCGGCCAATTGAGATTCCTGGCTTTAAATTCGAAGGCCGGGTCGTGGATTCCACGGGGGGTTTGAATTTACCTGAGATTCCTAAGGAATTAGTGGTCATTGGCGGTGGCTACATTGGTTCTGAATTAGCAGGAGCTTATACGAATTTAGGCGCTCACGTGACTATTTTAGAAGGTACACCGTCAATCTTGCCAAACTTTGATAAAGACATGGTGGCCTTGGTCTTGAACAACTTCAAACAAAAGGGTACCGATGTGATCACCAGTGCCATGGCCAAATCGGCTGTTCAGACGGACAAAGACGTCACGGTGAACTACGAAGTTGATGGCAAGGCGCAAAGTATTAAAGCCGACTATGTCATGGTGACCGTGGGCCGGCGCCCGAACACCAATGATATGGGCTTAGAACAAGCCGGGATTAAAACCAGCGACCGGGGCTTGATCGAAGTAGACAATCAAGGCCGGACCAATGTTGCCAACATCTATGCCATTGGCGATATTGTGGCTGGGGCGGCTTTAGCCCATAAGGCTTCTTATGAGGGTAAGATTGCCGCAGAGGCTATTTCTGGCAAGAAGTCTGCCGTGGACTATAAAGCCATGCCTGGTGTCTGTTATTGTGATCCGGAGTTAGCCACCACTGGATTAACGCTAACTGAGGCTAAGGATAAGGGCTATGATGCCAAAGCTTCCAAGTTCCCATTTGCAGCCAATGGTCGGGCCATTTCTTTAGATGAGACGGAGGGTTTTGTGAAACTGATCTCTGATAAAAAAGATGGTACTTTACTTGGCGGGCAAGTGGCTGGACCTGGTGCCAGCGATTTGATTTCAGAATTAACGGTTGCCGTTGAAGCTGGGATGAATATTGAAGATTTAGCATTAACTATTCATCCTCACCCAACTTTAGGGGAAGCTATTATGGATGCAGCCGACGTTGCTGAAGGTTTCCCAACTAATATTTAAGCAGTATTTTCAGAGCAGTCACTTCCTGGGAATGAAAATTTCAGAAAGTGGGTGCTCTATTTTTGTGGGATGTTGTATAATAAACACTAACTGATTTTTTCGGCAGTCAGGTTTTACGAATTGGAGCGTGTTTTTAAATGGAGAACTATACGTACCCGTTGGATACAGATTGGTCCACCGCTGAAATTGTGCAGGTGGTTGATTTTTATAATGCCATCGAGCAAGTTTTTGAAAAAGGGATCAACAAAGTTGAATTAATGGATAAGTACCAAGCTTTTAAAAAAATTGTACCCAGCAAGATGCAAGAAAAACAGTTAGACAAACAATTTAATGCGGCATCCGGTTATTCGATTTATCAAGCCATGCAAGCCGCCCGGGCAGCAACTGGTACCCAAGTTATAATTAAGGAGGCGCAATAGTGTCTGAATCTGTAAATATTTGGCAGTTAGCCAGTGAAATCAAATTTTGGATCGCGGCTGCGGCTGAAAACGTGAAAGCCCATTTGCATGATGATCTGCAAGTTGAAACCAAATCTAATCGCAATGATTTAGTAACGAATGTGGATAAACTCACCGAAAAACATCTCGTCGGTGAGATTCGCCGAGCTTATCCCCAAGCTAGAATTGTGGGCGAAGAGGGCTTTGGTGATCAGGTCGATGACTTGACTGGCCTGGTATTTTTTGTGGATCCCATTGATGGCACGATGAATTTTGTGAAGGAAAAAGAAAATTTCGCCATCATGATTGGCGCCTATCTGGATGGTGTTGGGCTCGTGGGGGTCATTATGGACGTTGTGGCGGGCAACATTTTTTGGGGCGGACCAGAACTGGGCGTTTACAAAAATGAACTGGCTTTGCCTAAACCTAAGAATCTCAATCTGGCTGACGGCCTGTTAGGCGTCTCTGGGCCTTTATTGCGCAAAGATGTCCGCCATATGGCCACAGCTGTGGGCCAAAGTTCTGGGGCGCGGATCATTGGCAGTGCTGGTATTGAATTCACAAAAGTATTGCAAGGTATTGAAAATGGCTATGTTTCTCATCTCATGCCCTGGGATTTTGCTGCGGGTAAAGTCATGGCAGAAACGTTGGGCCTATTAGTCACAGATATTGACGGCACCCCCCTAAGTATGTTATCATCTAAAATTGTGCTAATTGGAACGGAACGGACGCATGCACAAATTGTTGCTTTGCAACAACAGGATTAAAACGAATGTGCTTTCATTACTGTAAGCGTGGTATTTACGCTTTTTTTGAATGTAAAGCAATTGATCATACGTGAAGATTCGCAAATCGCTAATTATTGAGTTTGATGATATATTGAATTATCAAGCGACTGTTTAGCCCGTTTCGTTAGGGATCAGTCTAATATTCTGGCTAAACATGAAAGGAAGTTACGCAATTTTGAAAACAAGAGACGATATTCGTAATATTGCTATTATTGCCCACGTCGACCACGGTAAAACTACCCTTGTCAATGAATTATTAAAACAATCAGATACTTTGGATGAACATATCCAGCTACAAGATCGAGCTATGGACTCTAATGCCATTGAAAAAGAGCGTGGTATTACGATTTTGTCTAAGAACACGGCCGTTGATTACAACAACACTAAAATCAATATCTTGGATACGCCAGGGCATGCGGATTTTGGTGGCGAAGTAGAACGTATCATGAAAATGGTTGATGGGGTCTTATTGGTTGTCGATGCTTATGAAGGTACGATGCCCCAAACACGGTTTGTCTTGAAGAAGGCTTTGGAACAACATTTAACACCAATCGTTGTTATCAATAAAATTGACCGTGAAGGTGCCCGCCCGGCTGAAGTCGTTGACGAAGTTTTGGAATTATTCATTGAATTAGGCGCCGATGACGAACAATTGGAATTCCCAGTTGTTTATGCCAGTGCGATGAACGGTACATCCAGTATGGATGATGATCCAGCCACGCAAAAACACACCATGAAACCAATTTTCGATACAATTTTAAATACAATTCCTGCACCAATTGACAACAGCGATGAACCTTTACAATTTCAAGTTGCCATGTTGGATTATAATGACTATGTGGGTCGTATTGGGATCGGCCGTATCTTCCGGGGCAAGATCAAACTTGGGGATAACGTCTCTGTTTTGAAATTAGATGGTTCTAGCAAGAACTTCCGAGTTACTAAGATTTTTGGTTTCTTCGGTTTGAAAAAGATTGAAGTCGATGAAGCCAAAGCTGGGGACTTGATTGCCGTTTCTGGGATGGAAGATATCTTCGTCGGGGAAACTGTGACACCAGTTGACCATCCAGATGCTTTACCTATTTTACGGATCGATGAACCAACCTTACAAATGACCTTTTTAGCCAATGATTCACCTTTTGCCGGTAAAGAGGGTAAATTTGTCACATCTCGTAAATTAGAAGACCGTTTGAAGAGCCAATTACAAACCGATGTTTCCTTACGGGTTGAAGATACTGATCGGCCTAGTGCTTGGGTCGTTTCTGGCCGGGGCGAATTGCATTTGTCTATCTTAGTTGAAGAAATGCGGCGCGAAGGTTTTGAATTACAACTTTCTCGGCCTGAAGTAATTTATCGGGAAAAAGACGGTGTCTTGAGCGAACCATTTGAAGCGGTTCAAATCGATACACCTGATGAATACGTTGGTTCAGTCATTGATGCCATGTCCCAACGTAAAGGCGAAATGCAAAATATGGAAAGCACCGGCAATGGCCAAACACGGTTGAACTTCTTAGCCCCATCAAGAGGCTTGATTGGCTATTCCAATGAATTCCTATCTCAAACTGGGGGCTATGGTATCATGAACCATACCTTTGAAAAGTATGCCCCAGTCATCAAGAATTGGACACCTGGTCGCCATACAGGGGCTTTGGTTTCCATCAATGCGGGCAATGCCACAACTTATAGCTTACAATCTGTTGAAGATCGTGGGGTCTTATTTATTGGCGCCCAAACTGAAGTTTATGAGGGCATGATCGTGGGTCAAAGTTCTCGGGAACAAGATATTGCCGTCAATGTTACCAAAGGGAAGAACTTGACGAACACCCGGGCATCAGGTAAAGATCACGCTGCGGCGATTAGAACACCTAAGAACTTGTCACTTGAAGAATCTATTGAATTCTTGAATGACGATGAACTTTGTGAAGTAACCCCTGAAAGTGTTCGTTTACGTAAGAAGATTTTAAACACTGGTGAACGGACCAAAGCAGCTAAGAAACGTAAAATTGCTGCCAAAAAATAATTTAGTTTCATAAAAAAAATTATGTACGACAGCTTGCTATTTGGTTTATAATCAAATAGCAAGCTGTTTTTTTGTGAAACGGTCGCTAATCAAGACTGCCAGCAACCTTGCTAGACCTAAATGGTAGCAGGGGATTTGACAGATTGCATGTGAATCGGTATGCTAAGTGGTAACTTTTTACGATTTATTGGTAAATATTGCCTAATTTTTTGTGAAAATGATATAATAACGTATATTGAAGAAGTTTATAATTTGGAGGATATCCAATGGAAAATCTAACCGCACAAACTGGTCTGGCCATTCTTAAAGCTGATGGTGATAAGATTCGCCAGGACCTTTTAGGACAATTCGATGATCTTTGTTTAATGCAATGTCCAATTATCGAAGAAATTATTGACACCCAGATGCTTGTTTATTCCAATAAAGTTGATTTTGCGAAACGTTGCGGCTTGATTTCAAGTCAAGTTGCCCAAGAATTAGTCAACGACCTTGGCTTAGAGATTGAAGCGCTGTATCAGGCAATTACCAAGAAACAAGCCGCTCATTCTAAGCAAAGGGACTGAAACTGTTGTGCAGATTTTTCGAAATATTCGACGTAAGCTGCCTTATTTAGACTATTACATCATTATTCCCACGTTATTGTTGATTGCAATTGGGATCGTAATGGTTTATTCGGCAAGCTCCGATATTTTAGCAGTCAATCATCTGGATCCGACCACCTATTTGCGCCGCCAAATATTCTGGGCAATTGGTGGCCTGTTCATTATGCTCATCTGTATGTTTGGCAATATGGATTTTTTACGCAATGCCAAGGTGATGCTCTGGATCATTGGCATTACTTTAGTATTGCTATTTTATCTAGTTATTCTGCAAAAGGTCCATCCGGCTGCGGCCGTCAACGGCGCAGTTGCCTGGATTAATTTAGGCCCGATCAATATTCAGCCTACGGAAATTGCCAAAGTGACCATCATCTTGTATTTGGCCTTTATCTTTGATAAACGGGGCCCCAATTTGGTGAAGGGCCAAATTATTCATAATTTAATGGGGCCAGTGGCCTTAGTTGGATTCATCACCTTGTTGGTATTATTGCAGCCCGATACTGGTGGCGCATCCATATTGGCCTTAATTGTCAGTATCATGATTTTTTCAGCTGGTATTCCCATTGGTTGGGGCCTATCTTTTGTGGTAGGGATTGCCAGTTTGATACCGTTGGCCATCAGTTTTCTAAAGAAATTCCCCATCAGTTTTTTGGAACACAGTTACCAATATCAACGTATTTTATCCTTCTTGTATCCTTTCCAAAGAGAACGCACCGGTGGCAGTCAGCTGGTAAACTCCTATATTGCCATTAATAACGGTGGCTGGCTTGGTCGGGGCATTGGCAACAGCATTCAGAAAAAGGGTTATTTGCCAGTGCCTTATACAGATTTTATTTTAGCAGTTTTGTCTGAGGAATTAGGCGTGATCGGGGTCATATGTGTCTTAGGATTACTTTTTTTCCTAATTTGTCGGATTATTTTTGTGGGCATCCACGCCCATACCACTTATCGGTCGTTGATTTGTTATGGAACGGCAGCCATGATGCTAGTCCAAGCTTCCTTTAACATTGCCGGTGTCATTGGCTTTTTACCCATCACTGGGGTGACGTTACCTTTTATTAGTTATGGTGGTTCTAGTATTATTACCTTGTCCATTGCCATTGGGTTGGTGCTTAGCATCAGTCTCAAAGAAAAGCGTGAAGCCAAACTAAGATCATAATTAGCACTATATTGATGGCTTGACCAGTCAATTTAGTGCCGCAGCATGGGGTTATCTTAAAGATGTTGCGGCAAATAGAGTACCATTAAAAATTCAGTCATGAAGGAGTGCGCCTTATATGCAAAAAGTATTAGTTGCAAATCGCGGGGAAATTGCAACTCGAATTTTTCGAGCCTGTGAAGAGTTAGGCTTAAAAACTGTAGGTATTTATGCCAAAGAAGATGAATTATCAATCCATCGCTTTAAAGCGCAAGAAGCATATTTGATCGGAGCCGGTGAAAAACCCACCGACGCTTATTTGGATATTGAAAGCATTATTGCTGCTGCTAAAAAAAGTGGTGCCGATGCGATTCATCCCGGTTATGGTTTTTTGTCTGAAAATGAGCACTTTGCAAAACGCGTTCGTGAAGAAGGTTTAACCTTCGTTGGTCCTAAGACAGAGTTATTACATACGTTTGGTGACAAAGTCACAGCCAAAGAGGCTGCTTTAGCTGCCGGTATCGAGACGATTCCCGGCACGGATCACCCAGTGGCTTCCTTAGCAGAAGTTCAGCAGTTTGCCAAGGATCACGGTTTTCCAATTATGATCAAAGCCGCCCTTGGTGGTGGTGGCCGGGGGATGCGGGTCGTTGAAACGGCTGCCGAATTACCCGAAGCCTATGATCGGGCCAAAAGTGAGGCGAAGCAGGCCTTTGGTAGCGACGAACTTTATGTGGAACGGTTTATTGCCCATGGCAAGCATGTGGAGGTCCAGATCTTAGCTGATCAACACGGCCACGTAATGCATTTATTTGAACGGGATTGTTCTGTTCAAAGACGGAATCAAAAGGTCGTTGAAGTTGCACCATGTATTATTTTGACGCCAGAACAGCGTGAGCGGGTCTGTAATGCTGCCGTTAAACTGATGACCCATGTGGGTTATAGCAATGCCGGTACGGTAGAGTTTTTAATGGAAGATGATCATTTTTACTTCATTGAAGTCAATCCCCGGGTGCAAGTTGAACATACCATCACCGAATTAATTACGGGTGTCGATATTGTCCAGTCCCAATTGCGGATTGCCGCCGGTGCCGATTTACACAAAGATCTGCATTTACCAGCACAAGCTGATCTGCACTTTGAAGGGGCTGCCATTCAATGTCGGGTGACGACGGAAGATCCAACTAACAACTTCTTCCCAGATACGGGGACGTTAGACACTTATCGTTCACCTGGTGGTAATGGGGTCCGCTTAGATGTGGGCAATGCTTACACCGGGGCCGTGGTTACACCTTACTTTGATTCATTGTTAGTCAAAGCCAGTGTCCATGCCTTAAGTTTTGAAGCGGCCTGCCAAAAAATGGATCGGGTGTTGCATGAATTTGATATTCAAGGGGTCAAAACAAATATCCCCTTTATGGAAAATGTCATTAAAAATCCAGTCTTTATCGCCGGCCATGCGTTAACCACGTTTATTGAGGACCATCCCGAATTATTAGATATTGAAGTCCATCCTGATCCATCCGTGGCTTTGCTGAAATATGTGGGGGATGTGACGATCAATGGGTATGCTGATTTGCCCCGCAAAGAGCATAAAGATGCCACGTTGGTTAGCTTATCAGCGTTGCCACCTTTGCCAGACCATCCCAGAGTATCAGCCAAACAAATATTAGATCAAAAAGGCCCGGATGCCGTGGCCCAATGGCTGAGTGATCAGCAAAAAGTATTATTGACCGATACCACGTTGCGAGATGCCCACCAAAGTTTATTTGCCACCCGCATGCGGACCCATGACATGGTTCGAATCGCCGGGCAGATGAGCGTGGCCATGCCTGATTTGTTCTCTTATGAGATGTGGGGTGGGGCAACGTTTGATGTGGCTTATCGTTTCTTAAAGGAAAGTCCTTGGGAAAGATTACAGCGGTTACGCAAACTATTCCCCAATACGTTGTTGCAAATGCTATTTAGAGGCAGCAACGCCGTGGGTTATAAGAACTATCCGGACAATGTCATTCGTAATTTTATTGACTTAGCAGCTAAAAATGGGATGGATGTCTTCCGGATTTTTGATAGTCAAAACTGGCTACCGCAAATGGAACCTAGTATCGAAGCCGTACGGGCTAACCATAAGATTGCTGAAGTTGCAATGTGTTATTCCGGTGATGTGGCTAATCCTAAGTTACACAAATATGATTTAAATTATTACAAACAATTGGCCAAAGACATTGAAAGTGCCGGCGCACATATTTTAGCTATTAAAGATATGGCGGGCCTGTTGAAGCCAGAAGCAGCTTATGAGTTGATCTCGACCTTAAAAGATGCGGTTTCGATCCCAATTCACTTGCATACCCATGACACGGCCGGGAATGGTATTTACACTTATGCCCGGGCCGTGGCTGCCGGAGTTGATGTGGTGGATGTGGCTCAAAGTGCCATGTCCGGCGCCACATCCCAACCAAGTATGGGCAGTCTTTACTACGCCTTAGAAAATGATCGGCGTCGCCCAGACTTAAACATGGCAGCGGTGGAACATGTTAACGAGTATTTCCAAAACTTGCGGCAAGCTTACGCAGGCTTTTCCACCAGTGTCACAACGCCACAGACAGATGTTTATCAAACCGAAATGCCTGGGGGCCAATATACGAACTTGTATCAACAAGCCAAAGGTGTTGGTCTGGGCAAACGGTTTGATGATGTGAAGTTGATGTATACAAAGGTCAATACCTTGTTCGGCAATGTGATCAAAGTCACGCCATCTTCCAAAGTTGTGGGGGATATGGCTTTGTTCATGGTGCAAAATAAATTGACCCCTGAAGATGTGATCAATAAGGGCCAAGATATTGATTTCCCTGAATCAGTTATTAATTTCTTCCAAGGTAATTTAGGCCAACCCGTGGGCGGTTTTCCTAAAGATGTGCAAGCAGCGATTTTGAAGGACAAGCCAGCTATCACGGTGCGGCCGGGCAGCTTGGTGGACCCAGTGGACTTTGAAGCCACCGCCAAAGAGGTAGCCAAGTTATTGCACCATCAACCAACCCCAGAAGAAGTTGTCAGCTATATCCTATATCCAAAAGTCTTTTCAGATTATTTGGCTACCCATGATATTTATGGGGATGTGACCCATCTGGATACAGCTACTTTCTTTGAGGGGATGCGCTTAGGTGAGACGATCCATATTACCTTTGGGCCTGGTAAAGAGTCCATCGTCACCCTAGATGAAATTGGGGAACCCGATGTTGAAGGCATGCGCACCGTGTACTTTGAATTAAACGGACAACGGATCCAAATAGCGATTCAAGATAAAGCCATTAATCATGGTATTGTGGGCAACCAAAAAGTTGAACCAACCAACCCCGACCAAATTGGCGCGGTGATGACCGGTAATATTGCCAAAGTATTGGTGAAGACGGGTCAAGTTGTGACCAAAGGTGAAGCATTAGTTGTCACAGAAGCTATGAAAATGGAAACTTCTATTCCGGCCCCTTACGATGGCGTGATCAAGCACATCTATGTGAAGGCGGGACAACGCGTTGACGCCGATGATTTATTAATTGAAATGGCACCGCAAGAAGTCAACAAATAAGGACTAGTTTAGTGTTTTAAGAAGCAGGTGAATGATTTGATTTATGATGACCAAATGATTGCAATTGAAGACGCATTGGATCAGCTTATTCAAAGCATTCAAAATTCACAAAAATTTAGCGCTTATCAAAAAGCACAACAGCTTTTGGATGAAGATGTGACCGCACAAAAGTTAATCACGACCTTCCATGGGTTTCAAAGTCGTTTACAAGCCATTGAGCCCTATGGTGACTATGTGCCTGGGGCGGTGACGTTAAAAAAGCAAACTTTAAAGGCGAAGCGGGCGATGGATTTTTATCCACCCATTGCCACTTATAAAGCCGCCCAGATGGCCTTTGAAACCATGATCGATACGTTGAGTGTCGCGCTTGCCAATAGTATTTCCGACCAAATTAAAGTTGCCACGGGTAATCCGTTTTTTGAAACGAAGCGAAAACCGCATAATAAACTAAAAGGATGATTAAATGTCTGAATTAAAACCGCGCGTAGGTATTGTTGTTTGGGTCTATAATTTACATCAGGTCCGGCAACTCCGTCGCTTTGGGTTAATCTATTATACTTCGCGGAAAATGAAGTATGTCTATTTATATGTGGACCAAGAAGCTGCAGCTGCGACCCAAAAAGCCATTGCAAAGTTACGGTTTGTCCGCAAGGTCGAGCTATCCCACCGGCCTGAATTAGCAACTGAATTTGGTGAAAAACTGGCTGAAAAAGCGAAGGATGAAGAGCAAGAACCTTTCTTTCATCCTGAAGTAGATACCGACCAGGAATTGGAAAAGGAGCACAAGTTAGATGCGCATCATATCCGGTGAATTTAGTGGCCGCCACTTAAAACCAGTTCCTGGCCGCAAGACGCGGCCGACAACAGATAAAGTTAAAGAGGCGTTATTTAACATTATTGGGCCTTACTTTGATGGTGGCACCGCGTTAGATTTATATGCGGGGACAGGTGGCTTAGGGATCGAAGCCGTTTCCCGGGGCATGTCTAATGCGTATTTGGTGGATCGCCAGTATGCGGCTATTAAAGTAATTGAAGAAAATGTCGCTGTTACCAAGGCTGAATCGGCTTTTCATATCATGAAAATGTCAGCAGCTCGGGCTTTGGTGGAATTAAAGTCAAAAGAGATTTTATTTGACTTAGTATTGTTAGATCCCCCATATCAAGAACAGCAAATTGTGAAGTTACTCAATAAGCTTCGGGATATGGCGTTATTGCAGCCTGAGGCATTGGTTGTGGCTGAAACTGATGTGACCGTTTTGTACCCGGAAATCTCGGGTTTCACATTATTGGGACAGCATCAGTATGGCATTACGGAGGTCAGTGTTTTTAAATATATCAAGTAAGTTGAGGTTTTGTGAAGATGACGCTTAATATTGGGCTATTCCCAGGCAGCTTTGATCCTTTTACCAATGGTCATTTGGCAACGGTGAAAAAGGCCTTGAAAATTTTTGATAAGCTTTATATTGCTGTTTCAACAAATACAGGCAAAACAGCCTTGTTTTCGACACCTGAAAAAGTTGCTTTGATAAAAGCGGCCACTGCCGGGTTAGACCGGGTCGAAGTCATAGCTGCTCCTAGAAAATTAACGGTTGATTTAGCTGTTGAATTAAAGGCACAAGCTTTGATCCGGGGGTTGCGCAATACCGCAGATTTTGAATATGAAGCCGGAGTTGCGCAGATGAACAAGGCTCAAAATACGGACATTGAGACGATTTTTTTCATGGCTGATCAAAAGTATACGTTTATTTCTTCCAGCATGATCAAAGAAGTCGCCGCTTTTGGTGGCGACGTCAGTGCCCTCGTGCCAGCTGGGGTAGAAGCGGCTTTAAAAACTAAATATTCAGAAAAACAGGCCGGCGAATGAATGCAACACACAAGCCTTTTTACAAAAAGAATTGGTTTAGAAATAGTGCGCTGGTGTTGGGTAGTTTATTGGTGTTGGCCTTTTGTTTTCTACCCATCAATTACTTTTTAGAATCTCCTGGGACTGCTGAACAAGTGGCCCAGTTTGTGAAAATAGATCATAAAAAGGACCAGACCAAAGGTAAATATCTACTGACCACAGTGCGCCTACAACAAGCCACCCCTTTGCAATTGATCATCGGTCATTTTCAGCCATATACCGATATCATGTCCAAGTCTGAAGTGATGGGGGATGCCAGCAGCGCGGCGTATGACACCCTGCAGAATTACTATATTGAAAATTCTGAAAACACCGCCATTGCCCAAGCCTTTAAAAAGGCGGGCAAACCTTACACGTTGAAATTTATTGGGGTGTATGTTTTAGATATCATTGACCAATCTAATTTCAAGAATAAGTTGAAATTAGGGGATACGGTGTCGGCGGTCAATCAGCAGCATTTTAAAAGTGCCACGGATTTTCAAAAATACGTGCGCCAACAAAAAGTGGGTCAAAAAGTCACCATTTCATATTTGCGCGCCGGGGCCACTAAAACCACCGCAGGCAAGTTGATTCAATTGCCCAATAGTCACCAGGCTGGTTTAGGTATCACCTTGACGGACCATACGAAAGTGAGTACCAAAGAACCCGTTAAAATTGATGCAGGGGCCATTGGTGGCCCCTCAGCGGGATTGATGTTTACCTTACAGGTTTACGATCAGATCAGCGGCCATCATTTGCGCAAGGGCCGCATTGTGGCAGGTACTGGCACGATTGCCAGTGATGGGGCCGTGGGACCGATCGGTGGGATCGATAAAAAAGTCGTCGCGGCTTCTAAAGCTGGGGCTACTATCTTTTTTGCACCCAATGATCAGCTGACCAAAGCGGAACGGCAAAAAACGCCCAATTATCAAAATAACTATCAAATTGCTAAAAGTACCGCAAAAAAAATAAACACAAAGATGAAAATTGTCCCAGTTCAAACACTGGATGAAGCAATTCATTATTTACAAACTACTTCCTAAAAAATTTACCTCCTTAACTGGCGTAATTTGAATTATGCCAATTATAAGGAGGTATTTTTATGGCGTTTATAGAACTACTTAAGCGTTACTATTGGATTGGCTTGATTTTGGTGTTATTGGCCGGCGGTTTTATTTGGCGGCAAAACCGCCAGGCGGCTGTGACAGTCAATAACACGCCAGTGCCAATCAATCATCAAAGCTCAGTGGCGAGCACTTCGGCTACTGCCACCAGCCAATCGGTACCACCAGCGCCAAAAACCAGGCCTCAGTCCAGCCCCCAGACCACCGGGTCAACCGGGTCACAGCAAATTATGGTAGATGTGAAGGGTGCTGTGAAACGGCCGGGGGTCTATCGCCTCAAAGCAGAAGACCGGGTATTGGATGCCATCAAGCGGGCCGGGGGCTTCACCCCAGCAGCCGACCAGCGTCAAGTTAATTTGGCTCAAAAGGTTCAAGATCAAGCCATGCTCTACATTCCCACCCCAGACGACCCCCAACCCGCTGCTAGTATGGGCCTACAAGCCAGTTCGGGCGCCGGTGGGGCAGCGAACAGCCCCCAAGCCAAGATCAATTTGAACACCGCAACGGCTGAACAGCTTCAAGAAATTGACGGGGTAGGTGAAAAGAAAGCCCAAAAGATTATTGATTTTCGAACCAATCAAGGCCCCTTTAAAACGATTGCAGATCTGGGGGAAATCGATGGGTTTGGGGAGAAAACCGTCGCCAATTTAGAAGATAAAGTTACGATTTAAATGGCAGCTGGAATTTGGCGGGACCTGCAAGGCAATTGGGTCTTTTTAGCTATCAGTTTGTTGTTGACGGCCTGGTTGTGTTTGGGGACACACCCTTTATTGGCCGGGGGGATGTTACTGTTGGCCATTGGACGCCTACTGTGGACCCGCTGCCTGGTTTTGATAGGGATTTGTGGGGGAACTTGCCTGATTTTTGCTTTATTTTGTCAAAGCCAGCAATATCCAAAGCCCGCTCCAGTACCAACCGCACCCACAACCATCAAAATTTTGGCAGATAGCTTGAAGGTCAACGGTGATTTTTTAACCTTTGTTGCCCAGGGGCAAGTCAATGGCCGCCAGGTAAGTTTGGCGGGTAGTTATACTTTGAAAAATCCCCAAGAGCAACAATTTTTTAAAGACAACACCTTGAATTTAACCGCCACAATTGCCGGCGCTTTAACCCTGCCCAAAGCCAGTACCAACGTGGGGGAGTTTGATAGCCGGCAATATTACTGGCAGCAACAACGGATCAGGTACCAATTGCAGGTATCACGTTTGTTGAAATTAACGGCACTTAAACAGCCCAGTTTATTCGATCGCATCCATCAATTACGGCGGGTTGTTGAACAGCACGTAGACGGGTTACCGACGCCTTTAGATGTGTATGCCAAAGGCTTAGTGATTGGTAAATTTACCGGTACTACTGCCTTTAATGAAGCTTTAAGTACCTTGGGGATCATTCACTTATTTAGCTTGTCGGGGTTACATGTTTACGTCCTGTTGGCGGCCATTTTTTATCTTGGCAGTAAGTTATTTATCCCCAAGTCCTATTTAGAATGGGGGTTATTGGGGCTGTTGCCATTTTATGCTTTGCTGGCTGGCTCTGGAACGGGAATCAAGCGCGCCGTGGGGGTGGCAATATTAGCCATTGTGATTACGAAAAGTGGCCTCAACTTGGGACGATTGGATAAATTGAGCCTAATTTTTAGCATTCAGCTGTGGGAGAATCCCTATTTAATGTTTAGCCTTGGGGGAGTTTTGTGTTATTTATTGGCCTTTGCGCTAATTTTTAATCGTCAGGTCAGCCTAATTGGCCAGCAAGTGATGTTGACCTTGGCCAGTTTGCCCTGTGTGTTGTATTTTCAATTTGAATGGCATCTGTTAAGTTTAATTTTGAATTTAGTGATGATCCCATTTTTTGAAGTGATTATTATGCCCTTGGTGTTCTTCAATGCTTTGTTGGGCCAGTTCATACCCCCAATCGTGGCCTTCAGTAATCAGTTATTGCTGTTAGTGGACCAAGGCCTACAAGGGGTAGCGGGTATGTCAGGCTTTAATGTGACCTTTGGCAAACCACCATTAGTCGTCGTTGTAGGCTTATCCGTGTTAAGTTTAGCCTTGATGAATCAACGTCAAAAATCCCAATGCAAACCACTGTTGCGCCTATATTTAGGTCTATTGGGGCTCACTTTTGTAGCCATTCACTTCCCCTTAACTGGCCAAGTGACCTTTATTGATGTGGGCCAAGGCGATAGTATTTTGATCACCACGCCATTCTTACGGCGGGTCTATCTAATTGATACCGGTGGCAAGCTCACTATTCCTAAACAACCTTGGCAACAGGGAACAATCCAAGCTACTGTCAACAAAGTGACCCTGCCATTTTTAAAACAACAAGGTATTGCGCACATCGATGGGGTATTTATCAGCCACCAGGATGCCGACCATCTGGGGGACTTAGCGGATCTATTAAGGGGGATGCCCGTCAAGCAGATTTTTTATGCCCAGGGGTTAATGCAAAATCCACAATTTGCCAGAAAAGTGCAAGATTTTCAAAAACAACTGAAGTTACAACCGGTGCTGGCTGGCCAGACAGTCGTTACCCCGCAATTGCGGTTTAATGTGGTCCATCCCTTTAAAGCTGGTTTGGGCAGCAATGAAGATTCAATGGCCCTACATGCCAAGATTGGCGGGCACAATTGGTTGTTTACTGGCGATTTAGGTAAGACCCAGGAATTGGCAATCAGTCGCCATTTTCAACTGCAGGCGGATTTTGTGAAATTGGGGCACCATGGCTCTAAGACTTCATCGCATCCCGCTTTTTTAAAAAAGTTACGCCCTAAACTAGCTTTGATTTCCTCAGGGCGTAACAATCGCTATGGGCATCCCGACTTACAAACCATTCAAACGCTCCAGGCTTTAAAACTGCCCTACTTAGATACCCAAACCAGCGGGATGATAACTTGGAAATACGGCTTATTCGGCTATAGTCGTTGGCAGGTATTTGGCCTATAATAAATGAGACACTGAAATTAGTTTTTAAAGGAAGAGGTGCCTGATTTGGTTTGACTCGGCAACGATCAAAACCAATCGTGAAATGATGAAAATGAATGACTTAAAAAAACAACTTGCCCAACAAAAAATAGCCCCAATTTATTTAGTGTTGGGTGAAGAAGATTACTTAATTCAACAGGCTCAGACTTTATTTTTGAATTTATTGGCACCTGAAGAGCGGGATATGAATTTTGCCAGTTATGATTTGAGTGCGGATTCCTTAGGATCGGCACTGGATGATGCTACCTCTGTACCCTTTTTTGGGGAACGTCGGCTGGTTTGGCTTAAAGAGCCAGCCTTTTTGACGGCACAAGATACCAAGGCGCCAACAAACCAAGAGTTGGCCAGTTTGACGGCTTATTTAAATCATCCTTTAGATACCACTGTACTGGTCATTTTTGCCAAGGTTTCCAAGTTAGACGGCCGTAAAAAAATCAGCAAACTTGTCCAGAAACAGGCCACTGTGGTGGATGTGCAAAAATTGGCCCCAGCTGCCATCGAAGCGACCTTGACCCAGTTACTGCAGGCCAAAGACTATCAACTGGCCCCGGATTCAAAAGAGCTATTGATTCAACGCTCAGATGCTGATTTTTCAGCGATTGTAGCTAATTTAGAGAAGTTATTCATTGCCGCTGCTGATGATAAAGTCATCACCCGGCAAATGGTAGCAGAGTTAGTCTCGCCAACGTTGGAGGATAATGTTTTTGATCTGGTGGATCGGGTTTTACATCGCGATGTGCAAAGTGCCTTGGCCCTTTATCAAGACCTGCTGTTAAATAAAGAGGAGCCAATTCGCATCAATAGTATTCTTATCTCCCAGTTTCGCCTGTTGCTCCAAGTTAAAATTTTGGCTAAAAAGGGGATGACCCAAGGTAATTTGACGCAAATTTTAAAAGTGCATCCCTATCGGATCAAACTTGCCTTAAAAACGGTCAAACAGTTCAGCCAGGTGGACTTAAGACAGGCTTATTTAGGCCTACAGGATAACGACTATCAGATGAAGTCCGGCCAGCAGGATAAGATGTTGCTGTTTGAGCTGTTCATGTTAAAATTTGCCAGTTAAGGCATTCAAAAAGGCCGTCTCAAACCTAGGTTTAGGTTTGAGACGGCCTTTTATCATAGCTATAAAAAAAGAGACCTCAGACACAAAGTCCCAGTCTCGAAAACTATCTGTCTAGATTAAATTATTTGTTTAATTTAGTCAGTCTTGATTTTGCATTTGCAGCTTTGTTAGCTTTGATCAAGCCTTTTGATTTGGCACGGTCAACAGCACTGATTGCTTGTGTATATAGTGCAGTACGATCATCACTGTTTGCAGCAACAGCTGTTTCAAATTTCTTGACAGCAGTACGCATAGCGCTCATTTGAGAAACGTTGCGTAAGTTAGCCTTACGGTTTGTTTCCACACGTTTGATAGCTGATTTGATTTGTGGCAAAGAGAACACCTCCAACGATATATTTACTAACCATCTTAATTAGTATACAACGAAGTTATTATACAGAATTGTCCCTATTATTGCAATAAAAACTTGTAAAGGAAATTTACTTGATACGCGTCACTGTAAAAAAGACTTGAAATTACGTCGAATTTTTATTATAGTATGGATTGTGTTCTTTGCTACGGTATCTTAGTTTGGCGCGCACCCAACGTCTTACCAAGATAGCCGCGAATAACGTTTGAAAGGGTGATTAAATTGGCAATTACACAAGAAGAAAAAAATGATATTATCAAGAAATATGCACGTCACGAAGGAGATACGGGTTCTGCCGAAGTCCAAATTGCAGTTTTAACAGCTGAAATCAATGCTTTGACACAACATATGCGTCTTCATAAAAAAGACCACCATTCTTATGTTGGTTTGACTAAGAAAATTGGTCATCGTCGTAACTTACAAGCATATTTGCGTAATAAAGATATCGTTCGCTACCGTGAACTTATCAAGAGCTTAGGCTTACGTCGCTAAGCAAAACTACGAGATCATTTTTTGATCTCGTTTTTTTGTCGACTTTTGGAGAAATTTATAATGGGACAAGGACAACAGACATTTAAGACCTTATTTGGCAGCCAACTTATGACGATTGAGACCAATAAGTTAGCTTTGAATGCAGATGCCAGTGTTTTAATACGTTATGGGACCACCACTTTATTGAGCACCTTTGTCAAAAAACAGCAGCAGTCGGGTTTGACGCCAGCCTTTGCACTACAATTACAAACCAGTGCTGCTTCAGGGGACTGGGCTTTAGCAAACGCCAAATTACAGCAATTGCCCTGGACGCAGCACTTAAAACAAATTAGTGGTCAGGCAATAGCTATCAATAATTTAGTTTTAACGGGCGAACAATCAGAAGCAGCTGGCTTAGCGGCTGTTTTTGGCAGCTCATTAGCGGCTTATCTAGGGGATGCCTTGGATCAACCTTTAGCAAGCGTCACAGTGGCCCAAGTTGACGATAAGTTCATCTTGAATCCCACCTTACACCAAAGCCAGCAGGCAACTTTGAAATTGGCCTTAGTGGGCCAGCAAGCGGGCTTGCTGCAACTCAATGGCTGGGCCGATAATTTAACTGCCGACACTATCTTAGCGGCGGTGGCCTTTGGTCAGGCGGCCATTACCCGGTTTTGTGAGCACCAAATAACCATTAAAACGGTACTGCGGCAACAAAGTGGCCAAGGGAATATAACCAATATCCCGACAGCTGTCCCCCAAGCTGTGGTTCAGCATTTATCCATGACGACGGAATTTGACCCCGGTTTTTCTGGAACTGGCTTGGTGCAACAAGGCCAAGATCAAGTTTTAAGCCGTATTCAAGTGGGGACAGTAGCCAAAACAGATCAGTTGCAAATGACCTATCATTTACCAGCGTTCGCCTTTGGCCAAGGGCTACAAGGGACGCCAGGATCGATTCAAGCCCAATTAGATCAGCACTTTTTGACCCAAGTGTTACAAGGGCTATTCCCAAAAGCTAGTGCGCAAGCGGGGCGACTAGATACCCAAGTGCTAACGGCCAGTGGCGGTCATTTGGCTGCGGCGGTAACCGCTAACACCTTGGCTTTATTGGCGGCAGGTGTGCCCATTAAACAACCAGTTGTTGGGGCGACGGTTAATATTTTTGAACAACACGGGGCTTTAAAATTGGGGCCACTACCCCAAAATGCTGACAGTTTAGGCGCTTTG
Source organism: Lactobacillus sp. (assembly GCA_022484695.1). Taxonomy (GTDB): domain Bacteria; phylum Bacillota; class Bacilli; order Lactobacillales; family Lactobacillaceae; genus Agrilactobacillus. The sequence continues at coordinate 189,534 of JAKVKU010000005.1, forward strand.
ACCATTGCAGGGACAGCCCAGGGCATTACCGCCATCACCGGCCTGGGGGCCAGGATATTGTGGAACCAACCCCTGATTCAAAGTGCCTTAACCTTAGCCAAATCAGCGCATCAAACAGGTTTAACCACGCTGGTCCAAACCTTAGGGGGCATCTTACCACCCTTTGATTAACCCCCGGGGTATCCAATTGGCTGACTTTTAAATGAAAATTTGATTAGTATTGTTAACCCTTGATTTAAATATGGTTTTTTAATCGCGGCTAGAATTCAGTGGTGGTATATTTTTATTGGAATTAGTGGTAGACTAAAAAACATTAAAAGTATCTAATTTTATTTTTTAAGTGAGGTTATTATATGTCTGGTTATAAGATGGCAGTCGTAGGTACCACTAGTATAGTTGGGACTCGTTTTATTGAACTTTTGGAAAAAGAATTTGTTTTGCCAATAAATTCCGTTAAACTTCTTGCTTCTAAACGTTCTGCAGGTAAATAGTTAACTACAATGACCAGATGCACCTTACAGCACATGGCACCAGCTTTGGCCGGGGCTTTTTGCATGTTTAAGTGAAGGGTGCAATGTCTAGCACACTCGAGGATCGCCTGTTGTTAATAACAGGCCTAAAGTATGGAGGAATTACATTTGCTTTTAGATGATGTATCAATTATTACCGCGATGGTGACGCCCTTTAATGATGACAATACCCAAGTTGATCATGAGCGCTTGGCGTTATTGATCGAACATTTGTTGGCCACTGGGACTGAGGCATTATTAGTCGGGGCAACGACTGGGGAAGGACCGACGTTAGCCAAGTCTGAAAAATTAGACTTGTTTCAAACCACGGTGGCGATGACCCAAGGAAGAGTGCCCGTTATTGCCAATGTGGGCAGTAACAACACCCAAGAAACGATTGATTTTATGAATGAAGTCGCTGAAATTTCCGGTATTGACGCGGCCTTGGTCGTCGTCCCGTACTACAACAAACCAAATCAAGCCGGCTTATATGCCCATTTCAGTACAATTGCCAAGTTAGGAAAATTGCCTTTTTTGATGTACAATATTCCTAGTAGAACTGGTGTCACGATGGATGTGGCGACGACTTTGCGCTTAGCGCTATTGCCAAACGTGATCGGCATTAAGGATTGTACCGGTGTGACGAATCTTTTGGCGTTAGTCCATGGGACGGAAGCCGAGGACTTTGCGGTTTATTCTGGTGAGGATAACTATGCCTTTGCGGCCAAAGCCATCGGGGGCAATGGCGTTGTCTCGGTGGCCAGTCATATTTATGGTCAAGAAATCGCCCAGATGTATCATTTGATCGAATTGGGTAAGGTTAAAGATGCGGCTCAAATTCAGATGACTTTAGACCCTAAGATCGGGGCCTTGTTTGCCACACCTTCGCCTAGTGCCACGAAGGCTGTCTTGGCAGATAAAGGGATGCCAGTGGGCGGTGTGCGCCTACCACTGGTGATGCCAAGTGCGCTTGAGTTCGAAACAATTAAAAACACGATAGATAATTAAATAAAGAGGTGAAGAAATGAGTCAAAATATAAAAGTTATCCCCCTAGGCGGTTTACGGGAAAATGGTAAAAATATGTATGCCGTTGAAGTGGATGACGAGATTTTTATTTTGGACTGTGGTTTAAAATATCCGGAAAATGAACTGTTAGGTATTGATGTGGTGATCCCGGACTTTTCATATTTAGAAGAGAATATTGACAAAATCGTGGGGGTCTTCTTGACCCACGGACACGCAGATGCCATTGGGGCACTGCCTTATTTCTTGAAGAGTCGCGATATTCCAGTGTTTGGCTCTAAGCTCACAATTGAGCTGGCTAAAATCAATACGGAGCGGGATCCTTTATCAAAGAAGTTCAACGATTTTCACGTGGTTGATGAAAAAACGGCGATTGATTTTGAAAATGCGACGGTGTCTTTCTTTAAAACGACCCATTCCATCCCAGGCTCCTTTGGGATCAGTATTAAGACCGAACTGGGCAATATTGTGTATACCGGTGACTTCAAGTTTGATCAGTCGGCCACACCGATGTATCAGACTGACTTTGCCCGCCTGACGCAAATTGGCGCCCAAGGGGTTATTTTATTGTTAAGTGATTCGGCCAATGCGGAATCTGCACGGCCCAGCGTGAATGAATTAGAAATTGGCCGTTATGTGGAGGAAACTTTTAAATACCATAATGGCCGGATCATTGTGGCTTCAGTGGCGTCAAATATTGCCCGGATTCAACAGGTTTTTGATGCGGCTTACCGCACCGGGCGCAAAGTCGTCTTGACGGGTCGGGATTTGGAACGCATTATTCGCACCGCCATGCGCTTGGATTATTTGAAAATCGAAAGCGACGATATTTTGGTGCCTATTAAAGACATGGCCAAATACGACGATGATCAGCTGGTTATCTTAGAAACTGGTCGGATGGGTGAACCTTTAAAGGCCTTGCAAAAAATGGCTCAAAAGCGTAACCGTAGCATTCACATTCATGAAAATGATTTGGTGTTTATCACGACAACCCCGTCTTATGCCATGGAAACCAACGTGGCTCGGACCAAGGATATGATTTACCGGGCCGGTGGCGAAGTGAAGTCGATTTCAGATGATCTTCATGCCTCGGGTCATGCCAATAAAAATGAGTTGCAATTGATGATCAACTTGCTAAATCCCAAGTACTTGATGCCCATTCAAGGCGAATATCGCCTGATGGATGCCCATGCCGAAATTGCCCATGAAACGGGCTTGCCCTTTAAAAATATCTTTTTAGCCCAAAACGGAGATGTATTATCCGTGGAAGCTGAAGGGGTTCACTTAGGGACAGCGGTGGATTCCGGCAATGTCATGATCGATGGCAGCGGTGTTGGGGACATTGGCAACATTGTCTTGCGGGATCGCAAGGTTTTATCTGAGGATGGTATTTTTGTGGCCGTGGTGACCATTGACCGCAAAAACAAAAAAATCGTTGCTAAACCAAAAGTCATTACCAGAGGTTTTGTTTATATCAAAGCTAATCGTGATTTGATGGCTGAAAGTATTGATATCGTGGCCAATACCATTCAAAATAACTTGGATCATAAGGAATTTGATTGGAGCACCTTGAAACAAGATTTACGCGAGGACTTGGGGCATTTCTTGTATGAACAGACCCATCGCCATCCCGTTATTTTGCCTGTTATCATGGAAATCAATCAAAACAAATTGCGGTCTCAAAGTCGTAAACACCCAAGCAATACGCCTAATTCATAAAGAAAGTGGCTGGCTGGGCAAATAATCAATGACAAAGAGGGTGATTGCTTGGCCCAAGCAAATATCATTAATTTCCCGAAGAACTATCAAACATTGATCGCCAAGGGAAATGATTATTTTGATGCCAAAGCATGGACGAATGCCTTGGATTGTTACCAACAAGCCTATGACTTGCAGGTAAGTTTGAGCTTGAATATTTTAATGGTGACCACGTTAAAACGGCTGGGTAAATATGACCAGGCCGTTGCCTTGGCTGAGGAGTATTTGGATCAATATCTAAAAGAGGGGCATTTGCGGACCTATTTTTACCTAGTATTGCTCGTGGATAACCATGAGTTTATCCAGGCTCAGCGTTTTGTCGATTATTTGGTGGAAACAACGCATCAGCAAGATATTGAAAAGTTGATCCAATTGCGCAGCCGGCGCTATACGCAACAGCACGGCGATTTTATAGCAACCCAAATCAAGCAAAGTTTTGCCCTGGTCAATGACACGGCAACCCAGGCAATGGGCCAGATTCAAAGGTTAAAGCAGTTACCCTTAGCGGCCTATTTAGAGGCTTTGGCAATCGTCTTAGACAATGAGTTCATTCATCCGCTGTATAAGACGGAACTGTTAAGTTTCATTGCGCCGCTGAACATTGACCAGAACCTTAATATGACTTGGTTTAAACAAAAACGCCAAGTCACTTTAAACACACTACCAAAAACTTATCAGACGGCTACTTTCTTACAGGCGCAGACGGCTTTAGCAGCGGCATTTGATCAAGATCCAGTGATTGGTGAAAAAGCAATGGAGGAATTAAATTTACAATTTCTATTGCTTTATCCCTTCGCAGATGATATTGTGTCTAAGTCTACTAATTGGGCTCAAGTTTTGCATGAAAGTGTGTTAGGACTGCCAATGACCGATGTTCGCCAAAAAGATATTTGGGATTGGCAAAGCAGGTTGCGTAAATTGATGGATATGCTAATTAATTGAAGTTTTTTTCGTTTTCATTGTTTACAAATCTTTTAGAACCACGTATAATGCAAAGAGGATATTTTTAAGAGGGAAATCTTTAGTTTCCGTCCTAAAAGTAGTACAATTAAAAATAGAGAATTCTCAGCATAAGCTTATGCTTTGCTGTTATTTTCTTGTCAAAAATACAGGAGGTTTCTTTTAATGGCTGAAAAAGAACATTATGAAAGAACAAAACCCCATGTTAACATTGGTACTATTGGCCACGTTGACCATGGGAAAACTACATTAACTGCTGCAATCACTAAGGTATTAGCTGCTAAGGGCTTAGCCAAAGCAGAAGATTATTCTGATATCGATGCAGCACCAGAAGAAAAAGAACGTGGTATCACAATCAACACTGCCCACGTTGAATATGAAACTGAAAAACGTCACTATGCGCATATCGATGCCCCAGGACATGCGGATTACGTTAAGAACATGATCACTGGTGCAGCCCAAATGGACGGTGCAATCTTAGTTGTTGCCGCTACTGATGGCCCTATGCCACAAACACGTGAACATATCCTCTTGGCTCGCCAGGTAGGTGTTGATTACATCGTTGTCTTCTTAAACAAGACAGACTTAGTTGATGATGAAGAATTGATCGACTTAGTTGAGATGGAAGTCCGTGAATTGCTTTCTGAATACGATTATCCTGGTGATGATATTCCAGTTATCCGTGGTTCAGCTTTGAAAGCTCTTGAAGGCGATCCAGAACAAGAAAAAGTTATCTTACACTTGATGGATGTTATCGATGAATATATCCCAACACCAGAACGTGATAACGACAAACCTTTCTTGATGCCTATTGAAGATGTCTTCACTATTACAGGTCGTGGGACAGTTGCTTCTGGCCGTATCGATCGTGGTGAAGTTAAAATTGGTGATGAAGTTGAAATCGTTGGCTTGAAGCCAGAAGTATTGAAATCAACTGTCACTGGTTTGGAAATGTTCCGTAAGACCCTTGACTTTGGTGAAGCCGGCGATAACGTTGGTGTCTTGCTTCGTGGTGTGAACCGTGATCAAGTTGAACGTGGTCAAGTGTTAGCTAAACCAGGTTCTATCCAAACTCATAACAAGTTCAAAGGCGAAGTTTATATCTTAAGCAAAGAAGAAGGCGGTCGTCATACACCATTCTTCTCTAACTATCGGCCACAATTTTATTTCCATACAACCGACGTTACTGGTGTCATTGAATTACCAGAAGGCGTTGAAATGGTAATGCCTGGCGATAACGTTACTTTTGAAGTAGACTTAATCGCACCAGTTGCTATTGAAAAAGGTACTAAGTTTACTGTCCGTGAAGGTGGCCGTACTGTCGGTGCCGGCATGGTTAACGAAATCTTAGACTAATTTAAATAGTTATGATTTTAAGATTTAGTGGTATTTTTGATACCATTAAGTTTTAAGAAAAAATCCGGAATGTGTATTCATTCTGGATTTTTTTGTGTTAAAATACATTTACTTTTAACCTTGGATACGTTAATATGGTTAAGTGTGCTAAAACGTAATACTAGGAAAACTATGAATTTAGATTTGAAATCCGGAGGGAATTATATGTCTGCAAAATGGGAAAAAAAGGGCACCAATGATGGTGAATTAACCTTTGAAATCGATGTTAATAAAATCAATGAAGGTTTAGATAAAGCATTTCAACGGGTACGTAAAACGTTAAATGTCCCTGGATTCCGTAAAGGTAAGGTGCCCCGTACTGTTTTTAATCGCATGTACGGTGAAGCTGCCTTATATGAAGATGCATTAAACATTGTCTTACCAGAAGCTTATGAAGCTGCGGTAGACGAAGCTAAGTTAGAACCCGTTGATCAACCTGAAATCAGTGTTGAAAAAATGGAACCAAAAGAAAACTGGGTTATCAAAGCTAAAGTTACAGTTAAACCTGAAGTCGAACTTGGTGACTATAAAGGCTTGACCGTGCCTAAACAAGACCGGGAAGTCGCTGATGCTGATGTTGACGCTGAATTAGAAAAGAAGCGTGAAGATCAAGCTGAATTAGTCTTAAAAGAAGACGGTAAAGCTGAAAAGGGCGATACAGTCGTTATTGATTACAAAGGGACGATCGATGGCACGCCATTTGAAGGCGGTTCTGCTGACAACTATTCCTTAGAATTAGGTTCTAATTCCTTCATCCCTGGGTTTGAAGATCAATTGATCGGTCATGCTGCTGGTGATGATGTTGAAGTTAAGGTAACTTTCCCTGAAGATTACCAATCCAAGGATTTAGCTGGTAAAGAAGCTATTTTTGCCACTAAGATCCATGAAATCAAAACTAAAGAATTACCTGAATTAGATGATGACTTTGCCAAAGATGTTGACGAAGAAGTCGATTCATTAGATGAATTAAAGAAAAAAATCAAAGCTGATTTAGTTCAAAAGAAAAATGACGCTGCTGACCAAGCTATTCAAGACGCGGCTATTTCTGAAGCAACTAAAAATGCCACGATCAAAGATTTGCCAGCTGCCATGATTGATGCTGATGTGCATACGCAAATGGATCAATATCTTGGCAACATGCAACGCCAAGGTATCAACCCACAAATGTACTATCAATTGACTGGTACCAGCGAAGCTGATTTGCATAAGCAATTCGAAAAAGATGCTGATGAGCGGGTACGGACTAACTTAGTCTTAGAAGCCATCGTGCAAGCTGAAGACATCAAACCTACCCAAGAAGAGATTGATGAAGAAATCAAGAGCTTAGCTGCCGATTACAACATGGATGAAAAGACGGTGCGTCAAACTTTAACGGATGACATGTTAGCCCATGATATTTCAATTAAAAAAGCAATCGAACTTGTCACTGATTCTTCTAAAGAAGCCTAATTCGTTTGTAGTTTAAGGGGATAAACGGTAAATTTATTTTATCGTTGCCTCTTTTTTTAATCCTGTTACTTTACGCACTTGCTTTTCTATGCTATCGTTTCAGTAGCATGAGATATATTATTTGGTGCTTAAGTACTGGATAATGGAAGGGTTGATAAATATATGTTTGATAATATGGAGACGTCTGGACCTGTCAAGTGTTCCTTTTGTGGGAAAACGCAAGATCAGGTTAAGAAGATTGTTGCCGGGCCCGGTGTTTATATTTGTAATGAATGTATTGACTTATGTAAGGAAATTATTGACGAAGAATTCAAGGAAGAAGCTTTCAGTGATTTAGTTGATGTGCCAAAACCACAACAGATTTTGGATGTTTTAAATCAATATGTCATTGGTCAAGATGATGCCAAGAAGGCTTTATCGGTAGCTGTTTATAATCACTACAAGCGGGTCAATCAGATGCAAGTGGCCAAAGACGATGAGACGGAATTACAAAAGAGTAATATCGCCTTAATCGGCCCAACTGGTTCTGGGAAGACCTTCTTAGCGCAAACTTTAGCGCGGATCTTAAATGTGCCCTTTGCGATTGCAGATGCCACTACTTTGACCGAAGCTGGTTATGTCGGTGAAGATGTCGAAAATATCCTTTTGAAATTACTGCAAAATGCCGATTACGATGTGGATCGTGCCCAACGGGGGATTATCTATATCGATGAAATTGATAAAATCGCTAAGAAGAGTGAAAATGTCTCTATTACCCGGGATGTGTCCGGTGAAGGGGTTCAACAAGCACTCTTGAAGATTTTGGAAGGTACGATTGCCAACGTTCCACCTCAGGGTGGGCGTAAACATCCCCAACAAGAATTTATTCAGATCGATACGACGAATATTTTGTTCATCGTGGGCGGGGCCTTTGATGGCATCGAACAAATCGTGAAGAACCGGATGGGTGAAAAGACTATTGGCTTTGGCACCAATTCTACGAAGAAGTTGGATGAAAGTGTCAGTGTCATGCAACAAATCATTCCAGAAGACTTGATGAAATTTGGGATCATCCCTGAATTTATCGGGCGTATTCCAATTATTGCTGCACTTGAGAAATTAACCGAAAATGATTTGGTTCGAATTTTAACAGAACCTAAGAATGCTTTGGTTAAACAATATAAGAAACTATTGTCCCTAGATGATGTGCAATTGGAATTCACCAGTGGGGCTTTACATGCCATTGCCCATGAAGCCATTGAACGGGATACAGGTGCTCGAGGATTACGGTCGATTATTGAAGAAGTCATGATGGATACCATGTTTGACTTGCCAAGTCGTGATGACGTCGAAAGAGCCATTGTGAACAAGGCTGCTGTTGTTGGTAATGCCAAACCGGAATTAGTCCTCGTGGATGGTAAAAAAGCGTCTTAACCTAATTTTTACGGATTTAAGGCCACACAATATCAAGAGGTCGTGACAAGTGATTGCCCGATCTCTTTTTTACATAGGCAATAAGAAAAGATGAGGCAGAGATTATGCAATTTAGTGACATTAAAATGGTTATCAGCGCCGTGGATCCAAAACAATACCCAACCGACGGCTTGCCAGAAATTGCCCTTTCCGGCCGTTCTAATGTGGGTAAGTCTTCGTTGATCAATACCCTGTTGAGTCGCAAAGGCGTAGCCCGGACGTCCAGTACCCCGGGTAAGACGCAAACGTTAAATTTTTATAACATTGCCAGCCGCCTTTATTTTGTAGACGTCCCCGGTTATGGCTATGCCAAGGTTTCTAAGAAACAGCGGGAACAGTTCGGCCATATTATCGAGACCTATCTACAAACTAGAAAGCAAATGAAGGGTGTGGTGTTATTAGTAGACGCCCGCCATGTGCCCACCAGCGATGATGTGAGTATGTATAATTATTTAAAATACTACGAAGTGCCCACACTAGTGGTGGCCACCAAGGTAGATAAAATCAAGCGGGGCCAACGGGTGAAACAAAGCAAGTTGATCGCCAATGCTTTGGATATGGATCCAGATGATGATCTGATTTTCTTTAGTTCTGAAACTAAAGAAGGGCATGATGCGGTTTGGCGCTGGATCGAAAAGCGCAGTCAACTGACTATTCTTGATGAGTCCAAATCTTAGAATAATAAAAATGCAGTTCTAAATTCAAATCACGAATTTAGAACTGCATTTCCTTTATTTATCGTCTTTTTTTTCAGCCGTAGTTTTAGGATCCTTTTTAGCTTTATCGTCTTTTTTTTCTTTTTTTGGATCGGGAATCGTGGCGAATTTATCAAATAAGCCGTTCACGTCAACTTCACGCTTTACAAATAAGCCCATAGTATCATTCCTTTCTATATCCCCTATCATAACAAAAATTTGATAAAACTCAACTTTTTTGAAAATTTAGGATATATGCATAAATATTGGACGTTACGGCTGATTATTGCATAAAAATTAAAACAGTCGTATAATATAACCTATTAAATTAGAATGGGAGTTTTTAAGGTTGAAGTTAAAGAAGATCAGTTTATGGCTGACCGCCTTGGTGTGCTTATTGGGTCTATTTGCCGTGTTTGCACCCAGTGGGCAGGTTCAAGCTGCGGATAATTCATTACAGCGGGTCAAGGATAAAGGTACATTGGTCATGGGGACCAGTCCGGATTATCCACCCTATGAATTTATTACCAAAGTAAATGGCAAGAATCAAGTGGTGGGCATGGATGTGGATGTGGCCCACAAAATTGCCAAAGATTTAGGGGTCAAATTGGTGATCAAGCAAATGGATTTTGACAGTTTGCTAGTGGCCTTAGAGACTCATAAAGTGGATATGGTCCTGTCAGCCATGACACCAACCGAAGAGCGGAAACAAAGTGTTGACTTCTCGCAGGTTTATTATGATGCGGGGCAAGCTATTATTGTGCGTAAGCAAGATCTGCATTTGTATAAAGATAAAAACTCCTTTGCCGGTAAGCAAGTTGGGGTCCAAACCGGGAGTTTGCAACAAGATTTAGCCAAGAAACAGATGAAAAAGTCCCATCTAAAGGCTTTGACTAAGGTCACCGATTTGATTTTGTCCTTGGAAACCAATAAAATCGATGGCATTGTTGCCGAAGATGCCGTGGCCCAAGCTTATGTGGCTAACGACACGCGCCTGGCTAAGATCGATGCTAAGTTTGATCTAGGTGGCGATGAAAATGGGACGGCCATTGCCTTTGCCAAGAATTCCGGTACGTTAGTGAATGCCGTGAATCATTCGATTGACCAAATTAAGCAACAAAAATTGACCAAGCAATATATTAACAATGCTGGTAAGTATATGGCCACCAATACGGAAAATAAGTCGATGTTTAATTATTGGTCTTACTTCGCCAAAGGGGTGGGGTACACCTTATTGATCACCGCCATTTCCGTGGTGATCGGGATCATTTTAGGCACAATGTTTGCGCTGGGCCGGATGAGCCGCAAAGCGATTTTACATTATCCCGCAGTTTGGTACATTGAATTTGTCCGGGGCACCCCGTTAATGATTCAAGTCATGTTTGTCTACTTCGGGGTGGGCTTATTATGGAATAACATCCCGGCCTTCTTTGCCGGCGTCGTGGCTGTGGCGTTAAATAGTGCGGCCTACGTGGCTGAATACATCCGCGGTGGGATTGATTCCGTACCGGTGGGCCAAGTCGAAGCTGCCCGCTCCTTGGGGATGTCTCAGCGTGATACCATGCAAACCATTGTATTACCCCAGGCTATCAAGATCATTTGGCCATCCTTGGGCAACGAATTTATTTCTCTGATCAAGGAAAGTTCAATTGTCTCCATTATTGGGGTGACCGACTTGATTTATCAATTACGGGCAGTTCAAGCCGCCACTTATCGGGGGGTGGCGCCAATTGCCGTGGCGATGGTCTTATACTTTATCATGACCTTCACCTTATCTAGAATTTTGAATCACGCTGAAAGGAAGATGCAACATGGCTGAAATGTTAAAAGTTGAAAATTTAAAAAAGGCCTTTGGTAAAAATGAGGTCTTGACTGGGATAGATGGTGTGGTCAATAGTGGCCAAGTAATCGTGGTCATTGGGCCGTCTGGTGGTGGTAAAAGTACTTTTCTACGGTGCTTAAACTTACTGGAAACCCCAACATCTGGCAAAATTGCCTTTGAAGGTCAGGATCTAACTCAATTACCCGAGAAAAAGCTAGATGACATTCGGGAAAAAATGGGCATGGTTTTCCAAAGTTTCAATCTATTTTCAAATATGAACGTGATGGATAACTTGACCCTAGCCCCTAAGCGCGTGAAGGGCGAAGATGAAGCCCAAGCCCAAAAGAAAGCTTTAGAGTTATTAGAACGGGTGGGCTTAGCTGAGAAAAAAGACGCCTTCCCAGAAAGCTTATCCGGTGGTCAACAACAACGGGTGGCCATTGCCCGGGCCTTGGCCATGGATCCAGATGTGATGTTGTTTGATGAACCCACCAGTGCTTTGGACCCTGAAATGGTTGGGGAAGTTCTCAAAGTTATGCAGGACTTAGCCCACAGTGGGATGACCATGGTGGTGGTTACCCATGAAATGGGTTTTGCCCGGCAAGTGGCCGACGAAGTTTGGTTCATGGACGGTGGCGATATCGCCGAAAAGGGGACACCGGAGCAGATTTTTGAACATCCCCAAAATGAACGGACGAAGGATTTCTTATCCCGTATTTTAGCCCAATAGTAGCTTCAATAACGTGGTTGGCATATTTATTGCCAATCACGTTATTTCTTTGTACAATGAAAGTTATTGAAGTTTTCAACTGAATGATGACGCAGCCCAATATTAGGAAGTGGAATTCGTGGCTACAGAACATATTGAACATAAATTAGCACTATTACCCGGGTTACCTGGGTGTTATTTGATGAAGAATGAAAACGGTAAAATTATTTATGTGGGGAAAGCTAAGAATTTAAAAAATCGGGTCCGCTCTTACTTTAAGAGCAGTCACACCGGCAAGACGGCCCGGTTGGTCTCAGAAATTCGTGATTTTGAAACGATCATCACCAATACCAACAAGGAAGCTTTCTTATTGGAAATCACCTTGATTCAAAAATACCAGCCGTATTTTAATATCCGCTTAAAACAAGGCACTGGCTATCCCTATATTAAAATTACCAACGAACGGGACCCCATGATGAAGATCACCGGTCAAATCGTTAAAGATGGCGCCTATTATTTTGGGCCTTATCCCAATGTCTATGCTGCAGAAGAAACCATGCGCTTTATTCAAAAGGTCTATCCCCTGCGCCGCTGCCAGGGCCATTTAGGCCGGCCGTGCTTGTATTATCATATGGGTCAGTGTTTGGGGGCTTGTTTTAAAGAAGTCCCCGTTGCCGCTTATACGGCTCAAATTGAAAAGATCAAGCGGTTCTTAAATGGGCAAGTAGGCCCCATCAAACAAGAACTAAACGATAAAATGCAAGTGGCTGCCGACAAAATGGAATTTGAACGGGCGGCTGAATTGCGGGACCAAATCCGCTATATCGAACAAACGGTGGAACGGCAAAAGATTATTTCTAACGATCATACCCCCAGAGACATCTTTAACTATTATTATGATCGGGGTTATATTTCCATCCAAGTCTTCTTTATTCGCCAAGCCCGGTTAATGAAGCGGGAAAAACATGTCTTACCCATCATTAATGAACCTGAAGAAGCGTTGAATACATTTATCTCTCAATTTTATCACCGTAAAAACAACTTGCCCCCAAAGGAGATTTTAGTCCCTAAGAGCTTAGATGCCCCTAGTCTGGAAGAAGTCCTGGATATCCCCGTTAGAACGCCACAGCGGGGTGAAAAACGGCAATTACTGGCATTGGCCAAGAAGAATGCCAAATTAGTGCTGGAAGAAAAATTCCGCTTGATGGAATTAGATGAAAGCAAGACTTTAGGCGCCCAAGATGAAATTTTTGACGCCCTGGGATTACCCCGGGGGCATAAAATTGAAGCCTTTGATCACTCCCATATTATGGGTCAAGATCCGGTGTCAGCCATGGTGGTATTTGAAGATGGTCGGCCGGCCAAGAAATTATATCGGAAATACAAGTTAAAGGGGGAGGTGGAGCATCAAAGTGGTGCCGATGAAGCGGCCAATACCCGAGAAGTGATCCGGCGCCGGTATTCACGGCTATTAAAAGAGCACAGTGATCTTCCGGACTTGATTTTGATGGATGGCGGTGAGATTGAATTGTCAGCTGCTCGAGATGTCTTAGAAAATGAATTAGGCTTGGATCAATTGCCAGTTGCGGGGATGGTTAAAAACGATAAGCATCGCACCACCGCCTTATTGTTTGGCCCCGATGACAATATTCAACCGGTGGCCTTAGACCATAAGAGCCAGGGCTTTTATTTATTACAACGGATCCAAGATGAAGTCCATCGCTTTGTCATTACTTTCCATCGGAAGACCCACGCTAAAAATAGTTTAAGCTCGCAACTGGAAGCTATCAAAGGGGTTGGCCCTAAGACCCGGACGAAATTATTGCGGCAATTTGGCTCCTTAAGTAAAATTCGTGAAGCCTCATTAGCCGATATTCAGGCTTTAGGCATCGATAAAACCACGGCGCAAATGATCAAGTTATCCTTGACGCCCACAACCTTGACCAATAAGTGAGCCAACTCGGGCGTTGACAGTGGCTACAGCGATCCATCTCAGTGAGTTTTCTTTATTTTATAAGCAAAAATGACGTTAACTCTCATTTTTCGTGGTAATATATGTTATGTCAATTTATTGAAATTGATGACTTTGCTTGGCAAAGGACAGCTTTTAAGATGACTAGTTCAAATACTTGTTATCTAATATATGAAAATACAGGGAGTTACGTTTATGAAACCAAAAATTGCCATTGTGGCTAACCAATATGAATTTGCCGAAAATGTTTTCCATAACCATCCCGCCTCTTATGTGCCTCAGTTTTTCCTAGATGCCATTGCCAAGGTTGGCGGCTTACCTTTTATCTTGCCGCTAACCAATCCTGAGGAAACGGCGGATTATGTGGCCCAGTTTGATGGCTTTTTACTAACCGGTGGCCAAGGGGTATCGCCATTTTTATATGGGGAAGAGCCCTTACCAAAAATGGGCCAGACCAGTTTAAAGCGGGATCGGTTTGAAATTAACTTGGTCAAGTCCGTGGCCAAAACCGACAAACCCCTGTTAGGGGTCTGCCGGGGGATGCAAGTGTTAAATGTGGCTTTAAATGGTAAATTGTATCAAAACCTAATTTATCGCGATCGGCCCCAAATCAAACATATGCAGATCCCCACGGATGATTCTCAGCCTAGTCACTATGTGTATACCCAACCTGACAATTTCCTGCGGGATATCTTTGGGAAAAAAGTCTTAGTCAACTCACTGCATCAACAAGCTGTTAAGACTACGGGGGACAACCTAGCTGTTATTGCCCGCAGCAGTGATGATGTGGTGGAGGGTGTTTGGAGCCAAGATGAAGATCACCGTTTCTTTGGGGTTCAATGGCATCCCGAAATGCTGGTGGATTATGATGCCCGTAACTTGCAAATATTTGAGCGCTTGGTGAAGTTAGCCAAAGCTAAAACAAGCGTCTAGCAAAAAAGGATTGACCCATGACAGGTCAATCCTTTTTAAATGCTTATTTTAGTGATTAGGCTGCGTCTGAAGCGGTTTGCGTCTCAACATCTGCATCCTTACGAACTGGCCGCCACAGGCCTAAGATGACCCCGGCAATGACTGCGCCAATGGCAAATGATAGGAAGTAGAACAGTGGGTGATTGGCCAAGCCAATGACGAAAATCCCACCATGGGGTGCCGGAACATTCACATGCCACAACTGGGTCAAGCCGCCGGCGACGGCAGAACCGATGACACTGGAGACAATAACGTGTAACGGATCCCCAGCGGCAAATGGAATGGCCCCTTCAGTAATGAAGGAAGCACCTAAGACGTAGTTACTGATACCAGCCCGGCGTTCGTCGGCGGTAAATTTGTTTTTCCAGAAAGTCGTGGCGATGGCAGTTGCTAAAGGTGGGACCATCCCACCGGCCATGACTGCGGCCATTAAGGTACCATCCCCAGTAGCGGTATAAGCAGCGATGGCAAAGGTATAAGCGGCTTTATTGAAGGGGCCACCCATATCGATGGACATCATCCCGCCTAAAATGACGCCAAGAATGACGGCATTCCCGGTACCCATGCCCTTTAAGAAACTGGTGATGCCGGCATTAATAACGGCAAAGACCGGATCAACGGCAAAATACATGATGGCACCGACAATTAACAGACCCAATACTGGGAAAATTAAGATAGGTTTCAGGCCATCCAGGGTGTGGGGTAGATTTTTGAATAATTTCTTTAAACCTAAAACGACGTAACCCGCGATGAACCCAGCGGCCAAACCACCTAAGAAACCGGCTGGGCTTTTAGAAGGGAAGAAGCTGGCAGCGGGTGTTGCAGCCATAAAGCCACCAACGAACCCAGGCATTAAGGCTGGCCGATCACCGATCGATTCAGCGATATAAGCTGCTAAAATAGGAATTAAGAAGTTAAAGGCATAAGTCCCAATTTGGTTAGGGAAAATAAACCAAGTGGAGTTACCACCAGTGAAACGCTCGATCAAGAAGGAAATGGCCATTAAAATACCACCACCAACGACAAATGGTAACATATTCGAAATCCCATTCATCAAGTTGGCATAAATTTGGCTACCCACAGAGCGTTGTTCCGCTTTGCCTTCATCACCGTCAGCACTCGCGCCACCTTCAGCGTGGTAAATTGGGGCACTTTGTTTTAAGGCGGTGTCGATCAATTCTTCAGGTTTGTTGATCCCATCGGTAACGGGACGATTTAATAAGTGCTTGCCATCAAAGCGGGCCATTTTAACTTTTTTATCGGCGGCAATGATGACCCCTTGGGCCCGGTTGATATCACTGGCACTCAACAAGTGTTTGACCCCTTCAGAACCGTTAGTTTCAACTTTGATATCCACACCCATCTCGGCAGCTTGCTTTTTCAAAGCAGCCTCAGCCATGTAGGTATGGGCAATACCGGTGGGGCAGGCTGTTACAGCTACCACGAACGGCTTTTCAGATTCATCTGGTGTACTAGCTTGGGCAGCCTTAGCTTCTTTAGCTTTTTCAGCGGCTTCATCAGCAGCATCTTCAGCTTCTTTTTTAGCTTGGGCATCCGCAAATAGAGTTTGAACTTCATCGGGCGTGGTGGCTTTTTTCAAAGCGGCCACTAAATTAGGATCGATCAATAAGGAAGAAAGGGCAGCTAAGGCCTGTAAATGCGCATTGTTGGCACCTTCTGGGGCAGCAATCATGAAGAATAAATAAACTGGCTGACCATCTAAGGCATCATAATCCACGCCCTTTTGACTTTTGGCAAATAAAACCGTGGCCCGTTTAACGGCCTTGTTCTTAGCATGGGGCATGGCAATGCCATCCCCAATACCCGTGGTGGATTGGGCTTCACGTTTTAAAATATCCTGTTTGTATAAGTCCTCATCATCAATTACGCCCTTGTCGTAATATTGATGGACCATTTCGTCGATGGCTTCACGTTTGGTTGTTGCTTTAAGATCCATGATCATGACATCTTTTAGCAGTAAGTCTCTAATGTCCATAATTGGCATCCTCCATTTATTGAAATGCTTCTATTTTAATTTGTGTGCTTAAGGCTTCGATTTGGGAACGGTCGGCTAAGTCTTTGGTAAAAGCTGTGGCACTCCCACAACTCAGACCCATTTTAAAGCTGGCCACCGGGTCATTGTTTTGGGCAAAGATACCGGTAAAGCCTGCGATCATGGAGTCTCCAGCGCCGACAGAGTTGACAACGGTCCCTTTAGGGGCTTTAGAATAGTAGGTTTTGGTTGGGGTGATCAAGAAAGCACCATTACCAGCCATGGAGATCAACACGTTTTTGGCGCCTAAATCTAAGAGCTTGCGGCCATATTTGGCGATATCGGCTAGGCTGTTTAATTGCACATGGAACAATTCTGCTAATTCGTGGTGGTTTGGTTTGACCACTAACGGATGATAGCTCAAGGTGTCCAACAGGGCTTGACCCGTGGTATCGATCACAAAGTCCGCACCGCGTGCTTGAATCAAGGGGATCAGGTCTTTATAAAAAGTAGCTGGTAAGCTTGGTGGTAAACTGCCCGACATGACCACCACGTCGCCTGGTTTTAATTGACCTAAGGTGTCTTCAAATTTGGCCACCTCTTGGGGTGTTACTTGCGGGCCTTGGCCATTGATCTCAGTTTCTTGATCGGCTTTGATTTTCACGTTGATCCGCGTTGTATCGGAAATTTCGGTGAAATTAGTGGTTAAATTTTCAGCAGCCAAGCTGCTTTTAACAAAGTCCCCGGTATAACCCCCAATAAAGCCTAAAGCTGTGGTTTCAATAGTTAATTGTTTTAAAATGCGGGAGACATTGATGCCCTTACCACCTGGTAAAGAGATGCTGGAATTCAAACGGTTGACGGTACCTAGTTGAATCGTGTCAGCGGTGACCACGTAATCAATAGAAGGATTTGCAGTTACGGTATAAATCACTTGGATGAAACCTCCTCAATTTTAGTTTGTTGCAGGATGCTGCGATACTCCGCGGGGACACGGGATGTGATCACTTGGACCGCATCTAACTTGGCAAAACGATCAAAGGAAACTCGACCAAATTTGCTGGCATCAGCGAGGATATAATTCTCAGCTGATCTGGAAATGATTGCCCGTTTCAAGGCACCTTCTTCTGGATCAGGGGTGGAGAAACCAAAGTCGCTATGAATACCGTTGGTACCTAAAAAAGCAATATCAAACTGGTAATCATGAATTTGTTCCATGGCCTTAGAGCCAATCACGGCCTTAGTTAGGTTTTTGATTTGACCGCCGATCAATAGGATTTTCAAATTCGTTTCGGACAGCATGGAAGCTGTATCCACCCCATTGGTGACGATGGTCAAATGCAATTCTGACTTTAAATAGGGAATCATGGCTTGAATCGTTGTCCCGGCATCCAGAAAAACAATGGCATTTTGTTTGAGTTTGTCGGCGGCATATTGGGCGATTCGGCGTTTTTCTTGTAAATTCGTATTGGCTTTGGCCGTTTGACTGGGTTCTTCCAACAGACTGGCCAGGCGCTTGGCCCCACCATGAATGCGGGTCAGTAGACCACTGTCTTCTAATTCTTGTAAATCCCGACGAACAGTTGATTCAGAGGCATGGGTATGGGCGACCAAATCGTGTAATTTAATGATTGGTTGCGTTTGTAAGCATTGTAAAATATAGTTTTGGCGTTCTTCAGTTAACATAGCAATCAACTCCAATACGTATTGTAACCGCTTGACATGTAAAAAGCAACAAAAAACGATTAAAAACATTCAAAAAACGGTCATAGCCCTTGAAAAAGTTTTGAAATACCCAGAAATAAAGACTAGGTTATATTTACATTTACTGTTAGAATAAGTAGAATAATATAGGTGCGAATTGAAAAGGAGAAACAAATGTTTGTCGACCAAGTAAAAATTGAAGTAAAAGCTGGCAAAGGCGGCGATGGTTCTGTTGCCTTTCGTCATGAAAAGTATGTCCCTAACGGCGGTCCTGCCGGCGGTGACGGCGGTAAGGGCGGTAGTATCATTTTAAAAGTGGA
This sequence comes from Lactobacillus sp., assembly GCA_022484695.1. Lineage (GTDB taxonomy): Bacteria > Bacillota > Bacilli > Lactobacillales > Lactobacillaceae > Agrilactobacillus. Next base: position 208,268 of record JAKVKU010000005.1, read on the forward strand.
TCCAGGGTTAAGAACCTTAATGGATTTCCGATATAGAAGAAAGTTTAAAGCCACCAATGGTGAAAATGGTATGATCAAAGGTATGTATGGCCGTGGTGCCGAAGATACCTTTATTAAAGTTCCCGAAGGCACCATGGTTAAAAATGTGGCAACTGGTGAAGTGATCGGTGATTTGACCGAAATTGGCCAAGAATTAGTCGTGGCTAAGGGCGGTCGCGGTGGTCGGGGCAATATCCATTTTGCCAATGCTAAAAACCGGGCCCCTGAAATCGCTGAAAATGGCGAACCCGGCCAAGAACTGGAAATTCAATTAGAATTACGGGTCATTGCAGACGTTGGTTTAGTTGGCTATCCTTCAGTGGGTAAGTCCACCTTACTATCTGTGGCCACCAGTGCTAAACCTAAGATTGCCGCGTATCATTTTACAACATTAGTACCCAACTTAGGGATGGTGCAATTACAAGATGGCCAAGATTTTGTCATGGCTGATTTGCCCGGTTTGATCGAAGGTGCCTCTAATGGGGTGGGCTTAGGTTTTCAGTTCCTGCGCCACGTGGAACGGACCCGGGTTATTTTGCATCTAGTGGACATGGATCCAGATAATGGCCGGGAACCGATCGATGATTTCAAGCAAATTAATCATGAATTAGTGACCTATGATGCTAAAATATTAGAGCGGCCCCAAATCGTGGTGGCCACTAAGATGGATCTGCCCGGTTCAAAAGAACGATTTGAAACCTTCAAAACGCAGCTCCAAGCTGTTGAGTCACCGAAGAATTTAAAGGTTTTTGCAATTTCCAGTGTCTCCCATCAAGGTGTGGCCCAGTTGCTTCAAGTTACCGCCGATGTGTTAAGTACGGTTCCTAAAACAGTACCAAGTGAAACCGCAACGAAGACGTATACTTATGAAGCATCAACGGCCAACGACTTTGAAGTCCACAAGGATGAAGATGATGTTTACGTTATCACCGGCGAACGGATCGAAAAACTGTTTAAGATGACCAATTTAGATCACCACGACAGCGTTTTGCGTTTTGCCAAACAATTGAAGTCATTAGGTGTTGAAGAAGCATTACGCCAGGCTGGGGCAACCAATGGCGACTTAGTAGCAATTGATGACTTTACCTTTGAATTTGTAGATTAATTATAAACTCAGGCTTAAATTATTTTATTGAGGGTTAGGCGAAGATGGACAAAAATCAACCAACACAACAGCGCAGATATATTACCGGATTTGATGGTCTGCGCGCACTTGGCGTATTAGGTGTCATTTTATATCATATGAATCCTAATGTTTTTAAGGGTGGGTACTTGGGTGTCCCAATCTTTTTCATTATTTCTGGTTATTTAATTACGGATCAGTTGGTCCGTCAGTATCAAGTTAAGGGTTCATTTAATTTTAAGGTCTTTTTTACAAAGCGGTTAAAGCGGATCTATCCGGCTTTATGCGCGGTGCTATTTGCTACCAGCGCCTATATCGTATTGTTTCAAAGAAGTCTTTTAGAGAATCTGCATAAGATAGTACTGACAAATTTATTGAATGTGTATAACTGGTGGCAGATTGTGAACGGTCAGTCTTATTTTGAACGTTTTGCCAACAGTGAGTCACCGTTCACCCATTTATGGACGCTATCCATTGAAGGTCAGTTTTATATTGTCTGGCCAATTTTGATGGTTATCATGCTGAAATTATTAAAAAAACGATCGCACATTTTCAACATTACAATGATTTTAGCAATTGCGTCAGCGGTGTTAATGGCGGTACTTTATCAACCCCATGTTGATCCCAGCCGGATCTATTATGGGACGGATACGCGCATGTTTAGTATTTTATTTGGCTGTGCCTTAGCTATTCTTTGGCCCAGCAGTCGGCTGAAAAAAGGCATCGAGACCAGAGATCGGGTATTATTAGATGCCATTGGGATCGTTTGTTTCGTGGGCATGGCATTTTTATTCTTGAATTTAACCGACCAAGGTGCCGCCCTTTATCGCGGCGGGATGTTCGTCTTTTCTTTATTAGCGACCATTTTGATTGCGGTGATTGCCCATCCTGGGGCGGACTGGAATCAAGTATTGACCAACAAGCTCTTTACTTGGATCGGGTCGAGAAGTTACGGGATTTATTTGTACCAATTTCCCGTCATGCTCTTTTTTGAAGCCCGGATGACCAATATTGCCGATCACCAAGTGTCCTATCATATTATTGAAGCAATTTTGATATTAGTGATCAGCGAATTATCCTTCCGCTTTATTGAACAACCCATTGCGCATTTTGATTTTAAACAGACTGGTCAATTCTTGAAGCAATTGGTAACCTTTAATAATCCCCAAAAACGCGCGACTAAAATCGTGTCATTTATAGCGGTTTTGATTTTTGCGGTGGGGATGACCGGGGTGGTGCAAGCCACCACGGTGAAGCCCGGTAAAGCCAATGACTCGGCCCTGGCTCAAAAGATCAAAAAGAATAAAGCTGCCAATACCAAGCGTAATGCGGCTTTGATCAGTGAGGCTAAAAAAGCCAACGCTGAAAAGAAAAAAGCTGCTAAAGATGCCTCCTACAGCAAGTCGGTCAGTGTGGCTTCTGAGCAGTCTTTGGAAAAACAAGCTAAGAAACATCCAGTCAATCAAGATCTAGAAAAATATGGCTTGACCCAAGTGCAATTGCAGCGGGCGCAAACCTTGCAAGTGACGGCTTTTGGGGATTCAGTCATGTTAGACGGGCAAAATATGTTACAACAGATTTTCCCTAAGATGGTCATGGAAGCGGATGTGGGTAAGCAATTAGTTGCTGTCCCGGCAGAGGCTAAAGCATTGGCTGATAAGGGCGCCTTGGCGGATAATATTTTGGTGGGCCTAGGAACCAATGGACCCTTTACCTTAGACCAAATGGATGCTTTAATGAGTGTCTTTGGTCCCCAACGCACCGTTTATTGGATCAATGTCCGCGTCCCTACTCGGGAATGGCAAAATGATGTCAATGCCACGTTGCAACAAGCTAAAAAGCGTTATAAGAATTTAGTGGTGATCGATTGGTTCAGCTATGCCAACAGTCACGATGACTGGTTTTACGATGATCGGGTCCACCCGAATACCACCGGGGGCCCATATTATGCGGCGTTTATCGCCAAACACTTATTAGAAGATACACCGCAAAATACCAAATAATTTGGCGGTGCTTAAAGGTATATCAGAAGTTGCCGGTAAAACGTTTGTTTATACCGGTTACTTTTGTTTTTTAATCACTTGGCTACAATAGAATAGGAAGTCATTCATGGAGTTAGAATTTTTAGGTACAGGTGCTGGTACCCCAGCTAAACAGCGAAATGTCACGAGCATTGCATTGAAACTATTGGCTGAACGTAATGAAGTTTGGCTGTTTGATTGCGGTGAGGCGACGCAACATCAGATTTTAAGTACAGCGATCAGACCACGGAAGATCACTAAAATATTCATCACCCACTTGCATGGGGATCATTTATTTGGATTACCCGGCCTGTTATCCAGTCGGTCTTTTCAAGGCGGGCACACGCCTTTGACCGTTTACGGTCCCGAAGGTGTTCAAAATTTTGTACGCACGGCTTTGCAAGTCTCAGAGACCCACTTGAGTTACCCCTTGAGCTTTGTCACGGTGCATAAGGGTTTGATGTTTGAGGATGCAACTTTTAAAGTTTATGCTGACGAGTTAGATCATCGCATCAAAAGTTATGGGTATCGCGTTGAAGAAGCCGCCCATCCTGGGGTGTTATTAGTAGATAAACTACAGGCTGATCAAATTGCCGCGGGCCCAGTTTATGCCCAGCTTAAAGCGGGTAAAGTGGTGCAACTGCCTGATGGCCGGGTGGTGGATGGCCATGACTATATCACCGCGGCCCAACCTGGGCGGATCGTGACTATTCTAGGGGATACCCGCCAAACCCCAGCGGCCACCAGCTTAGCCCAAGATGCCAATGTTTTGGTTCACGAGAGCACCTTTGGCAAAGGGGAAGCTAAACTTGCCCGGCAGTATTATCATTCAACCAATGTGCAAGCTGCTAAAGTTGCTAAAAATGCTGGGGTCCACCAGTTATTGTTGACCCATATATCAGCCCGCTATGTGGGTAAAAAAGTATCGGAATTAGCTCGGGATGCCCAGGCGGTTTTCCCTAACAGTCGGGTCGTGGCCGATTTTGATGTGATTGATATTCCATTTAAAAAGAGGGAGACCAATGAAAAAATTAGCAGCCTTAAGAAATCTTAATGGTAAAATCGTCGTTATAACCGGCGCTTCGTCGGGCATTGGCCAGGCCTGTGCGCTCCAAGCAGCTGAGCGGGGAGCCATTGTGGTCTTGGCCGCTCGACGGATGGACCGGCTTGAAAAAGTCCGCAACCACTGCCAAGAATTATCCAAGCATAGTGCGTTTGCCTATTATGTGGATATGGCTGATCCTGACAGCATTGAACAATTCTGTCAGGACTTGGTGGCCCAAGTTGGCCGCCCGGAGGTGCTGATCAATGCGGCCGGATTTGGCAATTTTGAAAACGCCGTGGATACGGATCCCAAACTCATTGCCCGCCTGATCCAAGTCAATGTCTTAGGGACGATTTATATCACCCGCTTAGTGGCCCAAGCGATGATGGGCCATGCCGGCCATATCATCATGTTGGGGTCAATGGCTGGTAAAATTGCCACGGCTAAAAGTGCCATTTACTCGGCCAGCAAATTTGCCGTGGTGGGCTATGCCAATGGCCTACGCTTAGAGCTAAAACCTTTTGATATCCAAGTGACCAGTATCAACCCAGGACCAGTGGCCACGGAGTTTTTTGATATTGCTGATAAAACTGGGGCCTATTTAAAGAATGTTGATTTCATTACGTTAAATGCTGATGCGTTGGCCCAAAGGATCGTCAGTGCCATTGGATTTCCGGTCCGCGAAATTAATACCCCTTGGCTCATGGCCTGGGCAGCCCACTTATACAGTGCTTTTCCTAGACTTGGGGATGCCTTGGCCTTGACACTGTTCAACAAAAAATAATCAGAGCGTGCTACAATAGAGTTATGGTCAATCATGCAACAAATTAAGGATTAGTTGGGGGAATGGATGATGAAGAAACAGCGTAATTTCGTGATTGGTTTGATTATTGCCATTTTATTGGTGATTTTCGCCTTGATCAATCAAACACCAGTGATGATTCAATTTGGGTTTACCAAAGTGAAATTGCCGCTGATCTTGATCTTGTTTATCAGTATCTTATTGGGGGCCTTGGTGACGTATTTGTTTGCCACCACCGGGAACTACAATCTCAAAAAAGAGATGAAAGATCTGCGGGGACAGGTCACCCAGTTAGAAACCGAACAGCAAAAAGCCATTGATACAGCTGTCGATGCGGCAACAACCAAACAAGCAGCCGATTTTAAAGCGCAGCTGGCTGAAAAAGAGGCGACCATTGCACAACTCAAAGCGGCTGATTCTACGGATACCACCACAAAATCCAAAGATGAGGCTTAAGCAGGATGTCTTGATTACGATAAGTAGGTAAACTAAAAAAAGAGTCGATGGACTCTTTTTATTTACAGTTTTTTGATAAGGAGTTATGAAGCAATGAATCCAGATAATTTCACACAAGCTGTCCAAGAGGCTTTGGCCCAAGCCCAACAAATCGCCGTCACGCGGCATCATGCCGATATTCACCTGGCCCATTTATTCAAGGCCTTGATTCAGCCTGGTGAATTGTTACCCAATTTATTAAAGCAAAGTGGCGTTGAAACTGCGGGTTTTGAAGCCGCTATCGATAAGCAACTAGATCAAATTCCAACAGTCGAAGGTCAAACTGCCTATGGCCAAAATATGACCCCTAAGTTATATCAACTCTTACAAGATGCCGATACAATTCGCCAGCAGTTCCATGATGATTATATTGCGGTAGATGTTTTACCCTTGGCATTGTTAAAACAAGCGGATTTACCAATCACCAAATATCTCTTAGATCAAGGGCTGACCGCTAAAAAATTAACTGAAGTCATTCAAAATGTCCGGGGAAACGAACGGGTCACTTCTAAAACCCAAGAAGCCAATTACCAAGCCTTGGCTAAGTATGGGACGGATCTCGTCAAAGCCGTTCGGGCCGGTGATCAAGATCCAATTATTGGTCGGGATGAAGAAATTCGGAATGTTATTCGAATTCTCTCGCGGAAAACCAAGAACAATCCCGTTTTAATTGGGGAACCCGGTGTGGGTAAAACAGCTATCGTTGAAGGTTTAGCTCAACGTATCGTCCATGGGGATGTCCCAGATAATTTAAAGCAGAAGACGATCATTTCCTTAGACATGGGTTCTTTGATTGCCGGGGCCAAGTACCGCGGCGAATTTGAAGAGCGTTTGAAGTCGGTTTTAAAAGAAGTTAAAAAAAGTGAAGGTCAAGTGATCCTCTTTATTGATGAGATCCATACCATTGTCGGGGCTGGTAAAGCTGAAGGGGCCATGGATGCCGGGAATCTGTTGAAACCAATGTTAGCCCGGGGTGAGTTACATTTGATCGGGGCGACGACCTTAGATGAGTATCGGGAAAATATTGAAAAAGATAAAGCCTTAGAAAGACGTTTTCAGCGGGTGTTGGTCCAAGAACCAACCGTTGAAGAAACGATCATGATTTTACGGGGGTTAAAGGAACGCTTTGAAATTTTCCATGGGGTACGTATCCATGATAATGCCCTAGTGGCCGCCGCCACGTTGTCTAATCGTTACATTACGGATCGCTTTTTACCAGATAAAGCCATTGACTTAGTAGACGAAGCCAGTGCTAATATCAACGTGGAAATGAATTCGATGCCCACCGAGTTAGATCAGCAAATGCGTAAAATGATGGAACTGCAGATTGAAGAGGCTGCTTTAAATAAAGAAGTTGATCCCGCCTCTAAAGCGCGGCTAGCAGACGTCAAATCCCAAAAGGCCACGTTACAGGAGACCATTTCCCAGTTAAAAGCGAAATGGGACGCTGAAAAAGCGGAAATCAACGCCTTAAATGATAAAAAAGCCCAAATCGATAAGGCCAAGCATGAACTTGAAGACGCCGAAGCCAAGTATGACTTAGAAGCAGCCGCCCGCCTGCAACATGGCACGATCCCCAAATTACAAGCTGAATTAAAACAACTTGAAGCCAGCGACAACCAAACTGAAAATTTAGTCCAGGAATCCGTGACCGCTGACGAGATCGCTGAAGTTGTCAGTCGCCAAACCGGCATTCCTGTGGCTAAATTGGTGGCCAGTGATCGGGAAAAACTGCTGCATTTAGCCGATGAATTGCACCAACGGGTGGTTGGCCAAGATGAGGCGGTTCAATCCGTAGCGGACGCCGTTTTAAGAAGTCGTGCTGGCTTGCAAGATCCAAATCGACCGCTGGGGTCTTTCTTATTCTTAGGGCCAACAGGTGTGGGTAAAACGGAATTAGCGAAGGCTTTGGCCAGCAATTTATTTGATTCAGAAAAACACATGGTGCGTATTGACATGAGTGAGTATATGGAAAAATATGCCGTCTCACGCCTAGTTGGAGCGGCACCGGGTTATGTGGGCTATGAAGAAGGGGGCCAATTGACGGAAGCCGTTCGCCGCAACCCTTATACGATCGTCTTACTGGATGAAATTGAAAAAGCCCATCCGGATGTTTTTAATATTTTGCTGCAGGTCTTAGATGATGGCCGCCTCACCGATGGGCAGGGCCGAACTGTTGACTTTAAAAACACCATTATCATTATGACCTCTAACCTAGGTTCTGATATCTTATTAGATGCCCAGCAATCTGAAACGGGTATTACGGCGACTACCCGCCAGCAGGTACAAAACGTCTTACAGCAGCATTTTAAACCAGAATTTTTGAATCGGATCGATGATATCATTTTATTCCATCCGTTGGATATGAATGCCGTGAAGCAAATCGTTGTGAAATTAGTGGCAGAACTATCCAAACGCCTGCGGGACCAAGATATTCAGTTGCAGGTTTCTGAAAAAGCCCAGGCTTGGATCGCTGACAAGGGGTACGATCCCGCCTTTGGGGCTAGACCACTGCAACGCTTTATCACGAATCAAGTGGAGACGCCATTAGCCAAACAGTTAATCGGCGGCCAGATTTTGCCCCATTCTAAGGTGACAATTGATCTAAATGAAGATAAATTGATTTTTAACAGTGAAAAAATGTCCGAACATCAGGTAATTGTTTAATTTTGCCTTGCTTCAAAGCCCAAGTCATAGTATTATATTGTTTGTGGGCTTTTAGAGTCTAATTGGATATGATCTCACGTCATCCAAATTAAGTACAGTTCGAAGAATTTGATTATAAAGGAGTTTGAATAGACATGGCAGTTCCAGCAAGAAAAACATCAAAGACTAAGAAACGCATGCGTCGTGGCCATATCAAATTGAATGTACCTAACATTCATTTTGACGCTACTAGCGGCGAATATCGTTTAAGCCACCACGTTTCACCAAAAGGCTTTTACAAGGGCCAACAAGTGGTTAATATCGATAAAACGCAGAACTAATAAAGTTATTGAAGACCGGGATGAACTAATGTCCGGTCTTTTATTTATGATTAAAATGAAGCCATTTAAAGCGAAAAGAGTCGATAAAATGCGGGTAAAACGTTTCTTTCTAGGCCTAAGTCTGCTATTGAGCGTAGTGGTATTGGCAGCTTGTCAAAATCAAAAAATCAGTAATTTACAAAATCAATATCATGCTGATGGGATGGCTACGGTGATTAAGGGCAATACCAAAGCTAAGTCTGTTCAATATCGCATTGATCAGCAAGCTTGGCAAACTGCCAAGGTGAACGGGGGAACTTTTGTGGTGACGGTGCCAATTAGTGACCAGACCCAAAAATTAACCTTTAAGACCGCTAGTGACCGCCAAAAAGCCACGGTGAGCAAGTCAACACCGGTGATGGCCTTTGCGAAATTTGGGATGATTTATGGGGCAGCTACCCAACAAAATCCCAATGCTGTCCAAATTCGATCAGAATTATTGCGCCGAGCTAATTATAATGGGGTTATCGGCCAAAATAACGGGACCCAGATTCGGGCGGTGGTGGCCGATCAACAATTGATGGGTTTGACCGTTATTGCCCAAACAGCAGCCTTAAAAAAGGCCCAGAATTTAAACCAATTTGGGTCAACCTTAGGCACGTTAGCCGGAGTGAGTGGGGCAGATGCTAAAACTGTTCTGACGAAATTTGAAGCGGCTGTGAAATCAGCTAAAAAAGGGAAGACAACGATCAATACCATTAAGTCTAAAGACATTAATTTTGACGTGGCCTTCTCCAATGATGAGATATTTATTTATATGACCCACCAATAGCTTTTTGGTGGCCTAAGACAACAACTGGGCGTTAACGATTAAGTTTTGATTAATCGTTGCGTCTTTTTGTATGGCGCCTAACAGTTTTTGACAGTTGGTTAAAACTTCAGACAGGGGACAGGCATAACTGTGAATGTGCTGGGCTTGCACAAATTGTGCCTGTTTTTCGGTAAGACTGGGGGCGATGAAGTAGAGATTATTGGGATCAAGTGAGCTGGTAAGTAATGTCAATAATAGGTCAAAGTCAGAGACGATCAATTTAGTGGCCGCCGGTAGTGCCGCCGGTTCAAAGCGGTTGGCGCTAGTAAGTTGTAATTTGAACTTGGCAATGGCTTGATGCTGTTTTACGGCCTTGAGCAAGTCTATTTTTAAGGTGGCATCTGAGTAGGGGGCCAGCGGTGGGGTAGCCTGGACATAGATTAACTGTTGCACAGCACTATCAAGATCATTTAACATGTTTTGCAAAGCTAGTTCTGAACTCAAAGTAATTTGCGGATAATCTAGGGCATTAGGACTAGTGCCCACTTTAAAATAGGGTATATCCATTTCGTAAAGTTGATATATTAAATCATCTTGAAAACGATCTCCTAACAAAATGAGATAAGTTTGGGGGGTGAGCTGGGGTAGCAAGTCCGTCAAGGTTTCTGGTAAGATGATGGTAGCGGATAGTTTTAAAGTACCAAATGCCAATAGCAATTGGGTAACTAACGTATTGTTTAAGGCACTGTCACTATCCGGCAAGACACAATAAATCAACGGCTTTGCCAACATTGCTGTGGTGCGGGCAGCATCTGGTTGCTGTTCAGCCACAAAACTGCCTGAACCTTGTTTGCGATAAATTAAACCAGCTTGTTCTAAGTCATTTAAGGCCCGCTTAGAAGTGATGCGACTGACCTGGTATTGCTTGGCTAATTCTTGTTCGGTGGGGACCTTGGCATTAACGGGGAGCTGGCCGCTGGTGATAGCTTGGCTTAAATCGTCAATGATTATTTGGTATAGGCTCTTTTTCATGAGATTCACCTCGACTTAAAATGATATAGTCAGTATACCATAATTTTGGCTTCCTCAAAAAGGGCAAAAAAATAGTCTAAGCACAACTGCTTAGACTGGGTCATACGGGCTTTATTTAGAGCTAATTTTTTGAGACCATTTCAGCAATGCTGGCATGAAGCCTAAAAGAATTGCAAATACTGCGGCCATACCCATAGCTTGGGCAGGTACGAAAGTTGTTTGCGTTAAGGCTGAGCCAATAAAGCCAATGATAAACCCAAAGATAATGCCCCAAAAGACCATCATAATGTAACGCATCGACATAGGACCTTCTTTCATCACGATGATTGCTTTATAGTATAGCATAATTTCAATTTCAACGGGAACCTGTTATCTTTAACTTATCTATATTTTCTATATTTTTTAAGAGGTGCACTATGGTATTTGCACAATTACAAGTGAAAACGACTTACAGTTTGTTACAAAGCCCCACAACAATCAAGGACTTAGTCGATTCGGCCAAGGCTTTAGGGTACACATCTTTAGCCATTACGGATCACAATGTGGTCTACGGCTTGGTGGATTTTTACAAATATTGTCAAGCTGTGGGTATCAAACCCATATTAGGCCTTACCGCCAATTTTTTGAGCCTATTAGATCCTGAAAGTAAAACGACCTATCCTTATTTGTTGTATGCCAAGAATAACCAGGGTTATGAGCATTTATTGGAAATTTCAACGGCCATCATGTTACATCCCGAACAGCCCGTGGCCTTAGAAACAGTGGCGGATAGTCTGCAGGATTTGATCATGGTCTTACCTCCCCGTGGCGAGTTGGAGTATTTGGCGGGGACGCAGGATACGGCCACCCAAGTCAAGTATTTGCATCAATTGTTGCATTGGCTCGATCCCCAAAACTTAGCCATTGGTCTGACCGTTCAGGGCAACTATAGCCATCAGCTCAGTAAACTTCAAATGGTGGCTGATCAAACCCAAATCGCCCTGTGTGCTCTGGGTAAAGTAGACTATATTAAACCCCAACAAGCTTTTGAGGCGGCGGTTTTAGAACACATCGCCGCCGGTACTAAATTACAACCTACGGCCATTTCGGACTTACAAACCGGCCCCTTCTTTTTGCCAGCACCAGACGTTGCCGCAGCAGCCTTTGACAAGGCGGGGCTTTCCCAAGCCTTAGCTATGACTGATTGGATCGCTGCCAATTGTAATGTGACCCTAAGCCTGCACCATCGCACCCAATTGCCCCAATATCGGGTCCCCACTGGCCTAACTGCGGACACTTATTTGCAACAATTGGTGACTGCCGGCTTAAAAAAGCGCTTGGGGCAAACGATTCCAGCGGCTTACCAACAACGGGCAGACTATGAATTACAAGTGATCCAGAAGATGGGCTTTTCAGATTACTTTTTGATTGTTTGGGATGTGATCAATTATGCCCATCAGGTTCATATCATGACTGGTGCCGGTCGGGGGTCGGCCGCGGGGTCATTAGTGGCTTATGCTTTGGCCATCACCGAAGTTGATCCACTGGTTTACAATTTACTTTTTGAACGATTTTTAAATCCCAACCGGGCTAACATGCCTGATATCGACTTAGACATTCCGGATAATCGCCGTGATGAACTATTGGCCTATGTTTACCAGCACTATGGGGCCAATCATGTGGCCCAAATCATTACCTTTGGCACCCTAGCGGCTAAAATGGCGTTACGGGACGTGGGCCGGGTTTTTGGCATCAGTATGCCAGAAGCCAACGCCTGGTCTAAAGCAGTCCCTAACGTCTTGAAAATCACCTTACAGCAAGCTTTGGCCCAATCTCCCAGTCTACAGAAGATTGTCCACGAAAATAAAACCAATGAATTGATTTTTCAAACTGCTGCTCAGTTAGAAGGGTTGCCCCGGCATTACTCCACCCATGCGGCTGGGGTCGTCTTAAGCGATGAACCTTTGACCAAGCGGGTCGCCTTACAAATGGGCGGTGATGAACTGCCTTTGACCCAGTATCCCATGGGCAATGTGGAAGAGGTCGGTTTGTTGAAGATGGATTTCTTGGGCTTGAAGAATTTGAATATTTTAGCCCAGACGGTGGCGGACGTGCAGCGGGAATATCAGCCTGATTTCGATCAAAAGCAGATCCCCTTAGATGATCCTAAAACCTTGGCTCTTTTTCAACAAGGGGATACCAATGGGGTATTTCAGTTTGAATCTGAAGGCATCAAACGGGTCTTGCGGCGTTTACACCCGGATTCATTTGAAGATATCGTGGCGACAAATGCCTTATACCGCCCCGGACCCATGGAAAATATAGATACGTTTATTGCCCGTAAAAATGGCCTAGAACCCGTGATCTATCCAGATGAGGCCCTGGCGCCGATTTTAAAACCCACTTATGGCATTTTGGTCTATCAAGAACAAGTCATGCAAGCTGCTAGTATTATGGGGGGCTTCACGTTGGGGGAAGCCGATTTACTGCGTCGGGCCATGAGCAAAAAGAAAAAAGCCGTTATTGATGAGAACAAACAACGGTTCATTGAAGGGGCCGTTGAAAAGGGGATCGCCATTGATTCGGCCCGCTTAGTGTACGAATATATTGAGAGTTTTGCCAATTATGGGTTTAACCGCTCCCACGCGGTGGCTTATAGTAAATTAGCTTTTTGGCTAGCCTATTTAAAATGTCATTTTCCCGCTAGTTTTTTTGTGGCCCTGTTGAATTCAACCATTGGCAACAATATCAAGACTAAAACCTATCTTCAAGAAGCCAAAAAACGCCACATTGTGATCTTAGGCCCTGACATTAACCACAGCGCCCAGGAATATACGCTACAAGCCAATCAGATCAGATTTGGGTTTATTTCTATTAAGGGGATGCGCCGGGATTTTATTGAGGCGATTTTGACCGCCCGGCAAGCCGGTGAATTTAAAGACTTTAATGATTTCTTACGCCGTTTGCCCAAAAAGTTTGTAAAACCGGATTATCTGACGCCTTTGATCAAGGTTGGTGTGTTTGATAGTTTGATCCCAAATCGCCATCAACTCCTGACAAATTTGGAGAAGTTGATCAATACCGTGACTTTGGCAGGAGACTCAATGTCGTTATTTGAAATCCTGACCCCGGAAATGGCTTATGTGGATGACTATTCCAAATCACAAAAGATTGAACTGGAAGCTGAATTACTGGGGACTTATATTTCTGGTCACCCCTTAGAGCGCTTTGAGAAGATCCCCCATGTGGCTATTTCAGAGTTACAACCAGACAAATCTGGTTCGGTGCTGTATTATGTACGTAAAGTTAAAGTTATTCGCACCAAAAAGGGGGATCAAATGGCTTTTTTGAGCGGGGAAGATTTGTCCCAAAGTTTTGGGGTCACGATTTTTCCCAATGTCTTTAAACGGGTGGCTGATTGGTTAGACCGGGAACAAAATTTGGTGATCAAAGGCAAATTTGAGTGGGATAAGGAACATGCCCCCCAATTGATTGCCCAAAGCCTTGCCCAAGCGGCCCCAATCTTACAGCAGCAGGCACAATTAAAACGGTTATTCTTACAATTTCCACCAGAACGGGACACTGCAGGTTTTCGAGAACAAGTTTATCAATTGTTGATGGCGCATCGGGGCCATACCCCGGTGGTGATTTTCTTAAAGCGTGAGGACAAAAAAATATTGCTCAAAGATGATCATTGGATCACTTGGTCGCAAGAATTGGCCCAAGATTTACAACAAATTTTAGGGTCAGAAAATATCGTTTTCAGATAACGAAATGAAATATATTTCAGCTGTAACCACTTACATTGCAAAATGTTACAGACTTTTTTCAAAAATGGTGGTATATTATCAGTGTCTTTGAAAATGTGTTGTGCATACATTTTCATGAATATTTGATTGAGGTGACGACATGAAGCGCATTGGTATTTTAACCAGTGGTGGGGACGCCCCTGGCATGAACGCAGCTATTCGCGCAGTCGCTAGAAAAGCGATGTACGAAGGGCTCGAAGTTTATGGTATTAATTATGGATTTGCAGGCTTAGTTGCAGGTGATATTTTCCGCATGGATGAAGCAACTGTCGCTGATAAAATCCAACGGGGTGGTACTTTCTTGTACTCGGCCCGTTATCCTGAATTTGCTAAAGAAGAAGGGCAATTGAAGGGTATTGAACAATTAAACAAGTTTGGTATCGAAGCATTGGTTGTCATTGGCGGGGATGGTTCTTATCATGGTGCCTTGAGACTGACCGAACATGGCTATAATGCCATTGGGTTACCTGGAACGATTGATAATGACGTGCCTTACACGGACTTTACCATCGGCTTTGATACGGCAGTCAACACTGTCTTAGAAGCCGTTGATAGAATTCGGGATACGGCAACCAGTCATGAAAGAACATTTATTATCGAAGTGATGGGTCGCGGTGCCGGTGACATTGCCTTATGGGCTGGGGTCGCTGGTGGTGCTGAAGAAATCATCATCCCTGAACATGACTTTGACATTAAACAAGTCGCTGAACAGATTCAATCTGGCCGTGACCGCGGTAAGAAACACACATTGATCGTGTTAGCTGAAGGGGTCATGCATGCCCAAGAGTTTGAAGAAGAACTAGATAAATATGGTAACTTCCATGCCCGCAGTACCGTTCTGGGCCACGTGCAACGTGGTGGCGCACCAACAGCTAGAGATCGGGTCATGGCCAGCCAAATGGGCGCATTTGCCGTTGAATTATTACTAGAAGGCAAGGGCGGTTTGGCAGTTGGGATCGAAAACAATCGCCTGACTTACCACAACATGACTGACTTGTTTGATAGCAAGCATCATGCTGAGTTGTCTTTATTCAACTTGAATCACGATTTATCAAATTAGTATTTCCAAAAAGATGATTTTTTGTTATCTTTTATATCAGCATTAAATTATATATCTAAGGAGAGATTTCAATCTATGAAAAAGACCAAAATTGTCAGCACATTAGGCCCCGCAAGTAATGATGTTGAAACCATTACAAAATTAATCGAAGCAGGTGCTAACGTTTTCCGTTTTAACTTTTCCCATGGTGATCATGAAGAACATCTAGCACGGATGAACATGGTTCACGAAGCAGAAAAGAAAACCGGTAAAATTGTTGGTATCGTATTAGATACCAAGGGTGCCGAAATTCGGACAACTGTTCAAAAGAACAAGGGCTTTGATGCACATACAGGGGATACCATTCGTATCTCCATGGATGACACCTTAGAAGGCACACCTGAAAAGATTGCCGTTACATACCCTGGCTTGTATGATGATACACACGTCGGTGGTCATGTATTGATTGATGATGGCTTAGTTGATTTAAAGATCACTGAAAAAGACGATGCCAACAAAGAACTTGTAACTGAAGTTCAAAATGACGGCTATATCGGTTCTCGTAAAGGTGTTAATGCACCTGGTGTTGAAATCCGCTTACCAGGGATTACTGAAAAAGATAGCGACGATATTCGTTTTGGCTTGGATCACGACATTAACTTTATTTCCGCAAGTTTCGTTCGTAAAGCCCAAGACGTTTTAGATATTCGTGAACTTTTAGAAGAAAAACATAAAGAAAACGTTCAAATCTTCCCTAAAATCGAATCCCAAGAAGGTATCGATAATATTGATGATATCTTAAAGGTTTCTGATGGCTTAATGGTTGCCCGTGGCGATATGGGTGTTGAAATTCCTTATGAAAACGTCCCATTTGTTCAAAAACGTTTGATCAAGAAATGTAACGCTTTAGGCAAACCAGTTATCACTGCTACACAAATGTTAGATTCCATGCAAGAAAATCCACGGCCAACTCGTGCTGAAGTAACCGATGTTGCTAACTCTGTCTTAGACGGTACTGATGCAACTATGCTTTCTGGCGAAAGTGCTAATGGGGATTACCCTGTTGAAGCTGTTGCAGCTATGAGCAAAATCGACCAATATACTGAAGAAGAAGTTAGCAACTCTGGTGTATTAGCTTCTGAACGTTTCAATGCTTTTGCAACCACAAATGCCACTGAATCTTTAGGCCAATCTGTGGTACGTATTGCTGAAGACTTGAACATTAAAACAATCGTTGCAGCTACCGCTTCTGGTTACACTGCGCGCATGATTTCTAAGTATCGGCCTAATGCTGATATTTTAGCTTTAACTTTTGATGAAGATACCCAACGGGGCTTGACGATCAACTGGGGTGTTGATCCTATCTTGACGGACAAACCTGCTACAACTGATGATATGTTCACCGCTGCTACCCAATTATCCCAAGACCTTGGTTTTGCCAAGGAAGGCGATTTGATCTTGATCGTTGCCGGTGTGCCTGTTGGTGAAAGCGGCACAACTAATTTGGTCAAAGTTCAATTAATTGGCTCTAAATTAACTCGGGGCCAAGGTGTCGGCGATGAAACTGTCGTTGGTAAAGCTGTTGTCGCCAATTCCGCTAAGGAAGCTGTCGATAATGCCGTTGATGGTGGTATCTTAGTTACTAAGACTACTGATAAAGACTACTTGCCAGCTATTGAAAAGTCTTCTGCCTTAGTTGTTGAAACTGGTGGTTTGACTTCTCACGCTGCTGTTGTCGGGATTGCCATGGGTATTCCAGTCGTTGTTGGTGCTGAAAATGCCACTTCATTGATTAAAGATGGTGAAGTTATCACTGTTGATTCCCGTCGTGGGGTCATCTACCGTGGGGCTTCTAACTCACTTTAATTTGAATCTCTTTTCTAGAATAGTTTTATAATTTCAAAAATATAATGTATTAAATTATTGAAGAAAGCTAAGACGACTTGATCACTCATCTTAGCTTTCTTTTCTTTTTTTATGGTCTGGCACTTTTTTTTAGGGTGTATTTTTGTTAAGCTAAGTAAGATATTGATGAAAGTGGTGTTGTCTGTGGAGAGCTGGCTATTTCTAGGAATTATTTTATTAGTCGCCGTGTTGGGGAAGAATCAATCTTTGATCATTGCCGCGGCTGTTGTCTTAATTTTGAAGCTTTTTCCTTTTTCAAATAAACTATTTCCCATTATTAATGCCAAGGGCATCAACTGGGGGGTCACGATCATCTCCATTGCCATTTTGATCCCGATTGCCACCGGCCGGATTGGCTTTAAAGACCTGTTCAACGCGTTTAAGAGTCCCGTTGGTTTTATCGCTGTAGCCTGTGGTATTTTGGTGGCGGTATGGTCTTCAAAGGGCGTGGGTTTACTGGCCCAAAGTCCAGAAATCACCGTGGCCTTGGTTTTTGGGACCATTATGGGCGTGGTCTTCTTAAAGGGTATCGCCGCTGGCCCAGTGATTGCGTCAGGCATTACTTACACCATTTTAACGGTTTTCAACTTATTACCCGGTAAATAACGGGGCAATTGAGATGATCGATCTCACAAGGAGCGTACAAATGACAGAACTATTAGACAAAATTGGCACGATTCAAGCAGCCAATGTAACCGAAGTTAATGATACTGCGGTTTTCTCACAAATTTCAGGGCAAACATTAGCCACTAACAGAAGTGAGTTTGAAACAATACCCAGCGTAGGGGATAGTATCACTGGCTTTATTTATGAAGATAAAAAACATCAACTGCGTTTAACGACTGTTTTACCCAAGGCGCGCTTAGACCATTATGCTTATGGCACGGTGACTGAAGTTCGTCGGGACCTGGGGGTATTTGTGGATGTGGGGTTAGCAGATAAGGATTTGGTCGTTTCCATTGATGATCTGCCTGAAAATAAGCAAATTTGGCCGGCTGTGGGGGATCGCTTGATGATCACCCTAGCAGTGGATAAAAAGGGCCGTATGTGGGGTAAATTGGCCGATGAAACGATTTTTGAAGCTATCTCCAATCGGGCCAGTCAAGCTGACCGTAATAAAGATATTTCCGGGACGACCTATCGCCTGCGGGCAGTGGGGAGCTTGTTATTGACGGATGACTATTACCTTGGCTTTATTCACAATACCGAACGGGATGTTGAACCCCGCTTAGGGCAACATGTTTCTGGTAGAGTTATTGGGTTAACTGCTGATGGGATGTTGAATATTTCCCTGCGGCCCCGGGCTTATGAAGAAATCGGTGATGATGCGGGGATGATTTTAGCGGTATTAAAACGTAATCCTAATCACGCTATTGATTTCAATGATAAAAGTGATCCGGCAGCCATTAAAGAATTCTTTGGCATTTCTAAGGGCGCCTTTAAACGGGCTCTGGGGCACTTATTAAAAGCTGGTTTGATTGAAGAAACTGATACGCAAACCAAGTTGAAATAAAATTCATTTTATGAAAAAATGTTTTTAGGCTTTTATTTTATGGCATTTCGTTATTAGACAACCAATTTTGAGGCTAATTATGAAAAAAGAACAGCAATTAAAAACAACCATTCAAAAACAATTGAAAAAGTCCGGCTTTAAAATGACCCCACAAAGAGCTGCATTAGTGGATGTGTTAGTTCGTCATCAAGACCAGCATTTAACGGCTGAAAAGATTTTTATGCTGACCAAAGAAGTTTCTAGAGACATTGGCTTGGCGACTGTTTATCGGACGTTAGAGATCTTGATGAATATTCAAGTATTGAAGAAAAATGCCATCAATACGGATGGTATCGTCCGCTATGAATTAATTCATAGTCGGGGGATTCAGTTGATTTGTAAAAATTGTGGTCGGGTCATCGATGTGGATCAAAGCTTCATGCAGCGCTTAACCAGTATGCTGGCTGCTGAGTATCATTTTCAATCGAACCATGATTTTAACGCCACGAGCATTGAAGGCTTATGTGCCGATTGTGCTGAAAAGTTGCAGGCCATAGCTAAATGAGGTGGGGGTAACTTTTTTTGGAAGAGTTAATCAAAGATTATATTCATTACTTAGAGATCGAAAGAGGCTTGTCACCCCAAACACAAGCCAGTTATTATGAGGATTTGAAGCAATTCAGGGCTTTTTTGCAGGCACAAAAAATCACCAGCTTTCCGGAAGACAGTGCCGTGATCGCTGAGTTTTTAAAGACCCAGGCAAAATTAGGTAAAGCCACCCGGTCTTTGGCCCGGATGGTGTCAGCTTTGCGTAAGTTTTACCAATATTTGTTAAATGAGCACCGACTTAAAACCGATCCTATGACCCAAATCAACTTACCTAAGCCCCAACAAAAGTTACCCGTGGTTTTATCCATTGCCGAGGTAAACCAGCTACTGGCTGCCCCCGATACCCGCAAGCCTTTAGGGGTGCGGGACCGGGCTATTTTAGAGGTTTTATATGCCACTGGTCTGCGGGTCAGTGAATTGACTCATTTACAATTAGGCCAGCTGCATTTGGCCATTGGCTTGATTCAAACGATTGGCAAGGGGAATAAAGAGCGCATGCTGCCCATTGGGGATGTGGCCAGTGATTGGCTGAATCAGTATCTAAGTACGATTCGGCCAAGTTTTGCGGCCAAACATAGCCCCCAAAGCGGGGTGGTCTTTTTGAATTTCAGAGGCCAGCCTTTGACCAGACAGGCGATTTGGAAAATCATTAAGCAGTATATCTTGGTGAGCGGGATTCAAAAAGATGTCACGCCCCATACCCTGCGCCACTCCTTTGCCACCCATCTCTTGGAAAATGGGGCTGATCTACGGGTGGTCCAGACACTTTTGGGGCACACGGATATTGCCACCACGCAAATATATACCCATTTATCGACGCAAAAAATCCGGCAAGTTTATAATAAGACCCATCCCCGGGCTTAGTTGAGCCTAATGGGTTTATGTGCTAAAGTATTAGGGTATGTAAGGCGTTGAATGGAGGTCATCATGTTAGTCAAATATAAGAGTAGTTATGAAAAGATAGCCATGGGCTTGCTGTCTTTTATACCTGATCTAAAGGATTTAAACACGCTGACGAATGAAATTGCGCTATATCAAGATGACAATAACCATGAGTTATATTTATGGAAAAACAATTCAGATGATTTTTCTGGTGTCGTTGGTATTGAAGTGGCGGATAAATATATTGTCGTGCGTTGGATTTCGTTAATGCCATCAGATCGTGGTGAGGGGAATTCATTTTTAATTTTGGATCAATTGCGAAAACTTTACCCACAGCAAAAAATGATGGGATCCCTAGATACGACGAAGTTGGTCGCTAAATGGATCGAACATAACCGTCATCAAACAGGAGTATGACCGGTGGCAGGATTAAAATTAGTATTACCAGAATTTGAAGGG
>JAKVKU010000006.1 GCA_022484695.1 Lactobacillus sp.
TATTTAATGAAGCTATTAAATCATCTTTTTCCGGTGATTTTCAATTTTCTAGGTGAAATGTGGTACGAAAATGGTACACACGCCTAAAATTACTTATGCATCAGCAAGTGCTACGATCGAGTGGGAGTAAAAATAACCTATCTTAACATATTCAGCCTTGAACCGTTCCTATGGTTCAGGGCTTTTTTGGTATTTCAAATCAGAATGAATATGATGAAATACGATACTTTTGCGGTACATTTGGGGTACACTTTTCAAATCACTATTTTGTACCGTCAAAAGATTTCATAGACTTATGGATCAAAACCAACTGATGAGACCATATTTTTCGAGATTTATTAAAACCATTTTCTAAAGATCGATAAGTTTAAACACACATGGATAGGGGGCTGGAAATTGGTCTGAGCATGTTGATTTAAAGAATGAGTGGAAACTTTAGAAATTACCGGATATATTTACTATAATATAAAATCGCTATCACCAGTGATTTCTAGGGCCAAATTGGATTGCATAGCGGAAAATGATTATGGAAAAGTGTCTGCTATGATCAAATGAAAAAGCATATTTATTCACAAATACATGGTAATTATTGAGATTATATTCATCGAGTGTGTAGTCCATTATTGTCGTATAATAATAGTGTACAGATATATGCATTTTTGGGATTGCTTTGGACTTATTGTGTTTGCGTTGTTAGTTCGCCTGTAACTTATAAGCAACGGACTGTTTCTGCTAGGGTTAATGCAAACATTGGAATTGATCAGAAAAACTATCCCTATGGCAAATATCAGTCCATTAATAAATCATTTTTTATTCAATCCGATATTTATTGAAGTGGGTGATGTAATTGGTAAAGAAGAATAGTGCGGTGAGTTGGTTGAGCTTTCTTCAATCTCGGTACCCTAGCCATGAACTTCCCTTCGATCTTGACGAAGTGATTCGCGTGCTTAAAAATCAAATGAAGGCAGGTATTATTGACAAGGATGGGATTGTTGATTATTCCCGGATTAGTTTACATGCAGTGCTGAGCCGGGCTGGATTTCATTGCCAAGCACATCCCACAAATAAAGTGGGAATCGGAGTACAGCAGACCAATCCTGTTGTGGAAAATAAGGCAATACCCGATGCTGCTTTTGAGGATGATTTTGACGAGTTTGATTTTGAAGAAACACTAAAAAAGGATAAGATTCACGTTGGTCATACATTTGAAGATAATCTAGAATTGCTTTCGAAATATCAAAAGAATCATGATCGATCATCGATAGCCTATGCAGATATTTTTAAGGTAAATCAACGATTAGTTATGAAAATTGCTACGCGATATTGGGCGATTAGTGCACAGACTTGTTTGACACTTGATGATTTGATTGGTTATGGAAATGAAGGGCTTATCAAAGCAATTGAAAAGTTCGACTTGAACTCTGGCAACGCATTTTCCACGTATGCAACACTTTGGATTAAGCAAGTAATTTTGCGAAGAGTTGCAGATGAAGCATGGACGATAAGAATACCAGTACATGTACAAGAAAAGCTGAACAAATTGGGGTCTATTGAATCACGGCAAATGCGTGAGTTGGGACATCTTGATATGGATGCAATTTGTAGAGAGATGGAGATTTCTGAGCTTCAGTATCAACAGTATCATCAGTGGTTATATCAGTTTCGTAGTGAGGTTTCTTTGAATAAGCTAGTTTCAGCTGAATCAGGTGAAGGTAATACGGAGCTTGGTGACCTGCTGGCTGAAGATTTAAGCGGGGGCCTTTCTATGCCAGACAATCCAGAAATCAACGCTTTAAATAGAGATACTGTGATGCGTTTGAATAAACTAATCAATGAAGTATTGACGGATCGGGAAATGTTAGTTATTCGTATGCGATTTGGGTTAGATGAAGGTACATCTCAAATGACATTGGAGCAAGTTGGCCAGCAATTTGGTGTAACGCGTGAACGAATCCGTCAAATTGAAAATAAGGCAATAAACAAATTGAAAATTCATATTGAGCGACAGGGAAGGGATTGGTACAGGTTTGAAGAGGAATGATTTGGAACAACACTTAATGAATGCTGATTGGCTACATCCGGGAAATATCTTGGTACTTAAAGGTCTTTCCAAGGTTCAGCTATTGAATCTGCCACATAAATTTCTTGCGGATATTCCGGTAGATGCAAGTATTGACGAAGTGTCAAAATTAGGCCGTGATGATTTTATGAAGCTCATGGGCGATGGCGTTCCAGCGCAGTGGTCATGGTTAACTTATGAGGAATTCACACGTATAGCCACTGCTGAATGGGCGATACCTCTATTTGAGAAGTGTAAAGTTATCGTAGTTGAAAATAATCTTTATCGTGATTCATTTCCTTTAATGGCACCATTTAAAGATGTCTTCAAAGCTTATCAGGTGTTATCACAGCATGATGACCAAGCTCTTACGGCTGACAATGAACAGCTTGCGGATAAGTTCTTTGAATTTTATGAGCAGATCACTTTAATTGCTGATCAATATTTTGTCAAGTATGCAATGATTCCAAATGTTGATCGGTTAAATATTAATTATGTGCCAATGTGGTCAGAGTCTGATATCCAGGGTGTTACCGTTCATGTGACTGAAGAAGTTGAGCATGATGAAGCGTCTGAGGTAGATTTAAATGGGAGTGAAGACAAGTTTTTGAGCTACCTGTATCAAATAAGCCAAGCAGAAACTGATGTGGTAATTTCTGCTCATTTTTCTCGTGACGCTGACAGAATTTCTGATGATAGCAGTCGTGAAAATCGACTTAAAATTCTTGCACTTATCAGTATGAATGAACCAACTATTCAGCTTATTAGAGTATTACCAAAGCATCGTCCGGTTCAGCATCTCGATGAATATCGCAAACTACTTTTAGATAAATGGGGATATGATGATTTCCGAGAATTAGCAATCTATTCTGACCCTGAGTCAGGATCACATGAGGTGATCAAAGTTTCGCAATCAAGAATCATTGGAGATATAGTTGAACAAGCTGAAGTCGCATTGACAGATCAAATTCCTCGCGATATTTTCATCACAGCACCTACTGGCGCAGGCAAATCTGTTATGTTCCAGTTACCTGCGTTGTATCTACTTAAGAATCATCCCGATGTGCGACCACTAACATTAATTATTTCGCCATTAATAGGGTTGATGAATGATCAAGTTCAAGGCATGGTAAAAAAGGGAATCACAAATGCTAGAACTATTAATTCTGCGTTAGCACCGGCTGAAAAGCAAGAAACTATCGATCAAGTTAAAAATGGCAAGATAGATCTTTTGTATTTATCACCGGAGACACTTCAAAATCGCAGTGATATCACACAAATTATTGGTGATCGGCGAATTGGCTTATTGATTGTCGATGAAGCACATACAGTAGTCACTTGGGGTAAAAGCTTTCGTGCTGATTATTGGTATCTTGGACTATATCTGCAAAAATTACGTAAAACTCAGGTTTTTCCAATTATCACATTCACGGCCACAGCGACTATTGGCGGTCAGAGTGATATGTTCCGTGAGATACGTAATAGTCTTAACATGATTAATCCAATTAAATACATTGGTAATGTTAGGCGCAATGATATTGTCATGAAAATCAAGCAAATGAAAAATGTTCAAGGCAGAAACTCAATAGATGTCAAGGCTGCAAAGCTATTGGTTCGTATGAAAAGTTGGAAGAAGAATCGGCAAAAAGCATTAATTTATTTTCCAACCGTTAAATTGCTCAACAGTGTTAAAACTGAGATTGATGAAACTTCCTCAGTTGGTGAGTTGACCCGCGCTTATTACGGAACAATGACGGCAAGCGATAAAGAAAATAATTATCAGGATTTCCGTAATGGTGAGGCGTTATTCATGTTTGCTACTAAGGCATTTGGGATGGGAATTGATATTACAGATATCACCAATGTCTATCATTATGCACCGACAGGAGATGTTGTTGATTATGTTCAAGAAATTGGACGTGTTGCACGTAATCATGAATTAGTACCATTTGGGAATGCTTTTTTTGATTATGTTCCGTCATCAGACTTTAAATATGTTAAGCAACTGCATGGGATGTCTACAATTCAGGAGTGGCAACTTAAAGATGCCATGAAAAAGATTTTGCAGTTATATAAGCAAAACAGGTATAATCGTAATCTTGTGACAAGCGCAGAGGATTTTAAATATATTCTGGATTTGAATGATGATTCTGATCAAGCTGATAATAAACTTAAGATTATTTTGTTGATGCTTGAAAAAGATTTTGCCAGTGATGGCAACTATAATTATGCGCCATTCGTTGCACGGCCCAAGCAGGTCTTTGGGCGAGAATTAGTTTTTGTTAATCGTACTGAAGAAGTACAGGTGCTTAAGTCACGACTTGGCGAGTATCTCAGGAGTGTTACTCAATTGGGTACACGTAGTGTTTACTCAGTTGACATGGCAAGATATTGGCGTAAATACCATCCTGATGAAAGTTATCCACATTTCAAATATACAGTCTTTAATCACGATGAACGGCGTAAACACAGTAATTTGAAAGTGTTTGACCGGCTAACCTTTGCATCCAGTATCCAAGTTGACTGGACAGATTATCAAGGCTTAATGCAAACAAATACGATTGCTAGTCATGTTTTAGAACAGTTCCATAAATATTTGGATAAACATTTATACACAGGAAAACAGTTCACTGCTGAGAATCTAGCATCTGAGTTACTACGAAGCGTCGAAGAAATACGTTCTAAGACAGTTTCAACAACCATTGTTGCAAGCTTAATTAATCTGTGCGATGTGGTGACCAGTATGACACACAGTGCCACGATTATTCGCCGCGTTAAAGAGAGTTCCAACCAATTTAAGGTAGCGCCAACGTACTCTAACTTCTTTGATACCATCAATTCACTGAGACGCACTTTAAATGAGGAGAGCGATAACCGAGTTTTCAACAAAGAAGACCAGCAAATAACCATGTTTTATTTCCGTGATTTTGGTAGTGAAGGTAGTCGTGCAGGCAACTATGATGCGATGTTAGCTTATGCTGGTTTTTTGGAAAGTCTAGGTAAAATTAGTTTTCAAACTGCTAACGGCAGTGATGCCCAAATTTATATTCGTATTAATAATACACGTCGAATGGAGTCAGCAGTGGCGAATCGCAACTATCGTAATTCTGTCTTATCGAAGATCAAACGTGATTATAGACGTAACGTTGCGATGTTGGAGTATCTATTTAAATATGAACCAGTTGGTTCAACTGAAGCCGAACGTTGTAAGGCATATACTACCTTCTTCTGGAATAAGATTGAAGCATTCTTCCTTGGAGATTTACCGGTTGAAGTGAGGAATAACGAGTAATTATCAGCTAAACTAAAGAAAATTATTGCAAACACCCCAGTTACCGTAACTTGAAAGGAGCTGATTTACAGTGAGTACCTACGTATCCTTCATTGCATGTGCCACTGTAAGTGGCTATGGACGTTTTTCCTCAAACTAAACTTTTAGGAGAATGATCGTGAAAAACGTCCAGAAAAAATTACCATCTATATTTTTAATCATTGCGCTTGTGGGCTTCCCACAAATTAGCGAATCTATTTTTACCCCCATCTTGCCGGCATTAAGTCGTGGGATGGCCATCAGTGCGGCGACCAGCCAACATACCATGAGCAGCTATTTTATTGGTTTTGCTTGTGGAGTGTTGTTCTGGGGTCAATTGTCCGATCGAATTGGACGGCGGCCAGCCATGGGTTGGGGCATCACTGTTTATCTACTGGGCAACATTGGGCTACTACTTGCCGGTCAATTTCATATTTTTATGGCGGCTCGCCTAGTCCAGGCGTTTGGGGCGGCTGCTGGTTCAGTGGTTACCCAAACCATTATGCGAGAATCTTTTAGCGGCGTTCGTGGCGCTAAGGTTTTTGCCCAAGTGAGTGCAGCTATGGCGCTGTCTCCCGCCTTGGGGCCACTGATTGGTGGGGCGCTGCAAACTTATTATGGCAATTACCGCAGCGTATTTTCAGCCCTGATCACCATGGCGGTCCTATTATTGTTTTACGTAGCTTTCAGGTTACCGGAGACTCGAGCCGAAGCCATTAGCCATCACGCTGTGTCCTGGCCACAAGTGGCTTGGCGCATGTTGCGCAGTCCCCAGGTCCTGGTTTATAGCCTGATTATCAGTGGTATCAACGGGATTTTGTTCGGCTATTATGCCGAAGCGCCGTTCATTTTCATCCAACATTTCGGCCTTTCCACCATGGAATACGGCTGGCTGGGCCTGATTATTGCCTCGGCCAGTATCTTGGGGGCCTTGATCACCAATGGTCTTTCTGACAAGCAAGCGCCAGCTAGGATTGCTGGTATTGGCCTCGTAGTCGCCTTGATTGGGGCTTTGGGGATGCTAAAAACAGCTGACGCACTGGTTCCGCTATTGATAACCGTGTTCGTGACTTTCTGTGGCATCAACATCACCTTACCGATTGCCTTAAATCAGGCATTGGTTGGGTTCGAAGATGTTATCGGCACAGCCAGCGGACTGCTAAGTTTTGCTTATTATCTGATCATTAGCGGCTTTACTTTCCTGATGAGCGCCATGCATGATGGCACTGTACTGGCATTGCCGAAATTTGTCACTTTGCTTGTGGCGATCATGCTATTAGGCCGTCTGGTGGGCAAACTTGACAACCGACGCCGGGCGCGAATTGCCGATAAAGCGAATAATGTGTAAAAAATTTTAAATTGTGAGCCAAAAAAGAAGTGTCCTTAACCGTTAGTTAACATTTGGCTAACGATTAGCGGACACTTCTTTTTTGCTATTTACCTGGTAACATACTTTTGCCGCAGGTGGTCACTTTTTACGCCGGGGGTGGCAAGATACTTCGCAATCGTATGGTAGCATCAAATGCCATAAGCAGGAGTATAATATTACTGATATTTTAACAGCGTATAGCCAGCAAAATAAGCAATGAATTGAAAAATGGTCATCCGTTATTTACTCACTATGTGTCATAATTTGAGTAAATAACGGATTCTTGTGTTGGAGTGAAATAAATGAGTCAACAAAATGAAATCATTGAGTACTTAAATAAGAATGGTGGTCAAATTACAGCTAAAGCGGCTAATTCAATGGGAATATTGCCAGAGTGCTGCGAAACATGTATCCTCATGATCGGCTTGAAAGATTAGCACCAGGTGTTTATATTGATGTAACTGCTAAACTGAAGTAGGCCAAAACGCTCAATAAGATTAGGCCACTTTAAAATTCAATCCCGATGCAATAAGTGGACGCCATGAGAAAAGTGTTGACATCATAATGTACCTAGTGATATATTACAAACATAGCTAACCAAGTGGTTAGCTACCAAACTACTTGGCTTAGTGGTAATGAGATGACATCACCCCTCAATTTTAACCTGGTATCAGGAGGTGGCTGTTATGTCTAACTCGGAAAGACTGGAGGATTCAAGCTAACGGTCCAACTTGCCTTAGTGATGTATGTTCTAAGCAGAGCTGTTCTCAACTTTGCCAAGGCATATGAAAGAATAAAAAAAGCTAACCATAGCGGTTAGCTTTACCTAAGGTCATTTCGGTACCACGATTGAAGTCGTTAGTGTCTTTGGCGGGCCTAACGGCTTCTTTTCAATACCATCATTATACAAAAAAAAGGAAATGATTTCAATGGTCAAGACATCCGAGGCACAAAAGCGGGCAACCCAAGCCTA
Source organism: Lactobacillus sp. (assembly GCA_022484695.1). Classification (GTDB taxonomy): domain Bacteria; phylum Bacillota; class Bacilli; order Lactobacillales; family Lactobacillaceae; genus Agrilactobacillus. The sequence goes on from JAKVKU010000006.1 coordinate 7,712, forward strand.
TCGGGCAAAAAATCGAAAAAAGACCACCATGCAATCGGCCAGAAGTGCTGCTAAAACTTTCATCAACAGATATGCTGAACTGGATGATTTAGAAATGCTGAATGAGCTGATTGTAAAGCGGATCGTTGAACTTAAAAATAAGGCAGAGTCAGATGATTGTTAAAGGCAAAATGAAAATGATGGCAAAGGGCAATCTAATATCTTTAGATTACGTTTTGCCATCATTTTGTATATTGGCCGTATGAATCTCTAGAAGACTTAGTCACAAGATCAGAGCAGTACTTCAATTTTAACTGTTATATCATCCTCAATATCCTTATGAATCTCACCACGAATACTTTTGGTAATCCCCAGGATATAACAAATAGAACCATCAGGATTTTTCAGCCCCATGTTGACGATGCTGCCGTGATATTCCACGCCATCAAAATAAGCCACGACCTTGACGCGACCTTTGCCGTATAGTTCACGAATGTCATGGGGGAACGCAACAAAAGCGCCGCCTTTGCCAATTTCTGAAGCACGGATTTCTGTGTTGAACTCAAAATTTTTGGGAATTGACATCAATTAAACCTCCAAAGTTTGCTGCCTCCATCTTAGCCTAATACGGGCCCAGAATTCAAAGAATCTAGCATACGATTCTAACTTTTCTGGCAGACTCCGAAAATACCTCAGCAATGCCACTACAAATCAGCCACCGAGCTTATTATATCGATGTTTCCAGCTTGCCAAGTCTAATCATTAGCAGGATTTTAAATACCTTGCTATAATGACCTCCATTGAAAGTGTGAAGGCTTGTCCTGAAGCGCTTTTAAGCACTTGCAATAATTGCTTTAACGTACGGAAAATACAATGGGGTATACAGCCCGGCACAGCACTTTTAGCCAGGCGGTATTTTGAAGGGAATAATCAAGATGGCAAATATCAAAATTGATAAAGATATTGAGTATGACGCTAAATTTGGTTTGAAACTGGATATTTATCAAGACGCAGACCAAGTGAGTGACGATCGTCCGGTGATTATTGATATCCATGGTGGCGGTTGGTGGCTGGGCTATAAAGAAGAGGAGACGGCTTGGGCAACTAGTTTTGCGGAGCAGGGGTACTTGGTGTTTGTGCCCAACTACCGCTTAGCGCCTAAGTACCTTTATCCAGCACCGGTGGAGGATATGTTGCACCTCTTTGATTGGATTCAGCAATCTGATTATCAATTTGATCGCAGCAAAATTGGCGCCGTGGGCATGTCGGCCGGAGGCAACCTGGCGATTGAATTGGCCATTCGCAAGGGGATTCCAATTGCCACTTGGTCGGGCATCATTGATCTGGACGCTTGGATCGAAAAGCATCCCGATGTGGTAGCTTCCAACAAGGATGCGCCCATTCCCGGCACACCCGTGGGCAAAATCAACCAAGCCGGTCCCAATGATCCTTACTACAAATGGTTTGTGCTGAATTATGTAAACAACGATTTGGCGCTTTTGAAGGAAGCATCCCCTTTGCACCGCATCACCAAAGATACCGGTAAAATGTTTATTGCCAATTCTTTGAACGAAATTGTACCGAATGACGGCATTGAGCGCCTGCAACAGGAACTAACCAAGAATCTGATTCCATCAACGGTTCAATTTGTGGCTGGTACTGGTCATGGGGAAGCTTACATGGCTTTGGCACAGAATCCAACTTTGGATTTCTTTAAGAATTATCTATAAAACAGTCATTTATTTTTAATTGCATCAACTTGGCTCTGAATCTAACCTGATTCAGGGCTTTTTGTTTTTACAAAGTAAATTCGGTATTATTAAAAATGGGATACGGCGTTATAAGTAATGATGAAACTCTTATTGAATGAACATGTCATTGCGAAATCACTGACTAACAAGTATTGGGGGAGCGAAATGAAATTTAAATTGAAGTATTTAATGGCTAGTTGTGGAGTTTTACTGCTTCTAGGGGGCTGTAACCAACCAAACACAAAGGATAAGGTAGCAACATCTTCTGAAAGTCAGACTAGTAGTAAAAAAGTTAGGACTAAATCGACTAGTTCTGCTAAAACTGGTGAATGGCAAGCCACGTTTCCCAGCGAGATTCTGGGGGATTATTATCGCGAGCCGCTGATTTCTGGGGCCTTCACCGGTATGCGAGAACAAATCCGATTAAAGAACTTACCCAATCAAGGAGCATGGATGAACTATATCAGTCCGGTTCAAACAGACTCTCGTGCTCAAGGCTATATCGAAACCCGAAAAGTTGCCGATGGCTATGAGCTGAGAAATCGCAGTGATGCCAACAAAACGATTGCTACAATTACACCAGCCACCACTGGTTCTCAAATGAAAGCCCGTGTGCGAATGGCCGATGGGACAAAAACGGATTATACATATTGGCGCCAGCCGGCTAGCAATACGGCGCCGAATTCCTTTCAGCCTGAAAATTCCACCATGCCCCAAGGACTTTTAGGCAATTACACCAATAATAATGATGTTTGGACCATCGCCCCAACTCAACTGAAACTGCAAATTAACGGTCAAAACAGTGTGATCAAAAATATCCGTTGGCAAGGGTTGTTTGGTCAACAACAATACAAAACATATTCGGAGATCATTGTCACAGGACAGGGACCAAATGGGGTATTTTACGCCCATATCATCGATGCCAGCATGTATGGCGCCAAACGCATCTTGGCCACCGTTGGCTATGATTTGCCCACTGAAACTACCGATGGCCTTTCAAAATTAACCATCATGCCCCTATACGTAGACACTGACCAGTCGCCGACAAAATGACAATAAAAAAATTAGCCGCAAACCAGGAAATTTGGCTTGTGGCTAATCTAATTAGGTTAAATATTTTTAAGACAAGAAACCGGATTTTTTAGGTTGCGGCAAAGTCGCACTGATTTCTTTAATGGCCTCTTGCAATAAGTTGAAAGTTTCTACTGCTGTTTTATCGGATAAATCCTGTTGCTTTAACCAAGCTAAAGCGGCTTGACTTACTAAATCACTGTTATTCATAAATTTCATCACCTTTAAATTAAGAATGTGTAAATTATATCCCAGTTTCCAGAAAATAGCTTCTACTTTGGTTGCAAGTTTCCGGACAACAATGGCAGAACGCTAATCCTGCTTGGATGAGTTGAGCAATCTCGATTATGGGGCAAAATTTGCAAACTATGTCACTTAACAGGTTGGATGATCAACTCGGTTCAGGGCCAAATTAACGCAAAATCAAAAAATTATGATAATACCAACGGGATATTATCATAAAATGCGCCAAACTGTATTTACACCAAGGCCGCCACATGGTATTAATGGAATATGTATTTAATCGAAGTGTATACAAAGCACAAATAAATTCTTTGCACAATGAAGGAGGCAACAAAATGGCCGAAGGTGTTTTCTTTCCAGCGTTCTGGCCCCCCAAATGGATTCAATGGTGGGCCAAGTATCAACTGCAGCCACTTTTTGGCCAGGAGGTTGAGTTACAAAAGACAGATGAAGGTATCAGTTGGTTCCCGCTGGCTTATGTCCGGGCGCTTTACCAAAGCGACCAAGTTAATTACACGCTGTTAACGCGCTTATTTCAGCTTTATGGCATTACCATCAACCGTCAAACCACCCAAGGTCTGACAGAGACGTTCGCTTGGCGAGACGGGTTAACGGTGGTGACGGGGGTGAAGGATAAGGATTTTGACCAGTTTCAAAATACCCTGACACATGAGCCGCTTTTAAAATACAGTCAGATTTTTTACCAAATCCCCACACCCCCACACCTGCTGGGCTTAGTGGTGGACCAATTACCGGTGGTGGATCCGCTGTTGGATTTTGCCCGCATCAAGACGGTATTACAGGATAACCAAATTATTCTGGAGCAAACGCCACTGGCAAATTCACCGCACGTCAATGCTCAGCGCCAAGCAATCGCCAGTGTCCTTCAAGATGTGGCATTTATGGATAGGACGGTTATCCAGGCGTTGCAAAAAGTTGGGGTGGCTTATGTGGATGAGGTGACCCCGGCGAAAATTGAAGCGGTGGGCCAACTGCCTGAGGTGGGGGCATTCAAATTACGTAAGCTCAAACGGGCATTGGGACTTGATGCGGTTAACGTTGCGGCCAGCAAGGCATCAGCACCTGTTGCACCCGTTGAGCCGGATGCGCAGCCGGAACAATCTGAAGCCATCGCTGAATTGTTTGCGCCGGGGGATGCTGGGATTGCCAAAGCCTTTGTGCAAGCTAAGGTGACCAGCATCCACGACGTCACGGGGGAAAAGTTGCAAGAAATTTTAGCGATGCCGGGGATCGGTATGCTGAAACAGCGTAAAATCAATAGTATTGTTCAGCTTTTGGCTAAAGATAAAGGCGTCTTGACCCGGCGGAACATGTATTTACCTATGTTGCCCATGACAGCGCTGGTTTGGCCGGGGGTGCAAAGATTGCAAGGCGAGCTGCGGATTTCCAATCAAGTTTATGCCGCTCAAATTCGGGGATTTTTAAGAGAAAACTGGTCAAATTACCGCTTTAAAGTACCCATGGGGCAGTTTACCTATATGCCTGATGCTGAACCAGCCCCGGCGCAAGCTGTTGATGCCAATCTGTTGCGGCAAGCCCTTAACATCACTTATGCCAACTCGGGGGATCATCAAGCAGAATTTGCAGCGGTGCCCGAAGCTATCCTTTTGGCCAGCTGGCATTATTATGAGCAGATGTGTCCCTTGAAAATTTCAGAGTATCTGATCCATTTTATGGCTAATTTAACACCGCGGCTAGAAACAATTTTAGGGGAACGATCGATGAGACTTGAGCCACCGAAACTCCAAACGGTTGGTGCCAAATTTGGCGTATCGGCATCTCGTATTCGTCAACTTGAGGTTAAAGCGACCAGGATATTTAAAAATTGGTGGCGGGATGGTTGCCTCACTATGAAATTATTGATGGCCACCAAGTGTCAGACCATCCACTTGGATGAGATGTTTGAGCCTAGGTTTGCGGCCTTGATCAACTCACAAATCGTGGCCCGCAATCCGGAACTACAGAAGATATGGCTGGTAGCTGGGACACGCCTGAAAACAATCAAACAATTATTGGCGCCTGACTTAGCCAAGCAACCTTTCTATAGTTGGGCTGAAATCCAGCCTTTACTGGCCCGCCACAAGCTGAACTTAAGTCAGGCCGATATTATGCAAGTTTTAGCGGAACTCCATTTTAGGCTATCCGATAATGGCGTTTGGGTCGTAAAAACCAAGCATATTGAAAAAATGACGTTAGTCAGGCTGTTTTTTAAAGCGCAAGGTCAAGACGAAATCCTGGTAAATGACGACGCCTTGGCCCAGCTGAATGATTGGGCTTACCCCCGCACCGATCAGCCGGTGTTTAAGAATTTGCTTCAGTTTCGCGCAGTGGTAACAGGCAATGAGCTGACTTATTCCGTCGGCAAAGGGCGCTATCGCCTATTTGGCGAAAAGAATTATGATGTCAAGGTATTTGCCGCGGCCAAAGATATGTTGCAAGCCCATTTTGCCCAGGGTTATCACTTTATTGCCGATTTTTGGCTCTATGATCGCATCAAAGACCGTTTAGCGCCAGACACCACCAAAGATGAGTTTTACCAAATATTTAAACACTTATATCCCAAAGATTTTAAATACGCGGCCTCTCGCAATAATGATATATTTGCCCTAGACAGTCCAATTTTGACCGTTGGCCAACAAGCCGCCCAGGTTTTAAGCGCTGAGCAGAAGCCCGTGGCCCTGAATCTGTTGGCCGGCCGCTACGGCTGGCCATTTTATCGCTTAGACCGCTTGGCGTCCGAAGACCCCCGGTTAGTCATCCAAAAGGGGACCGCCCAATGGGTTGATAAGGGTAGCAAAGATAAAACGTAACGATCAATAGGGCAAGTAGCCTGCCCACCCAAAAACAACCACGGTCAAGTTCTAGAACAACTTGACCGTGGTTATTTATTATCTAAAATTTTTTATTAATTTAACGATACTTTGACCACCAAAACGTGCTTACCGCCAACCTAAGTCAGGCGCCACGTCTTTGAGGATGGACTGCAACAAATGCACGTTGTATTCAACGCCCAAGGTACTTGGAATGGTCACCAAGACCGTGTCGGCTTCTTTGATCGCCTCATCGTCCGCTAATTCCTTGACGATTTGGTCCGGTTCCCCAGCATAACTTCTGCCGAAAATCGTTGGATTCTGGTGATAAGCTAAATAGCCCACGGAATCGTACTTGGCATCGTCGCCCTGATTGCCGAACAATTGGCGATCGTAATCGGTGGTGATTGGGAAGATGGAGCGGGTGACTAAGGTTCTTGGTTCAAAGTCGTGGCCAGCTTTCTTCCAAGCCTCTTTATAAGCCCGCAATTGTCTAGCTTGTTGAACGTGGAAGGGTTCTTTGGTTTCATAATTCACCAAGGTAGAGGACTGCAAGTTCATCCCCTGTTCCGCCGCCCAAACCGCTGTTTGAATCGAGCCAGAACCCCACCAGATCCGTTGCCGCAAGCCCTCAGAATAAGGCTCAATGCGCAATTGCCCAGGATCTTGCGGGAACATTGGTTGCGGATTTGGTTCAGCGAAAGGTTGGCCCTCAATGAGTTTCAAGAACTCCAAGGTCCGCTGTCGAGCCACTTCTTTGACCGCTTCTTCGCTATAGTCATAGCCGAAATATTTCCAGCCGTCTAAGACTTGCTCCGGCGAACCCCGGCCCACGCCTAATTGCACCCGATTTTGGGCAATAATATCCGTTGAACCAGCGTTTTCAGCCATGTAATAAGGATTTTCGTAGCGCATGTCGATCAAGCCGGTACCGATTTCGATTTTACTAGTTTTAGCCGCAATTGCAGCCATCAACGGAAACGGTGAGCCAATTTGTTTGGCAAAATGGTGGACCCGATACCAAGCCCCATCAAGCCCCATCTTCTCAGCTTCAACAGCCAATTCGATGGATTGCAGATAGCTATCCGCCGCCGTTTTAACCGGTGCGTTATCCATCCAAAAACCAAAACTTAAAAAGCCAATCTTTTTCAAAATAGACGACCCCCTTTGTTTATTAATACACTATATTTAGTCTACTATGCTTTGGTGAAAAAGACGACTAATAACACTCCAACTATGAACCAGCAAGGTTTCTGACTAGCGCTAGTAGCCAATTAGCAGACGGCCTTTTCTTGAAAATAGGCTTGTCGTGGCAATTAAAGCTGTCAAAATAAGTTATAAAATTAGAACTAAATTAGAAATAATGATTGCCCCCAATTGACCATTCGGCTATACTTACAAATATTCTTGTTATTTACACAGCAAGTTCTCATAATGAAATCACTATTTAGGAATTGGGGAAATTTATGGCAAACACACAACGTCTCAAATTAAGCTTGAACTTATACATCAATTACTTGGTCTTCGGCATGGCCATTGTCATCTTAGCCCAGAACATGACCGTTTTGAGCCAACAATGGCACACCACTGTGGCCGGCGTGTCTTACGTAATTTCCTCTATCGGCATTGGCCGCCTGTTGGTGCTGTACATATCTGGGGTGCTATCCGATAAATATGGGCGCAAACCCTTCGTGCTCCTGGGCATGGGGACTTATATCCCGTTTTTTGTGGGCATCACCTTTAGCCCCAACATGTATGTGGCCTACGGTTGCGGCATCCTGGCGGGGATGGCCAACTCCTTTTTAGACGCCGGCACCTATCCGGCCTTGATGGAGCTCTATCCCCAAAAGCCCGCCACCGCCAACATCGTCATCAAAGCCTTCGCCTCCACCGGGGAGTTGATCCTGCCGATCATGGTCACGATCATCGAGCACTACCACGGCTGGTTCGGCCTGTCCTTCATGACCTGTACGCTGATTTTTATTATCAATTTTCTGTTCATAAGCCGCAAGACCTTTCCCAAAGTTCCTCGAGTGACGCCAAAAACGGCGGCGTCCGCGGCCGAACCGAAAGCAGCTTTCACTTTGAATCAGAAGGTCAATGCTGTGGCCCTGACTGTCTATGGCTATATTTCCATGGCCACCTTTTACCTAGTGAGCCAATGGTTGACCAAATACGGCCAAGTCGCCTTGAAATGGCCACCAGCCATGCCCGCTATTTGGTGAGTATCTATAGTATGGGCTCAATTCTGGGAGTATTGACCCTGACCTTCTTGACCGGTCGCCTCAATATTCGCTCGCCTTACATTATTTTGGGCAGTACTTTGGTTTCCTTTGGCACCCTATTAGTCATGACCTTTGTATTGACACCAACGGCTTTGACCGTGGGTTCTTTTCTCATTGGTTTTTCAGCCGCGGGTGGGGTGATGCAAGTAGGGCTAACGGTCATGAGTGAATTATTTCCCAGTCGCAAGGGGCTGGTCATCGGTATTTATTACACCGCCGGCAGTATTGCGTCTTTTACAATTCCCATTATCACCGGCTACCTGGTGAAGCACAGCATTCATAATGTGATGTTATTCGATAGTTTTCTTGGGGCCATTGGGCTATTGATTGGGATTATTATCTTCATGAATACCCGGAAAACAGAAATAATTTAAACTGGGATGAATGCCGGTTATAACCGCGCTTTAAAGTAACTTATTTTTAGCCGTGTACTGGCTGGCACAATAGGTTGAGATGAAATCTTTGAAATGCCGCACCGCTGGGGTCATAAAGCTGTTGGCCCGATAAACCAGGTAAATCTGATGTTGAATCGTGTTGTCCTTTAGGGGAATCAGCCGCACTAGCCGTTGATCCAATTGGGGGAGGTTGGGCACGAGGGCGATGCCGTAGCCGTATTGGACGAAGCCCACGATGGTGTGGTCCTCTTCGATTTCGGCGATGATTTTTGGCTGGACTTGGGCCTGCTGGAAGATGCGGTTCATTAAAGGCCGCAAGCCGCTATTTTTGGCAAAGCCGATTAGGGGATAGGGGGCCAAGTCCTTGACAGCCACGCTGGCTTGTTGGGCCAGGGGATGATCAGGGGCGGCGGCCAACATGATTTGCTGCTGGACGAGGGGCTGGAAGGTGAGGCTGTTGGTGGCGGTTTGGTCGGTGATTTTGGGGATGTAAGAAGCCACTACAAGGTCCAGGTCTTCCTTGAGCAGCTGGGTCAATAAATCCGGGGTATTGCCCTGGGTAAAGTGGAAGTCCACGTGCTGGTCTTGATTTTGCTGTTGAAATTGGGTCACGGTTTCGGGGATGAGCCGCTGCCCCATGGTGTAGGTGAAGCCCAGCGCCACCTGACCAGCGTTTGGATCCATGGACTGGGCCAAAATCGCCTTGCCCCGGTCCAACTCGTTGAGGCCCTTGGTGATGTAGGTCAAATAAGTTTTGCCCAGGACGGTGAGCTTGATATTGCGGCCGTCCTTTTCAAATAGCGGCACGCCCAATTCCTGCTCCAGCTTGTCCATGGCGTAGCTTAAAGTCGGCTGGGTGATGCCCAAGTTAGCGGCAGCTTGGGACATATGCTGCGTCCGCGCCAATTCTTTGAAAAATAACAGGTGTTTGAGATTCATTGTGGGGTCCTCCATTGATAGATATTATCTATAAATATAGTCAAGATAGTAGAATTAATCAATGAATAGGCAGCTGGTGTGTTGTCGAGAAATATTGAAATTATCCATATCACTGCGACTAATTTCAATTAATGGGTTGACTGAAAATATGCCGGAAAATTATATTTTTAATAAGTTAAATAAGCGCGTTAATAATTCCATTGACTTTACCAATTTATAAGATATAATTTTATTATTAATACATACACGGCGTACAAGTTTGGGGCTGACAATAGCATCCGCAAAAAATTGCCAGAAATCTTGTAAGTTTAACGATAAACACACAATTTAGACTTGACAGGTCAAGGGGGAGTCCTGACAATGAGACAGCACAGCACAGCACAGCACAGCACAGCACAGCACAGCACAGCACAGCACAGCACAGCACAGCACAGCACAGCACAGCACAGCACAGCACAGCACAGCACAGCACAGCACAGCACAGCAGTAGAGGATGTTAAAGCTACTGTTTTTTTGAATACACTACAATTGCAAGAGACTAACTGTTGATCGGACAGTGGTCTCTTTTTTTGCGTACGGGGATAAACATTTGAGGAGGTGTTGCCAAAGTTATTGGGTTGCAATATTTATTTTCGGGAGGAAGAGTTTATATGTTCAAGAAAATTGGGAAAAAATATACCATCGCGCTAGCGATTGGCTTGGCAGTTGTTGGGATTTTCAGCCAAAAAGGTGTGGCACAAGCTGATGCTGATAGTGATATTGCGCGGATAAACGCAGAATATCAATCGCTAGACAGAACCAGCTATGATGCCAGCAATGCTTTCACAATTGCACCACACAACACGTCCGCACCATTCAGTGTTGGCCAGTTGAACCCAGCTTATATCAACAAGGGTATTGCTTATTGGAACTTTTTTAGAGATATGTATGGCATGCCACGAGTTTATACCACCAGTGAATACAATGAGTTGGCTCAATTTGCCTCTGCTTGCTTAACTGCTACGGGGGAGGCTAACTTATGGCATGGATTTGATCCAAGTATTTACCCTAAACCTGATTTTATTAGCCAAGCAGACTGGAAAAAGGGAAGTGCTGCGGCACAGAATTCTAACTTAGCACAAATTGCTTATACCAATGATGTTGGTGGCACAGTTGAGACACTATTTGGAGAGAAAAACAATGGGATTGGCAATAATACTGGTCACCGGGCAGCAATGCTTTATTGGGATCTCAAAGGCGTTGGTATTGGGAATACATATGCGGGTTCTCAATATGGATCTAATACTGGCGTCGTTTCCTTTTATCTCGGGGATAGACTGAATTCAACCTATACTGAAGAGTTTGATAATACCACTTATCCAAATAAGGGTGTTTTTCCGATTCAATATGCTGTTGACGTGCCTTGGTCGATCTATTCCGGCACAGACAAAAATGCATTCCGGCACTACCCTAGTATTACCGTCAAAAATAATACAACCGGCCAAACTGGGAAAGGTATTAATTTGAATAGTGACGATTCACATTATGGATTTCAAGAATCACTTAGTTTTAGACCAAGTGGTGTTGACCTGCGTTCCGGAGATGAATATACCGTAACTGTCCATAACATGGCAGTTAAAGGCAATATTCAAGATTATTCTTACTCATTTAAACTATTCACTTTAGGGGATGACACCAGCAGTCATCAATACGACGTCTTGGATAAAAATTCCCATGGCTCGGATGACAATCAAGGCGGGACGACTAACCCTAACGACGATTTCCAATTTGCCAACGGGAAGGTCACTGTTAATTCTCAATCTGCCGAAGTCTTTGATGACTATCATACTGGCAAAGGTACGGTGGTTAAAAGTGCCGACTACGGGTCTCAATGGGTTTATTCAGCCACAGCTTTAGATGCCAATGGCACGAAATGGTATTTGATCGGGGATGGGGCTTGGATAAGTTCTGATGTCGTTACCACCGGGCAACTTACCGACAATGGCAATAATAACAATAATAATGGGTCGGCTAATAATGATAGCAGTGAGCAAGCAGCTTCTGGAATTTCAACTGTTATCAGCCCCAATGGTGCGCAACTTTATGATACTATCGGTCAGCGCTTGGATCGCAGATTAGATTACCTCAGTGCTTGGCGTTTTAGTGGTATCAAAAATATCGGTGGCACAAACTATTACGCAGTTGGTGAAAATGCCTGGTTGAAAGAAACAGACATTTTAAATGCGGGTTATTCATTCCCAATTACTGCTAAAACACAAATTTCTTATGGTCAACCAGTGGGCTTGTGGTCACAACCGACTTGGAATTCAGCTTGGGTCAAATCCGTTACTTATGGCACGGCTTGGCAAATCAACAGATTCACCGTGGATAGTCAGGGTAATCTGTGGTTTGACTTAGGCAGTGGTGCCTGGATGCCAGCAGTTTATGGGACACCTTGGCAATGGAGCTAAATAACATTGATTAACAGGTAAAATTATTATTTTTGGGGAGGAACTGATGAAAAGAACCGGTCATTTATTATTACTAAGCATGGCGCTGTTGGCATTGATCACGGGATGTGCCAGTCGCGCCAAATCCAATAACACAACAGGTAGTTCTCAAAGTACAACACAGGGAACTGCGGCAACGGCGCCATTAAATTTCAGCAAGATGTATATGTACGCTGATGCCCAGAGAAATCAACGGCTGTGGATTCATACAAAGGGTGATAACACACAAATCGATAATAAGAGTTCGGTTGACTACTTGATGCTCACCAACCGTGGCGAAGTAACGGTTTATACCGTTGAAGACGTTAAACTCCGAGATTTTCGAGGCCTTGATCAACGGGAAATAATCAAGAAGGCAAGAGATTTATCTGAAAAATATTTTCTTAAGCGTCAAAAGGAACATATAGAAGCTGCTCAAGATGACATTAAGCGCATGCAAAACAGCCCCACAAAGGTAGTCGGTCTGCTTGATGCACCAGTTGATCGCGTTATCGAGAATGATAATACTTATATTAGCTATATTAAAAGTATCAAGTTTTCTCAATCCTTTAAACCTGCTACCAATAAATTGAAAGCAAGTGTGGTTTCAGACAGTACCGGCAACGAGAGTATGAGTGAAAAAATTAGTTTTACGGCGCCTCGTGCGGCAACTGAATTTTTACCAGCAACACCTATGCCAAATAGAGACAAGTTAGATGCTGACTATTTTAAATATCTTGGTAGTAGTGCACCGAGCCCTTCTGACGCAACATATGCCCAAACACTAGCATCGCACAAAAAGGCATATAAGCTGACCTCGGATGAGGTAATGCAATTGGGGCCTTCCACGAACGGACTTGTTTTCAAAGACCGCTATATGGGCTACGTCCTCTTCAACGACGATGGCATGTGGATTACACGTACCACCAATCCAAAGGCATTGATAGAATACGACAAGCCAACAACGAAAGGCATCACGGTTAAAGATCAATAATCTAAATCAAAATTAACAGCTAACACAGTGGTCTGATTGACGGTATCTTTTGACAAAGCACATTAGATATGCTGGCAATCAGGCTATTTTTAAGGCCTGAATATGGCTAGGTTTTCAGAGTTGGCATTGGTTGCTGGGATACCAGTCAATGAAATTAATGGATACGAAAGTGAGCAATTATGATTATTCAAAATGGTGATACGTTAATCCAAATAATGGCCGCCCGTTTTTCCCGAGACGCCCCTTTAAGCGTCAGCAATGTCACCGATACCGTACAGAAGTTGGCGAAATTGCGGGGGACGTCGGTGACCACGCTGGAACGCGCAGGTCACCTGGGGTCCGGGGTGGTTAAACAATTTGAACATAAAAGTGGCTTGCGAATTGCCACCTTGATCACTCTTGCCAAGTTACTAGATGTTAAGGTCAGCGACTTGTTAACACCATTGCGAATGGTCTATCTGGATACCGCCAAGATCGACCCGGCGGCAACGGCCTATCATGGCTATGCTCCCGATGCGTTACCAGATGCCGCCCATATTTACACCAACATTGCCGCAGCTTTAACAGCGCGACGTTGGCCGGCTAATAAACTGGCCCGAATTGCCGGGATTTCTGGGTCGACCCTATCCAACCTGAAAAACACCACCCAAATTAATGTCAGCGTTGAAACTCTAATGAAAATCAGTGCTGCCCTAAATATGGCCTTAGAACAACTGCTACAAAAGCCACCCACAAACTAACCCATTTTCAGGCCAAGACAAGTTTATGTGTGGCCTATCAACATTCAATCGGAAGGAAATGACTGCTCATGCGTGCAGCACGCCACTTAAAAAAGGGGACGGGCCCCTTACATATTTTGGGCATCGGTCTACTTTTTCTCGCCTTAGCCTTTGCCGGCAACTATATTTTATTTACCACGAATCATTTCCCGGTGACCACCGACTTTCCCTTTCATTACGGCCGCATTATCGGGTTGAGCCAGAATTTGCGGCAAGGGCATTGGTTATATGGCATCAATACTTTTTTCCTTAACGGCTACGGCTATCCCGTTGATTTATTTTATGCACCGTTGTTTCTTTATCCCATGGCGACCCTGCTGGCGGTGGGGGTGTCGGCTAGTGTAGCTTGGCCGGTGTATTACATTTTCATCACCTTTGGGACCCTGTGTTTGGCTTATTACAGCGCCAGGATGTTATTTCCAGATATGCGGGTGTTAGCTTATATTTTTGCCGGGATCTATACCTTCAGCATGTACCACATGATCGATATGTATTACCGGGTGGGACTGGGGACGATCATCGCTTATATGTTTATTCCCTTGATTTTAGCCAGTTTTATCATGATTTACCGGCGGGATTACAACCGGGATTGGATTTGCCTGGCTTTGGGGATGACGGGGTTAACGTACGCCCATTTCATCACCACCGCATTGGTGGGTGGGTGTTTACTGGTAGCCTTTGTGGCCCGTTCTGGGGTGGAATTGGTCAGCCATCCCCAAACCTTTAAGCCCCACCTTTGGGCAATGCTAAAAGCAGGCATTCTCTGGCTGGGGTTAAGTGCGGCTTACTTTTTCCCGATGTTACAGCAATTACGCAGTTATACTTCCGTGGTGACGGTCAAAAGTATGGTGACCTTTGGGGCTGGGGAAGAATCCTTGACCCAGTTTTTCACCAACAGCTTGACCATGGCCCCCTATGCTCGGCTTACGGCTTCGGTGCTGATTTTAGTATTATTGCTGTTACGGTTAGTTTTACCCTTCAAACAGCGGAATCGGGATCTAACTTTGGCGGATAACATGTTGGGGATGGGCCTCATTTTGACCTTCCTGGGGTCGGCCACTTTCTGGCAACCCGATGTTGTGCGGGCGTTGCCTTTTATAGAACATATCCAATTTGCTTGGCGCTTTGGCATCATCAGTACCGGCTGCCTTTGCTTTGCGGCGGCAGCCTACACCGGTTTAGCGTTACATCGGTTGACGGCCAAAAAGGGCATCCATATGGGCGCCGCTATCTTGGTGATGGTTTTGGCCATTGTGACCTTGAGTCAGCCCTTTGCCGCCTATCAGGAATTAGCCATGGCCAGTGTTGCGAAAAGCAAACCTTATTCTAACAGTATTGGCGCCGGCCGGGAGTATCTGCCTAATGATACGGATACCCGCTATTTAGACTATCACCGCACCCATAAAGCGAAACTGGAAGTTATCCAGGATAATAGTAAACATGTCCAGGTCCAAGGCCTT
This sequence comes from Lactobacillus sp., assembly GCA_022484695.1. Classification (GTDB taxonomy): domain Bacteria; phylum Bacillota; class Bacilli; order Lactobacillales; family Lactobacillaceae; genus Agrilactobacillus. The sequence goes on from JAKVKU010000006.1 coordinate 22,907, forward strand.
AAAATTAATGGGTCAGATTTAGCGGTGCAGGTCACCACCACCAAGGCCACGGTGATGACCTTGCCATTGTTAGCTTATTTGGGCTATCGGGCCACGTTAAATGGCCAGGACCTATTTCGCAGTAGCGGGCCTGACCACTTACTGCAAGTGGCTTTACCTGCCCACACGCAGGGGGAGGTCACAGTGACTTATGCTGGCACAAAATTGCAAAAGCTCAGTCTAGGCATCACTTGGCTAAGTATGGTGGGCTTGATCAGCTATGGCATTTGCGTGGCCAGTGGGATTGCTCATCCTGGTCAAGTCTTGTGGCGGCGCATCCGTCGTTTTAGGCGCTAGCTGACTTTTAGAAATAGTAAAATAGGGATTGAATTGAGCTGGGAGGAGACATAAACGATGACAAGCAATAAACAAAAACGGCTGATGTTAGGAATTTTCATTGCGCTGATTTTACTGGCACTGGGGACATTGGGATATCTTAACCGGCAACACGCGAAGTTAAATCAGCGCTTGAATGCCATCAGCGTACCCAAACAAAAAGTGGCTCAACAAGCAACCAGTCAAAAAACTGTTCATAAATATACCCAATTGACAAAAAACAGTTTGCAACGCTACTTGCAAGGCGAGCAGGTGACCACCACAGATGCCGTTGCCCGGGATTTAAACATGCTGTTTGTGACCCCCGATAAGCCGCAACCAACAGAAGCAACCACTGTGGCCCAGCGGCGGGATTATTTTAACGGCTTTACCTATGATATTGTTCAAATAGGCGTGACCGCCAAACCACCAATCCAGGTCCTGGTCCAGTTACACATTCGCTACCAAGGCCAAGACGCCAATACCCCGGCGAATACGGCCCAGTTGCGTTTTGATGCGAAAGGTCGGATCAGTGGGGTTAAAACGTCGACGGTCACGAATTTAGCGGCGGAAGGGGCTGAGTAGCTTGGGAGTTTTTAAGAAAAAATTTATGTCAGTGGCATATGTTGTGTGTGGTGTTGTGCTGCTTATATTGATTGGTTTGATTATTGCCAGTCAGCGGCAAAACAGCAAGTTGCAAGCACAAATTGATGGGAAGTTAACTCAGGTTCAGCAGGTCAAATCCCAGAACCACCGGATTGACCAGCGTAACCGCCAATATGCTTTACCCCAGGTAACGCAGACAACCATCACCCAGACCAAGGACTTTTTGGGGCCCATGCTAACATGGCGTTCCTGGGCACAATACGCCCACAATTTAGATACGCTGCGGCAAAAGTATCCTAAAATTGCTTCAGAACATGTGGTGAGTTTATCTGGCGATTCCATTGGGACCGGTATTTCCGGGCGCAGTACTTATAAGGATTTCAAGGCTTTTCTGACCGAGCAACCCCAGCAAATAATCACGACCTTTACCCATGAAAGAAGTGGTCCATCAGCGACTTCTGATAAATCGTGGCTGATGGCAGCCCAGATGCAGTCCGGGCAGCTGGAAGTTACCAGTTTAGCACCGATTGAGTGATCTTAAGATAATAGCGTTTTTAGATAAAATCGATATCATGAACCAGCGCCCTCAGATAACCAGGCTGCGCTGGTTCATTTTTTGATAAATACTATTAGTTTTACCCATTTTCCCGGTACAAAAGCATTGTAAACATGGTACAGTTTAAGAAGGTTACAATTAAAGGATATGAAAGTGAGCATTTTATGATTATTCAAAATGGTGATACGTTAATCCAAATTATGGCTGCCCGTTTTTCCCGCGACGCCCCCTTAAGTGTCAGCAACGTGACCGACACCGTGCAGAAGCTGGCCAAGTTGCGGGGGATGTCCGTCACGACCCTAGAACGAAAGGGGCATTTGGGGTCTGGGGTGATCAAGCAGTTTGAACATAAATCGGGCCTGCGAATCGTCACGTTGCTCACCCTTGCCAAATTATTGGACGTTACTGTCAGCGACCTGTTAACGCCGCTACGCATGGTTTATCTGGACACCGCCAAAATAGATGCCAGCGCAACGGACTACCATGGTTACGCCCCGGATGCGTTACCGGACCCGGCTTATATGTATGCCAATATTGAGGCTGCCTTGACCGCTAGACAATGGCCCGCCAATAAATTGGCTAAAATGGCCGGGGTTTCCGGCTCGACCCTTTCCAATATGAAATACGCCACCCAGGTCAATGTCAGTGTGGAGACCTTGATGAAAATTAGCAACGCTTTAGAACTGGATTTGGAGCAATTGCTGAAAAAACCGCAGTAAACACGAATGATTCATAATATAATGCCGATTTAGTTGACAAACAGCGACACTTACTTGGGAGGAGGTGGCTGCTAATGCGTTCAGCACGGCACTTAAGAAAGAAAACTAGGTCATTACATATTCTGAACATTGGGCTACTTTTCCTAGCCTTAGCTTTGGCAGGCAACTATATTTTATTTACCACGCACCATTTTCCGGTGACCACGGACTTTCCCTTTCATTACGGCCGGATTATTGGGCTGAGCCAGAATTTGCGCCAGGGCAATTGGGTCTACGGCATTAATACATTTTTCCTCAACGGCTACGGTTATCCGGTGGATCTGTTTTATGCACCGCTGTTTCTTTATCCCATGGCCACCATGCTGGCGCTGGGGCTGTCGGCCAGTGCCGCTTGGCCCAGCTATTATGTCATTATCACCTTTGCGACCCTGTGTCTGGCCTATTACAGCGCCCGCAGCCTATTTCCGGCGCAGCCGATTTTGGCTTACGTGTTTGCGGGGATTTACACTTTCAGTATGTACCACCTGATCGATATGTATTACCGGGTGGGCCTGGGGACGATTATCGCCTACATGTTCATCCCCTTGATCCTGGCCAGTTTCATCCTGATATATCGCCGAAATTACAACCGGGACTGGATTTGCCTGGCCCTGGGGATGACCGGGGTGATGTACGCCCATTTCATCACCACCGCACTGGTGGGGGGCTGCTTGCTGCTGGCCTTTGTGACCCGTTCCGGGGTGGAATTGGTCAGCCGGCCTCAAGTCTTGAAACCCCATTTTTTAGCTATGTTAAAAGCTGTCGTATTGTGGTTAGGCTTGAGTGCGGCCTATCTCTGGCCAATGTTGCAACAACTCCGAAGTTATCACACCGTGGTGTCCGTGAAGAGCATGGTGACCTTTGGCGCTGGTGAAGAATCAATGTCCCAGTTTTTCATTAATAGTCTCACCATGGCCCCTTACGCCCGGTTAACCGCCTCCGTTTTGATCTTAGTTTTACTATTATTACGGGTGGTCCTCCCCTTCAAAAAGCGCCGTGAAGATTTAGTTTTAGCAGATAATTTATTGATCATCGGCTTAATTTTGACTTTTCTAGGGTCCGCCACTTTTTGGCAGCCCGATGTGGTCCAGGCCTTGGCCTTCGTGACCCGCATTCAATTTGCCTGGCGCTTTGGCATTATCAGCACCGCCTGCCTTTGCTTTGCGGCGGCGACTTATACTACTTTAGCATTGCAGCGCTTGACGCCGAACAAACAAATCCACCTAGGTACCGCCATTTTAGTGATGGTGCTGGCTATTGTAACCTTGAGTCAACCCTTTACCGCCTATCAAGAACTGGCCATGGCCAGTGTCGCTAAGAGCAAACCCTATTCCAATAGCATCGGCGCTGGCCGAGAGTATCTGCCCATTGATACGGACACCCGCTATTTAGATTACCACCGGACCCATAAGGCCAAGCTGGAAGTTATTCAAGATAACAGCAGGCATGTTCAAGCCCGCAATTTAAACATCAAGGGCTCAAATTTAGCCGTGCATGTGACCACCACCAAAGCCACCGTGCTGACCCTGCCGTTGATTGCTTACTTAGGTTATCACGCCACCTTAAACGGCCAAGACCTATTTCGCCGCAGTGGCCCTAATCACCTGTTGCAAGTGGACTTGCCGGCCAAAGCTAAAGGCGTCGTTCGAGTGGCGTATAACGGGACCCGGGTACAGTTGCTGAGCTTGGGAATCACTTGGCTGACCTTGGTGGCTTTGTTGGGGTATGAGATTTGGTTGAATGTTAAGGCTCGGGGTCGGTTGAAGTAGCTTAACAAAAAATTGAAACGATATCATAATATTAAAATGATGGGTCCAAACAATCTGGTAAATTCAGAATGTATGGGCCTGTCATTTTTTGACTTAAACGTCGCAATAACACGCTTAGGACTGGAAACGCATCATTGGCGCTAAATCCGTTAACTAGGGTTAAACAACCTGTACAATAAGCACCATCGCAGAAATATGTTTAACGCAGTCAAGGAGGAACAGGCAATGGATGAAGGAGTATTTTTTCCCAGGTTTTGGCCAGCAGAATGGGTACGTAACTGGCTGAGTTCATTTATGAATCCAATTGTTGGTCAGAGTACGCCAATCAAAATTAATCACCAGGGTGAACGCTGGCTACCACTGAGCGTTATCCGAAATGTGCGCCAAAGCCAACCAAGCAGTTATGATAACTTAATGCGCTCATTTCAACAGTATGGTATTTCAGTTAATTTAGCGCGCCATGGTGAGGTGACGCAGTCCTTTCAATGGCGGGATGGGCTTACCGTGGTTACGGCTGTCAACCAAGCTGATCGAGACGATTTTCAACATTCAAGGTACCTAGATTCGGACCGGTTCCAGAATTGGCAATTTGACCAACTGAGTCCGTTTGAGAATATGCGAGGGTTGGTGCTGGATTCGGCACTGCTTTTCGATCCGCTATTTGATCTTAAGAAACGTAGCTTATTGTTAGCGCAAAGTAATATTGGCTTAACCAAAACGCCCTTTGCGACTACGTTGCTTGATCCAGAGCGGGTCCGCATTGAAAGCACCTTTGATACGGTAAAAGATGCTTTAGTCATGCAACGTTTGTTTGAAGCCGGCATCGATTATGTGGACCAGTTTACCCCAGAAAATATCAAGACACTGATTAAGCTGCCGGGGATGAGCCCCAAGAAGCAACAGACGATTCAAAATATCTATCAAGACTTGCATGGCACGGAGGTTCCCGGCGTTGATTTTAAGCCGGCGGTACCGTATGCAGTGGTCAAAGCACGAACTGCCAAGAATCAAAGTATCAATCAAAAAATTGCCCAGCAGTTTATGACCCGGGATACAATAGTTTTGCGGGCATTTGCCCAGGCGCAAGTTTTTGATTTTGAGGACTTAACCGAAGCTAAGCTGGCCCAAATTTTCCAAACGCCAGGTATTGGGATGGTGAAGCAGCGGCGCATCAGGGAATGGTGGGATCACTTGCGGCGGAAGGAAGAAACGCCATTTTCCCAAGCGATTTATCTACCGCTAATGCCTTTGCTGCGGCAACTATGGCCCAAGGCGCGCAAGTTAGTGGAACCCTTGACCATGGACAATGATAAGTATGTGACGAAGTTAAGTCGCCATATGCACCGGTATGCCGAGGATTGGACACCAACTTTTCAGGCTGGTTTTAAGTGGATGGATATTATGTATGAGCCTGATAAGAATCCAACTGACGCAAAGGACGTTTCAGCTAACTTGTTACGCCAGGCGCTGACTCTTGATTTTGCGGGGTTAGGGGATCGGTCGGCGCAATTTAATGAGGTGTCCGATGAGGTGCTGTTAGCCAGTTGGGCTTATTTTCGGCAGTTGCGGCCAAATACAGTAACGGCAGACATGCAGGCATTTTTTATAGCCATTTCTGAAAAGTATCCGCCGATTTTTGAGATTTATTTACAGGAATCGGATGAACCGATGCCCAAGACATTTACGTCAGAGCATGAGCTGACAGCCAGCGAGTTTGTCGATATGGAAAGAGCAGTTCCCAAGCTGTTTAAAACCTGGTGGCAGGACCACCGGATGACACTTAAACTCTTGGTGGCGACCAAGTGCCAAGTTATTAGACTAGATGAGATATTGCCCCCTAAGTTCGCAGATTTAATTGTGTCTGTAATTTTAACCCACCAACCGGTATTGCAGAAATTGTGGTTGACGCGAAGTTCTTATTTGGCGAAGAATAGAAAAACCAAGAAATCCCGGCCGCATCGGATTTCTTAAGATAATTGAATCGCTAAGCCAGGGTGCGGACGAATAAGGGTGTCTTTGGAGGATTTTTAAACAACTTTGTGGAATAGTGCTGGGACTTATGAAGTTGGAGAAAAGTAGGATAAGTTTGATAGTTAGTATGGGTTGTAGGCTTAGATTTTTTAATCCACAACAATCATCCCCCTCTTTCCAAAATACAATGAAATAAATAAAAAAAGCAAACTTTAACAGTCAGCTTTTCATGTAAATATTAATATCTTTAGTGTTTTCAATTGCTTAGTTTTTATCAATCAAATAGCGATAAAACTTGTTTTCTAATTGATTTTTCAGTAGAAACTCTGATGACACAATATTTTGATTTTTCTCATTTTTGGTGAGTTTTATTGATTGACGAATAGGAATAGCCTGACCCATATAGTAAAAATCATCATCATCTCTACTTTTTTGAGCGAATATATAGAACTTCCAACCATTAGGGTTCTGTAGGATTGTAACCTCATTTGAATTCAGATTACGGTTTGATTTAGTGTAATAAAGGAAGTGATTCGGATCTAAGATTTCATTCTTATATACAATTTTATCCAGGGCCATGAATATTACAAACTTATTATCTTTGTAAGTATAGCCGCTAATATTTAAGTCGATCATCTGCGTCTGCCAATTGAGCAATCGCAATGTATCTCGGCGTCGGTATTTTTTGTAGAGCGTTAGTGGTTGATCAATTCGGTACGCTTTACTCTCTTCCCATGCTGTTTTCAATAAATCTTGAAACAAGAAACGAAAATACTTATTTTGTAAGGCCGCTTCAAAACCAGAGCTTCGCTGGATCATCGTTTCGTCATATGAAATTAGTTCTGCACCAGCATAGGTTTCTTTAGGTTTTCCCGCATAGAAATTCAATGAAAGTGTCCGTAAAGTGGATATCAGTGTTTGATCATCAGCTGTTACGTCTTGGGAGAGAACTAGATCATGGAATGCGGTTTGGGATATAGCTGGCTGCTTCAGCAACACCTTCAGCAAAATCAATTCCTGACGCCGCATTCCTGGTAATAATTCACGGGAGAAAAATATTAGCATTTTATTGGCTTTGATGGAAATCTTTTCTCTATATTTACCGTTATCTCTATCTTCATTTTCATTTAATCTGACTAAAAAATCGTAATATGATTTGTTATCTTTGTTAGCAATTATCATTGGGTCTATCATCCCATATTTTAAGTAGTCCTGTAAATAGGGCACCCGCTTCAAACGATTCTTAAGACTTTGGAAAACATCCCGTAAAGCTTTCATATCGTCTGGGTTTAAGGCATCAATCGATTTATAAATCCGTTCTTTGACAACTGCTTCAAAATTCACTGAGGAAATACCTGAAATATAAGTAGTATCGAAAGTATCTTTTGCCAATTCACTCTTATTTCGGGAATTGTCGCCAGCCAACGCCATAGGTATCATGTAGTTGTTTTTATAATTACCGATGAAGTCAATAATTGTCACAAAATCCTTAGAGTCATCTTTCCGCAAACCGCGGCCCAGCTGTTGGATAAAGATAATACTTGATTGGGTGTTGCGCAGCATCACCACTTGGTTGATTTTCGGAATATCAATGCCTTCGTTGAAGATATCCACGGTAAAGATATAGTGAATCTGGCCACTTTCCAGCTGTGCCACAACAGCTTCCCGCTCTTCGATGCTGTGCTCGCCGGTTAGATAGGCTGATTCAATGCCTTGCTGGTTAAACAGCGCACATAAGGCCTGGGCTTCATCCTTGCGACTGCAAAAGATTAAGCCCTTGGGATTGTTGCGGGAACACCCATAATACGCGATTTTCTCCAGTAGGAATTCAACCCGTTCTTGATTGACCAAATGCTGCAAATCCGTGGTTTCCGTGATGGTTTCGCCGTCTTTATCGTAATCGGCGGCACCGAAGTAATGAAAAGGGCAGAGCAGATCTTCATCCAAGGCCTCTTGCAAGCGAATTTCATAGGCGATATTATAATCAAACAATTCATAGATATTGAAATTATCGGTTCGTTCGGGGGTAGCTGTCATCCCCAAAAGAAATTTCGGTTTAAAGTAATCAATTACCTTGACATAAGAATTGGCACCAGCTTTATGGACCTCATCAATCAAAATATAATCAAAGTTATCTGCCGTAAACTGTTGTAAATAGGCATCCCGCGAGATACTTTGGATAGTTGCAAATAAATATTTAGCTTGGAGATCTTTGTCATTACCGGATAGCACGCCATAATCGCTATCTGGGCCGCCGATAATACGTTGGAAAGAATTTCTGGCCTTATGCAAAATTTGCTCCCGATGGACAATAAAAAGCATCCGCTTAGGTTGAAATTGTTTGACGTCAAAAGCCGCTAGATATGTTTTCCCCGTCCCAGTGGCTGAAACAACCAAGCCTCTTTGAGCACCCTCAGCTCGTAATGCTGCCAGACTTGTCAAGGCATCTTCTTGCATTTTATTAGGGATAATCTCTGCAGGTTGATTCGGCAAGGCATAATTGGCCTGTTCCTCGGTAATGGTTTGTGCCAGCAAAGCCGCTCTTTCTTGAGGACGGTAGTTTTGCTTATAAGCGGCAATCCATTCTGAAGTTAATGGTTGTGCTTCTTCCCAGGCTTTTTCTAAATGGCTGCGAATGTCGGAAATAACTTCACCATGATCTTGGGTAGTCAGTAGCACATTCCATTCGTAGTTAACCTTCATGGCATTCATGGTTAAATTAGAGCTACCAATCACAAAGGATTGGTACGTTTGATGGTCAAATAGATAACCTTTAGGATGGAAACCCTTCTGGCCAGAAATCCGCACGTCCAGATTAGGAATTTGCAACAAGGATTCAAAGGTATAGGGGTCGTTAAATCCTAAATAAGTCGATGTCAGTAAACGACCACGGATACCCCGTTCGGCCAAGTCTAATAAATGTGACTTTAGGCCATTTAAGCCATCTTGGGTCACAAAAGCCACAGAAAAAGTGAAAGTTTGACAGCTATCCATTTCATCTTGCAGGACGTTTAGAAAATATTTTTTGTCCTCTGGTTGATTGATGATAAATTTAGGATCTAGCTTAGAACCATCATTGTCTTTATCGATAAAGCCTTTGAATAAGGCCTGCTTTAAGAGTTCATTGCTACTCATGATTTACCCCCCGTGTCATTAGTTTGTCGGCCGTTGGCATATCTACCGGGGCCCATTCCAACGTGTTTAATTCTGAAGGGTAAAGCCATTTAATGGCCATATGTTCCGTCAAAACGGGCTCACCACTTATCAAATGACAAAGAAATGTCTTCATATGGACCGTACCAAAGTCATAATCATAACTGGCATCGGTAAATACTTCTGGTTGAATTTTAACTTCAATTTTTAGTTCTTCTTCTAATTCACGGGCTAATGCGGCGATGGGCGTTTCCTGGGGTTCAATTTTACCCCCAGGGAATTCCCACAGGTAGGCTAAATTACGGCCAGGTCCCCGTTTTGCGCATAATACTTTACCATGACGGACCAAGATTGCGCCCACCACATTGATTTCTTTTGCCATTTTTCCACCTTCTTATGATAATAGAATCCCATAATAACCAAGCTGGAACAAGTATTACTGGATATTTTGTTCAGAAATCTACGCTAAATTTCAAAAAATCCGGTTACATATAAGTTAAGTCATTAAAGTCGGCGGCTTCAATGTCTTCGATGAACGTGACAAGTGATTTATAGTTACGTTTATGGTAAATTACTGCTTCATCGGTACTAATCTTGGCAATTAGCCTTAAATGTTTTATATCCGCCCAGACTTGGACTTCAGCGCCTTCATCAATGTCATTGTAATCGATGGTGGTGTAGGCCATGGGTAAGCGCTGCTCTGTACGAATCGCTTCGATAGTTTGGTATAGGTCTATTTCTTGCGTCATGAATTCGCGCTGAATCCACTTGACATAAGCTCGGGCAATCCGCCACATGGTTTTTCGTTTCATAATTAGCTATAATCCCTTCAAATGTGATGCTTGAATTATATCGATCCAGCGGCGGAATTGCAGTAATTATTTTTTGAGACATGAAAATACAGCTACAATTAATTGAATCTTGTTTAATCGTGGCTGTGTTTAGTGGGTTGGATTGGGTAACATTTTACCGGTTCATAAGTTCCTTTTCAACATTGTCCAGACCATGTAACTCACCTTGGCGCGCTTTATGAACGATAGCCATTAAGTCTTGACTAGTACGCAGGCGTTGGTATTGTTCATAATCGGCTAAATCTAAAATAGCATATTTAGCGTCCTTATTTTCTGTTAGAATAATGGGGTTATCTGGCGTGGCTTCGTTTAAAAGCTCATTGTAAGATTGTAGTGCTGAAATTGGTTTAAATAACGCCAACTACTTCTTTTGTACACAATATATTGTGGTTTTAGTTTCTGACACCATGATATAATTAATTACTTGAAAGTATACAAGAATTTTCTCGTTAATAAAATTAGAACGTAGTATACAAGTATAGATGTGGTCGTTAGTTATTGATACTTTAGAAATTATAACTCATACTTAGCGCTAGTATTTATCTTGATATACTGGAGGTGTTTTATGTGATTCCCTTTACAGTTAGAGAATTTAATGCGGTTAAAACCAATGAAAAATTGTTATCTGATTCACTTCATTATCATCGCATGGCCCCTAAAAATGTCGAAATTGAGGATTTTTCTAGTTTCTCTGAACAAGTTATAAGCCAATTGGCTGACGGAGAAGATGTTGATGGTTGGTTTCTAGGAACTGATCTTGGCGTTATTGCAGATTTTGACGTACTTTGGTTTGGTGATGGGATCCTAATTAATTTAGATTTGAAACATGAACGTACGCCTGACATGAATCCTAGAATTATTAAAAAATTTCAACAACAGTCTAGATTTATTCGCTTGTTAAATATGGAACATTTAATTAACATCACATATGTTTCATCTGAGAAGCAAATGTTTATAGTCAAAGACAATTCTTTGGAAAAGATTTCCTTTGAATCTTTGGTGCAAGTGTTACTTAAATGTCAGAGTAGCACATCAGAAAATCTGATAGCCAATTTGAGTTCTAAGGATTACTTAGTTTCGCCTATTACTGATGTTGAAGCTTTTTTGAATGGGGAATATTGGTTAACTGAAGATCAGGAACGAATCAGCGAATCATGTATGCGACCGGGAGTATTTGGAGTACAGGGCGAAGCTGGTTCGGGAAAAACTTTAATTGCGTATGATTTGGCCAAAAAATTGAATAAAAATAAAAACGTCCTATTTATCTTTTCTGGTAATTTGCGTAGTGCACACCAGATATTACAAAATAAACTTTCGTCAGTAGACTTTATATCTGCAAAACATGTGAAAGATCAGGAACTTGATAAGTATGATTACGTCATGGTTGATGAAGCTCAGCGCTTATATGAAGATAGTCGCAAAAAAGTCGCAACTTGGGCCGAAAAAAATTTTGAAAGTCACACCGTTATTTTCTTTTATGATATGAAACAAGCATTGGGGCGCAAAGATTCTGGAAACCATATGCATAGCTTATGTGTTTCATTTCAGAAACGTAAGAAGGGTACTATATACCAGTTAAAAAAGGGTCTTAGGTCCAATCCGAGTATTCATGCTTTTGTTAGACAGGTAATGTCATTGGAAAAAAAGCCCCCTAAAGATGTGGGTTTGGAGAATATACGTGCATGCGTTGAGGTGCGTTATTTTAAATGTGCTAAGGACTCATTTGGATGGCTTGAAAGTCAGATTAAGCAGGATTACTTATTTATAGTTCCAACTCCTTCTAGCTATGATGAATCCAGCTCTGATGCTTTTAAAAGATACGCTTCCGATTATAAAGAGACACATTCAGTTATTGGTGGTGAATATGACAGTGTGGTTACATATTTGGACGAATCTGTTTCTTATGATAACAAAGGTCATCTTCAGGGGAGTTACAAAGAATACTATCACATAATGAACGAGTCTTATGTTAATATGTCGAGAGCAAAGGAACATTTAGCATTAGCCATCATCAACAATCCGGATGTATATCAAGCTATTACCGAAATCGTTTTAAATCAAAATAGTTTTAAACCAAAGTAAGAAATAAAATTCATTCAATATTTTTATTGTTTTACTTTCTATCTTCAGGAAAATTAGAAATGTCTAGATAATTGTCTGAAATGACCTTAGAAGAACTCTGGCAACTGTTCCCAATCTCATTGACTGCGCCCCAGCAACAGTGGACTGCTGAATATCAGCAGGAGGCCAATAGGGTTCGCAAAATATTACAAGACTTTGCCGTTGTTAGAATCAGCCATATTGGCAGTACGGCCATCAAGGGTATCTGGGCCAAGGCGATTGTGGATATCTTAGTTGAAGTGGCGCCTGAGACTAAGTTAGCCGATGTAGCTAAACAACTTACTCAAAATGGCTACACGATCATGTCTGAAGAGGAGACAAGGCTCTCTTTAAACAAGGGTTATACCGTTCGAGGTTTTGCCGATGAAGTTTACCACCTGCATCTAAGGTTTTCCGGGGACAATAAGGAATCGTATTTCAGAGATTACTTGAATGAGCACCCGACGATTGCCAAAAAGTATGAAGCCTTGAAAATTAAATTATGGCATCAATTTGCACATGACCGCGATGGCTATACCAATCTAAAGGGGACTTTATTCAAAAATATACCGACCTGGCTAAGGCAAAATATCCAGGTCGGTATGGCGAATAATGTCATCTGTCGAACTTGTGATTACAGCTGTAATTGGGAACTGCCGCAGTTATTTCAAAACCATCTTATGCAGCATCCGCATAGCGACCTGCGGCGTGGGCACATGGCGCAGCTTGCGTTCAATAAAGAACTCTATTTGGGGATCGCCGCTGGTCCGGAGTATTTCGGCGGCTCGGTCCAGATCATAGGCGGTTCGCCTGAATTGAATTTTGTGCTGGTTAGAATCTAGCAACAGCCAGTAAGCGCCGGGCTGTTCGGCAAAGGGCATCCCCACGCTACCGGCATTATAGATGGTTTTCTGACCGATTTTGAGTTTAAATTGCAGATGGGTATGGCCACACACAATGATGGACTCAGGCACTTGGCTGAAGAGTTTGGCCACAGTTCTGGCGTCGGATTTAGGGGTGAAGACATCTGAGTCACTGTAAGGCGTGGCATGGCAAAATAGGGTGTCTCCGATAGATTTCAAAGGGATACTGGCGGTTGGTTTTAGGTTTTCAAGGAAGGCCAGTTGACGTTTGGTCAGTTGTTGCGCCACCCAATATTGTTTGGCCTTACCGGGTTTTACCAAATTAGTTAGGGGAATGCGCTTGCTGCTTTTTGAAGCAGCGACGACTTTCCGATCCCCGTTGCCCCGGATAAAAATAACGTTCGCTGTTTTCTGCAACGCTAACAGGCGGTCTAAGGTTTGCGCCGACATGGGCCCAGAGACAATATCGCCACCAATGACGATGATGTCAGGCTTGACATAGGTTAACTCGGTTAGCACCGCTTCAAGGGCAGGGTAGTTGCCATGGATATCATAAAGTGCAGCGACTTTCATTTTAGGACCTCCTTTAAGTAGTGTTAAGGGATAAATTAAATTTTAAAAATAGTCTGACAGGGTACATTCTTAAGCTTACGGTTAAAAGGAAGAATGCCCTGGTCAGACTATTTTTGTGACTTGATTTGATTAGTAGAAGTTCCAGCCAACGTCAAAGGTATCGCCGTTTTGATAGACGATGTAGTTGGTGATGGCAACTGGGTTATTATAATCGTGTTCTTGATAATTCCGGCGGATAATGTAATAATTCGAGCCCCACTTGCCGCTGAGCAGGGCGTTGCCGGATTGGTCGGCCATATAGCCGAAGACGTAAGGGCCATAGGTGTCGCCGAACTTGATGGCGACGTCTAGACCGGCATCTGCAGCGGAATTGGCGGGTACCCGGACTTGGTTACCTTGGATCCACTGGTTGTTACCCACATCGAAGTAAAATGCATCGGCACGTTTGGTAAAGCCGAAGACTTGCCATTGGGAGCCCCGAGGCAAGACCCGTTGAAAGATTTTGTTTTGGTCATTGCCATTGAACAGATTTGCTCCCCAGGTGCCGTCAGCCGTGGCGACAGTGCTGTAGGCGTAGTAAGTATCCTGTGTTGCAACTTCTGCTTGGGCCGTATTTGGTGTTATTGCTAAGTAGCCGATGCCCAGAGCCAAGCCAGATAATACTGTCAATAATAGCCGTTTGACGCGCATGTTGAATCAACCTCCCAAGGTAGATAAATCCCCAGTTCTGCTTCCAAAAAAGTGTCAGACTTTCCGAATCAACAATAATAAAATGCCTATTACTATATGTTGATGATATCACAAATGGTTGGTCCTCAGCAATATGGAAAACTTCGACGGGTATTTCGTGGGGAAATTGGGCTCTAATAATTTAGTCATGGCATATTGACAATATGTAACTAAGCCGTTACAATAAAATGTAACTAAGTGATTACTTTAAGTCAGGAGCTCATTACTTTGATTAAAAATCGAATAAAGGTCCTTAGAGCGGAAAAAGATTGGACACAGGCGGATTTGGCCAAGAAGGTCGGCATCTCAAGACAGGCGGTTATCTCCATTGAGAAGTATAAATACACGCCTTCTTTAGAGCTGGCTTTCAATATTGCCAAGGCATTTGACGTTAAAATTACAGATGTATTTGAACCGGGAGATGAAGAGAAATGACATGGACACAAGCTTTGATACTGATTGGGATGTTTATTTTGCTGGTTGCTTTCGCCTACAGCGTATATTATCGCGAGAAAAAGCGTTCATATTATGGCAATGACGAACGTTGGCGGGAAATCGAAACGCGGGCCAGTAAGTATAGTTTCAGATTTTTATCGATCCCATTGATGCTGATGATACTAGTCCAAATGTTTGTGACCCTTATCCCCAGATTCAATGTGCATATTTCCTTGAGCAATGCTCTTTCAATTGCCATTTACGTTATCGTCATTGGTCAAGTGGTTGAGCTGGGAGCACTGTACGTTTTTGATAAGCGGATGTAAGTCAAATCCATCAGGCATTGATATTTAGCTTTTAAACCAAGGAGGGGACTAACAAATGTCACAACCACTGATTTTAACCATCATCATCATTTTGATGGTCGCTTATTTTTACAATTTACATTACCGTGCCAAGAAGCAGATCCAATATAAAAATGATGAACGCTGGCGCGAAATTGAACTGCGAGCCAGCCGGATGGGCTATAAATTCTTTGAATATCTGGTGATACTGATTGCCATCGGCATGGTGTACCTGACCTTTATGCCAGCTGCTAATATTGATATTTCCTTAAGCCGCACGCTTTTCATTGGTTTTGCGGTCATTATATTGGGTCAGTTGGTGGAAATGGTGGCCCTGAAGGTTTTTGATTCGAGAATGTGATGCAATAGCTATCGAAAAATGTTGCTGAAGACGTTGTCGACAAAAACTGTTTTGAAAGCTTTTGGACATTTGTTGAAGGGCATACGTTGAAAGACTTCACTTGAAGTCTTTTTTGCGTTATAATAAACATGACTAAAAAGAAAGCGGGTGATTACATGGCTGTAACTTCATTAAGATTCGATGATGACCAATATGAAAAGGTCAAAGAATTAGCTGATTTTCATGGTTTGACTGTGACTGGCTATATGCGTCAAGCAGTTTTAGAACGCATGGCGGATGAAGAAGATTATAAAGATGCTATGGACAATCTTAAGGCGAGTCATGGCAAGACCGTATCACGGGAAACGATCATGAAACGTTTGGGGATGTCATGAAAAAGTCAGTCTATTACTGGACATTTGATGAACATGCCGATAAGAAATTTTCTAAATTAGACCCTTCTGTCCAAAGGCGCATCGTTAACTGGTTAAATAAGCATATCCAAGGTACTGATAATCCTAGGACCTGGGGTAGAGCGCTTGAGGGTAAATTAGGGACGCTTTGGCGATATCAGGTCGGCAGGTATCGAATCATTGCGGATATCCGTGATCATGAATTCAAAGTCGCTGTCGTCAAAGTTGCTCCCCGTGGTGAAGTATATAAACGTCAATAATAAGGATTCCATGAATATTGAGTGTTGGTAGGCAATATCTATTGGCACTCTTTTTTTGTTTCATTGTCAAATTGAACGATTGAGAATATAACATATGTAGTACGAGCGTCAACATTTTAAGGAGGCTTGATCATGTCTAGTTCCGTTATTAAAACTAAAATAATTTCAGCTAGTGTAACAGAAGATGTCAGTAAAAAAGCGGCTGCGAATTTAAAGAAGCAGGGACTAACTGTCCCTGAATATATACGTTTGGCGCTGATCAAGGCGGCCAATAATGAAGTACGTTTGGTAAGCTTTCTAGACACGCCCGAAGCTTTAGCTGCAAAAAATGAAGCGGTGCATAGCAAGTCTAAAAGAATCGGTAGCCCCGAAGATTTTGACAAATGGTTGGATAATCTCTGAAAATAATAATATCCGAAGACTCTTCAAATGACGGGCCTTTTTTTACAGCAGGCTCACCACACAGCACCATCCCCCCAAGTGTCGTATAATGGATATATCACGAACATTCAAGGGGGAAACTATGGCTGAATTAACACGCTTTTATAATACTTTCAAACCAAAGCACTACGATATCTACCTGGACATTGACCGGGGAGCGAAGACAATTTCTGGCAAGACGACCATTGCTGGGGTTGCCCAAACTGAAAAAATTGCCATTCATCAAAAGGACTTAACCATTGCCTCGGTTCAAGCCAACGGGGAGGATGCGCCTTTCACCACGGACGCTGCCAATGATGCCCTGAACATTGAACTAACGCGGTCTGGATCAGTGATTTTGACCATCAAATACACGGCTAAACTCACCGACAGCATGATGGGGATTTATCCGTCTTATTACGAACTCAATGGGCAAAAGCAGCAGATCATTGGCACGCAATTTGAAACCAACTTTGCCCGCCAGGCTTTCCCATGTGTGGACGAACCTGAAGCCAAGGCCACCTTTGCCTTAGCCATCAAGTTTGACGAACAACCTGGGGAAACGATTTTGAGCAATATGCCGGAAAATC
The DNA here is from genome assembly GCA_022484695.1 of Lactobacillus sp. Taxonomy (GTDB): domain Bacteria; phylum Bacillota; class Bacilli; order Lactobacillales; family Lactobacillaceae; genus Agrilactobacillus. Next base: position 39,992 of record JAKVKU010000006.1, read on the forward strand.
ATGCCGAAAACGGGGTCCATTATTTTGATACCACGGTGCGCATGTCCACTTATCTGGTGGCCTTTGCCTTTGGGGACTTGCAAAGCAAGCTAACCACAACCAAGAGTGGCGTCAAAGTTGGGGTCTTTGGCACCAAGGCCCATGATGCCAAGGAATTGGACTTTGCCTTAGACATTGCCAAACGCTCCATTGAATTTTACGAAGATTTCTATCAAACGCCATATCCGCTACCCCATTCTTGGCAATTGGCGTTGCCGGACTTTTCCGCCGGCGCTATGGAGAACTGGGGCTTAGTCACCTATCGGGAAGCTTATTTATTGCTGGATCCTGACAATACGGCCCTGGATATGAAACAACTGGTGGCCACGGTAATTGCCCACGAGCTCGCCCATCAATGGTTCGGGGATTTAGTGACCATGAAGTGGTGGGATGATTTGTGGTTAAACGAAAGTTTCGCCAATATGATGGAATACGTGGCTATTGATGCCATTGAACCGGACTGGCACATTTGGGAAATGTTCCAAACTTCTGATGTCCCCGCTGCTTTACAACGGGACGCCACCGATGGGGTGCAATCCGTCCACGTGCAGGTTGAAAATCCTGCCGAGATCGATTCCTTGTTTGATGCGGCCATTGTTTATGCCAAAGGGGCCCGCATGTTAGTCATGGTCCGGGCGCTAATTGGCGACAAGGCCTTAAGAGCGGGCTTGAAGCAATACTTTGCCACCCATCATTTTGGCAATGCCACTGGGGCGGACCTGTGGGCTGCCTTAGGGGAAGCTGCGGGGATGGACGTGGGCGCCATCATGAATTCTTGGCTGGAACAGCCTGGTTATCCAGTGGTCACTGCCGCGGTTATTGACGGCAAGCTCACCTTATCCCAACAACAATTCTTTATTGGGGCCGGTGAAGACGCCGGCCGGCAATGGCAGATTCCTTTGAACAGCAATTACGACGCTGCCCCCGCAATTCTAGCGGATCAACAAGTGGTTCTCGGGGATTACGCCCAACTGCGCCAACAAAATGGTCAGCCTTTCCGCTTGAACGTGGGCAATAATTCCCATTTCATTGTGAAATATGATGATACCTTGTTAAAAGATATTTTAGCGCAAGTCACCGAATTAGATGCCATCACCCAGTTGCAAATTCTCCAGGATTTACGCCTGTTAGCAGATGGCCGCCAAATTTCATACGGGGCCATCGTGCCATTGTTGCCTCAATTCGCCAACAGTCAGGCCCATGTGGTCAATGCGGCCCTTTATAGTGTTGCCGGCAACTTGAAGAAATTCGTGGCGCCTAATTCAGCGGAAGAAAAGCAGTTACAAGCTTTCTTTGATCAATTAAGCGCTGATCAAGTTACCCGCTTAGGCTGGACGCCAAAGGTTGGGGAGTCCAACGACGACCAATTGACCCGGCCCTATGTTTTGAGTGCCGCTTTATACGCGAAAAATGCTAAAGCGGTCGCCGCGGCCCACGATTTATTCCAGGCCAACCGGGACAATTTAGCGACCATATCGGCGGATATTCGGGTCTTAGTCCTGCGCAATGAAGTGAAAAACTTCGGCAGCAGTGATTTATTCGACCAATTGTTAGCCGCTTATCGCCAATCTGCGGACGCCAGCTACAAGGCCGACATTCGGGCGGCTTTGACCAGCACCACTGATGGCCAACTGATTGCCCGGTTGATCGCACACTTTGAAGACGCGGACACCATCAAACCCCAAGATTTAAGAGGTTGGTTCCGAGGCGTTCTAGCCAATGACGACGGCCAGCAAGCCGCTTGGGACTGGATTCGCCAAGATTGGCAGTGGCTAGACGACACGGTGGGTGGCGACATGGAATTTACCACTTACATCACCGTCATCGCCGGCATTTTCCGCACGCCAGCCCGCTTAGCGGAGTTCAAAGCTTTCTTTGAACCTAAAATACCAACCCCTGGTTTGACCAGAGAAATTACCATGGACATCAAGATTATTGAAAGCCGGGTGGCTTTGATTCAAGCTGAAAAGGCCGCGGTGCAGTCTGCGGTAACGGCTGCGCTTCAATAATTTTATTTTAAACAAGTGATAAATAAAGCGTTGAGATGATTGGTTTTAACCCAAAATCCCAGCGCTTTTTGTAAAGTTGCTTAACACCCAAAAGAAAGGAAAAAACACCATGCCATTAATGAAAATTGATATGCTCAAAGGTCGCCCCGAAACTGAAATCAAACAGATTCTAGATATTTCTTATGCCGTGATGCTCAAAGCTTTCAATGCCCCAGTGGGGGACCGGTATCAAATTGTCACCCAACATGAGCCCTATGAAATGCAAATTTTAGACACGGGTCTAGGGTTCAAGCGTACCGACAAAGTTTTGATATTTAGTTTGGTGACCCGGCCAAGAACTACCGAACAAAAGCAAGCTTTCTACGCTAATCTGGTGCAAGAACTCCATGATAAATTAGGTTTGCGCCAAGAGGACGTGATGATCAATCTGTCGGTGAATACGGATGAGGACTGGAGCTTTGGCAATGGGGAAGCCCAGTTCTTAACGGGGAAACTTTAAATATCTAATTTCTGAAAATATTGTACAGCCTGGTTGCCCGGCACCGTTGGGTCATTCAGGCTGTTTTAATTTCCAATTAAGACTTGACCTCTAGTCTACTCTAAGGTTTATGGTAGAACTAACTTATAAAAGGGGGTCATTATTTTATGACAGTTACAGATAAAGTCGTCGTGATCACGGGCGCGTCCAGTGGTATTGGTGCTGCTACAGCGAAATTGCTGGTTGAAAATGGTGCCAAAGTGGTATTGGGTGCCCGGCGAGAAGACAAGCTCAAAGACTTGACCGCTACTTTGGGGGCCAACGCCCGCTATCAAGTGACCGACGTGACCAAGCGGGCTGACGTGACTGCTTTATTGCAGTTAGCCGTGACCGAATTTGGGCGCATTGATGTGTTATATAACAACGCCGGTGTCATGCCCCAGGGTCCATTACACGACCGGGAATATGCCAAATGGCAACAAATGCTGGACATCAACATCATGGGTGTGTTAAATGGCATTGGCGAAGTCTTGCCAATCATGCGCCAACAAAAAGATGGCTTGATCATCACCACGGATTCTGTGGCTGGCCATGTGGTTTATCCGGAATCCGCCGTGTATAACGGCACCAAGTATGCGGTGCGGGCTATTATGGAAGGCTTGCGCCAGGAAGAAAAAGATAATGGCATTCGTTCCACCATCATTTCCCCCGGGGCCGTGCGCACGGAATTAGTCCACACCATTGGTAACTCAGCGGTTTCCGCCTCTGTACAACAACTGATGGATGCGCCTGAAGACGCTGGGTTAGCGTTAAACCCTGAAGACATCGCCCAAGCGGTGTTGTATGCCATCAATCAGCCCAAACATGTGGCAGTCAGCGAAGTTCTCGTGCGGCCCGCTCAACAACAAGTTTAAAGCTTGGTGTTCATGAATATGATTGGGTCGTAACTTAATAGCAGCTCACTTTCGATTTCGTTGGAAGCGGGCTGCTTTTTGCGTGTCTGTATTGCAGTATATTGGGCTATTGTATAATGATGCACAAAATAATGCTTGCGCTTACATAGACGGAGGTCTATATTAGACATATAGATAAATGTCTATCTGTTAGAGGAGGTGTTACGATGGATTATCAAAGTTATGTACCCATGCTCAAAGCCATGGCCGATCCCAATCGTTTAAAAATCATTGATTTATTATCCTGCGGTACCTTGTGTGCTTGTGATATTTTGACCCATTTTGAATTTTCCCAACCCACCTTATCCCATCACATGAAAGTCCTGCAACAAGCGGGGATCGTCACGGCTCAAAAAGTGGGCAAGTGGCAGCATTACACCTTGAAACCAGAGTTTGTCACCGCCTTTTTACAGGACACCAAGCAATTGTTGGCCAACGATGCTGATTGCATTTGCCATGACGGCGGCTGCAGCAATTGCCAAGACCAGGCACCAAGAAAGGATGTTATCACAAAATGAAGACAGTTGAATTATTTGAGCCAGCCATGTGCTGTGCCACCGGCGTTTGCGGCCCCAGCGTGAACCCAGAATTACTGATGATCACCGGCGCTTTTGAAGCCATGGGCAAGGTTGACGGGGTCCAGGCCACCCGCTATAACCTCAGCAACAATCCCGACACCTTCAGTCAGCGGGCCGATATTTTAGCGGCCATGGCGGATGATACCGAGACGAATTTGCCCATTACCGTCGTGGACGGCCAAATTGTGAAACAGGGTACATATCCCACTTTAGAGGAACTAGGCCACTATACCGGTTTGGTTTTTGTGCCAGCAGACGAGAATAAAGGCTGTTGTGGCGGCAGTGGCTGCTGCTAAGTCATGGAAAGATTGGCGGGAGCCAATTTTTTTAAGCATCATACATAGATGGACATCTATGTATACAAAGGAGTCTAGCAATGAATACTTATCAACCCTTAAAAGAAGCCTTGACCCATTACTTATTTTTCACCGGCAAGGGCGGCGTGGGTAAGACCACGGTGGCCAGTGCCACGGCCATTCAGCTGGCGGATGCCGGCCAACAAGTCATGTTGGTATCCACGGACCCGGCCAGTAATTTACAAGACGTGTTTGAAACAAACCTGTCCAATCATCCTAAGGCCATCCCTGGGGTCCCGGGCTTATTTGCGGCCAACTTTGACCCCGTCACCGCTGCAGCGGCCTATCGGGAAAGTGTTATTGGGCCTTATCGGGGCGTTTTGCCGGATTCAGCCTTGAAAAATATGGCGGAGCAATTATCCGGGTCTTGTACGGTGGAGATTGCCGCCTTTAATGAATTTACCAATTTCTTGACCGATCCCGAAGTTGCCCAACGCTTTGACACGATTATTTTTGACACCGCCCCCACCGGTCATGCCTTAAGAATGTTGCAATTACCGGCGGCTTGGGATAATTATCTGGCTGAAAATAGCCATGGGGCCTCCTGTTTAGGGCAGTTGGCGGGGTTAGGGGATAAAAAGGCCAGCTATCAAAAAGCCGTGGCCACGTTAAATGACCCCGACTTAACCACGCTGATGATCGTCACCCGGCCCCAAAGTGCGGCCCTGTTAGAGGCCAGCCGAGCCGCTGAGGAATTGGCGGCTATTGGGATGCAACACCAACAGCTGATCATCAATGGCACCTTGACGGACCCCATGGACCCGCCTTCCCAAGCAATTTTTGCCCAACAGCAAAATGACCTCCAAAATATGCCGGCGGTCCTGACCACTTTACCCCAAGCGGAAATTCCCTTGCGGCCTTATAACGTCACCGGGTTAACCAATTTAAGATTGGTCTTGCAGGCCCAACAGCCCATCAAGGTCAAAAGGCTAGACCACCAGTCTGAAAATTACCCCGACTTAGATGTCATTGTGGCTGATTTGATTCAAACTAACAAGAAAATTATTTTTACCATGGGTAAGGGGGGCGTGGGTAAAACCACTGTTGCCGTGCAAATTGCCCAGAAACTGGCTGCCCAGCACAAAACGGTTTGTTTAGCCACCACCGATCCAGCGGACCATCTGAATTTCTTCAAACTCAATGACCCGGTCATTACGGTGCGGCATATTGACGAACCCCAGGTTTTAGCCGCTTATCAGGCGGAAGTTTTGAACACCGCTAAACAAACCCTGGGGGCCGATGAGGTGGCCTATATTGCCGAAGACTTACGGTCGCCTTGTACCCAAGAAATTGCGGTCTTCCGGGCATTTGCCGACATTGTGGCCCAAGCCGACAGTGACGTGGTGGTCATCGACACCGCCCCCACTGGGCATACGTTATTGTTGCTAGATTCCACCCAAAGCTATGCTAAAGAAGTTCAGCGCAGTACGGGGGCCGTGCCGGCAGCTATTGCCAATTTGTTGCCCCGACTGCAAGATGCCAGTCAGACGGAAATTATCATGGTCACCTTACCTGAGGCCACACCGGTTTATGAATCGTTACGTTTAGACGCTGATTTGAATCGGGCACACATGGCCCATACTTGGTGGGTCGTTAACCAAAGCCTAGGGGCGACCAACACACAGCATCCTTGTCTGCAGGCACGGGCTCAAAATGAAGGCCAATGGCTGGGAAAAGTTCAAGCTATTTCCAACGGGCACCTGGCTGTTGAACCCTGGCGTCCAGACTTTGAAACCGCGTTGTTGCAGATATAAGGTCCTCACTGACAGGGACGAAAGTTCAGGATATTACAAGTGATTGATACTTTACTTTGGAGGAATTATGCAAGTCTTTTTTGCGATTTTTATATTTTTACTCACGTTACTATTTGTGATTTGGCAACCTAAGGGCTTATCCATTGGTTGGACGGCTATTGGCGGGGCTGTTTTAGCTTTACTGTTTGGGGTGGTGACCTTTAAAGATGTGGGCACCGTCACAGGGATTGTTTGGAACGCCACCTTATCCTTTGTGGCCATCATCTTGATTTCCTTGATTTTAGATCAAATCGGCTTCTTCGAATGGGCCGCTTTACATATGGCGCGCTTAGCCAAGGGCAATGGTATTCGCATGTTTGTGCTAATTGCTGTTCTGGGGGCCATTGTGGCCGCTTTATTTGCCAACGATGGGGCGGCTTTGATTCTGACCCCTATTGTGTTGGCCATGGTGCGGGCTTTGCATTTTGACGAAAAGCGGGTCTTTCCCTTTATCATTGCCGGTGGATTTATTGCCGATGCCACCTCGCTGCCTTTAGTGGTCAGCAACCTGGTGAATATTGTCTCAGCGGATTTCTTTGGGATAACCTTTTCGAAATATGCTTTAAGAATGTGGTTGCCGGATCTATTTTCACTAATAATCAGCGTTACTATTCTTTACCTGTACTTCCGCAAAGCTTTGCCAAGGCATTATGATATCGCCCATGTGGCCGCGCCGAAATCTGCCATCAAAGACCAACGCTTATTCCGCTTTTCCTGGGTGGTTTTAGCAGCGCTATTGGTGGGCTACTTTAGCAGTAGTTTCTTAAATATCCCGGTGTCCTTCATTGCCCTGACGATTGCGGCGATTTTCCTATTCGTGGGGGCCAAAAGTCCCCAGGTCAATGTCCAAGCCGTGGTAAAAGGCGCCCCTTGGAATATTGTGTTCTTTTCAATTGGCATGTATGTGGTGGTCTATGGCCTACAAAACGTGGGGCTGACCACCTTGTTGGCGGGTTTGATTGCTAAAATTGCCTCGGGGAGTCGATTCCTGGCCACCATGGGCATGGGCTACTTAGCCGCCTTTTTATCGTCAGCCATGAACAATATGCCTACAGTAATGATCAATGCCTTGGCCATTAAGGGCGCCGATGTGTCGGGACTAATGCATCAGACGTTGGTGTATGCCAATATCATTGGTTCCGACTTAGGGCCTAAAATCACCCCAATTGGTTCTTTGGCCACATTGGTGTGGTTACACGTTTTGGCCCAAAAAGGGGTCAAAATAAAATGGGGCACTTACTTTAAAATTGGCATCACCATTACGATTCCAGTTTTGTTCGTCACCTTGTGCGGCCTTTGGTTATCCTTGAGTATCTTCGGTTAAAAATATGTTGGAGGTGGCATGATGCCGCAAATTTATTTCTTATGCACGGGTAATTCCTGTCGCAGTCAAATGGCTGAAGGCTTTGCCAAACACTTATTAGGCCCTGACTGGCGGATTGCCAGCGCGGGCCTTGAAGCGCAAGGTTTAAATCCCAAGGCTGTTGAAGTGATGGCTGAAAAAGGCATCGATATTTCGGGCCAGCGCTCTAAGGTCATTGACTTGGCCTACTTGAACAGCAGTGATTTCGTGGTGACCCTGTGTGGGGATGCCCGGGATCGCTGTCCCGTTGTACCAGGAACGGTTAAAAAAATTCATTGGCCGTTACCTGACCCCGCCAAAGCCCAAGGGAACGCTGGGGAAGTACTGGCCGTCTTCAGACGGGTTCGCGATCAAATTGGAGTTCGGGTTATAGATTTGGCAAAAAATAACAGTTATTTCAAATGATCGGTTTTTAAATTGGAATTTTTAATATTAAAATTATTTTTGGGATATCTGATAATATGTAGGAAAACTTCATCTTCACACTGTCAAATGGTCATCCTCATAAATTTTGCACAATTCACTGCTTGACAAAAGTTACTAGTTAAAGTCTGAGAAAAATTGAAGTACCTATAATTTGTATCCTGAAATAGACATATTGTTTTAAATAATGGTATTATTTCACTTAATTGGGGAAGCGTTTTTTGATTTTTTGCGAAATCTATTTGGAGGATGGATATATGTTTGCTAGGATTGAAAAATTTTTTGAGAATCATAATCATATTATCACCATTATTTTGGCAATGGTTACTATTTGTCTCACAGTATGGACTGCTGTTTTGCAACTGACAACAGATTCAAATGATAATAATTATCAACGATTGAATACCAGAATTAATCGCTTAGAAAGAGATCCTCATTTCGTTTTAACAATTAACGAGTTACAAAGCTCAAATGATAAACTTATCTCTCTGAGCAATGAAAGTACGAGCAAACTTAAAGATTTAGAAATAACAACGCAAACGTTTGCGTTTATTCCTATTCGTTTTGATATAGGTACACGTTCACAAATATTTCCTGTTTTGATGGCGGTCCCTCAAATTGATAACGAAATGAATTTAAATTCACAAACTGTAGGAGAGCTAATATCTTTTAAAATGAATCAACTTCCGGGTGATCATTCACAGCAAGCTACTAATTTTAAAAATACAATTGCGAGTAAACAATCAAATGAAAGTTATAAAAAAGCAATTAAAGAGGCAAACTTTCATCAAGACAACTTTACTACGGTAGAACCATATCTGGGCTTACTGATTAAGGCCAATATCTCATACCAGACGATAACAAGTAGTAAGGTGCATCATGTAACCATGTTTCGTTCTTCACGTAATATTGTAAAAATAAACGATTCAAAGCAAGCTAGCAAGTTGTTAGATAATGAATATCAAATTGCAAGTATTGATGTGTTTGATACATTTATCGTTGATAATTTTGAAAACCCTCAAGAAAATGACTTTTTTAAATACAATTTAGATAGATTTCAAAATACAATGAAATATTTTAACTATGCAGAAGCGCAAGAAGCTTTTGACACTTTTCATCTCGGAGCTGATTCACACCGAGGAGTGCAAGCATATATTGAAAAATGAGAATAATAACGAGTTATTGATAATGCAATACCGGATTAATTTCTCACACTGGTTGAATAGTATCAATAGATATATTGAGAGGTAATGTAATTAGTCATTTTATGAGATTGGTTAATATTATGGTGCTTAACTTTTAAAGCTTGACCTTCTTGCTGAGATTGGTACCATCAAATTAGCACTTATTTTAAGATGGGAAGGTTGACCATGACAGATATTTATGATGATCCTGATTTTTTTGACGCCTATAGTCACATGGCCCGTTCGGAACAAGGTTTAAAAGCAGCGGGGGAGTGGCATGAATTACAGCAGGTTTTGCCGGACTTCATTGGCAAGACGGTCTTAGACCTGGGCTGTGGGTATGGTTGGCATTGCCGTTATGCGGCCGAGCATGGGGCCAAGCAGGTTTTGGGCATTGATTTGTCCCACCGGATGATTGAAAAAGCGCAAGCCATGACCAAAGCTGACAATGTCACTTACAAAGTGCTATCCATGACGGATATCGATACCCTGCACCAGCAATTTGACGTGATCATCAGCTCTTTAGCTATTCACTACATTGCCGATTACGCCGGTCTCGTACAAAAAATCGATGCCTGCTTAGCGCCGGAAGGCCATTTTGTCATGTCCGTGGAACATCCCATTTTTACCGCCCAGGGCCAGGAACAGTGGGTTAGAAATGCGGCCGGGGAGATTTTATATTGGCCGGTGGACCGCTACTTTGACGAGTCGTTGCGGGAGACGAATTTTTTGAACCATCAAGTGGCCAAGTACCATCGTACTGTCACCACTTATGTGAATACGCTGTTACAACAGGGTTTAAGGTTGACAGCGGTGGTGGAGCCTACACCTACCAAAGCCATGCAGCAAGCCAGTCAAGAAATGCGGGATGAATTGCGCCGGCCCATGATGTTGATTGTGGCGGCGGTTAAGCCCTAGAGAACACTGGACTGTGCCCGTTTTAAACCAACTATTTGAGGAGGCAACCTGATGCCGAATGTTTACGAGAATTGTCCCGACTTGCAAAGCCAGCACTTCTTATTGCGCCAGACCACCCTGGCCGATGCAGCGGACTTGTTGCGGGTCTACAGTGATCCGAAGGCCTGGCCGTTATTTAATAGCGACAATTGTGGTGGGGATGATTTCCACTATACGGATTTGGCCAAGATGCAGGCGGTTATTGACTATTGGGGTGAGGAATACCAGCAACAAGGTTTTGTTCGCTGGAGTGTCGTCCATAGTCTAACTAAGACGAGCGTGGGAACGGTGGAGTTGTTTGGCCGCCATGCCGCCGACTTTTTTGACGATACGGCCATTTTACGCCTGGATTTGCGCAGTGACTTTGAACGAGAAGACGTGATCAACGAAATCATTGCCACTTATTTGCCTTATCTCAAAGTGTTATTTAAGACTAGCAAAGTTGCCACTAAGGCCATTCCCGCAGCTAAGTCCCGGCGCCAGGCGTTGGGACAGCAAGGCTTTCAGCCAACTGCCGAAGTATTATTGGGCCATGATGGCACGGCTTATTCAGATTACTATGTCCGGGCTTTAAAGTAGCCGATAGGCGATGATTGTAATTAATTATTTTTTGGGAGATGTTTTATGGGGACTACACGCTTAGAAACAAAACGCTTGATTTTGCGCCAACTCATACCGGCAGACGCGCCACAGATGTTGCAAAACTGGGCTGCTGATCCTGCGGTTACCAAATATTTAACCTGGCCCGCCTATCAGGACGTGGACCAGGTAAAGGCCCGCTTGACCCAGCAGGCCCAGCACTATCAAGAACCGGACTTTTTTGATTGGGGTATCGAACTTAAGGCCAGCGGCGAATTGATCGGCACCATTTCCGTGGTCAATGCCTACCCCAAGCTACATACCCTGGAAGTGGGCTACGCGATTGGCCAGCCTTATTGGCACCACGGTTACAGCACCGAAGCTTTCAAGGAAGTCATTGCCTATTTGTTCGCCAGCACCGACGTGAATCGCATTGAAGCCAAACACGACACAGCGAATACTTTTTCAGGTAAAGTCATGCAGAAAAGTGGTCTGACCTTTGAAGGAGTGCTGCGGCAGCGGGGGTTGAATAACACCGGTTTGGTGGACGAAGCCATGTATGCCATTTTGCGAAGCACCTTTGAAGACACCAGTCATTAATAAGCACCACTAAAAAGAGGACCTTTTTGGGGTCCTCTTTTTGTGTTACTTAGCGCACGGCAATCCCCAGGGTAATCCGGCCCAGGCGGCTGATCCGGGTCATTTTCCAAGCCGGGGACCAGACCACTTCCACGGAGACCTTGTTGATGGCCTCCAATTGCATCAAAGCGGCAATCAAATCCTTGGGCAGGGTATCGGTACAACCACAGGCAATTTCGGTGAAAGTGATAACCATGTGACAGTGGCCGCTGTCATCTAAATGGATTTCGTAAATGAGACCAAGATTATAAATATCTAAACCCAATTCGGGATCGTAAACAGTTTGTAATTTGTCAACTAACTGGTCGCTGATGGCGGCGGCCCGGTCATTGATTTGAATGTCATCACGCATATTATCAGTCCTTTTTGAAAAATAGTGTAGTTGTATTCTTGCATACATTCTCGGTGTTTTCAAGTGCACAATTTAATTGTGCTATAATTTTATCCGAAAAACTATGGCATTTACATGAGAAGACGCTTATAATCGAAACCACATGATCATAAGCATTTACTGAAAGGGGTTCATATAATGGCAACGGAACAACCAAAAGATCTTAGAATTCGCAGCCATGTCTATGACGGCATGGTCAAATCACCCAACCGGGCTTTAATGCGAGCCACAGGGATGCAAGACGCCGATTTCAAAAAGCCCATCGTCGGCATCGTCAGCACCTGGTCCGAAAACACACCTTGTAACATGCATTTGCGGGGTTTTGGAGATATTGCTGAAAAGAGTGTCACCGAGGCCGGGGGCTGGCCGGTGCAATTTGGCACCATCACCGTATCTGACGGGATTGCCATGGGGACCCCGGGGATGCGTTTTTCCCTGCCATCCCGGGATGTGATCGCTGATTCCGTGGAAACCGCCATCCGCGGCCATAACTGTGACGCCTTTGTGGCCATCGGCGGCTGTGATAAAAATATGCCCGGTTCCATGATTGCCATCGCCAACGCTGAAGTCCCCGCTATCTTTGTTTACGGCGGCACCATTGCCCCGGGGAAGTTGGATGGCAAGGATATCGATTTGGTCTCGGTTTTTGAAGCCGTGGGCCAGTGGAATCACCACGATATATCCGCTGAAGAAGTCCGCAAAATTGAATGCAACGCCTGTCCGGGCCCTGGTGGCTGCGGCGGGATGTACACGGCCAACACCATGGCCTCCGCCATTGAAGCCCTAGGCATGAGCCTGCCGGGTTCTGCCTCCCACCCCGCCGCCACGGATGGCAAAAAAGCCGATGTGGCCGCTGCCGGCAAAGCTGTTTTGAATTTACTGAAAAAGGGCATTTACCCTAAGGACATCATGACCCGCGATGCCTTTGAAAATGCCATCACCGTCATCATGGCCCTAGGCGGTTCCACCAACGCCACCCTGCACCTGCTGGCCATGGCCCATGCGGCCAATGTGGACCTGACCTTAGACGACTTCAATACTTTTCAGAAAAAAGTACCCCATTTGGCGGACTTAAAGCCCAGTGGCCAGTACGTTTTTCAAGATTTGTATGAAGTTGGCGGCGTTTCTGCCGTGATGAAATACTTAAATGAAAATGGCTTCTTACATGGGGATTGTTTGACCGTGACGGGGAAGACTATTGCTGAAAACTTAGCTGAGGTCCCAAGTCTGACGCCTGGTCAAAAAGTTATTATGCCTTTGGATCATCCTAAACGTAAAGATGGCCCACTGATTATCTTACATGGCAACTTAGCACCAGAAGGGGCCGTGGCCAAGGTTTCCGGTGTTAAAGTCCGCCACCACGAAGGCCCCGCCAAGGTTTATAACACCGAAGAAGACGCCATTGACGCCGTCTTAGCCGATGAAGTGGTGGACGGGGATGTGGTTGTGGTTCGCTACGTGGGGCCTAAAGGTGGTCCGGGGATGCCTGAAATGTTGTCCTTATCAGGTATTTTAGTGGGGAAGGGCCAAGGCGAATCCGTTGCTCTTTTGACCGATGGCCGCTTTTCCGGTGGAACCCATGGCTTAGTTGTGGGCCACATTGCCCCCGAAGCCCAAGATGCTGGGCCAATTGCTTACTTAAAGACCGGGGATATCGTGGTCATTGACCAAGATACCAAAGAGTTGACCATGAAAGTTTCTGACGCCGAGATTGAGAAACGGCGCCAAACTACTAAGATCCCACCCCTATATACCCGGGGCGTGTTGGGCAAGTATGCTCATATCGTCTCCAGTTCTGCCAAAGGTGCCGTGACGGACTTTTGGCGAGGTGGGGAGAAGTAAGCTCCGCTTTAATTGACTTTATAAGAATATAGTAAAACAGCTATCAATTGAGCATTCAGTAATCTACTCAGTTGATAGCTGTTTTTTTAATGTTATGAATTAATTGTTGCGTAATTTAGCTGTTAATAGCGCACGTTATAAGCTCCGAGGAACCAGACACCGCCATCTTGTGCAACGATGTTTAAGTTTTGACTATTTAGATATTTTGAAGCTTGTTCTGCGTAGGCAGGATCATAATTGCCGTGATCTTCCTCATAAGGATCAAAATCATTTGGAACTTGCCAAACCACATGATCGGTGATATGATGCCCAGCTCCCCACCAATCAGCAACCCAGCGCCAGCCAGGTTTCGCGGTTTCGCCGGTAACCCGAGAGACGACATTTAGGATAGCATCAGCCATGGTATAAACGGGAACTTTGACTTGATTGGCTTGAATCCATAAATCACCGCCAGCATAGTAATAATACCCATCGTCACGCCAGGTATAGCCATAGACTTGCCACTGGGAACCGTTGGGTAAGATACGTTGAAAGACTTTGTTGTTATCATTGCCATTGTACAAATTAGCACCCCAAGTACCGACAACTGTTGCAGTTGTTGGATAATCATAATAAACATTTTGGGCACGACTGGGATCAGCGCTGACTGTACCCGGCTTGGTGAAAATGCCAATGCTTAGAATTAATCCCAACAATGCGGCGAAACAAATCTGCTTCATTTTCATAAAAATCTTCCTCCTTTGAAATCACTATGATACGTTTTAAAACTAATCAACTTTATGCCTAGTGTCAAGGTGAGCAAGTACTGGAAAGCCAGTTTTTCAGATATACTAGCGGCGTGTTGACAAATACGCCACATCGTCTTCTGCTCAGCCAAATGGATGGGAATCTCGCTAGAAAAAGGTCTAAAAAATCGTTATTTAATATGCTGAAAAATTGTTTGTAAAATCAACCAGTTGAGACTTGAATTCAAGCTAAATATTGTGATATATATAACAATATCAAGTATATGTAAAGCACTCTTTTGGCAGAAAAGTCAGAAAGGGATGAGTGATTTTATAATAAATGATGTTATTTCTTGGGGATTATTTTCGACTGTTTTTTCTTTTGAAGAATGAATGGAATTGATGTGTTGAATTTGGAGGGATCGCACATGACCAAAAAATGGTATGGCTTTATTGGAGCCTTGGTGGTGTTGTTGGCGGTGAGTTTTGGCTTACATACCGACACGACGAACGTTCAAGCAGCAGTGGGGACCACGACGGCGCCAACGCAATTGTATAATGGCTTTGGTAACAAGGCGCAGCCAGCAGACCGAGTGCTTTGGACCGGGTCTGCCTGGCAGTTAAATTGGGGGATCATTTCCAGAAATGGTGAAAAGTGGTTTAATGTTGGCGGGAATCAGTATGTGAATGCCAACACCTTAACTGTTGGGGATACTAGTGATATTAAAATTTATGATAATCATGACGAGACGAAAAAAGATGGCACCACCACAACGGGGACAGTCCTCTGGGCAAGTGCTGGTTTCTGGGATCTTTTTGACAACGCACCTACACCAGACAAGACGAACGTTGGCGATACCACGACGTTAGACCAGAAGTATATTAGCTATAATGGCACAGTTTTTTATCGCAGCACTAAGGGTGGCTATTCGTTATCTAGAGACATTGACGTGCCAAATCCTGGTGTATTACCAGTTGTGGATGAACGCACGGATGACAGTCCAATGGTTATCGAACTTTTGGACTCTCAAGTTAACTACTGGTTTAATCCTGCTGATATTCCAAATACACAAAAACTTGGTGGATCTGTACCCGGATATGGTTCAAAATGGTT
The DNA here is from genome assembly GCA_022484695.1 of Lactobacillus sp. GTDB lineage: Bacteria > Bacillota > Bacilli > Lactobacillales > Lactobacillaceae > Agrilactobacillus. The sequence goes on from JAKVKU010000006.1 coordinate 55,415, forward strand.
AGCGTATTCCTACATCCATGTTACTGGTGTGACTTATGCAGAGGTTGGCCAGAATCAATGGATGATGGTTGATGTCTATTTGGCAAAAAAATATAGAAATAGTGGTGAAAATTTTTCAGCAGCTTTCAGAGCACTCCCATCTAAGAACATCGATGTGCCAGAATATACAGACTTCTTCTGGCCTGAGTACCGTCAGTTCTTAGACGGTGACTGGCGCTTTTAGCCACTGAATTTAATGGTCCACTCTTCAAGAACTAATCCTTGAAGAGCGGGCTATTTTTGCGTGGCTTCAGAATAGAAAGCCTCTGCCCTGGACAACTTCGCCAACTTGTCCATTATTTGGAAACGTATTCATTGTTATAATCACATTATAAATTCATGAAACTGGGGTGAGTGTTATGAAGAAAATTATCAATGCAGTAGCCGACATCGTGCCGGAAATGGTGAGTGGGTTAGTGAAAAGTTATCCCCAACTGGTGGAACAAATACCTAATACCCAAGCCATCGGGCGGCGGGATGCGGCTTTTAAAGCCGGGCACCAAGTTGGCTTGGTATCTGGCGGGGGTTCTGGCCATGAACCGCTACATCTGGGCTATGTGGGCGCTGGCATGCTCAGTGCGGCGATAGCCGGGCAAATCAATACGTCTCCTACACCGGACCAAATCTACGCGGCTATTCGCTATGCGGATCACGGGGCTGGGGTGTTGTTGATCGTGAAAAACTATGCCGGGGATGTGATGAACTTCGCCATGGCCCAGGAATTGGCAGAGTATGACGATATTCAAGTCAAAGCCATCACCGTGGATGACGATGTGGCCTTTGATGCCACCGATACCCAAGGCCGCCGGGGTGTGGCCGGGACGATTTTGGTGGAGAAAATTTGTGGCGCTGCCGCCGAAGCTGGGGCAACGCTAGATGAATTAGCAGCCCTAGGCCAAGCCGTCATTGACCACACCAAGACTATTGGCATTGCCTTGACCGCCGCTACGGTACCTGGGGTGGATCATCCCGGGTTCGAACTGCAAGCCGATGAAATGGAATATGGGGTGGGTATCCATAACGAACGGGGCTATGCCACCGAAAAGATGGCGCCCTCCGCTACCATTGCTGCCCATCTGGTGGATAAAATTCTAGGCAATTTTGATCTGCAGGCCACCGATGAGTTCGCCGTCGTTGTGAACGGGCTAGGGGCCACCCCGTTGATGGAACAGTATGTCTTCGCCAATGACGTCTTGGCCGACCTGGCTAAGCGGGACATTAAAGTGACCTTCACCAAGGTGGGTAATTTAGTGACGGCCATTGATATGCACGGCGTGTCCTTGACCTTGTGTCAGCTGCAGGACAATTGGCACACGTTATTAAACGCCCCCGCGGCCACCATCGCTTGGTAAGCCCAATTTGAGGCTAAGCCTTAAATGACCAAAAAACGCCTGTAAAGTGGGTGGACAGGGTATAATGCTTTTATGACAAATCTGCAGGAGGTGAATCTGATGAGTTACATCACGCAAAAAAAAGTGGCGATGGTGGTGAAACAAATGCTGATTGCTAAGGACTTTGACACGATCACGGTGACCCAAATCATGCACCAGGCCCAGGTTCGGCGGCAGAGTTTCTACGACTATTTCCGCGATAAATACGATGTGCTCACTTGGATTTACAACGATGAAATCAAGGCGGTCCTCAACGACAACCTGGATTATGAGCATTGGACCTTAGTTCTGACCCACACTTTACGTTATTTTCAAAACAATCGGGATTTTTATATTAAAGTTTTTGCGATTCATGATCAAAATGCCCCCGAGGCCGTCATTTCCCAGCATATTGAGAGTTTGATTCGCGCTGTTTATACGGATATCAGTGCCCAGGCCCACCTCACCACCACTGACGCCCAAGCGGCCTTTTCCCAGCGGGTGATCGCCATGGGCTTGGTGGCCGAGGTGAAGCGCTGGTTGGTCACCGATACCCAAGCTACCTTAGACCAGGAAATGCAATTGCTGCAAAACTACTTAAGTGACAGTATTCAAGGCCTCTTGACCAATCACCGGCCATCAAGCTAGGCGGCGGACACACCTTAAAATTTGTCCATTATATTTTTGTAAGCGGTGTCTTATGCTTAACTCGTAAGTAAGAACCGGGCGAGTTGTCAGGAAAAGTGCCCGGAAGGAGGGTTTTCTATGCTTGATGAGGCATTACTTTTTAAATGGATGGCCGCTTTTGACCATCAGATTCAAACGGATAAGGCCTATCTCAGCGGTTTGGACGCGGAAATTGGCGATGGGGACCATGGGGATAACATGGCCCGGGGGATGAGTGCGGTGATGCACACCTTCAAAACACCGGACCAATCCGTGGCAGAACAGCTCAAAGCCATTGCTTTTGCTTTGATCAGTAAAGTGGGCGGGGCAGCTGGTCCCTTATATGGCTCGGCATTTTTAAGAATGTCTAAAGCCGCCACGGATACCCAACAATTGGACCAATTGATTCAAATTGGGGCGGATGCCATCGCTGACCGGGGTGGCGCTAATTTTGGGGATAAAACCATGCTAGATGTGTGGGCCTATGTGCCAGCCATGTTGGAACACCATACCCTGTCTTCAGCTGGGTTAGCCCAATTAGCAGCCAACACCAAACCCATGCAGGCTAAAAAAGGCCGGGCTTCTTATCTGGGAGAACGGTCCGTGGGGCACTTGGATCCCGGGGCGGTTTCTTCCCAGGAATTGTTCCAGGCTTTGTTGCTGGCCCAAGCGGATTTAAAAACTAGCCCCAATCCTGCCATGAAAAACGGGACTGATTTGTAACCGGCAAACCTGCTAAGAAAAATTGAAAGCGCCTTAAAGGAGTTGTGTAAGATGACCATTGGTATTGTACTGGTATCCCATGTGGCTGAGCTGGCCCAAGGGATTGCCAAATTGATTCAACAAGTGGCCCCAGACGTGCCCCTGACTTTAGCTGGGGGCACCGCTGATTATGAGGTGGGCACAGATGCCGCCAAGATCACCCAAGCCATTGAGGCCAATCCTGGGGATGAATTAATGGTTTTCTACGATTTAGGCAGCGCCAAAATGACTTTGGATCTGGTGGCTGAAATGAGCACCCGGGCCATTTATCGCTATGACACGGCCTTTGTTGAAAGCGCTTATTCTGCGGCGGCCCTGGCCCAAGCTGGCGTCGGCCGTTTGGAAATTGAAGCCCAGTTAAAGCCGTTAAGGATCAAATAATAACTGATTTTGTGATGTCAAACTGAAAGGAAGTTATATCATGAGTGAAGCGTTAATGTTTGTTAGTCCAGATAAGTATTTACAAGGTGCCGGGATTTTAGAACAATGCCAAGACTATTTACACCCCTTGGGGAGAAAAGTTTTAATGATGGCTGATGCAATTGTTTGGCCGATTGCTGGGGATGCGTTTACGGGTTATTTGGAGAACAATGGTTTCACGGTCACCCGGGTGGAATTTGGCGGCGAAGCCTCTGTGGAAGAAATTACTCGGATCACGAAGATTGCTCGGGATGCCAAAGTGGATATGGTCATCGGCCTTGGGGGCGGTAAAACCCTGGATACCAGTAAAGCCATCGCCCAAGCTGTGAATGCCCGCTTGGTGATTGCGCCTACTGCTGCTTCTGCCGATGCTCCTACGGCTGGGTTATCCGTGCTCTATACCCCAGATGGCCAGTTTGATCAATATGAATTTTATACGCGGCATAGTGATTTGGTCTTAGTGGATACCCAAGTGATCGCCAATGCCCCCGTGCGCACCTTAGTATCCGGTATCTCCGATGCCATGGCCACCAATATTGAAGCTAAAGCCACGGCTAAAAAGCATGGCGTGACCATGGGTGGCGGTAAAGCCACCTTTGCCGGTCGGGCCATCGCCGCTGAGTGTGAACGCGTGTTGTGGGAATATGCCTATGAAGCTGTTGAATCCAACAAAGCCCACGTGGTTACCCCAGCCTTAGAAGCCATCGTGGAAGCTAACACGTTACTATCTGGCTTAGGTTTTGAAAATGGCGGTTTGGCCGCCGCCCACGCCATTCATAACGGGTTTACAGCGGTTCACGGGGAGATCCACAGCTTGACCCATGGTGAGAAAGTCGCTTTTGGTACCATGGTGGAATTGGTATTGCAAGGTACACCTCATGATGAACTGAACAAATATATTGAATTCTACTTGACCCTGGGCTTACCTATCACCTTGGAAGCTACTCATTTGGATCAATTATCCGATGCCGAATTGTTGGAAATCGGTAAATTGGCCACGGCCCCAGATGAAACCATGAAAAACATGCCTTTCACCGTGACCCCTGAGATGGTGGTCAACGCCATGAAAGCAGCTTCTGCCTATGCCCATGGTTATGAAAGTAGCCACGACATTCGCCCAGTATTTGTCAATAAAGCTCTTGCAATGGCGGGGGTAAATCAGTAGGATTAAGAAAAAGGGCCCCTAGCGGTCTTTTTTCGACTGATGATGGTGGTATAGAAAGGATGTTCCTGATGAAAAAATTAATAAATGATCCAGCGCTGGCCATTGACCAGATGATTCAGGGCATTCAGTATGGCCACCCTGAATTACGCCGGTTGGGGGAAGTGAGTGCCTTGGCTAACCCCAACAGCGGCCGCAAAGTCTTGCTGGTCAGCGGCGGGGGCAGTGGCCATGAACCCCTGGATTTCGGCTATATCGGGCCTGGCCTCCTAGATGTTGCCATCACCGGCCCAATTTTTACACCACCTGATAGCACGGCCATCGTCCGGGCCATCACCGCCTTGGATAGTCATCATGATTATTTATTTATCGTGAAAAACTTCCAAGAAGACGTGCAAAACTTCTCTGCGGCGGCCACTTTTTTAAACGCCGATGGCTATAACGTGAAGGTGGTCTTGGTATCTGACGATCAATCCGTGGACCCTAAGACCCGCCAGACCCGCGGCCGGGGTGTAGCCGGGACAGTGTTGATGTTCAAGCTGTTAGGCGCCGCGGCCGACAAGGGGGCTACGTTAACGGAACTAGCCGCCTTGGCCAAGGCCATCAACGATAATCTCTATACCCTGGGAGTGGCTTTATCCGGCACCGAAACCCCCGGGGCCCAGGCACCCAGCTTCGTCTTAGCCGACGATGAGGTGGCCTACGGGGTGGGCATCCATGGCGAACCCGGCTATCGCAACGAACCTTTAGAATCTTCGGAGTTATTGGCCCGGGAATTGGTGAATAAAATTCGCATTGCAGCCCAATTTGCCACAGGGCAGAAATTAGCCGTGTTGATCAACGGGCTAGGGGGCTTACCCCTGATGGATCAATATGTCTTCACCAATGATGTGGTCCAGTTGTTGACCCTAGAAGGCCTGGCCCCAACCTTCATTAAAACCGGCACTTATTTAACCTCTTATGGCATGCGCGGGGCTTCCGTGACTGTCCTGCGTTTGCAAGATGATCAATGGTATGACTGGTTGAAACGACCGGTTGGCGGTTATGGTTGGTAGCAATTTAAATGCTGTATGTATAACAGCCATCATCCTATGGTAATCATGGGATGATGGCTGTTTTTGACTAGTAGATTGTTTAATTGATTAGCTTAAATAAATGTGTTATATAATAGATATCAGTATCAGTTAGCAGGTTCGTTTAAGGGGCTGATTTGATATGAAAACCGTTAAAACCATTTTATGGCGTTACGTTTTACCAATTGCACTAATTTTAATCATCATGGTTGCAACTTCCGATGGCCAAATGCCGGTTAAGACATTAGTTTTGACTGCTGTTGGACTGGTTGTTGCGACTTGGCTGCATTACACAATAAGGGACGCTTATCGGAAACGACATAAATAGATTTTGAACTGTCTTTGCTTTTTAAAGTAAGGACAGTTTTTATTTAATGTAATTCCGAAGGTTATTGTTAAACCAAGCCAAATTTAGCCATGCTGGCTAACGTGGCTAAGATAGTTGTTTCAATGCTCCCCACCGGTTGCCAGTTCAATATTTCTTTGGCCTTGGCATTGCTCACATGGCGATTCATATTTAACATTAAACGGCCTTCTTTGGCTCGTTGGTTGAATAAAGCCCCGATGTTGATCAGCCAATCCGGCATGGTCTTGGTGGGGATTTTCGGTGCCAGTTCAGGATACTTGCTGCGGATCAACGCCGCCATTTGGGGCATGGTGATTTGGCCATCGGCACTGGCAATGAAGCGTTGCCCGGCGGCTTTTGGATTTGTCATGGCCCGAATGTGTAAGGCGGCCACATCCCGGACGTCCACAATATTCAAAGGGATATTGGGTAGGCGTTTCATAGAACCATTTAGCAAATTATTGATCAGCCCAAAACTGCCGGAAACATGAGCACTTAAGGCCGGCCCAAGAATGGCCACGGGATTGATGGTGATCAGTTCTAGATGATTCTTAGGGTCTTGCACGAATTGCCAAGCCGCTTGTTCCGCTAAGAGTTTGGATTTTTCGTATAGGGATAAACCAGGTTCAGCGGGATCGGTCCAATCTTTTTCCGTGGTGACGGTGTTTTTATCATGATTGCTAAAGCCCACCCCGCCGAAGTTGGCGGTCATCACCACCCGCTTGACTCCAGCTGATTGGGCGGCCTTTAAGATGCGCAAGGTGCCATCAATAGCCGGTTGCATTAAATTGGCTTCGTTGCTGTGGGCATAAGCAAATACCGGCGCCGCTACACTTAAGACGTAATCCATGTCTTGCATGGCTGCTGGCCAATCGGCATCTTTGGTTAAATCGGCCACCACAAAACTTAATTTATCGAGGTTTTGCACCCCATTAGCGGTTAAGGTGGCCCGGACTTGCTCTTGTTTGTCCAGTGAGCGCAAGGTGGTGCGAACTTGATAGCCCTGTTGTAACAATTGTAAGATGATTTGTAGTCCTAAAAAGCCGGTGCCACCGGTGACTAAAACATTTTTTGTCATAATAGACTCCTTTGAGTTGTGTTGTCGGTTAACTTGATTTAAACTCAGCTTAAACCCTAGACCATGGTCGAGGGCAAGGCTAAAGTTTAAGGAGACAATTATGGGTTATTCAATCAAAGAAGTTGCTGAAAAATTCGGCTTATCCATCTATACGATTCGGTATTATGACAAGCAGGGCTTGTTGCCCTTTGTGGGGCGCAATGCCTCGGGTTATCGGGAATTCACCGAGTCTGATTTGCGGTTTGTCCATACTATTTGTTGCTTGAAAGATACCGGCATGAAAATCAGTGATATCAAGCAATACATTGACTACTGCATGGCTGGCCCCGCCACTATTGCCGACCGCAAACGCCTGTTGACGGCCCATCGCCAGCAAGTAGTGGCCCAACAGAAGAAATTGCGGGAGAATTTACAAGAAATTGATTATAAACTCGATGTTTATAACCAGCCCAATGCGTCAGATATTATTACCCAGCAGCGCCAATATGTCAGTCAGGAAAAGCAAGCCAATCACCTGCCAAATCCTTTTCAGAAATCAAACAGTTGATCAAGTTGTCCCAGAATATGGGACTTTTTTTATGGGGATATGAGCTAAAACAGGCGTTATGTTTTGAAATTTAAGTGGCCAGCCTTGCGAGCCAGCAGTGTTTCAATTATGATTGAAGTATCATAGGTCTTAAACAAGGGGAGCCAGAACATGAGTTTTGTTCAAGCGTTACAAAGACTTAATTATTCGGATTTAAAGCTACAGGCCCAAGATATCGGCATTTCTTTGGCCACCTTAAAACGGGTATTGGCCGGGAAAAATATTTCTAAGCAAACGGAAAAGAAGCTGACAGCTTTTCTGAAAACACATATTCATCACGCCAAGCTGTACATCGATGAAACTTTTCTGGGCAATGCCGGTCATACTAAAAGAATGAATGTATCCTGTGTCTTTGCTACCTCCAGCCATACGTTTAACAATTTTAAAAATACCTTGTATCCGTTGGGGTGGCGGCCCGGGGATGAGGTCAAGGCGGCGGGCAAAAATGTGAAGGTTGTCAGCCAGGTATTGTCCGGCACAGATACGGATGAATTGAAGGCTTTTTATACCACGGTGGAAACCCAATATCATGAGGTTTCGGAATTGACGTATCTAGCGCCTTATTTGTTGGCGGCTTTAGACGCCATTTCGGTATTAGACTTTGCCAGTATTGATAACTTTGAAATTGTACTAGATATGCGGCTTGAATTTAATGCCGATAGTTTGGTGATTGCCGAACAGATCATGCAAGCTTATCTGCCTTTACTGGGCTGCCGGGTGAAACATCTGCAATTGACAGCTAGAAACAGCCGGGAAGTTATTGGCTTGCAATATGCGGACTTTGTGGTGAACTTGTCTTCCCGGGCTACTTCCCAGCAATTGACCGCCGCCCATATCAGTTATCTCCCAGATAAACCCAATACCCGCAACCAGGAGTTGTTGATTTTGTCCGGCTTATACCAACGGCTATGGCAGCATACCGTTGCGCCGGAAACCAACGTGCCAGTGGTTGAGCCGAAAATGCCCACGAATATTGAATATCTGCTGGACAGCATTCGCCAATCAGCTTACCAAGAGCGCAACAGTACTGATCGGGAATATTTTGGGAAATTGAAACAAGCTTTGAAATTATGTGTGGATAAATTGCCTAAGAACGCGCAAAATCCCATCAACCAAGTCAAAGGTACCGAGTTTATTGACCTGGAAGCAAGAGCCTGCGTGGCCCTGCACAATGATTTGGGTATGATTAAATTGAAGCGGACCCATTTCAATAGTATTAAGCGCTTGATTGAGTCTAAATAAGGGTTGTTGGTCCTTGTCAGGAACTAATAGTGATGAGGCGGGATGTTAAACTAAACGAATATAACTAGGGACCTAAACATTCAAACCAGATGATTGCTGATCATTTAGTTTGAACGTTTTAATTTATGCCGGGCATTGTTTTACAGTTTATTAACGTAATTTATTGTAAAGCATTGTGGGAGGCATAAATGATTAATCAACTAGATTTGTCCAAGCATTATTATGTTTTTGCGGATAAGAAGATAACAACATTTAAGCAAATTAATTTCATCTATGGTCGAAATGGCACTGGAAAATCAAAATTAGTTCAAGCTATTTTTAATCAATATCATCAGAAAGAAAATATGCATATCTTTCAGGAATTTGAACAATTTATTGGTGAAAATCCAAGGTTGAATGCGATTACTTTAGGCCAGAAGAATTCTAAAATACAAGATGAGGTTGATCAAATTCAACAACAGATCGATATCATCAAAGCGGACATTCAACCTACCATACAGGTCAATTCAGACGAACCATCACTATATGAACAAAATAATCGGCTAAAAAAAACAGCGGTTAAGCAATATAAAAATTTAGAAAGAATTCGGCGTAAACATGCTCGTGAAATTAAACGAGCTCATGTTTTTTTAACAGGACCTATTTACAATAAAAACCATTTTGCTAAAGATACCGTAAATGCCAGAAAACTGAATACGCATGAATTGGAAGCAAACCAACACACGATTCAGGCTAGCCCATTACAGGACCTGTCGAAGTTGACTTTCCCAAAACTAGGAAATCTATTTAAATTGATAGAAGCCACTAATGAGGTTCTAGCAACACAAGTAACGCCGAGTAAAATTTCTCAAATGTTGCAAGATAATCCAAAGAAGCAAAATTTTGCATGGATGGGGATGCAATTGCATCAACATGTACCAGATGAACGGTGTGCTTTTTGTGGTAGTGAGATTTCTGAAGCTCGTTGGCAAATGCTAGATGATTATTTTTCTGATGAGGTTCAAAAACTAGAGCGGCGAGTGGCGCAGGGGCTAGCAAAGGTGGATACACTTTGCCAAAGTTTATTTTCTGCATTTGAGTTTGATTTAAGCACTTGGCATAGTAAGTATCAAACGCAGGCACAACAAATATTTGTTGCTGCAAATAACCAACGAGACGGTATATTAAACTTCTTGAACGGGCTAAAGGAACGATTGTCTTATAAACAAAATCATTTATTTGAAGTCGTGGCACCGACTAATATAGATGTTCCTAAGGATTTTCGATCCCTTCAAACTGAATATGATGCGCTATTCAAAGTTAATCAGCAATATGACAAAAATTTGGCCAACGAGATTGTGAAAGCTAAGGATAATTTGCGATTACATTATGTTTTTGAAGCTATGATAGAATGTAACTATCAAGATAAAGCGAGAAATTATGAAGTTAAAGAACAAAAGTATCGAAGCAAATCTTTAGAACTGAAAAATAGGCGGCAAACAATGCGTCAATTAAAAGGGAAACTTGCACAACTTACTAGACAAACGCTTGTGGAGATAGATGCCGGAGAAACAATTAATGCACAACTCCGAAATTTAGGGCACAACAGTTTTACTTTAAAATTAATGGCAGCTGATCAAGAACCGACGGGCTTTTATAAAATTGTGGATTACTTCGGTGCTGAGCGAGATATTCGAACGCTAAGCTCAGGGGAAAAGAATGTATTAGCATTTCTTTATTTCATCTATAATTTAAGAAAAGTTGAAAGTGAGATGCTGCAAACTAAGGTAGTTATCTTTGACGATCCAATGGTTGCTTGTGATAGTGATAGCCAACATTTGATTGCCACAGAGATTCGGAAATTATTGATTGATTTTCAAGACTACCAGTTCTTCTTATTGACGCATAATCGTTGGTTGTACTCACAATTTCCTGCGGGGGTTGATGAATCGCGGCAAGTTAATTATCATTTAAATCGTCAAGGCAAGACTCATTTTGAAGTGGTAACCAATCATCATGAAATTCTTGAATCGTAACGCCGTTATAACGGGCACTAAATCCAGCTCTACAAAACATAGGGCTGGATTTAGTGTGTCTATGGGGTTTGTAGGTCGTTATAATGACCGTTCTTTGCTAAATTGAAAGAGAGGAGTGAGGGAAAATGGCACTTAAGACGCAACTGAAGAAATATCGACAGCAATTTGGCTGGACCCAAAAACAACTGGCTGAGAAATTACATGTCTCAGATAAGACAATTTCCAGTTGGGAAAACGGCCGGACCTATCCGGATGTGGGGATGCTGCTGGCCTTGAGTGATGTTTTCCAAATCTCCATTGATCAATTTATCAGAGGGGATGACGTTATGGTACAAAAAATTGACCGGGATATCAAAATGAAACGTGTATACAAAATTATTTTGGCATTTATCGTTTTTGTCATAGCGGGCTTATCGATATTTTTCAATGTCTACCAGTATAAGAATCAGTGGGTGGATCGGTTTAACCCCTTTATGACCATGCAGACTGGCTATGCCACATTGCCCACGAAAACCAAAGATGGCCATGTGGAAAAGGGCAGTCCCTACAAAGACATTGAAGTATTGGATGATGAGTTTGGTCAGGCCACAAGATTGACGTTTTTTGGTGGTATGGCACCGGCACCTGATCGGCATTATGCCATTGTGAAGCATAAGGGACTTTATGTGCAGCGGATTATGTTTATTTCTTGGTCAGCAATTCCCAAAATATATCGGGAAAACATGAACAAGACTTACCAATATTATCCTAAGATGAAAGACACACCAGTTCGCTATAATTCATGGAAAACGCCTTGAGAAAAAGCCTTTTGAGAACCTAGAAGTAAACGGATTTCTAGATGGTCTCAGAAGGCTTTTTGTAATGAAAATAAACTAAATATGATTTGAGATATATTTCTAACCTAGCGCAGCTTCAAAGTCACATCATAATCATGGAAATTAGTCGTATCATCAAAGCTAACGCCATCATAATGGGCATCCCACTTCAGCCGAATCGACTTAATCGCCTTAGGATCATCCATGGCAGTCAAAAAGAAGACCACGTTGCCGGTCTTGGTGACATCTTTAGCGATATCGCCGTCGAAAGTATCACTTGAATAACTGTCAGCGTTGACTTGCTGGCCATCACTGGTCACCAGAACGCCTTGAGTGGGGGACATGGTAATATCTTGGCTGGGAGAAATATTGAAATGAACCATCACCATGCCATGATAAACCCGGTCATTTTCATCTTCGGAAGTGATGGGCCTGATTTTGAGAACCTTGACCTGATCAATTTTCACATCCGTACCACCCCAGGATAAATCCAAAAAATTCGGTTGATAAGTGGCTTCCTTAAGAATCGTGGCTTCACCGTCATTAAACTTCACCGCTGTTGTTTTGGCTGACGTTTTATGGGCGTTTAGCGTAGCGCGATTGTGGGCTGGTGGTGTCACACCAGCTGAGGTGGTCAGGGGGATGGCGGTTATTTTCGGAATGGCGATAAATAAGAGTAGCATAAGGGCAGCCACGCCAAACCACCATACTTGTCGGGGTGTGCTTTGGGGATGATGGGGATAAGTCTGTTGATATTTAGCCCGAATCACTTGCTTTTTCATGTTAATTTTCCTCCAGATATGTGGTCAACCTGATTTGCCTATTTGTTATAAAAGTCACAACAAACCCCGGGAATAACTACGTAACGGGACTAGCAATCAGGGTAGTTTGCGACGAAAGGTGAAAATAATTACTTCGTAAAAGGTTAGCAAACATTGGCTTTTTCAGTCAAAGGACAATTTGGTGAATATGTCCATACTAATCTTGGTAGGGGATTGATTGATCATAATGGATTGAAAAATGGAAAATATACTATGAAAAAAGCAATATTAAAAAAGCCCAACAACGTACTCCTGTTAATTGAGCTAATTGTTGGATTGTGATTACAGTATTTGATGTTACCGCCGTTTGATTACGGCATTTGATGTTACCACTGTTTGCGAAGTATCTTACCAAGTAGGTACCAAGCAAATGAAACCCAGAATTGTGAATAGTTACTAGAGACAACATTAATTAGACATATTAGTGTATCTCCGTGGTAGCTAGCCCTGAAGACAGTCTAAAATTTTCTTTTTAATGTTTTTATCCATTAACTCCCAAATTGGGTTGTGTTGAAGTCCTTTTTGCAGTGTGGGTGATAGTTTAATGAAATCTTTAAAGATTTCATTATGAGCAACACTTAGAATAACTTTGGCACCAAATGAAATTTCAATGTTTTCTGCCGTCATAAGATGGGTTAATCTTGCAATTTCTTCAGCATGGAATTGTCGATTAATTCTCACAATAGTCTGCATATGATTCAAAAAATAAATATTGTTGTCAGGATCAAGCTGCTCAATTATTTTCAATATATATATTGCTAAATCAGCAAATTTTCTTATTTTCCTTGTGTCATATGCGTGAATCAAATTTAATGCAACATTATTGTAAAAACTGTGAGTTTCTGGGTCATTAATTTTTTGCATGTTATTTTTAAACCAACTTATGACTAAATTAGGATTGAAATCAGATATTTTTTCTATTGGTATTTTGCTCGTAACATTTAAAAAAGGGTTAATAATTATTGGCTTACCAGTATTTTCTGAAATTATTCTAGCAGAAATATGGTTTGCCACATTTGGTGAGTAGAGGCTGCAAACCATTTCATCAGTAATAATAATTATATGTGAATCGTTTTTAAATTTAGCATGGAATAGGAATGGATTGGTTTCCCGATGTTTACTTTGGAATAGTCCTAGTAAATTATTTCGCGTTTTTAATTCTTCTTCATTGAAATTATTTGTGTTATATAGATCAATATGGGTTTTCTTTGATGCTTCTTTTATAATATTTAGTTCTTTAATTCGTGAGTCTAATTTATCAAAAAATGATTTCACTTCTAAAGCCGCGTAATTTAGTTCAATTGGTAATTTGTTATCGTCGAACTCAATTACTGAACTATTCCTCAGGCTCAAAAGAGTTCCTACATTAAAAATTTCGTTGTCTATATTATCAGAAGAATCAATCGAAATTGATATTTTCATTTTATCAGTGTGCGCAACTGCATCAAGTGTCAGTTTGATTTTATGCTCTAAGCCGGTACGTATTAGTAGGCTATTCAGCGGTTTTTCACTTATATTGGCAGTAGCATAACCGGAAAATCGATTTCCATTTGGAAATTTAATGTTTCGAAATTTACGCTTGGTAAAAATATCAGTGTTTTCTTTCGTCATAATAAATGCGGGGGTTTTGATACCGTTATTCATCGAATAAACAATAATTTCACGATTGTCAAATAGTTGTGGAAGGTTATTGAACTGCTTTGATGTTAAAACCTGTGTGGTTGTCAGTTCCGAAGAATTAGTTTGAGGGAAGACTTGCGCAATTTCTGGGCTAAAGTCAATCAATCCTTGTCTTAGAAGAGCATAAACTTCCTTTGGATCTGTTGGTAGTTCGAGCAAATGTAAAGTTGTTGTTTTTTTACCTTTGCTGAATTTCAATATATTTTCAATTTTGATTGGCGTTAGGGCAGAATAGAAAAAAGTCGGTTTATTTTCGATTTCTGATATATATATAACAAAAAAGAAACATCCACCATTTTCTTGGAGTTTTTTTAAATAATTTTTTGATAGAGCGCTATAGGGGTGATTTCGACTATTCACATTTTTTTTAGTTGTTCCCTTAATCTGTACTTTTAGCATCATGCTCATGTTTTCAATACTCGGATCTCTTCCATCAGATGAATTACTAAAATAAATATGTCCATCGAATAAGGGACTCTTGTCGCTTTTATTAAAGGACGGTACCACATCTTCAATATTCATAAGTTTACGCTCTAATGAATTAACTGCAATTTGTTCAATTATCATTGGGGATATTTTCCTTGAATTTTTTCCCATCGATTACTCTCCTACATGTTTTTAGCCTGATGAAATGTTATGAAAACGAGTTAGTTAATCAGAATGCCGGCGCAGATACCACCAGGTGCCGCCGCCACCGATAAGGGCGGCCAGCACTAAGGCTACGTAAAAAAGCCACTTATAATTGCCAAAGTTAACCGGGCGATTTAAGACGGTGCTGATACCCGGTAGGCGGGTGGCAATGCCTAAAACTACATAAAACAACAACCAACCAATGAGCATTTTCGTCCCCAAATCGTGTTTTCTTAGCCTGATCAATAGCACAATACCCACGAGTAATAAGCTGAATAGGCCAATTAAAGTACCAAGTTCTGGCAAGTGGGCTTTGAAGGGGGTCCGAATAAAAATCGAACCGCCGATAAGGCCGGCGTAAAGCAAACCGGCGCCAATACCCAGGGCAATTTTTTGGGGTCGCTTGAATTTAATAAAGGCCAGGGTGCCAAAGACCCACAGGACCAGCCAGGCTAACAGAATGGCAACCACGGCAATGATTAAAATGCGCCCGTAATCCAGGGGGACTTTGGGGCTAACCAGATTGGGGATGCTGGTGATTAGCAACATGAAAATGAATAGTTTCAGATTAAATAGGATAAACGCGTCCAGCTGGCGGGGAATGGCGTCCAGCAGGGCTTTGGCGGTGACCGCTGGCTCATGGCCGAAATAATCCGCGGCACTTTGACCGTGATTTTGGGCGTCAATCAAATCCTGGAGAATTTCTAAGAGACTTTGTTCCACCACCTGATCATTTTTAAAAAAGGAACGGCCACGCACATAGACAATAATATCTTCATAATAAGACCGGTTTTCTGGGGTCAGTTGTTGGCGCAAAACCAGATTCTGCTGGCTAAAGGCATCAGCTTTCATCGAAATCCTCCTTTTGCATGAGGGTGGCAACATTATTGGTCAACGTAGACCATTGAGCGATAAATTCATCTCTGGCCTGCTTGCCAGCTGCCGTAATGACATAGTATTTGCGGGTGGGGCCATCCGGAGAGGGCTGGCGCTCACTTTTTAACAGTTGCTTTTTTTCCATGGTGAGTAAAAGTGGGTAAATTGTGCCCTTGGGAATATCGGCAAAGCCAAAGGTGCTAAGGGCTTCGCTAATGGCATAACCGTATAACTTTTGGTGGCTCAATAAGATCAGCAAACAGCCCTGTAAAGTGCCTTTCAACAGTTGGGTATTTAAATCGCTAGCCACAACATCCCCTCCGATCCACTAGTATGTATTACCAACTAGAGTATACAATGACCCAACTAACTTGTAAAGCAAACTAGTCTGTTTTTAGGCAACAAAATAACCGACTAACTGCGAAGTATTATCGCAATTAAGTCGGCTAGTGTGATTTATAAATAACCTTATTTTGATAAATTTTGCAGCAATAATTTGGCCACGGCGGCTGGTGAAAAAGGATTTTGACCAGTGATCAGCTGTCCGTCTTGCACGGCAAAAGAACCATAGGCCCGGACTTTTTGAAAATTAGCACCATGTTGTTTAGCGGCTTGTTCACTCAGGAAAGGGACGACTTTACGCTTGCCGCTGAGGCGTTCTTCCATATTGGTAAAGCCGGTGATTTTCTTGTTGGCGATCAGGTATTGGCCATCGTCATCTTTGAGATTGATCAAACCCACGATACCATGGCACACCGACGTTAAATAACCCCCCTGGTGATAAATAGCCAAGCTTAAGCGCTGTAGGTCAGGGTTGTCCGGGAAGTCCCACATGACCCCATGGCCGCCGGTGAAGTAGATAGCAGCATAGTCGGCGGGACTCACATCTTTAGCCGCCAGGGAATGGGTCAGAGCCCGCTGTTGAAAGTCCGGGTCATTATAGACTTTCATAATCTCTGGATTGGTATATTTCATGCTGCGGGGGTCCAGGGGGACAAACCCACCCTTGGGACTGACGTAATCCACGTGGATACCCGCCGCTTGCAGTGGCGCCACAAATTCAGTGGCTTCCCCCAGCCAAAGTCCGGTGGGGTCGGTGGTCTGGCCATATTGAGTGGTATTGGTTAAAACCACGAGTACTTTTTGGGTTTCTTTTGCCATTTATGCTTGCCCGCTTTCTGTCATCACTTGATTGATATCATTTAATAAGGTCTGCAATTGCTTGATTTGCGGTACCTTTTGGGATAAGAAGTAATAATTTTTGGTGCCCTCGTTGCGGACGCTGATCAAGCCAATGTCCTTGAGGATTTTTAAATGGTGGGAGACGGCCGGCCGGGACAACTTAGTGGCATCGGTTAGGTCGTTGACCCGCAGGCCGACACAGGCTTTATCCTTCATCAGGGCCACTAAAATAGCTTGGCGTTTTTCATCCCCCAGGGCAATTAAAAATTCGCTGAGGTTACTAAATTCTTTTTTGATGCGGGTAAAGTCGTGCATGCGCTTTTCTCCTTTTTATTGGTTCATTATTTTAAACCATTAAACCATCATCATTAAGAATTGTCAACAATTTAACATGGGAAAATTAATTTGACAAATGCCATAGAAATAAATATGATTCAATTAATGGTTTAAACAGTTAAACGATAGGAGCGCCCATAGATGATACCAAAAACAATGTTAGCCGCTACAATTGATCACTACGGCCAACAAGCCTTAAGCCTGCGCCAGATGCCCATCCCTAAAATGCAGTCCGGGGATGTGTTGGTCAAAATCCACGCCGCCAGTCTCAATCCCATTGATTTCAAAACCATGGCAGGGGATTTAAAAATGTTATTACCCTACACCATGCCGTTGATTATCGGCAGTGATTTTGCCGGTGAGATTGTCAAAGTTGGTCCCCAGGTCCAGCAGTTTCAGGTGGGGGATAAGGTCTATGGCCGGGTTCAAAAAAATCGGATTGGCACCTTCGCCCAATACATTGCTGTGGATCCAGCAGACATTGCCAGCATGCCCAAAAATCTCAGTTATGAAGCTGCGGCAGCCGTACCGCTGGTGGGGCTGACCGCCTATCAAGCGTTAACAGATTATATGCAGGTGCAAAAAGGGGATAAACTGCTGGTTCAAGCCGGTTCCGGCGGCATTGGGACCTTTACCTTGCAACTGGCTAAAACGCTAGGGGTATATACCGCAACCACCACCAGTGCTAAAAATGTTGATTTGGTGCGGGAACTGGGGGCCAATGAAGTGATCGATTATCACCAAACCGATTTTACGCAGGTCTTGCAAAACTATGATTATGTATTTGATACGCTAGGTGGGGACAATTTAACAAAGGCTTTTCAAATCCTCAAACCCGGGGGCCAAATTGTCTCCCTCTCCGGGTTGCCAGATCCGGAATTTGCCAAGGCTTATGGCTTGAATATTTTCAAACGGTTGGGTATTTATGTCCTGACCACTAAGTTGCGGTGGCTGGCCAAAAAGGCCAAAGTGCGCTACCGGTTTTTATTCATGCAACCCAGTGGCCGCCAGCTGGCCGCAATCACCCAATTGATCGAGGTGGGTAAAATCAAGCCGGTCATTGATCGGGTGGTGCCCTTTGAAAATAGCCAGCAAGCTTTAGACTATGCCAAATCTGGTCGCGCCCGGGGAAAAATTATTCTAAAAATGATGTAAAAAAGCGTTGGGGGACTTGAATTAACAAGTGACCAACGCTTTAGAAAAAAGTGGGATTTAAGAAGCTGCAACTTTTGTGGCTTTTTGTTTGAAATTATACCAGAGAATTAAGCCTAACAGGACTACGATGACCCAGGTACTGTGGGCGAAGATGCCTTTGAGCTGGGAACTGCTGCCCTGCAAGAGGTTGGCGAAGAATGGCGAGGTGAAGTTGGCCAAGTTCGTACAGATCATCATCATGGTGGACACGAGGTTGGCCTTGGCCACATCGGCGGCCTGGGCGCTTTCCCCAAAGAGCATGGGGATAAAGATGCCAAAGCTAAAGCCCACGGCAAAGGCCCCCAGGGTGGCTAAGATTAGGTTAGCCACCAACCCGTAACACAGGTAACCCACTAGCATTAAGATGCCGGCCAACAGGAGAACTTGTCGCTGTAACCAGGTGTATAGGCGGCCATAGACCACCCCGGCGATGATTGTGGCTAAAGACATTAGACCCACTAAAAGACTGCCGGTATTGGCGGAACCAATGGCGCTGTCCACTAGATAAGTGGGGATTTTAACCGTGGCGATCATGTAAAACACCATGAGGATGAAGACGATCAGCCCGCAAGCGGCGATTTTCGCCCAATTGGTGGCTTTTGGGGCGATTTGCTGGTGAGCTGTGCCTTTATTTTCAATGGCAATATCGGGAACATAGCGGTGGTAGAACCACAAAATGGGGATAGCCACCGCATAAATCAGAAAGGCCGCCCGCCAATGAATGAACATTAAGCCGGCCACTAAAATGGACCCGCCCATGGCCCCTAAACCTTGAAAGGAATTTTCCAGACCTAAGAGGCGTTCTTGTTCAGGGCCTTTATATGTAAAGGTGATCAAACTCATGGCCAAGGGATTATACATGCCAATCCCAATGCCCAGCAGCGCTCTGGAAGCTAGCAGGAGCCAAATGTTCGGGGCCAGGAGGCTACACAGTGTTGAAATCGTGACTAAAACCAGTCCCAACTCCACGGTCTTTTTCGTGCCAATGGCTTTAATGATCCAAAGTCCCAAGAAAACGAAGAGGGCCATGGTGAAAGACGGTAGGGTGGAAATCAAATCGATGGTGGTATGGGAAACAGCAGGGTAAGCTTTGCTGATGGCCGGCAGCGTCGGTGAAACGATGCCGGGAGTCATGGTTAACAAGGAGATGGACAAAATACCGAGGGCTTCTTTTTTACCTTGGGGATTAGACTGGGTCGGACTAGGCATAACGGCAGCGAACCTTTCTATATTAAGCTGCCATAATTATAGCACATATTGGAACGGTCCAATTATTTATTCGAATAAATTTTAAAAGCGGCCCGCTCATGATTGAGTTAGTCGCTTTTCAGTCGGGATCTATTAACAAAACTTAAGTTTACATGGCGATTTCCACGGAACCATCCCAATAGGCTTTATATAGATGAGAACGGTATTCAGAGGCACTCCAGTCGATTGGTGTTTCATCCACCCACATATATTTGTTGCCGTCCCCATAATCCGTCCAAGGTTCGGGATCAACCGTGTTGCCATAAATGTCATAGTTGCTGTTTTCAATATCGCCATACTTAGCGACTACATTTAACATGGCATCCCAGCGATTATTGACCGGTATCTTAACTTGATTGGCTTGGACCCATTGATTGCCCCCTAGCCAGTAATAATAGCCATCATAGCGCCGGGTATAACCAAATGTTCGCCACTGGGAATTTTGAGGCAATATACGATCAAATTGTTTATTGCCATCATTGCCTGTGAAGAGATTGGCACCCCAAGTACCATCTACCGTTACTACTGTGTCATAGGTATAAAAGGTATCATTGGTTCGAAAAGCCGCCTGAACTTTATGTTGCTCAGACTGGGGTATGAATAAGGTGCCAATTGTTGCCAAGGCAGTCGCCATTAAAATCGCGACAAAAAATTGCTTGAACTTCATGAAAATATCGGAAGGAAACATGGAATTTCAATCCCGTGAGGAATTCCGATTGAGTTTGAAGAACTCAAACAGTTTATAAATATGTGCCTATTTTGAGCACATTTCTTCTTTTATAGTTGTTGTATAAGTTATAATAACTATAAGAGGAAGGGGTGATTAAAATGCTGTTAAGTCTAACGGTCAAGGCTAAACTCAAACTAGATAACGCTGCTGATGCCGCTAAATTTCACGAGACCAGTGAACAATATCGCTCAGCCTGCAATCATGTTTCTGAGTACATTTTTAACAATGGTTTTGAATTGAGTGTTCTCAAAATTCACAAAAGGATTTATCGAAACTTGCGGCAACAGTTTAGGCTGAAATCACAGTTGGCTATTTCCGCTATCAAAACGACGGTTGCCAATTATAAAACCGTTCAGACGCAATTGCGACGCAAACCCATGGCCTATGCCACCGGTAAAAAAGATAAAAAAGGTAAAGAAATTTATCTAAAAGTCCCCAGAGACTTGCACTGGCTTTGGAAGCCGATCTATTTCAAGCGCCCGCAAGCTGACTTAGTTCGTAATCGGGATTGGTCTATTGTTGCAAACGGTGAAAAGTTGTCCATCAATACGCTTCAAGGTCGGGTGAAAGCTCGTTTTGTGTTAAAAACTGGCTTTGAACAATATCTGGATGGCACCTGGGAGTTTGGCGGCGCAAAACTAATTAAGTCTGGGACCAATTGGTTTTTACACATTGCAGTCAATAAAGAATTTTCTGAATTGGCTCGTACTGATATGCAACACGTCGTAGGACTTGACCGGGGGATCCGGCAATTAGTCACCGCTTATGATGACCAGGGAAAAACAACGTTTTTCAATGGTCAAGCCATCAACCGTAAACGACGCCACTATAAAGCACTGCGGGCTAGTTTGCAAAAACACAATACCAGAAATTCCAAACGACGTATCCGTCAAATAGGCAATAAAGAGAACCGCTGGATGACTGATATCAACCATCAGCTGTCTAAGACACTTGTTGCGAAGTACGGACCGAATACCTTGTTTGTTTTAGAAGATCTGGTCAACGTTCGTTTTGCCACAGAAAAGACGGTCAAAGATAAACGCTATGAGCAAGTATCTTGGGCGTTTTATCAGCTGGAACAGCTGTTGACCTACAAGGCTATTCAGGCAGGTGCTGCAGTTATCACGGTTAGTGCGATTTATACCAGTCAGCGCTGTCCTCACTGTGGTGAGATCAAGAAGACGAATCGTAAGCACCAACTGCACGCCTACCTATGTTCAAATTGCGGTTACCAATCCAATGATGATCGTGTCGGTGCCATGAATATTCAATTTCTGGGTACCCAGTACGTCGATGGCGTGAAAAAGCCCAAATTCAAAAAGAAAAAAAGTGCGAACGGGTAAACCTGTTCAATTGCCGGTGAAGTCGATCATCGGGCTGTTGGGATCCTTAGATAAGTAAGACCCAGTAGTAAGTAACGCCAACACAGCGCGTGCTTATCACACGCAAACTACGTGGGAGACCGGAAGGTTGTTAGACCACATAGCGTTAGGCGTAAGTCTAAAGGCATCTATCCAAATGCCCTCGCCACTTGGTGGTGAGAGACAAGCTCGGTACTTTAGTGCCGAGAATCATTGACGCTAGTGCCCTCCAAAGATATATTAGCTAATAGGCTCAACAGCATAATGCCATCAGGCAGCAGACGACAAGATACAAATTGAATTTAAACTATTAACATCATAACTATAACGGAAACAGGGCAAGGCGTTAGGTACAATAATGGCATTTTGTCCCAGCAAATGGGGCTATATGTATGAGAAGATGATAGAAGTAGGTAAAGATAGGAAAGAAAGTTTTAGGCTGATTGCAAATAAACAATAATTATTACCATTAGAGATTGATTTTAAAATAATTCCAATAATTATTAAAAGTTAGGCTTGATTAACATCACTATTTTCATTATACTTGAGTAGTAAACAATAATTATTATAAATAAGGGGGATTTATCTCATGAACTACATTAATCAAGAATTACCAGAATTTACTGTGAATGCTTACCAAAAAGGTGACACCCATCAAGTGACCAAACAAGATGTTTTAGGTAAATGGGCTGTCTTCTTCTTCTACCCAGCTGATTTCTCCTTCGTTTGTCCCACTGAATTAGGGGATCTACAAGATCATTACGCTGACTTCCAAAAAGCCAACTGTGAAGTTTACTCCGTTTCAGAAGACTCAGAATTTGTACATAAAGCCTGGGCTGAAGCTACGGATACCATCGGTAAGGTGCAATATCCAATGTTAGCTGACCCAGCTGGGAAATTAGCCCGCTTCTTCGATGTATTAGATGAAGATGCTGGCCAAGCTTTCCGGGGCGTATTCATTATTGACCCTGAAGGCAAGATCAAATCTTACACCATCAACGATATGGGCATTGGCCGTAACGCCGGTGAAATCGTTCGTACTTTGGAAGCTGCCCAATTTGTAGCTGAACACGGGGATAAAGTTTGCCCAGCTAACTGGCATCCTGGTGAAGAAACCATCACACCAAGCTTAGATCTTGTTGGCAAGATTTAAGTAAAGGGCGTGGCGTAAATGAGCGATACCAAGCAAATTTTTGACATTATTATTGTGGGGGCTGGCCCCGCAGGCCTGTCCGCTGGTATTTATGCCGGCCGGGCAACGTTGAACACGTTAGTCCTGGAAGCCGATCAAGTAGGCGGCCAAGTCACCACCACCTCCGTGGTCATGAACTATCCGGCGGCCCCTAAGATCAGTGGCACCAAGTTGATGCAGCAAATGGCCCAACAGGCTGATGATTTTGGCGTGACCATTACTAACGATACCATCACTGGCCTGGATTTAAATGGAGACGTGAAAGTACTCCATGGTAAGAAACAAGATTATCGCGCTTATAGTGTGATCTTAGCCACTGGTGCTAAGCCACGGGAGGTTGGTTTCCCTGGGGAAAGCGAATTTCGAGGCAAGGGCATAGCTTATTGTTCCACCTGTGACGGGGAATTATTCAGTGGTTTACAAGTGTTCGTTGTGGGGGGCGGCTACGCTGCTGCTGAAGAAGCGGACTATTTGACCCGTTATGCCCGCCATGTAACGGTGTTATGTCGCGCCGATGCGTTGACTTGTGCCCCATTAACGGCCGCCAAGGCTTTGAATAACCCTAAAGTTGATATCAAATACCACACCGAAGTGGTTGGTGTCAGCGGTAAAGATTACTTGGAGACCGCTACGTTCAAGGACACCCATACTGGGGAACAGACCCAGTATAAGGTCGCTGATGGGGATATGACCTTTGGCATGTTTATCTACGTGGGCACGAAACCCGCCACAGCCATGTTTAAGGATCAGATCAACTGTAATGCCCAGGGTTATGTCTTAGTGGATGCTGAACAAAAGACCAATGTCCCTGGGGTTTACGCAGCGGGGGATGTGGTTGCTAAAGATTTACGGCAAATTATCACCGCTGCCAGTGATGGGGCCACTGCGGCCACTACCGCTGAGCATTATGTGACGGCTTTGAAGCAAAAACTCAATATTCCGTTACATCCCGTTCAACCAAAACCAAAAGCAGCGCCTAAAGATATGGGTCAAAGTACGCAAATCTCTGAAGCTAGTGCCCCCGAACCAGCCCATGCCGGGGCGTGGTTCTCCAGTGAAATCAAGCAACAATTACAACCGATTTTTGCCCGGTTAACTGATAATGTGACGCTACAGCTGTTAGATGATGGCTCCACCAAAACCCAGACCCTATTGGGCTTTGCCCAGGAATTTGTGACCATGGACAAGCATCTCAGTTTGAAAGTCACCAAGCAGTATCCGGAAAATGTCCGGGTGCCAGCTATTCAATTGTTAAACGCCCAGGATCAACCCACTGGCTTACAGTTCAGTGGTATTCCCAGCGGCCATGAATTGAATTCGTTAGTGTTAGCTATCTATAATCTAGCTGGCCCTGGCCAAGCTGTGGATCCAGAACTGAAGCAACGGATTCAACAATTACCACAACTACAGATTGAAATTGGCGTGGCCTTGACCTGTCATTTCTGCCCAGACGTGGTGGCCGCTTGTCAGCACATGGCCGTGATTAATCCGAAAATCAGTGCCGAAATGATCGACCTCCAAGAATTTCCAGCTTATCGCAAGGACCATCATATCATGAGCGTCCCAGCTACCCGCATTAACGATGGGGAGACCATCTTTGGTAGCCAAACCTTGGAACAATTAGTGGCCGCTTGCGAAGCGCAAGCCCAAGTGAAAGCTGAAGTTTAAACTAAAAATTTCAAAACACATCTGAAAAAACATCCATTGAACAGGACAGCCGCTGTTTACTTGGATGTTTTTTTCGACCATGAGGCAGGTGAAAGTTGCGCTGCAAGGCCTTTCTTTTTTTCAGATATTGCCAATTTACTAAGACTGTGTCTTAATAAAGATACTTCAAAGAACAAGAGGTCAAAAAATTGTTATATTACCTATGCGCAATCATCACCACTTTCAGTGCCTTAATGAGTTGCGGTTTTGCCGTGGCTGCCCGTAACACAGCGGGGACCAATGTCAAAGCCCGCCGCAATGCCAATTATGTATTAGCAAGAAGCTTTAGCCTGCTGTTAGGCGCCATTGGAACCCTATTCCTAGTGAATCGGGGCTATTTATTGACCATCACGGGCCTGCTAATCTTGATACAGGGACTGGATGGCTATATTGCTCGGCAGGACGGTGGGGTGCGGACCTGGTTGCCCTGGTGGTTAGCTTTAGGGAACGCGCTCATTTTATTTATCTACTTAGCGGCATAACTTCTGGCAGGATCAACAATCCTCCGGAAGTTTTTTTATTTAAATTTGACTTTACTAGCGGATATAGTTAGTGTACAAACTAGACGATTTTATGGGGAGTTTTTAAATGAATACAGGTTATCTATTAATGAATATTGCCAAACAATTGCGCCATAGTTTAAATCAGGCCTTGGCCAGTTTTGAGATGACCAGTCAACAGTGGGCCGTTTTGCAGCAACTGGTCATGGGTCAAGGCACCAGCCAGTTGACGGCCAGTCAGTTAGCAGTGCAATTGGATATGGATAAACCCACGCTGTCGGGGATTATTGGGCGGTTGACCAAGAAGGGGTTCTTGACCCTGGCCCCTGATCCCAATGACGGCCGGCAAAAGATTTTGACGTTGACCCCCAATGGTTGGGAGAAAGTCGAAGTTTTCCAAAATATTAGCAATCAAGTTTTAAACCAATATCTGCAACGGTTATCGGCTGCCGAACAAAACGAGTTGAACCAACTACTGAATCGCTTAAATGGGGGCAATTAATATATTGGAACGAATTTTAGTGATTGGCGGCACTGGCAATATCGGCTTGCCTTTGATTGCAACTTTAACGCAACAAGCCGATGTGGAAGTTATTGTCGGCGCTCATCATTTGGCTGAAGCTACCACCACGCTTTTGGCGAAATTTGGATATTTGGACATTCGCCGCTTTGATTTCTTAGATCCCAGCACTTTTCCCGGAGCTTTAAAGGGGATAGATAAGATTTTCTTCGTGCGCCCACCGCAACTGGGTAAGCCTAAAACTGATATGTGGCCATTTTTAACCTATGTTAAGACCCAAAACATCCAACAAGTTGTTTTCGTATCTTTATTGGGCGTGGCTAAGAATCCCATGACTCCCCACCATAAAATTGAAAAGATGATTGAAAAACTAGGGCTGCCTTACACCTTTATCCGCCCTAGTTTCTTTATGCAGAATTTAAGCAGTACCCACCTAGCCGACATTCAACAACACCATGATTTATTTATTCCCGGCGGTCACGCGCAAACTAGTTTTATTGATACCCGAGATATTAGCGCCGTGGCAGCCAAGGTATTGACCCGAGCCAAGTATTTGGGGCAAAAGATCGATATCACTGGCCCAGCGGCTTTGACCTATACGCAAGTGGCAGCCATCCTGACCCGGGTCCTAGGCGAAAAAATCACCTACAGTCAACCCGGCCTATTGAAATTTCGCCGGACCATGATTCACCGGGGAATGCCTAAAGCCTTTGCCAATGTGTTGACCATGCTGTATTTCATAACGCAAATGGGCAATGCTACGGAAGTCAATGATAACGTGGCGGCAATTTTAGGCCGACCGCCCATTGATTTGGCAACTTTTGTCCAGGATTATCGGGGGATTTTTTTAGGGGAAAAGGCCAGAGCTGGGGTTGATGCTGATTATAAAAAATGATAAGCGTTTTTCGCTTATCGTCCACAAGACTAATTTGAACTATCCGTATTTAAATGAATAGCACCTTGCCACCAGAGGATATGTGAGTCGTAACGGTTTAAACGGATGACGGTACCATCGCTATAGACGACCCAAGCATCCCCTAGGTAAGCTGGGGCCACATTACCACCTAGCATAAATCGAGTTTGAAGGACGTAGTAGTTTGAACCATAGTAATCATTTTCAACCAACTGTCCCGGGTCTAACTCGATAAAAGCGTCAAAGTTGTCCCCTAAAGCTTTCACGACATCATAGATATATTTTTTGCCCCCAACAATATTATTAACATCTGTCGTGGTCACAATATAATCAATATCATGGGTCAAGACGTTCAACTGGGCATCATCCGCACTACTGACGGGGACCTTCACTTGATTAGCTTGAATCCACTGGTCGCCGCCCACATCAAAATAATAGCCATCGGCGCGGCGGGTATAGCCATAGATCTGCCATTGGGAATTGACCGGTAGGACCCGATTGAATTGTTTGTCCGAGGTATTTTGATCAAAGAGATTGGCACCCCATTGGCCGTTGACTATTGCTACGGATTGGTAGGGGTAATAGGTATCTAATGTGTCATAGGGTGAGGAGAACATCGGGATATTAGTGGCAGGGTATGCCTGAACTGTTTCACTTTTATATAACAGTAAGGGTAGTAAGAGTAGGGTTGTCAAAATGGTTATGAATACCTTGGATCGAGTTGATTGCATCAAGAGACACCTCATTTTCTAATTTTAAAATAAGTAATTGCTTACCCTTAGATTAATAACACCAAGTGAATTTTGCAAATAAATTTTCGCTTTTCAGGTTAAAATCCAGGTATTTTCCCGCCAATCGTGCTATTCTTTTGTTAAATAAGTAACAAATCAGGGCATTCCCTAGGTTTAAGGGAACCTGTTGACTAAATCTGGAAGCGCTTTATAATCATAGATATATAAAATGTTTTTTATATAAAAATTTTTATTTAGTAACGCTGATCGGAACTTCTTGCCGACGAATGGCCACTTTTGGAGTAAATTTGAGACCTAAAAAAGTTGCTGTTATAAGACAGTACATATTAGGCGCTCAACGAGGAGGACGCAATGCATAGTATTACAACTAGTGAGACAATTGACGTATTGTCTGAAAAATCTGTGGGAAAGAGTCATTTAGGGCTTGGCAAGCTAATGTTCTTGGGAATCATGGCTGGGGCATATATTGCCATTGGCTATTTGGCGTTTATCCGGGTATCAGGTAGTACCCCGAAGGAATGGGGCAGTTTTTCAACTTTCCTAGGCGCTTGTTTATTCCCAATTGGCTTGTTAGCCATCACATTTTTGGGTGGTGAGTTAGTCACCGGTAACATGATGGTGATGACTTTTGGCTTTATGAAGCGCAAAGTGTCATTATTCGCAGTTATTAAAAACTGGATCTTGGTATTATTCGCCAACTGTGTTGGTGGGGCTTTAGTCGGTTATTTCTTCGGTCACGTGACTGGCTTGACGGAAGGGGCTTTTGCGGCTAAGACCATCGCCGTGGCCACGGCCAAGTTATCTGATTCACCGTTAGCCATGGTGGTATCTGGTGTGGGCTGTAACATTTTAGTTTGTATGGCCATTTTCATCGGCGCTATGAGTAAAGACTTCTTTGGGAAAATCTTTGGGATCTGGTTCCCAATCATGATCTTCGTTGTCTGCGGTTTTCAGCACGTGGTGGCCAACGCCTTTATCCTGGCAGCAGGAGTATTTGCTGGCGCTGGCTTCACAGCAGGTCAATTGATTCAAAACATTCTATTAGTCTTCTTAGGCAATGCCATTGGCGGATCGTTATTCATGGCAGTACCCGTGTACTTTGCCAATCGTCAAGCCAAACCAGCACCTGCACCAGCGGCAGAAAAAGTTGAAGATGCTAGTCAACACGCGACAGCTTAACGTTAAAATTTGAAAAATAGCAGGTCACCGAATTGTCGATGACCTGCTATTTTTTTACAAATATTGGTTAATCTAATAGGGAACGGGAACGACCGTATTTCAATACCCAATTACTTCGGAAGACTTCAATCGTCCACATCCAGACCATATGGCCCAGGGCTTCGGAAATATGCTCTTCAATGGGTTGATTCCAAATGGCTGGGACGGTACCCATGAGGGGCATGATGATCAAGTGAAAGGCTACCCAAACGGCTAACCCAAACACCATCCCTTGACCAATGGTGATTTTTGCGTACTTTTGCGCTAACAGACAATAAATAATGGCAAAGGCAATTGAAAAGCCAAAGTGAACGATGAAACTCACCCAAGGCATTTGCGCACCTGAATAAGTATACGTCAGATGGGTGATGTGCTTGGGGATCCCAATTTGTTGCAACAGCATTTGGGGTGGGTTGGTGAGATTTCGCAGTGCGGTCCGGGGTGGTAAAATGTTTTCCCAACCTAGTTTTACCAGACCGGAAATCAGACCCCCAAAAATCCCAGCCCAAAGCAAGGTGCTAAGTGATACGCTTCTTCTGGTAGATGCCATGATCATAACCTCCATGATAATAATAATTACATCTTCATGATAGTATGCTGGATTATAAAAACCAAGTTTAATTGCGAAAAAGGTAACGAACTTTACTAATTCGTAAGAAACAAAGGGCTTTCAGAAAAATTGGTCTAATATTTAGGGTATCTGTAGCCTAATCATCATTACTAATTTTCAGCACACAAGCCCCTTGAATATCCCCCTTAGCCACATATTTTAGGGCATCTAAGGCCTTATCCAAAGGGTATTCATGAATTTCGGGATGGATGTGCAACCGGTGAGCTAAAGTCAAGAATTCTTCACCGTCCCGCCGCGTGTTGCTTTCCACGCTGGTGAGCATCTTTTCATGAAATAAATCATTTTGATAATTTAGTGGTGGCACATCGGTCATGTGGATCCCGGCCATGGCCAGGGTGCCGCCCGGTGCTAAGCCTTCTAAGGCTTTGGGCACGATATCTCCCACGGGGGCAAAGATGATGGCTGAATCTAAAGGAACAGGGGGTAAATCATAGGCACCTTGGGCCGAAGTTGCCCCGAGTTTTAAGGCAAATTTTCTAGCGTCCTTGCCCCGGGTCATCACGTGGACTTCAATACCCTGGGCCAGCGCAATTTGAGCGGTGATGTGGGCCGAGCCACCAAAGCCATAAAGCCCTAGGCGGCCACCCGCTGGGATATTGGCTCGACGAAAGGCCCGATAGCCGATGATACCGGCACATAATAATGGGGCAGCTTCCGTGTTGCTGAATTGGGCGGGGATCCGATAGGCGAAGCCTTCAGGGACGGTTTCGTATTCGGCATAACCCCCGTCGTGGTCCCAACCGGTGTATAAAGAATGGGGACAGAGATTTTCCCGACCGGAACGACAGTATTTACAAACGCCACAGGTCCACCGCAGCCAAGGAATTCCAATACGGTCCCCCAGCTTGAAGCGGCTGGTTTCTGGTCCAAAGGCCACCACGCGGCCAACGATTTCATGGCCAGGAATCACATGGGGCTGATGCACAGCTAGGTCGCCTTCAGCCACATGGAGGTCGGTATGACAGACCCCACAGGCTAAAATTTTCACTAAGACTTCTCCCCGTTTAGGTTGGGGCACAGCTCGAGTGGTAAAGCGCAAGGGCGCCTTTTCCCCATTAATGGGACCGGGTTGCACCACTTCCCAAGCCTTCATAGTTGTTGGTAAATTTGTTGATTGTTGTTCTTGTTGATTTGTAGTATTCGTAACCATTTTTTATCCTCCCATAAGCTGATCGTGATAATTGGCAACTGAATATAATCCTAATTTAATAAACTAGACGTCACCTTTATTCTAGGCAGTTTGGGAGCATTTGACAATGATTAAGCTATTTTGGCGCCATTTGTTGGCTAAAAATCAGAAATTAGCCGTTCTACTGAACTGGTTTGAAACCCATACCAATCTACGGTAGACTAAAACGATAGTGTTTCTAGAATATACATAAGGGGATGACACGATGCCAAGTCAAAAAGAACGCATGTTATCTGGGAAATTATACCGTGCGGCTGATACAGAGATCAGAGCCGTGAATTTTCGCGCCCGGCGCTTGACCCGCCTGTTTAATCAAACCACGGAAGAGCAAATGGCTTACCGCCAAACCTTGCTGAAAGAACTGTTTTTGAAAACTGGGTCAGAGATTTATATTGAACAACCTTTTCACATTGATTACGGCCAACATACAACGATTGGGGAACACTTTTATGCCAATTATGATTGTATCTTTATTGATACAGCGCCCATCACCATTGGGAAGGACGTCTATTTAGCTCCGCGCGTGGGCCTATATACTGCAGGACATCCCATTGATGCGGCGATTCGCAATGAGGACTTAGAATATGGCTATCCCATTACCATTGGGGATAGTGTCTGGATCGGGGCCAATGTGGTGGTCAATCCCGGCGTGACCATTGGCAGTAACGTGGTGATTGGCTCCGGGTCCATCGTCACGAAATCGATCCCGGATAATGTGGTGGCGGCGGGCAATCCCTGTCGCGTAATTCGGCCTATCACCAAAGAAGATCAGGAATTTTGGGCAAAACAAAAGGCCGACTACATGGCCGACCCAGATGTCCATTAGATGCCAATTTTATAGGTGATGAGGCTCGTGACTACGGTGATGAGCAGGCTGATACCGGCCAGGATGATTAAGCCCGTGCCGACGGTTTTATGGCGTAAATAGCGGCTCAAGATATTTATCAGGCTAATCAGTAAAATGAGAGCAAAGACCATGGCACTGAGGCCAAAGTAGTCATAGGCAGTCTGCCCGGTGAAAAAGATCGTGCCAATGGCCATGACGATCAGTAGCCAAAACCACCATTGTCTTAAAAATGAATTTTCAGGATTATTGAAAAGACTATACTGCCAAACACGTTTGATGGCACGTTTGTCTTTTTTATTTTGCATATAAATACCACCTCAAGAATTATTGAAAAATGCAAGCGTTAACCGGACAAATCTGGCAAATTGACCCAGTGTCAGTTGCGTTTTAGCGGGTATGATAGAGCTTAGGTTTTAAAATTAATTTCATAACTGGGGTGTTTTCAATGGTTCTAAGTGAAGCCAGAAAAAGAGCAAATAAAAGATGGGATGAAAAAAACCGGGAACGTAAACGTTATTTAAATAAGCGCTCCACGGCCCGTTGCTTTATTATGAATCATGCAACGGATGAAGATATTGAAACCTTACAGGCCCTCATCAATGAACGTAAAAAAAGCCGACTGGAATAGCCAGCTTTTTATTTTTGGCTAAAATTATAAGCCCCGTTGTTCTTTAGCTTGGAGTTTGTTATTCACAAAGGTTAAGGATACCTTACCACTACGGTCGCTGCCTTGTTGCTCGTAGATATAAATGACCCGGGAACTGCCACTTTCAAATGTATTATCCACATCGTTGGGCAGACCCACTTGATTTAAAATAGCATCGGCATCAGCCCCAATTTTAAAATCATCATAAACTGCTAAGGTGATGGGCGCTTGCTGGGTTTGATAGCCCGTCAGCTTTTTTTCATAGGCCCGATTTTTAATGAAACTCACAATAATAGCTGCCTTAGGCTGAGCCTTGATATTGCGCCAGGTGATGGTTTTAAGGCGCTGACCATCTTTGGTGCTGGCTTGTTGTTGGGTAGGTTCGCCAAATTGGTTGCGCAGGGATCGATAGGTTGTGCCTGCTGGGGCCAAGGCGCTCAAGTCATCAATATTAATGCTGTTAAAGTCTTGGAACGTCAAGGCCTTAGCGCTAGTTGTAGGCGACTTTGTTTTTTTTTTCGAAGTGGTAGCAGATTTATGCTTGGTACTGGACTTGGCAACTTGTTCTGTTTTAGCATCATTGTCCGTGGAGCTGGTGGTGTTTGAAGTGACGTTAGAGATAAAAAGCTTGACCACAACGATAATGATTAAAACGATTAAAACGATCAAAGTCCAAAACCACCATTTTTTATAAAAGGGCGCTGGCTCTTCAGCGTCAAAACGACTAGCGGCCCCGGGTTGATAGCCTGGGGTTTCTTGCGTGCGTCTTGAGGTGGTTTCATTGGCGGTTTCTGGGGTTGTATCCCCAGGCAAGGTAGCGGTGCCTAATTGTTGAATTTCTTCGGGTTGGGGTGCTTTACTTGGGTCAACTTCAGAACTAGTCGCTTCTTCAGTGGCATCAATTGACTTTTGAATCAGGTGGCTTAAGGCATGCTCCGGATCCATATACCGGGGCAGTGTGTTAGGCACGGCCAGATTATTGATGACTGTGGTGATGAAACCGTCCAATTGTTCATAAGTTGTTTGCGCTTGTTGTAAGGTGAGGCGTAATTGTTTCAAAATTGGATCAGTTTGGGCGGTCATCAAAGGGGTATTGTAATAACGGCAAAAAGTCAGATATAGCCAAGAAATTTCCGCAATTATCGTGTCATCTAGTTTATCAGCTTGTTGGCTGACATGAACCATGGCCTGGAGTAAGGCAAGGTTATGATCCCAGTCTTGTTGGGCCGCGTAAGTCTCGATTTGTTCGTTAAAAATAGCTTGAATTAAGGCATAATCAGCCATTGGCTCCGTGGTAGTCAATTGAACCTGTTGGGGATCAATTAAATCAGTCAATTGATATTTCTTTAAAATTGCTGCAATTTCATTTTCCAAACCTGACACCCCTTAAACAATATTGATAATTTAACACATATGAAAACTCTTACCTTAAGTATAACTGATTTGTATGGGAATGGTGAATCATTTTTAACCCCCATGGCAGTAGTTCAATTGGAATTATTAAAATTAGGGAATACCCCAGACGTCTTCAAGTGCAAATCCTAAATTAAAATAGTACAATTAATTGGTAACGTGAAAACGCTTTACAAATTAAGGAGGGATTTAACACTATGTGGCTTAATTTTATTTTTGCACTTATTCCCATCGTATGGCTCATTGTATCTTTAGGGGTCATCAAAATGGCTGCCGATCGGGCTTGTACCATCGGCTTGATCATTGCAATCTTTTTAGCAGTCGTTGCATTCAAAATGCCAGTTGTAGATAGCTTGTCCGGTGCCCTGGAAGGTATTGTCATGGGGATCTGGCCAATTGTCTATGTCATTTTAGCAGCGTTGTTTACGTATAATTTAACAACGAAGTCTGGCAGCATGAAGGTTATTCAAGACATGCTCTCAGCCATCACCACGGACAAACGGATTTTGACGTTGATTATTGCCTGGGGTTTTGGGGGCTTTCTTGAAGCCATTGCTGGTTTTGGGACCGCCGTTGCCATTCCAGCCGGGATTTTAATTGCCTTTGGTGTTGATCCGATTCGGGCATCAGTGATTTGTTTGATTGCCAATACCACGCCAACTGCCTTTGGGGCCATTGGTTTGCCAGTTATCACCTTGGCCAACGTCACGCATTTAAATACCATGCATCTATCATTTATCGTAACCATGCAATTATTGCCACTGATTATTTTAATTCCATTCGTACTAGTGGCCTTGGTAGATGGGGGTGTTAAAGCCATTAAAGGTGTGGGCTTAACGACTTTCCTTTCAGGTTTAGCGTTTGCTTTACCGCAAGTTTTCGTGGCTAAATATGTGGGCGCTGAATTGCCTGCTATTGTGGGGTCAATCGTTTGTATTATCGTCACGGTCTTAATGGCCCGAGTGCAAGGGCAAAAGGATGAAGAGGCTTTAAAACACATTCCCCGGCATACCACCAGCGAATTGTTGAAAGCTTGGGCACCTTTTATCCTTGTTTTCGTGATCGTCTTGCTGGCTTCACCATTGGATAAACCAGTGAATACCATGCTAGGAAAGGCTGTCACTGCCATTCAAATCTATACCGGACCAAAAGCGGTCCCTTATACGATCAACTGGCTATCTTCCCCAGGGACTTTGATCATTGTCGCCAGCGTATTGGGGGGCTTGATTCAAGGTATGTCCTTGGGTAAGATTTTCGGGGTCCTAGGCAACACGGCCAAACAAATTTGGCGGACGTTAATTACCGTCTGTGCCATTGTGGCTTTGGCCAAGGTCATGGGCTATTCTGGCATGACCCAAAGCTTAGCCGTGACTTTAGTGGCAATCATGGGTCCAGTTTATCCATTGATTGCGCCAGTTATTGGGGCTTTAGGGACCTTTATCACTGGGTCGGACACCTCTTCAAACGTCTTGTTTGGGAACTTACAACTGCAAGCAGCCACAACTTTAAAAGCCGATACCTATTGGGTCGTTAGTGCCAACATGGTGGGGGCCACAGCCGGTAAGATGATTTCACCACAAAGTATCGCTGTCGCTTCCGCAGCCACGCACCAAGAGGGTCAAGAAGGAAATATCTTGAAGGAATCTCTCAAATGGTGTGGCGCTTATCTGGTAGTTATTTGTGCTTACATTTATGTGACCGGCTTGTTGCTTCATTTCTTATAAATTTCAACCAAGAAAAGATTGGGCCAAGGCTCAGTCTTTTTTTCGTGCCGTCAATTAAAAACTATTTCCCGGGAAATATGTTCGTAGTCTACTAGGGACAAATGCTGCCAGCGATCGGAGTTTAAATCATGAAAGGTATAGGTCCGAGTCGTGGTATTTAAACACATTTCGTAATGGGTATAATCGTGATTCCTCAAATGGGCGCCATCGGTTTTCGGAATAATGACCTGGTCTAAAATATGGAACAGGTCGGTGGTGCTGAAAGTTCTCGGTAATTGGGCTTTCAGGATAGCGGCCTTTAAAAAGCGCGTGGTGGGAATGGTGCCAGTTGGTAATGGCCCTTTAAAAGCTTGTGCGGCTTGTTGTAACGCCGTGATGGGACTGGTTTTGGCCAGGCCCAGTAAAACGGCCAGATTCGCCGCATGGCGCGGCAGGTTCGGGGTATTGGTGAGCACGCCCAGGGGACTAGGCTGTAAGCGCAAGGTTAAGCTCCGGAGCTCCAAAACGGCCGTTGCGCCAGTGGGGTCGGTGAAGACCCAATGATAGGGATAAAGCTTATTCAGCTGGTGCCAAGTAGCCGAAACCAAGGCAATATTGGGTAAGTCTGCTGCAACTGCCGCAATGCTGGCATGTTCCCCTAAGACCCAAGTAATGAAGTCTTGAGGACTGAGATTTAAGCGCTGGGGCTGATTTTTAGGGTGATAGGTGGCTTCAAAGGGGAAATAAAGCTCGGCACAGGCTAAGCCAGCTTCATTGACCCCGTCGGCCATCAAGTAAGTATTAGCAGCTACTTGGCGGCCACCACCTAAAAAAGCATAGCGAATCTGGCGGCTAACCGTTTCGGTGGCCGGGGTATAACGCCGCTTTTTTGGCAAATAAATGGGCAGCCAGGGGGAAGTGGTGGGGAAATCCATGGTTCGGGCCAAAAGTGGCTGTTGTTGGGCATTTGCAATGGTTATACTGGTACACATAATGGGCCTCCTGGGGTGAATATAGCATTTTTTTATAAATTTTAAGGCGAATCTGTACTTACTTTGTATGAATTTGGATTAAACTATAACTGTTACATATTTTCAATGCAAACAATAAGACGGTTGATTGATCGTTATGGAAAGGAGCGATTCCTGTCATGGATGGTAAATGGCAAACATCGCTTAGAGAAAGAATCAGTTATGGCTTAAGTGACGGGGCGGATAACTTGGTCTTCCAAGTTATGACCACCTATCTTTTATATTTTTATACCGATATTTATGGCTTGTCTGCTGCGGAAGTGGGGATGTTATTTTTGATTGCCCGCTTTGCGGATGTGATTGAAAGTGTCTTAATTGGAGTGATGATCGACCATACCCATTCCAAATATGGCCACAGCCGGCCCTTCTTTTTATGGTATGCGGTGCCTTATGTGACCGTGGCCATTTTGACCTTCGTAGTGCCACCTTTCAACCACACTGGCAAGTTAGTTTGGGCTTACGGCACCTATTTACTATTAGGTTTCTTCTACAGCACAGTGAATTTACCCATCACCTCTATTTTACCAAGCTTGACGGATAATTCCCGGGAAATTACCTTGCTAGGGGTGATTCGTCAGTTCTTTGGGCAAACCAGTCAAATTATCGTGGCTATTTTCACCTTGCCTCTGATCGCCTTTTTTGGGGGTAACGATCAGCAACGGGGCTTTTTGATCACCATCATTGTGTTTGCGGCAATTTCTTTAATTCTTATCCTGAATACCTTTGTCCACGTTCGAGAACGCATCCCCATGCCACCGGCCACCAGTTTTAAAAAGACCTTTGATATGATTTTGCATAATAAACCTTGGCTGACGCTATCCGCAGTGATTTTCTTATACTGGGTCACGACGTCCATGAAGAATCAGACCACGATTTATTATTTTAAATATAATTTGAATAAGGAAAATTTAGTCCCAGTGGTCAATACCTTTACGGCAGCGGCCTTGATTGGGATCATCGCCATTCCTTTTGTGACCCGCAAGTTTAGTAACAAGGCCACGATGATGACGGGTTTGAGCATTGCCGTGGGGGGACAATTGCTGATTATTGCCGGTTCAGAACTATGGCCAAATTTGACCCTGATTTTCACTGGCACATTTATTAATACCGTGGGTAGCGGGATGGTCATCGCTTTAGTATCTGTGATGATTTCGGATACCATCAAATACGCCCAACGAAAATTCAAAGTTGAGGCCAGTGGGCTGATGGCCTCAACCGATGATTTTGGGGTGAACCTCGGCTTAGGTTTAGGGGGCATGGTATCAGCGGCCTTACTGGCTAAAACCGGTTATGTGGCCAACCAGAGCCAAAATCAAGCAACCCTGCACATGATTACCTTGAACTATGCTTGGTTGCCCCTGGTGGCTTATATTTTAATGATGTTGATTTTGAGCCTGTACGATCAAAAGACCGTTCACGCGGTGACAAATGACAAGTGAGTTATGCTAAAAAAAGCCTGTTTTAAGGGCTTTTTTTACTTGGAAGGCAGTTGTGGCATCAAACAATTTTGAATTTTGCGGGCAATGGTTCCTATAATGGAGTTAGTGTTGCAATAAAGGGGACATCAGGATGCGCTTTTTTTGGTTATTTCAGTTAGAATGGTGTTTGCGTTTGATTGTCGCCGCCATCTGTGGCGGGTTGGTTGGTTTTGAACGCAAAGCCCGCTTAAAAACGGCAGGGACGCGGACTCATATGTTAGTGGCGGTGGGGTCAGCGTTATTTATGCTGGTTTCAAAATATGGTTTTTTTGATGTGTTAGGTCGGACCAACATGGCCTTAGACCCCTCAAGAATTGCGGCCCAAGTGGTCAGTGGCATCGGCTTTATCGGCGCTGGGACCATCTTGACCCGGCACCATCAAATTGACGGTCTCACCACAGCAGCTGGCTTATGGGCCACGGCGGCTATTGGTTTGGCCATCGGCGCTGACATGTACGTGATTGGGATCGCTGGGACGTTGTGCATCTTAACCACCCAAACCATGGTGCGCCACATCAAAGCCCTTAAGAACTCTTCGCGATATTTGTTGCAATTGCAAGTTACGATGACTGGTCAGCTGCAGGAAATGGACAAATTACCCCAGCAATTGGCTGATCTGGGTTGTGCCACCACGAAAATGGCCATTTTATCCTACAATCCTAAGAATTATACCTTGAGTTTGATGATTAAATTAAAAAAACACACTGATCCTACGACTTTTATTCGTAAGATGAGTGCGTTGGCGCATGTTAAATCCATTGATGTGATCGATCTTTAACTAAAAAGCGGCGGGCTTTCAAACTAATGAAGGCACGCCGCTTGTTTCATGTTTACTTATTGACGATGTATTTGGGTTCTTTGCCGGCAACGATGGCAATTGTGTTCTCAGCAACAATTTGGGCCATGGCATCCCGGGCTTCAATGGTGGCATTGCCAATATGGGGTTCCAAAATAACGTTGTTCAAGTTTTTCAGTTCTGGGTTCACATTGGGTTCATTTTCATAAACATCTAAAGCTGCCCCAGCAATATCTTCATTTTTAATGGCTTTAGCTAAAGCAGATTCATCCACGATTGGACCCCGGGCCGCATTGACCAAGAAAGCGGTCTTTTTCATCTTCTTGAAAACGTCGGCGTTGATCAAGTGGGTGGTGCTGGCGCTCAATGGCAGGTGCAGGGTCAAGTAGTCAGCTTTGGCCACAACTTCATCAAAACTGACGAATTTAGCATTGAGCTCTTTTTCGACCTTAGGATCCAGGCGGTGGTGCTGGGTATAAAGAATTTCCATATCAAAGCCCTTCAGGCGTTTAGCTACACCTTGGCCAATTTGGCCCATGCCGATGATACCCAGGGTTTTATGGCTCACTTGATGGCCTAGGAAAAATAGGGGTGCCCAGCCGTTAAAGCCTTTGGTCTGCATGAGGCGATCGCCTTCAACCACCCGTCTGGAGATGGCTAAAATCAAGGCCACGGCCAGTTCAGCGGTGGAGTCGGTGGAAACCAGTGGGGTATTGGTGACGGGGATGCCTTTTTCTTTGGCGTAGTCCACGTCAATATTGTTGAAACCGGCACCATAATTTGCGATGAGTTTTAAGTTTTTACCAGCATCGATCACATCTTTATCCACTTGGGTGGACAGGGCAGTGATCAATACGTCGGCGTCAGGTACGGCAGCGATTAATTGTTGTTTTGAAATGAGTAAATTTCCGGTGTGTTCTTGAACCTCAATCTTGGCATTTGTCAGTAACGATTCAGCTTCTTGGGGAATTTTTGCGGCAATAAATACTTTTGCCATTCTACTCACGCTCCTTTTCTTCTAATTTAAAGTTAAAACAATCCATGTGAATATGCAATCAAAAGCGTTTACTAAATTTTTTTTATTCAAAGATTTCTCTGAAAATTGCGGGGAATCTGGATGGCAGTGTTATCATGGAATTAAGTCATAATTGTAATGAATGGAGGGCTTTGCCATGGATTTTTGTCCAAACTGTGGGGTTAGCATAGAAGCTGATCAAAACTTTTGTAAGAATTGCGGTTATCCGTTAACCGCCAAAGCGCGGCAAATGGTGATGGGGGTAGCGCAGCAAATGCGCTTCATCGCCCCAGACGCGTCTAACACCACAGTGTCTGCAACAACCCAAGATCCAAACACAATGCCAAAAAACCGAGCCAATCAGCGCCCGGCGCTTGCAACAACCCCAAGATCTACGCCAAATGAAGCGCCCACTAAACGGGCTTATGATCCTTATGAACCACCACAGCGGCCAACGACCGTGGCTAAAGCCAGCCCGGCCACAACCCCGAAAAGTACCTATGATCCTTATGGCATTCCCACGGACCCAACGCCGGCCAAAGACCCAAGTCAAGCACCTGGGGCCAGTCCAGCGGTGTCAAGTACCAGGACCAGCAGCGCGGGTGTAACTGGGCGCCGCCAGGCAATGGTATCTAGACGCCAAGCTAAAGTAACGCCAAGTCAGGTGCAAGCTACAAAAGAAGAGCCAGTGGGCTATCAAACCCAGCCCCAGGGCTATGGCACCCCGCAATCAGCGGCCCTTTCCCGGGAATCAGGTTTTGAACATAGTCATGTGCGGGGCCAGCAACGGGGTAGAAATAGCGCAGCGACTGGGCGCTCACGCTTGCTAGATGGCCTAAATGGGATTTTTGCCATTATTTTAGGACTCACCAGCTTTTGGGGCGGGTTTATCAGCAATGGCCATTTTCTCGAACCCGGCGCCACCACCTTGTCGTTAGCTAAGACCATGGCCCTGGGCGGCAGCAACTTTCGCGGCACGATGATCTTGTTGTTGAGTTTATTGTTAATTGGACCGATTGTCTTATTGATTTTTAGTGTTTGGCAAACCCACTTCGCAGCTAGCTTTAAATTGGCGGCCAGTGTTTTTTCCGTCTTAGCTTATATTGTGGTTTTTGGGCTGTTGATTGCCCAGGGCATTGTGTCCGCCAGCGCCATTTCGAATTTTCAATTCGGCTGGGCTGCCATTGTGGCCATTGTGGCGTTAGTGGTGAATTTCATCGTCAGTGTACTAGATTTTATCAATCATTAGGGTAAATTAATTTGGAGGCAAAATGCATGGAAGACAAAAGAAAACTGTTGATTCTTAAAGACTTGGTTGCTATCAAAACCGAGAATAACAACGAAATCATGGTGGCGCGCTATCTCAAGAAACTATGTGATTTGGCGGGCATCTTCAATGAAATTTTGCCGATCAATGATGACCGGGCGAATTTTGTAGCTGAAATTGGCGATGGTCAACCCGTGGTGGTGCTCTCAGGTCATATGGACACGGTGGTTGCGGACCCTAAAGACTGGCAGACCAATCCCTTTGAACTGACTACCAAGGGCGATCGGCTTTATGGTCGGGGTGCCACGGATATGAAAAGTGGACTGGCGGCGTTAGTGATTGCCATGATCGAATTAAAAGAAGCCAAGTTGCCAATTAAGGGCACCATTCGCCTGTTGGCCACCGCCGGCGAAGAAGTGGGGCAACGGGGTGCTGAAATCTTGGCCAAAGAAGGCTACATGAAAAATGTGGCCGCTTTGATCATTGGTGAACCCTCTGGCTATCGAATTGCCTATGCCAATAAGGGCGAATTAGATATTACTTTGACGTCTAAGGGTAAAGCCGCCCACAGTTCCATGCCGAAGTTGGGAAATAATGCGGTAGCCCATTTATTAGCGATTTTAAATCGGCTGCAAGCCCAGATTCAACAAGCCACGGCTAACCTGACCAGCCCAGATTTAGGTGAGACTATCTTTAACGTTGATGTGATCCATGGCGGCGATCAAGTCAATGCCATCCCCGCCTTGGCCACGGCTAAAATCAACATTCGGACGATTCCCGAATTTGCCAATACTAAAATATTGCAGATTTTTAAGGACACCATTGCCGCCTATAATGAAAATACCAATGGTCACATCGAAATGAACCTGGAAATGCAAACCAGCCCCATTTTGGGCGACCCTGAAGCTGACCTGGTGAAAATTGCCCAAAAAGTGGGCCGGCCTTACTTACAGGCGACCAACTATTCGGCGGAAACCTTGAATGACATGCAGGCAGCGGCTAAAGCCACCGGGATTGCCTTTTCTCCGACGGAAATTGTGACCGTCGGTGTTTCTGGGGCCACCGATGCGGGGAAGTTGCTGGCAGATCAGCCCCAAGGTGCCACTTATTTGGTCTTTGGGCCAGGGAATGAAACGGCTCACCAAGATAATGAGTATGTTTCCCAGCAAATGTATTTGAATTTTATTGAGATCTATCAAAAAATGTTACTGACGTATTTTAATCATTCTTGAATCCACAAGGTAGATGACACAGTATGGGACACTATCCAGGCCGGCAACCCAGCCCCTTGACGCCAGCCAGGCGCCAAGCGCTGTTAGCAAGTGTTTTGGCGGCTTTACCGGCGGATATGCAACTCAAAGGGGTGAATTTTGCCCGGGGCAGTGCTAGTTCTTATTGGCTGTTGCAACAAAGTGTTGGCAACAAGCCCTACTGGCTGACACTGCGTCTGGCCACCCATCCTTTGTGGTTGGCCCACGCTCAGCAATTAGAACTAACCTGGCCGGATTTTCGTGATTTTCAAGGACTGACCGGCCGCTTACACTGGTACCTACGCCCTCAAAACGTAGTTCAATGGCGCTATGAATTGTCGCCGTTAGATCGGGCGCTGCTGCAATTTTTATTATATTTAGCGAAGCAGCAATTGGTATTTTTTGTGCGGTTACCTGCGGTTTTAGCCGCCCAGCACAAGGGAGCAGTCTTTGACCTGACCCAGAATTTAAAGAGCACCCAATTGCTGTTGGGTGATCGCAATAACGTCAATCGGTTATTGCTACCCGTTAAATCAGCCCCGGTTCAACAAAAATTAATGACTCTTTATGGGATGAATTTATTATTTTCCCAGTTCACCGCCCATCAATTATTGCGATTGATGCCCACGAGTCAGTGGTTGCAAGCTATTTTACAGGTGGCACCAGCCCCCAGCAATTGGCCGGCGTTATTGCGCCAGACCTATGGGCCTCAATTTTGGCAGCTGGGGGTGCGGGCTCTGGCCAAGCAGAAACAGCGCCGAGGCTAAAAAATTCAAAGTTCCTAGGCCTTTTAATTTCATTTTTATCTAAAAGTACGTTATGATTTTAATTGTAATGGTTATTAATAATCTTAATGGAGGTAATTATAGATGAAAGTTATCGTAGTAGGTTCTTCTCATGGTGGTTATGAAGCAGTTCGGCAATTACTGATGGATCATCCCGATGCGGAGATTCAATGGTATGAAAAGGGCGACTTTATTTCTTTCCTATCCTGCGGGATGCAACTCTATCTTGAAGGTACCGTCAAAGATGTGAATACTGTTCGTTATGCCACTGCTGAGGGGATGCGGGCTGAAGGCGTCCATGTCTTTGTGCAACAAGAAATTACCAGCATTGATGCCAAAGCCCACAAGGTTAGTGTGACCAACCATGCTGATGGCAGTACTAGAGAAGAAACATATGATAAATTGATTTTAAGTGCCGGGGCTATTCCAGCACAAATCCCAGTACCAGGCCGCGACTTGGAAAACATCTATGCTATGCGGGGCCGGGATTGGGCCATTAAATTAAAGGCTAAAACGGTGGACCCAACTGTTAAAAAT
The DNA here is from genome assembly GCA_022484695.1 of Lactobacillus sp. GTDB lineage: Bacteria > Bacillota > Bacilli > Lactobacillales > Lactobacillaceae > Agrilactobacillus. The sequence goes on from JAKVKU010000006.1 coordinate 98,437, forward strand.
GTCGTGGTCATCGGTTCAGGCTACATAGGCATTGAAGCCGCCGAAGTTTTTGCCAAAGCTGGCATGAAAGTGACTGTGATTGACTTATTGCCACGCTTATTGAGTCTATATTTGGATGAAGAATTCACCGATATCTTGACCAAAGACATGGGTGAGCATGGTATTTATGCGGCCACTGGCCAAACACTGCAATCCTTTGAAGGCAAAGACGGTAAAGTGACCAAGGTCATTACCGACCAAGGTGAATACCCAGCTGATTTAGTGGTGGAAGCCGCTGGCATTCGGCCAAACACAGCTTGGCTCAAGGATACGTTAGACTTGGATCAAACTGGCCGCATCAAAGTTGACGACTACATGCAAACCAGCCAACCGGATATCTTCGCCGTTGGGGATTCAGTCATGGCTAAATTTGCGGCCACGGGCAAAGAAGCCCCAATTGCCTTGGCAACCGTTGCTCGGCGCCAGGGCCGCTTTGCCGCTTTAAATATTGAAAAACCAACGCACAAATTCCCTGGGGTCAGTGGCTCCTCGGCTTTGTCCGTGTTTGATTATAAATTTGCTTCTACCGGGGTTAAACAAGGTACTGCTGGTAAATATGGGGTCGACGTGAAATCTGTTTTAATTAAAGATACTCAAAGACCAGCCTTTGTCCCTGAAACCCAAAATCCAGAAGTTTACTTCAAATTAAGCTATGATCCTAAGACGCGCCGGGTCATGGGGGCTCAGATCATGTCTAAAGCCGACGTAACCGCTAATATCAATGCCATTGCCCTAGCTATTCAAGGGAAGATGACGATTGACGATTTGGCTTACGCTGACTTCTTCTTCCAACCTGGTTTTGACCGGCCTTGGAATATTATGAACGTAGCTGCCCAACAAGCAGTTAGAAATGAACAATAAGCTTGTTTAAGACAAGTTGATAAATGATTGTAAAACCAAGGCGCTGTGTCGGCGCGCTTGGTTTTTTTGGTCATAGGGCATATTTTTAAGGCGGGCCGTAAATTTTGTTTTGCTGGGGATTAGAATGTGCTAAAATTTATAGTGTATGTATTTGTTTCTCCCTGACGAGAAATAGATATTTCATGTTATCATTAGATTATTATCCAATCACTGTTTCAATGCCAACTTAAGTGCGTTTGCACCCACGCAGCATTGACTGATAAAGAATACGAATATTATTTTGCTGGAGGGAATCAAATGGCACTTTTTAATCGTAAGAGTAAGGACGAACCAACCATTGCTAAAGCAATGGTTAGCGGCAGCAGCCCTGATAATGACCAAGATCAAGGGGCAACACAAAATGCTGCTGCGACACCAAAACAAACTGAAGCAACGACACCGGCAGCACAACCTACAGTACAATCCACCCAACCGGCTAGCAGTAATACGACGGAACCAGCAGCACAACATCGGATCGCTTCTCAAACCGGGGGCGGGACGGTGGATGATACCGCCGAGCAAATTGCCCATATCGAATCACAAATGCAAGATCTATCCGTTCAATATAGCCACTTGCGGGATGGCTTAAAGTTACGAATGTTCCAATTGAAAGCTTTCTTTTCCGATGGCTTGAATCAGCAACAGGGCACATTAGATCGGTTAAATAAGCAAATTGATGATTTGAAAACGCAAATCCGGGATATCAATAATGAAGATGACGGCAAGTTCTTAGCGGAAAAACAAGAAATCGACGCCTTGTTACCCGACTTGCAAGCAGCAGTTGACCAACAAGTGGCCCAATTAAAGGCCGTCAACGAGCAAATGGCCAAGTTACAAGACCATGGCACGGAACTGGACGACAAAATTGCTGCCAGCCAAGCTCAAGAAGACCAACTTTCTGAAGCCATCAAGGGTGAAACTGACTTGGCTAAGATTTTGGAATCCGTTGAAGCCAATAAACAACAAGCATTAACTTTAGTTGAAGAGCGGCGACAATTGGCTGCTCAAAAAGCAGAAATTGATAGTCAAATTGCGGATTTAGGTGAAGACCTAGAAGCTGCGCAAACCAACTTGAACATCAAAGAAAGTGATTTGCATAAGCATCAAGATCAAACTGAAGCCATCGATAATCAAATTCAACGAGCCCAAAAACAACGGGCCCATAAGCTGGAAATACTCAACCAGTCTAAGGCTAAACTAGACGCCCAGGCTGCCCAAGTTTCCAAGCGGGTGGCCGGGTTTGCCGCTGACTTGAACAAGGTCAACAATCAAATCCAAGATCGCTTTGGTACGGGTTATTTGATTCAAAATGTGCAATTCTCCAATGCCTTGAACTACATGGTATTGATGAATACCAATGACACCAATGATGCGGATCAAGCCAGTGAAATTCGCTTGTTTAAATTCTTGAACCAAAATGTTTCCCAACCAGTTACCGTGATTTCCTTGAAGTTTGATCTGCAACTCAAGGACCATTTGATCAATTGGGCTCAGGAACATCAATTTGATGTGCCTAAGATGGTCAATATTTTTAATGAATTACAAGCTAATGCTGAAAGCACTGCGCCAGTGGTCACGATTCATGAAAATGAAAGTATCAAAGGCGCTTGGGATGCCGATAAGACCCACCGGGAGTTCCGCGATGCCGATGGCAATTTGTTAATGGTGGCCCAATATCAAAATAATGATCAAATCAAAGACATTTATTATTACGATGATAGTCGCCTCAGCCGCATCAGTACGTTAAATGATCAGGGACAATTATCAAGGACCCGGACGTTCCAAACTGAGAATAGTGTTGTAGACGAATTCTTCCGAGTTGACGGCACTTTATGCTTGAAATTCACTTCTGAAGACCAAACGGTTAATAAAGTTGAAGTCTTTGATAACAACAATTTGCGGATCACCAGCTTTGCCAATACCGAAGATTTCTATTACTGGTGGTTGGAACAATATCTTAAGACCCAAGCCGATGTGGTTTTCATTGGCATGGACAATGATCCAATTTACCGTAAGATCACTTCAAACACGAATGTTCAGGCAATTCCGTACCTGATCAATGTTTCTAAGAATATTGGCAAGATCAAAGCGACTATGCACAGTGACCATCCTTGGCATAATGTCTTAGTAACTAGTCGCCATGATAAGTTGTTATTGGAGAGCATTGCGGATCGGGACATGAATGTGTCATCGGTCAGTCCGGATAGCGATATTGCTGATTTACCAGCTGCCTTACAAACAGATGAGACCAGTTCTTTGAATGCTGGACAAAATGCTTAATGTTGATTTTATTTAAAATTGTGATCGGCATTTCCTGGATCGCGGTGGTATTTTGCTTACTCTTGCCAGCCGTCTTATTGCGGTTACGGGTGCCAGCTGTTAAGCGCTCAAACACGGATTTAAAGGCTTACCAGCTGTATTTATTGGTGCCCATGCACAATGAGGCTAACATTGCCCAGGACGCTTTGGATCACTTTTTAGAGCGCCAGCTGGATACTGATTTCCAGTACAATATTCACTGGGTGGTGATTGAAGACGGCAGTACGGATTTAACCGAAGATCAATTACGCCCCTTTGATAAACGCTATCCTAACTTGACGGTGATTTACCGTAAATTTCAAGCAGCTACTGGCAAAGGCATGGCCTTGAATGCCGGGTTAGACTATGTTCGCCACAAAGTTCCCAGTACCCAATGGTCGAAAACCATCGTGGGGGTTTTAGATGCCGATGGTCAAATTACTTCAGCGGCGTTATTAAAGGTCTTAAAGACCTTTGCCGCCGATACCCAACTGGATATGTTACAAACCGCCGTGGCCATGTCCAATACCAAGCGTTGGTTAGCCTTAGTTCAGGATTTTGAATTTCAAGTTTTCAATACACTTTTACAAAATCTCCGGGGCCATTTAAAGAATGTGGCGGGGTCGGGGAACGGGCAATTTTTCAGATTGGGTAGTTTACCTAACAAGTTTGCCTGGGGTCAGACCTTACTGGAGGATTTTGAAATCAGCACTAAGTTGTTGTTGCAGGCTAAAAAGACGGCTTATGCTTATGACTTGAAGGTGTACCAAGAGGCCACCGTATCTTGGGGAGCTTATTTGCGCCAGCGGACCCGCTGGGTGATTGGTGGCTTACAATGTTTGCGGCAATTTCGCAAACCCTTGGGGCAGAATCAGGCCTTGGGATTAAGTGCGAAAGTCGAGATGTTTGCCTTTATGTTGGCGGCGTATAGTACTATCGGGCTGGCGTTTACCAATATTGTGGCTTTGGGGATGCAGCTGTATTTCCTGATTGTGTATGGCCGCATCAGCCTGATTGTCGTGGGGATCATTGTGTTGGGATTGATCATGAATAGCGTTTTGGCCTATATCTACCGAATCATGGCCCAGGCTAGTGTGGTTCAAGCAATCGTGATCGTTTTGACCTTGCCTTTTTATGCGGTGTTGACCCTGCCCATTGCCATTTCCGGGATATTGGGGTATGTGCAACATCATCACAATTGGGACAAAACAGACCACGGGATTCTGTGAAATTCTAAGAAACACTGCGAATATATTATCAGAAATTGATATCCGTCAATTTATTGACGGGTATTTTTTTGTCTTCTAAGAAAAATATCCGAGTATTTTGGGGTTGTGAAAAAATATTCTAAGTTTTTAATTAAACTGAAATTTTTATGAAAACGTTATTATATCAAGGTATCAATTACCAATAAAAACATTTTATCATTTCCGGAATAGCTTTTATGAGGGAACAACAAGCTGGCTTGAGAAAAATTTATTAGATATTAATGCAAAAATATTATCAGTGTGCTACTATTTAGATGTTGATAAATTATTATTAATCCAGTAAGTGATAATAGTCACAAAACATGTGCCGGCCTGTTAGGTGACTAGAAAATGGAGGAAAAAACAATGCAAATCGTTATTGGTGTCTTAGTGTTACTCGCCGTCATTGCCTGTTTAACATTATTCACATTTAAAGCGCCAAACGGCAAAAAGGCCATCAGTGCTTTATCTGGTGCTGCTTGTGCCACATTCTTACCTCAAGCTTTTCTAAGTTACGCCGTCGGAGATGTTTTCCACATTGAATTCATCAAACAAATCGGGGATACAATGGGGTCTCTTGGCGGACTTGCGGCCGGCACATTGGTTCCATTAGCATTCGGGATCAGCCCAGTATTTGCAGTTTTGGTGGGGGTTTCCTTGTTAAAAGTCAAACTACTGCCGGCATTTATTGCCGCTTACGCCATCTCATTTGTCATTAAACAAATTCAAAAACGGGTACCAGAAGGTATTGATTTGATTGCGGTTGTCTTGATTGGCCCAGCCTTAGCAAATGTAGTGGCTGCCTTGATTTCACCAGCCGTGCTCCAGGTGTTACACATTATCGGCGGTGCCATAACTTCTGCGCAACAGTCCAATCCAATGGTCATGGCGGCCGTCCTTGGCTCTATTATTCCACTAGTGGGGATGACGCCACTGTCTTCCATGGTCTTGACCAGCTTGATTGGATTGACCGGGATACCGATGGCTATCGGGGCTTTAGGTTGTACCGGGAATTCATTCTTAAACTTCAGCTTCTTTAGAAAAATGAAGTTTGGTCCTAAATCAACCACAGTTGCTGTTACCATTGAACCTTTAACGCAGATCGATATCATCTCTTCTAACCCAGTGCCAATATTTGCCACCAACGCGGTGGCCGGGGCCATCAATGGGATTATCGTCGCTTCATTTGGCTTAGTGATCAATGTCACCGGGATGGCCACACCTTGGGCTGGTTTGATTGTTGCCTTTGGGTTTAACCCAGCTATCAAAGTTGCCTTGGCTGTCTTGTTGATTTTAGTTAACAGTACAATTTGGGCTTACATCGGCGCTTATGTCTTCAGAAACTTCAAGATTCATACCGTTGATGAAATTCGTGGGACAAATTCTAACACAACAACCGATGCGCAAGCTGTTCAAGCTAACGCTTAATTGATATAATGAAATCAAATCTATGAGGTGAATAAATATGTCAGGAAATTATAAAAGTGTTTTTGATATAATCGGACCGATTATGATTGGCCCTTCAAGTTCACATACCGCAGGTGCCGTAGCGATAGGTCGTGCAGCAAACCGGATTTTTGGTGGTATTCCTGAAGACATTACCATTCATTATTACGAATCTTTTGCCCAAACCCATAAGGGCCATGGGACAGATTATGCCATCATCAGTGGTATCTTAGGCTTTGAACCCGATGACAAACGGGTGCCCGACGCTTTAGATATTGCCCATGAACAAGGTATCAAGATAAAATTCATTGAAGAAGCAGGCGACAGCCCAATCGACCATCCCAATACCGCTGTTTGTGAATTACGCAAGGGCGACCGGGAAATTATCGTGTCAGGTTGTTCCATCGGTGGGGGAACCATCGAAATCCGGGACATTAAGATGGATGGCTTCCACATCAAACCTAAGGGACCATTACCAATTTTGTTAGTCCAAAGCGAAAATGGTGGCAATTCTGAAAACCTTAGTGATAAATTGCAAAAGATCAACACCATTAACCATCATGCCCAATACGACGCCCCTGGCAAAGGCATTATGTATGAATATGACCTGGAAAATCGCTTGAAACAAAAAGATCTTAGTCAATTAGCTTCCAAAGACACTAAGATGGTTTATCTCTAAGGGGGAAACTAGCATGTATGATACAATTCAAGAACTTGTTGCTGCATCTATGAGTCAAAATAAACCCATTTCCGAAATCATGATCGAACAAGAAATGGCTAAAAATAGTGCCACTAGAGATGAAGTTTGGTCGCAAATGTCCAAGAACTTAGATGTCATGGCTGCTGCCGTTAAGCGCGGGGTTGAAGGCGACGGCGTCTTCTCTAAAACGGGTTTGACCGGTGGGGAAGCTGTGTTATTGAAGAAGTACCGGGAAAAGGGTCATACCTTATCCGGTGACAGCATGGTCGAAGCCGTGCAAAATGCCATTGCTACCAACGAAGTGAATGCAGCTATGGGTGTAGTTTGTGCCACGCCAACTGCTGGCTCCACAGGGACGTTACCAGGTGTCTTGTTCGTCATTCAAGATCGCTTGAACTTAGATCGGGATCAAATGATCCGCTTCTTATTCACCGCTGGGGCTTTTGGGATGGTCATTGCCAATAACGCCTCCATCGCCGGAGCTACCGGGGGTTGCCAAGCCGAAGTAGGCAGTGCCTCTGCAATGGCTGCCGCTGCTGCCGTAGAAGTGGCGGGTGGCACTGCAGAACAGAGCTCTGAAGCTTTGGCAATGGCGTTAAGCAATTTGCTGGGCTTAGTCTGTGATCCAGTTGCCGGCTTAGTGGAATTACCTTGTGTGAAACGGAATGCTATCGGGGCTGGGAATGCCTTGATTGCCGCTGATATGGCCTTAGCTGGTTGTACCAATAAGATTCCTGCCGATGAAGTCGTGACGGCCATGGATAAAATTGGTCGAGGTCTTCCTCGGGCACTCCGGGAAACCGGGATTGGCGGCCTAGCAGGCACACCAACTGGTGTCAAAATGAAGATGACCATCTTTGGTCAATCTGTCGATGTGTCCTAATCACTTATAAAAACAAACCTGGTGCTGATTGCTGGGATCCTTGAAGGAAATTGAAAACCCTTTAAGGACCTGCTTTCAGCACCTTTTTATTAATTTATTTGTTAAGACTTGCACTAAATTAATTGATAAATAATTATTAACGTGATATTATCATAACAACGAGGAGGCGACAGATATGGGCGTTAATGAATTCATTCGCAGCTATATTCCCATGGTGGATTTTATTGCGGATATCTTAGGTAAAAACAGTGAAGTAGTCTTGAACGATTTGACAGATTTAGACCATTCTATTATTGCAATTCGGAATAACAGCATTTCACATCGGAAAATAGGCGACCCCGCTTCAGATCTGGCCTTGCGGACAGTACAAGCGGGTAACAAAGAACACCGGGATTTTATTGCCAATTACCGGGGCGTGACTTTTAACAATGCCACGTTATGTTCGTCCACTTATTTCCTGCGCTATGAGGGTAAAGTTGTGGCCATGATTTGTATTAACACCGATGAATCCTGCCTCAATGAATTACAGGCTAGCCTGAATAAGGTCTTACATGCCTACAAGCCTACACCGGATGAAATGCGGGATTTGGAAACCACCCCTGAGAACCAAATCACTGCAGCAGCACCAGCTGCCGATCCAGCGCCAGAATTGGAAAAACAACAAGAGTATGAACACTTAACAGTTTCTTCCAAACAATATGCCAAGCGGGTGGTGGCTGAATATTTGGCCGAAATTGGCATTCAAAAAGAGTATATGAAACGCATCGACAAACTCAACTGTGTGAAGCGGCTGTATGAACAAGGTTTCTTCCAGTTGAAGGATAGTGTGGTGGACGCCGCCGAAGCATTAGGGGCCTCTGAACCCAGTGTTTACCGGTATTTACAAAATGTGCGCCAAGCTAATCCCAATGATGTCCAAAAAGAAGCGTAAAAAAATACCAGCGAAGATTGTTTCGCTGGTATTTTTTTACCCTAAGCCACTGAACACAACGGCTTGTAGGCCCCCTAACGCCACTAAGGCCAGGGCCCAATTCCAGAGGGGCATGGGATAGGTGTCAAAGTGACTGCGTTTTTGTTGTTCCCAAAAACCGTGGGATTGCATGGATTGGGCCAGGTCATCAGACCAGCGCAAAGAAATCAATACGGCTTTAAAAAAGATCTGGGGCGACCAGGCGTGGAGGACTTCCCCCCGCATCAGGGCCGCACTTTGAATTTGTTTCACCGTTTGGGTGACTCTGGGGATAAAGTTAAAAGCCCCTAAAGTACCATAAACGAATTTGGAGGGAATATGGCAATTTTGCTCCAGCGAACCCAATAAATTGTTGATGGGCATGGTAAAGGTCACGATAGCCCCTAAGAAAATATAAGCATAGATCCGGGTGGATAGCAGCCAAGACGTATGCCACACATCCCCGGTGCCGTGGAAATAAAAGGACATCCAAGTCCCTAAGATGGGAATCACCGGCATAAATAATAGCCAAGCGATGCGTTTGGGGGTCAAGGTGGGGATGAGGTAGACCAAACACAGGGCTACCAAATACACATTGGCCCAAATGGATTGGGTGAAGGCAATTTCGAAACTGGCAAAAATCACGAAACCCAGTTTAATTGATGGATTGATAGGCCAACACCTCCTGATAACTTAGGGTTTTATCCGCCAACGCCAAATGGTAGTCGAAGAAATTCAATACACCGGTGAGCTGGTGGCTGATCATGATAATAGTTTGCTGCTGCTTGGCCGCCATGGTGGCAATCATGGGCAAGACCACTTGAATTGAGGCCATGTCTAGCCCGGCCAGGGGTTCATCCAGCAATAATACCGGCGTGCCCACGATCAACATTTCTAAAATCTGTAATTTCTTTTGCTGACCCCCGGACAGTTGGTAAACAATGTGGTCTTCCAAGCCCTTTAAATGCAAGGCTTGCAATTGGGCACTAATGACCGCCGGGGTCCAGATTTCGGGATGGTGGGCATGGGCCAGGCTGAGATCCAGCTCCTCTTGTAAGGTCAGGCGCAAATATTGCATCTGGGCATTTTGAAACACCAAAGCCACCTTTTGGGCATATTGTTTGGGACGAATTTTACGGATTTCCGCTTGTTGGTAATAAATTGCTCCGGAAAAGGGATGCAAGCGGGTCAACGTTTTAAATAAGGTGGATTTCCCACTGCCATTGGCCCCCGTGAGTAGGACCATTTTGCCCTGAAGTAAGGGCAGGTTGGCGTTTTGCACTAAGGGACTTTCGCCGGTGCCATAGCTCAAATCCTTGAAATTCAGCACACAATCGTCGGCGCTGATGGGTAGCGGGAAAGTGCGATGTTGGTCAAAATGTTGAAACTTCGCGAATACCGTCCCGAAATCAGCTATTTCTTGAACTTTCCCCTGATCAAATTGGTATAAATGGTCCGCCAAATCAGCGTAACCGCTGAGGTCATGGTCCGCCAGTAGGATAGTCTTCCCGTGGTTGACCTGTAAGTCTTTTAACAAAACCAACAGCTGTTGGCGCGATGCGAGATCCACGCTGGCAAAGGGTTCATCCAAGATGATAAATTGGCTGTCCATGGCTAAAGTGATGGCCAACGCCACCTTTTGCAACTCCCCACCGGATAAGGTATCGATTTTACGATACCGCAGGTCGCTGATGTGCAATTGGCCTAAGGCTGCTTCGATCCGTTGGGCCATGTCGGCTTTAGGAATAGCCAAATTTTCCAAGGTGAATTTAAATTCTAAATCCACCGTGGTCATGGCAAACTGATTCAAGGGATTCTGGAATAAAAAGGCAATTTTTTTCACGATGGCCCCAGGCTGCAGGTCCGCTAAGTCCTGGGCATCAATTAAGACCTGGCCGCTTTGAATCGTGCCGGCAAATTCGGGATAAAGGCCACATAAGACTTTCATCAAAGTGGACTTACCACTGCCCGAGGGACCGTACAAAATATTGAAGGTGTTGGCTTGAAGGACCAGGTTCACCTGATCTAGAATTTTGGGACTGTCAGTTTCATAGCTGAAAGTTAAGTTTTTGACGGTAAGCTGCTTGCTCATCATGGTAGCCTAACCGTGGGAGTGGGCGCGGGTGGCGATGCCAGATTTTAAGACCAGTTTTTGGATCCAGTAAACCAAAACGCCACTGAAGAAGCCAATGGAAATGAAGCGAACCACAAATAATAGCAATAAGAATGCCGGGGTATATTTGGCGTAACCGGCTTGGAATAGGGACCAGATGAAGGTCACGATGGTGCTGGTGATGGTGGAGATGAATAGGCCAAACTTGTCAAAGCGCTTGTAACCGGTGAAGGTGAACCCTAATTCGTTCCCAACCCCTTGGACAAATCCGGCTAAAATGGCACTGGCGCCAAATTGGCCCCCTAAAAGCATTTCCACAAAGCCCCCTAGGGTTTCGGCAAAAATGCTGGCGCCAATTTTTTGGGTGAGGATGGCAGCCAAAGGGCCGGCAATCATCCACAGGCCCAACATTAAATCATTGGCCACTGGGCCCAGGCCAATGGCAGCTAAGGCAGCACTGACAAAATTGTAGACAAGATCGGTTAAAAAGAAAATCGCACCGCAAAAGATCCCAATTAAGGCGATGAAAATAATATCTCGGAGCTTATAACTTCTTGAATTCATAGCAAAATACTTCCTCTCAAAATGTGTTTACAAGACCGGCAACTAGTTTTGAGATGGACAGCAAAAAAGCCATTTTCTTGCCAACTCAAATTCTCGAGTACGCAAAAAAATGGCTTGTAGAAGTCAAATTTATACAAATATCCAATATTCCCTACGCTAATATTACTTAGATCAGGTTCAATGGGTATAATCTCAGCCGTATGTGGCACCCCAGAAAGTTTATTTAATTGTGTGGTCTTGTAACAAGAGCATCTTACCATGGCTTAGTAACTTCTGTAAAGTGGATTGGTTCAAATTATTTTATCAGCAAGTTTTAAAAAAAGGATTTGCAATTTTAAAAATATGTGATACATTTAGGTCATTCAAATATGAATCACTAGGGGTGCCTTGAGCTGAGATTATACCCGTAGAACCTGATTTGGTTAAGACCAACGTAGGAAAGTGATTGTACCATAAACTTTTTTTCGGACGTCTTCCTTTGATTCGATTTGAAACTACAAATCAAAAGGGAGCTTTTTTTATGTTATTTTCTGAAGAATTAAAACAAAATGCGGCACCAATTTTAAGTGCCATTCAAGATCACCCGTTTGTCCAGGGGATCGCCACTGGCTCACTGCCAAAAGAGGCCTTGACCTTTTATGTGGGGCAGGACTTTAATTATTTAAATGCCTTCATCAAGGTTTATGCGGCTGCTGTGGAAAAATGTCGGGATCGTTCAGACATGGCTATTTTTAACGAACAAATTAACTTTATTTTAAACAGTGAAATTCATCCTCACCATGTCTTTTGTAACGTGGCCGGCGTGCCTTACGAAAGTCTGCAGCATGAAGTGCAAGCACCTATGACTTATCTGTATAACGAGCATATGTATAACGCTGCCCGTACAGGAGATTTGATCGATATCGTGGCCGCGATGCTGCCGTGCCCTTGGACTTATTTTGAAATCGCCAATAAATTAATTGCTGAAGGTAAAAACAACGAAGCCAATGTCTTCAAAGATTGGATCGATTTCTACGGATCCATGGCTGATGACACTGACGCCAATTTATCGGATCGGTTCTTTGCTTTGATCGACCGGGAAGCTGAGAACTATAACGCTGAGCGTTTGGCCGTTATAGAACGGCGTTTCATGCGCAGCTGTGAGTTGGAATGGGATTTCTGGGAACAAGCTTACCGCCAACAAGACTGGCAATTTGCCCCCGCTAAGAATCTGCGCCAAGCCCAAAGCGTCCAGCACTAAAGCCCTAGGCTAGTTAGGCCAACCTAGCTAGCCCAGTGGGTGAGGTCGATCTACTGGGATGCCTAGGTTCACGCCGACATCAAAATCCATTGCACCAGATTATCAACTTCATATTTTGCCATGCAATTCCCTATACGAATAACTCCGTCCATGACCAGCGGGGTTATTTTTTTGTTGCCTAGTCTACCTAAAAACTAATGTAAGACTTAAATTCGTCCGGTAAAACAACAGCAAGTTTTGGAGCAGTCCGCTATTTTGATACAAAAAAAGAGGTCCAACTAGACCTCTGATAATTTCGTTTCTAATTTTTGCTTAAATCGCCTATTTTTTGGATACTTTTACCTTTAGCAAATTCATAAATGAAATAAAAGAAATAGCTGACTAACCATTGAGATCCTAAAAATAACCAGTGATTTGTGGTCCAAGGCAGGTTAGCCAAGGTGAAGAAGGTGAGCAACAAACCATAAATAACAGGCACGACTTTAGCAGTGCGGGAGGAGACTTGTTTGTACCCTAAAATGTATTGTAAAAGCAAAATCGTTGGAATGCCAAGTAGAACCGCGACTATTAATAAATCTTGTCCAAGCATCGCCATTTGTGCCACCTCCATTAGAATATTTTTAATTTAATATCATATTAATGGATTTATGAATGGTTGTCAAACTCCTGATACGAAGGCAATACAGCATTTTTAAAATGATTATTAATTATCAGAGTGATTATTTTCTATTAAAATATGAGAATTAGTCTCATAAAGGGTTATGTAAATGAGGAAATATGGGATATTACCGGACTTTTCTTAGGATTGAAAAGTTATCTTAAAACAAATAAAGGCCCGAATGCATGAGGTACGCATTCAGGCTTTTAGGAACCAGATTTCATTGACTGTGAAGCTGAGTCAGATGAGGACATGGTTTTTTCACTCCTATTCAATTGTTTTTAGGCGCCAATGGCTAAAATCTTGTTCATTTGTTCGTAATCCATCCCCATTTCATTGAGGGTCAGTAGTGTGCGCTTTAAATCTTGATATTGGTCTTCGGTATACTGCCGGTCGTCAATTTCAATATCAAAGTGATCACATATGGTGTAAAGCTCTTGGCTTAAACGGTGCTCAATATCTTGCTTTGTCATAGCAATGTCACCTCCTTATGTAGGTACATTCTAACATGAATCTCTCATAAATCACAACATTTTTATAATATTTGCCGAAATTTTTGAGAATCATGGAATGTTAGCTTAGTTCACAGAGGTTTCATTTAATAACGGTGCTTCGCTGACAGCTTCGGACACCACAGCATCATTGAATAAAAAGTTATTGATGATAAATAGGACTTTCGGGTTGTCATGCATAACGGAGTGTTCGCCATCCATACCATGGACTTCGATCTCATGATAGACGGCAGCCGTGCCCCGCAATAGGTAATTGACCGATTTGGCGGAGTTGACGGTGATGTATTTGTCGCTGTTAAAACCCGTATCGGTATTGCCATAAATATTTAATACTTTGGCATTTTTAGGAAAATCTTTTTTATGGAAAAACCAATATAAATAATGGGGATTCATCAATAAGGGCCGACCGGAAACCGTCAGGGGATTTAAATTAGGGATATCCCCTAGGGCAATGACCCCATTAAAGGGACCAGCCACTAAAATGACTTTATTCAAAGTAGGGAACTTGGGGTCGTCATGATTTTCCAACAGACAGTTCAAAAGGGCAGTGGCCCCCACGGAATGACCCACGGCATTAAATTTCACAAAGCCAAAGCGTTTTTTCAAGGTTGGCAACACTAATTCCAGCCAGCGGGAGTGCATGCGCATGCTGGCGATATTTTCTTCAAAAATAATTTGGACGATGGGATTGTCGTTATTAGTCCAAGTCCCTTGATAAGTAATGCGGCCCCGCCAATCCACGATGACCCGTAAAAAGTCCGCCTGGTGGGTAAATTCGATGGCCGATTCCACCATTTTTTCCGTGGTGGTCAAACCACCCCGAAAACCGTGGACAAAAATAGTGGGGATTTGTTGGGCGTGATTGGGCAAAGTATGGGGGGTGACTTTAGATAGGTCTAAGCCCTGAACAAGTTTTTTAGGCAGCAGACTGTACGTCAAAGCAGCCGCAATGTAAAAGAGGGCCTTGAGCTTCCCCTTAAAACCATGCATGGCGGTTGTTTGAATGATTGAATCCGGTTTTGCTTTCAAAAATCTGCACCTCTTCTTCGTCAATAAAGCTATTTATCTACTATAACATATTAACCCGCGTGTATTTAACAAATTATCTGGGGAATTATTAAGAATAATTCTTATTTACATCTTTGGGGTTAGGGGTATCATAGAATTGGTTACATAATTATTGACAGCCCATGTTACATCAAACAACGCTGAGGTATGCCTCAGCTTGTTCGACATTGAACAGCTGCTTGATGTGCCATGGCCTGTTTGGGAGGCATTTTTTTGAACACACAAAGCACCACCGCTAAAAGCACTGAGAAACGCAATTTATTCATCTTTACCTTGTTACTGGGGACCTTTAGCATGTCCATCAGCCAATCCTCACTGTCCACGGCTTACCCCACGTTAATGCGCACCTTTAACGTCACCGCCGATACGGTCCAGTGGCTCACCACCGGGTTCATGCTGGTGATGAGTATTTTAATTCCCGTCAGTCCCTGGTTGTTGCATAATATTCCCTTTAAGCGGTTATTTCAAGGCATCATCGCCATTTTTTTCATTGGGACGTTATTTTGCATTTTGGCGCCCAACTTTCCCATGTTGCTCATTGGCCGGATTTTAGAAGCCATCGCTGTGGGGATCATCTTTCCCAGCTATCAAACTGTGTTATTGACCATCACCCCCAAAGCACAACGGGGGGCCACCATGGGCTTAGCTGGTCTGGTCATGGGGAGCGCCTTGGCGGTGGGCCCGATCATTTCTGGGGTCTTATTGCAATTCTTCAGCTGGCAAGGCCTGTTCGTTTTGTTTTTGATCATGATGGTCATCACCTTTAGCCTGTCCCTGGGGGCCATCAAAGATGTGATGACCTTAGAAAAAAGCAGCATTGACGGCTTATCCGTGGTATTAGCTGCCGGTTTTCCCGGGGTCTTATGGGTCTTGACGGAATTTGTCCACGGCGGCTTTGGCAATTGGATGGTCTGGGTGATCCTCCTAGCCAGCATCATCGGCATGGTTTGGTTTGTCCGGCGCCAATTACATGCCACGAAACCCTTATTACAATTAAAAGTCTTTACGTCCAAAATTTATACCATGTCCGTATTCTTAACCGGCATATCCTACATTGCTTTGATCGTGACCACCATTATCATGCCGCTTTACTTCCAACAAGTTTTACATATCTCGCCGTTAATGTCTGGGCTTTCCCTAGTACCAGCAGCGGTGGTCTTAAGTCTGTTAAATCCGATTTCTGGCCGTCTGTTGGATAAGGTTGGGGGAACTTTTGTCATTCGTATCGGCATGGGCCTGATCATTGTGGGTATGGGGTTAATGGCCATATTCGCCAACGCCCAACTTTTAGGGATCGCCATTTTAGCGGCCATCATTACCGAAAGTGGCAATGCCTTTGTGATGATGCCAGCGGTCACTTGGGGGGCCAACGCCTTGTCTAAGGAGCTATTGGCGGATGCCACGGCGGTGACCACCACGGTGCGGCAAATTTTAGGCTCCTTAGGGGTCATGGTGGCCACGGAAATTTTGACCCTAGTGACGCAGCTCAATCTAACGAGCCGGGGGGCAGCCAGCGCCCAATTATTAGGTTTTAGAGTCACTTTCATTGTCTTTATGTTCATCGGCATTTTAGGCTTCTTATTGACCTTAAGCATGGGCCATTTAGCTAAAAGCCAAGCATAAATGTTATAATTTGGGCAAATAAACGTCATTTGAGGAGGTTTTTGTGATGACACTACCAACCACAACCAAAGCCATTGGTTTTTACGAAGGTTTTGAATTAAAGGGGGATAAACCAGGGTTTCAAGATTTGGTTTTACCCCTGCCGGTCCTACGGGCACAAGATCTGTTGGTCCAAGTCCAAGCCGTGTCCGTGAATCCCGTGGACACCAAACAACGCCAGACCCAGGCTAAAACATCAAAACCTCGCATTTTGGGTTTTGACGGCGTGGGCCAAGTGGTGGCTAAAGGCGAAGCCGTGACTGACTTTGACCTGGGGGATATGGTTTATTACGCCGGCACTACCAAACGGCCGGGCTCTAACATGGCTTATCAAGCCATTGACAGTCGCCTAGTGGCTAAAAAGCCTACCACGTTAGATGTCAGTGCCAGTGCCGCTTTGCCCTTGACCAGTTTGACGGCGTGGGAGTTACTATTTGAAAAATTAGGCTTTACCCCAGCCGCAAATGCCAACCGGGGCCAAAAGATCTTAGTGGTCAATGGGGCCGGGGGCGTGGGATCCATGTTGATGCAACTGGCTAAATGGAGTGGCCTGCGGGTTTATGCCACCGCCAGCAATCAAAATTTTGATTGGCTGATGCAATACGGGGCCGATGTGACCTTAGATTATCACCAAAACATTGCCGAACAATTACGGGCGGTGGATATTGTCAATGTGGATGGCATTGCCATTTTGTATAATCCCACCAACTACTTCCAAATGGCCGCTGATTTGATCAAACCCTTTGGCCATATTGCCTCATTAGTAGATGTCAAAACCTTGCCCATTGGCCTGTTAAAGCCTAAATCCGCCAGTTTTGATTGGGAGTTCATGTTCACCAAGTCCGATTACAATGTGAATATGGCTAGTCAAGGGCAAATTCTGCAGCAAGTAGCCCAATTGGTAGATCAAGGCGTGGTGAAGACCACCTTGCGGGAAGTTATCACGGGCATCAACGCTCAGACCTTGACCCGAGCCCATGGCCAAATTGAAGCGGGACACACGAAAGGTAAGATTGTCCTCTCCGGTGAATTTTAGGGAAAACTATTAGTGAATACGCTACCAATTACTGTTATAATAGAATTCGATACTTTTTTGATACTTGATTTGGAGGAATTATTATGGTAAAAGTAATGGCTGTCAACGCCGGCAGTTCCACATTAAAATGGCAATTGTTCGATATGCCATCTGAAACAAAAATCGCCGGAGGGATGATTGACCGTTTGGGTCATGAAAATGCCAGATTTATCGCAGAATATGGCGATGGGCAGAAATTTGAAAAACAAGAAGCCATTACCACCAATGAATTGGCAGCGGCTAAAATTTTGACCCGGTTAAAGGAATTAGGCATCGTTCAACACTTAGAGGAAATCGAAGGTGTGGGCCACCGGGTCGTAGCTGGTGGGGAACTCTTTAAAGGCTCAACACGGGTGACCCCCCAGGTAATTGATCAAATCAATCAATTGACGGAATATGCGCCTTTGCATAATCCGATTCAAGCCTATTATATTAACGTATTCACCGAATTATTGCCCCATGCTACCCAAGTCGCCGTTTTTGACACGTCCTTTTTCAGTACACTGGAACCAGAAGATTACTTGTATAGTGTCGATTTAAGCTATTACAAGAAATTTAGAGCCCGTAAATATGGGGCCCATGGGACCAGTCACCGTTATGTGGCGGCTAGAGCGGCTGAATTAATGGGTAAACCCTTAGAAGACTTGAAATTGATCACCCTGCATTTAGGCAGTGGCGCTTCAATCTCAGCCATTGACGGTGGCAAAGCCATTGATACCTCCATGGGGTTCACCCCACTGGCTGGTATCACCATGGGGACTCGTTCTGGGGATATCGATCCTTCGTTGATCCCATTTTTGATGAAGAAGTTAGGTTTGACCGATGTCAATGAGTTCATTGATATCTTAAACAGCAAATCTGGTCTGCTGGGTATTTCCGGTTTGTCCGCGGACATGCGGGACTTAGAAGACACCGAAGCTACCAATGACCGTTCAGCGTTAGCTTTGAAGATTTTTGTCAACCGGGTCGTGAAATATGTTGGCGCCTATGTAGCTCGCTTAGGGGGCGTGGACGGGATCGTCTTCACCGCCGGCAGTGGTGAAAATGGGATTGATCTACGCCAACGCATTGGCGACCAACTCAGTGCCTTTGGCGTGCAAATTGACCCAGAACGTAATCATGTCCGGGGCAAAGAACGCCAAATTAGCCCAGACGGCGCTGCCGTCCAAGCTTTTGTGATCCCAACCAACGAAGAATTAATGATCAGTCGGGACACGTATCACTTACACCAAGAAGATTTGGAAAAACAACGTTAATATTTCATCCAGTTGTCCGGTGCGTAAACGACAATTGGCTAAAAATAAGGCTAATACCCCAGAAAATTTGTGGTGTTAGTCTTATTTTGGTATATTGCATGGTAAAATAGCAATATATTTCAGGTCCAAACAATTGCTTATGGAGGGTTCATTTTGGCAAGACATTGGTGGCAAAAAGCCGTCGTATATCAGATATATCCCCGGAGTTTTCAAGATTCTAATAATGATGGGATTGGGGATTTGCAAGGCATTATTAGGCGGTTAGACTATTTGAAGAATTTAGGGGTGGATGTTTTATGGTTAAATCCAATCTATGCTTCACCTAATGATGACAATGGCTATGATATCCGTAATTATCAAGAAATTATGAGCGATTTTGGCACCATGGCCGACTTCGACGAATTGCTCAAACAGGCCCATGGTCGGGGGTTGAAGATCATGATGGATTTAGTGGTGAACCACACCTCTGATGAACATCACTGGTTTGTGGAAAGCCGCAAATCTGTCGATAACCCTTATCGGGACTATTATATTTGGCAAGACCCCGTGGCCGGCCACGCCCCTAATGACTGGCAGTCGGCTTTTTCTGGACCTGCCTGGCAGTTGGATCGCCAATCCGGGCAATATTACCTGCATATTTTTTCTAAAAAACAGGTGGACTTGAATTGGCGCAATACTGAGGTGCGCCAAAGTATCTTCAAGATGATGAATTGGTGGGTGGACAAGGGCATCGATGGCTTTCGCATGGATGTCATCAACTTGATCGCCAAACCCCAAGATTTCACCAGTACGGCGACCAATGCCATTAACGCGGTGGCTAATGGGGAACATGTCCATGAATATCTGCGGGAAATGAATGATGCGGTTTTATCCAAGGCCGATTTAATGACCGTGGGGGAGACGCCGGACGTGACACCACTGGATGGTATCAAGTATGCGGGCTTTGACCGCCATGAATTAAATATGATTTTCCAATTTGAACATATGGGTGTGGATTTAGACCCTAAATTAGGTCGCTTTAAAACCCATCCCTTCAAATTGTCCACCCTTAAGGCCATCATGAGCAAGTGGCAGACCCAATTGGCCAACAAGGCTTGGAATGCCTTATATTGGAATAACCACGATCAGGCCCGGGTGGTTTCTAGATTTGGGGATGACCGCCCCGCTTATCGGGTGCTGTCCGCCAAGATGTTAGGGCTGGTCCTCCATTACCAACAGGGCACGCCTTATATTTACCAAGGGGAAGAAATTGGCATGACCAATGCCTATAATTTTAAAACTATCAGTGATTATCAAGATATTGAAGCTGTGAATGGCTACCAGGACTTGGTGACCGACAAGCATGTGTTAACCCCAGCACAAGCCATCGCTGCCTTGCAGGCCCAAAGTCGAGATAACGCCCGGACGCCGATGCAATGGGATACATCGGCCAATGCCGGCTTCACGGCAACCGGTGTGACCCCCTGGTTGGGGTTAAATGCCAACTATCCAACTATCAATGTGGCCCAGGCAATAGCTGACAAGCAATCGATTTTTTATTGTTATCAACGCATGAATCAATTACGGCGCCAGTATCCGATCATTATTGAGGGGGATTATCAGCTTTTAGAACCAGCGGATGAACAGGTTTGGGCTTATCAGCGTCATTTGGCAGGCCAAACATTATTGGTTGTGGCTAATTTCACGGCGCACACCTTGACCCGTTCTTTTGCTGGTGGGGAGACTGGGGCCAAATTATTGCAAAGTAACTATGAAGATGACGCTAAAAATACCCTGCGGCCCTATGAAGCCAAGGTTTATCTGGTGTAAGGTGCATCCTTGAAAACAGTAACGCACAAGAAAATTTTTAAAATTGTGCCGAACTGTTTTTTCATTTTAGGAAATAATAGGTATAATACTAGTTAAAAGTAAAACTTGGAGGTTTAAAAATTATGTCTGGGATCAAACAAAATCAATTAGCCCGCTACCAACAAATCGCATTGGACATTGCCAGCCGGATCATTAACCAGGAGTACCCTATTGGCACCAAGATACATGCCCGCTCCACCATTGCCAATACATACCAGGTATCGCCTGAAACCGCCCGTAAAGCCATCAAGATGTTGGGGGATCTAAAAATTGTTGAAGCCAAACGGGGCAGTGGTTTTTACGTGTCCTCCATTGAAAACGCCGGGAATTTCCTGGATCAATTTAGTAATGTTAAAACTTTAAAAGATTTAAAAAATGATATTCAAAACATCATGGCCCGCCAAGCTGAAGATTACCGACAATTAGCGGAGTTGATGAATCAATTTGTGGACCAGACCCAACGGTTTAATTCTGTCAGCCCCCTGGTGCCTTTCCAATATGAAATTGGTGCCAAGAGTCCCCATTTGAATAAATCCATTGGGGAGTTGCAATTATGGCAGAATACCACGGCAACAATCGTGGCGGTGCGCCAAGGTGGCCAATTAAAAGTTTCCCCAGGCCCTTATGCCATTTTAAACGCCGGGGATACCATTTTCTTCGTGGGGGCGGAAACGTCTTTACAACAAGTCCAAAGCTTCTTCGCTGGGTAAGCCACTTTTTTAGTAAAAAGCCGCAAACAAAATTAATCTTAAAAAATTATTTTTGTTTCGCGAAAGTGACCACATGATTTTTAAATAGTGTTGGTATAACGGGGATTCGGCGCTTTAATTTCATGAAAGTGCCCGGGCATTAGTCTGAAAATAGACTGAATTGGATTTGACAAAGTGCCAATACACATATACTATGATTAAGTCACTTTCACACGAATGTTTTTTATCCAAAGAAAGGGAGGCTATTAATTTGCCAATCGTAAACGTAGAACATTTATCCAAGATATTCGGCAAGCGGGTCAAACCTGCTTTAAGCATGATTCGGGCTAAAAAGTCCAAAACTGATATTTTAAAAGCAACTGGGGCAACTGTTGGGGTCTATGATGCCAATTTCACCGTGGAAAAGGGTGAAATATTCGTCATCATGGGCTTGTCCGGCAGTGGGAAGTCCACCTTGATTCGGCTGATCAATCGTTTAATTACCCCTACCACCGGTTCCATTTATATTGATGGGGATGACATCGCCAAGATGGATAAGGAAGCTTTGATCAAAGCGCGCCGGGATAAAATGAGCATGGTGTTTCAAAACTTTGCCCTGTTTCCCAACCGCACGATTTTAGACAACACCGCTTACGGCTTGGAAATTAAAAAGGTTCCTAAAGAAGAACGGGAAGAAAAAGCCAAGGCTGTTTTAGAAGATATGGGCTTGACGGCCTTTATCGACCAGTATCCCGACCAACTTTCCGGGGGGATGCAACAGCGTGTCGGCTTAGCCCGGGCGCTGACCAATGACCCAGAAGTGCTGCTCATGGACGAAGCTTTCTCAGCCCTGGATCCCTTGATTCGTCATGAAATGCAAGACGAATTATTGGACCTACAAGGCCGTTTGAAAAAAACCATTATCTTTATTACCCATGATTTGAATGAAGCTTTACGGATCGGGGATCGTATTTTGATCATGAAAGACGGTCAAGTCATGCAAGTGGGCACCGGGGAAGAAATCCTGACCCATCCTAGTAATGACTATGTCCGCACCTTTACCAGAGATGTGGATTATTCCAAAGTCCTCACCGCCCAAAATATCATGATTCCGGCCTTGACCATTAATTTGGATAAGGAAGGCCCAAATATTGCCCTTAGACGGATGCGCCATGAAGAAGTCAGTATGTTAGTGGCCGTGGACAGTCAAAGACACCTTAAGGGCGTTATCAACGCGGAAGATGCCGTTGAAGCCAGAAAGCAAAACAAACCCTTGACCGACTTCATCGATATGAAGATCCCAACCATTTCAAAAGACACCTTGGTTAATGACATTTTCAAAGTTATCAACAATTCCCCAACACCAGTTGTCGTTACCGAAAACCAACGGGTGGTGGGCGTTGTGATTCGGGGTAGTGTGATTGATGCCTTGACCGAAGACGAAGAACAAAAGGAGGCGAGCGCTGATAATGAATAGTTTATGGTTAACTGCTAAATTACCGGTGGCTGATTGGGTTGAAAAAATAACCGATTGGCTCACCAACAACTGGGCTGGCCTCTTCAACGTTTTGCAAGCCATTGGTCAAAAGTTGATGAATGGCATTACCAATGGCTTAGTGGCCGTACCGCCCTTTGTGTTTATTATTATTTTGACCCTAGCTGCGTTTGTGATTTCTAAAAAGCGCTGGGGCTTGACGTTATTTACCCTGATTGGGCTGTTATATATCTATAACCAAGGCCTATGGACGGACTTGATGAACACCTTAACGTTGGTGTTGTTATCTAGTGTGTTATCCATCATCATCGGGGTGCCCACGGGGATCTGGATGGCCAAAAGCAACAAGGCCAAGGCCATCATTACCCCAATTTTAGACTTCATGCAGACCATGCCTGGTTTTGTTTACCTGATTCCTGCCGTTGCCTTCTTTGGTATCGGGATCGTGCCCGGGCTGTTCGCATCGATTATCTTTGCCCTGCCCCCAACGGTGCGGATGACCAACTTAGGGATCCGCGATGTGCCTAAGGATTTAACCGAAGCCGCTGATTCCTTTGGGAGTACTGGTTGGCAGAAATTGATCAAGGTGGAATTACCCTTGGCTAAAAGTACCATCATGGCCGGGATCAACCAAACCACCATGTTAGCCTTATCCATGGTGGTCATCGCCTCCATGATTGGGGCGCCTGGTCTGGGGCGGGGCGTGTTACAAGCCTTGCAACGGGCCCAAGTCGGTGTGGGCTTTGTCAACGGTTTGGCCCTAGTGGTCTTAGCCATCATTATCGATCGCTTTACCCAATATTTGAATCAACCTAAAACTAACCGGAAGCCCATGACGGCTAAGGAAAAGAAAAAGCATCGTCAAAAATGGTTCGCGGGTATTGTAGCTGCGGTAGTTGTGTTAGTGGGTAGTGGGCTGATCAATACCCGCACCAATCAAGCCGCCCAAACGAAGGGGACCGTGAACTTAGCTTATATTAACTGGGATAGTGAAGTTGCCTCCACCAATGTGATTGCCCAAGCCTTGAAACAAAAGGGCTATACCGTGGACTTGACCCCACTGGACAACGCGGTGGCCTGGGAATCCGTGGCCAAGGGTCAATCTGATGCCATGGTCAGTGCCTGGTTACCCAATACCCATAAAGCCCAATATAATAAATACAAAAAAGATTTGGTGAATTTAGGTCCAAATCTTTCCGGGGCCAGAGTTGGGTTCGTGGTACCTAAATACATGACCAATGTGAACTCAATTGCCGATTTAAGCGACCAAGCCAATAAAACTATCACCGGGATCGAACCCGGTGCCGGGGAAATGGCAGCTGCTGAGACGACTTTAAAGACCTATCCAAACTTAAAGGGCTGGAAACTCTCCGCGTCTTCTTCTGGCGCCATGACAGCCGCCTTAAGTAAGGCCTATGCCGCTAAACAACCTATTGTGGTCACCGGCTGGTCACCCCATTGGATGTTTAGCAAGTACGATTTAAAATATCTTCAGGATCCAAAGGGGACTATGGGCAAGAGCGAAAATATCAATACCATGGCCCGCAAAGGCTTGAAACAAGATCAACCAGAAGCCTATAAGATCTTGGACAACTTTCATTGGACCACCAAAGATATGGAATCTGTCATGTTAAAAATCAACAAAGGTGAAAAACCAGAACAAGCGGCCAAAGATTGGATCAAAGCCAATCAAAGTCGTGTGAATGCCTGGTTTAAATAACCTTGCTTTTTAAGAAATGGTCAATTGCCTAGCCGGTGATTGACCATTTTTTTGACGTCTTTTAATAATCGATAGATATTAAAACCAATAAAGTAGTTTCAAAAACTATGTTATGTGTTACAATGTCTATGTTATATATTTGAAAGGCGGCTTGACCATGACCGAAAAGATTGCATTGTTGGTGGATTCAGCATCTGACGTGCCTAAAGAAATTCTTGAAAAAAACAAAAATATTGCCATCGTGCCGGAAACGATCACTTTTGGTGAGACGGTTTATCGCGATAGTGTGGATATCACCCCAGATCAGTTTTATCGTAAGTTACAAACGACGCCGGAACTGCCTAAATCAGCCTGTCCGGCTTTAGGGGCCGTGCAAACAGCCCTTGAGGATTTGGTAGCCCATGGCTATACTAATGTGATAGGGATCACCATTTCCAGTGGCTTATCGGCGGCCTATGACGTTTTTTGCCAAGCCGCTGATAATGTGCCCAGTATCCAAAGCACCATTATCGATACGAAAAATATTGGTATCGGCAGTGGCCTCTTTGCCGTCTACGCCCAAGAATTGCTGGATCAGCATTTGCCTTATGCCACCATCGTTGCCCGCCTGCAAGCTGGGGTAGCCGACAGTCGCATCTACTTTTACATCCCCACGTTGAAGTACCTACAAGCCGGGGGCCGTATTGGCAAAGTGGCCGGTTTATTAGGGTCGATTTTACGGATCAAGCCGGTGATTTCTTGTAATCCCGATGGCATTTATTACCCGTTATTTAAAGCCCGTTCTGAACCTAAAGCCATTGCGAAGATGATCGATTTAGCCGTGGCGCAAGTTAAGGCTTATCCCAACACCCGGATCGCCGTGGCTGAAGGAGATAATAAGCCTTTGCTGCAAAAAATCGTGGCTAGTTTAAAACAACGCTTACCCCAAATGACCAAAATATACACCGGCAGTATTTCACCGGTGCTTGGGGTGCACACTGGCCCGGGCTTAGTGGGGTTAGCGATTCAAGTAGGACAATAACAATAAGGACGTGATATGGTTGAAACAACAGGCTTTACGATTACCATTATGGGCGGACTTACCAACGTTTGACTTACATTTAGATCAGCTGTTACTGCTGGTCAATGAATATGTAGAGCCGATTACCGGTGAGGTTGTGACGAAGACCATGTTGCATAATTATTTCAAGCTTAAGATTATCGTGCCCCCGGTGAAAAAACGCTATGGTCGGGTGCAATTAGCTGGGGCTATCGTGGTGGCGTTATTAAAAAGTGTCTTTGCCTTAGGTGAGATCAAACAAGGCTTTGACGTGGTGGCTAAAGGCCATGCGCCGCAAAAGGCCTATGATAATTTTGCGGTTATTTTTAACCAAGAGACCATGGCTAAAACGCCACAAGCTGTGCCGCACATTACAGCCACTTCAAAAGACGCGGTGGATCAGTTGATCCAAGTCCAATACGCGGCGGTACAGGCCGTGTTATATTGGCTAGCTGCTAAGTCCCAGCTACAGGATTTAGTGGTGCCGGCCAAAACTGAGTTAGCTAAAAACGACCAACGGCCTGATGCCTAAGGTCGTTTTTTATTGGTGAAAATTTTAAAATAATTCTAATTAACAACTTAGGGGAATCCCTACATTTTGAGCAGCATAAACTGAGATTAGCGGTCAAGCCTTGGTATGATTGGGTTTTAATCGTTTTCATGAAAACCCTTATCGGTTTTTAAAAGGCTGTGGTCTGCGCTACAATTGAAGTTATAAATATTGCACTCATTCTTAGAATGTTTTTATAAATTGTCGTAGGTGACTAGGAGGTATTCGGATGAAAGTTGTTATTTTTTCAACCTGTGTGGTTGATTTAGAATTCCCAAATGTTGGGATTGCAATGACCGAAGTTTTAGAACGCTTTGGCTGTGATTGCTATTTGCCAAAGGATCAAATTTGCTGTGGCCAACCCACTTTTAATAGTGGTTATGCCAAAGGGACTCAGCGGGCATTCCGTAATCAAATCGACGCGTTGTTAAGCGTGGATGCGGATTATATCGTGGGGCCGGCCGGTTCTTGTGTGGCCATGATTCGGGAATTTCCTGAATTTATGAAAGATGATCCCCAATATGCGGACAAAGCTAGAGAAGTTGCGGCTAAAACTTTCGAATTCTCCCAATTTTTATGGCGGGTCTTAGGGGTTGAAAATGCCGGGGCCGAGCTTGATGGCCGGGCAACTTACCACCGGTCTTGTCATATGACCCGGCTGTTAGGTGAATCTGAATCACCTTATGCCTTATTAGCTCATGTGAAGGGCTTGGAAATGATTCCTCTAGAAAATGCCCATGATTGCTGTGGTTTCGGGGGGACTTTCTCAGCAAAGGAACCTGAAATCTCCAGACAAATGGTAGATGCTAAAGTGGGCCATATTGTGGATACTGGCGCGGAAATTTTGATCAGTTGCGATCCTGGGTGTTTGATGAATATTGGGGGCCGGTTTAACCGCTTAGGCAAACCCATTAAAATCATGCACATCGCCGAAGTCCTCAACAGCAACGTGGATGAAAGCCGGATCAGTTACTTAAAACAAATGCCAGTCTAGCAACAAAGGAGGAAAACTGAATTATGGGAATTCAAACGAGTGATAAACCCTTATTAGAACGGGTCAAAGAATCTGAACAAGATAAATTCATGCAAGCCTCTGTTGCGAAGGCCCAAGATGCCCAACACATTAAACGTGAAGACTCACGGGCACTTTTAGGCAATTGGGAACAATGGCGGGAATTGGGTGAACAGATCCGCCAACGGGCTTTAAAATATTTACCAGATTATCTGGAACAGTTTAGTGATAATGTGGAAAAAAATGGTGGAGATGTCTTCTTTGCGGCCACCGAAAAAGATGCTGTGGACTATATTGAAAAAATCGTTAAAGAAACTGGTGCCAAACGCATCGTGAAGTCTAAGTCCATGGTGACCACGGAAATTGACTTAGATAAACGGCTGTTGGCCATGAATAAAGGCTTGCAGTTAATGGAAACCGATTTGGCCGAGTTTATCTTACAAGAAGATGACTGGGATGAACCTACGCATATCGTGTTCCCCACGTTGCATAAAAACCGGGATCAAGTCCGGGAAATCTTTATGAAGTTAGGCTATGAAGGGGACAATGACCCCATGCACTTAGCCAGATTTGCCCGGAAATTCCTGCGGGAATACTTCTTACAAGCTGACTTAGGCATCACCGGCTGTAACTTTGCCGTGGCTGATAATGGCATGATTAACTTGGTCACCAATGAAGGGAACGCTGATTTGACCATGGCTATTCCGAAGACGCAAATCGTGGTCATGGGCATGGAGCGGATCGTGCCAACCATGAATGATGCCGAAATCCTAGACAATATGCTGTGCCGCAGTGCCGTTGGGCAAAAACTAACCAGTTATGTGACCTTTGAAAAAGGGCAAGTCGCCGGTGAAACCGATGGCCCAGAACATTTTCATGTGGTGATCGTGGATAATAATCGCTCCCGGGCGTTGGGTTCTGAGTTTCAGTCTATTTTACAATGTATCCGGTGTGGGGCTTGTATGAACGTATGCCCAGTCTATCGGCACATTGGTGGCCACGGCTATGGGTCGATTTACCCAGGCCCATTGGGGGCTGTATTGTCGCCAATTCTAGGGGGCTACCAAGCCTTTCAAGAATTGCCTTATGCCTCTAGCTTGTGTGGGGCTTGTACAGAAGTTTGTCCAGTTAAGATTCCATTGCACAAATTATTGATTGAACATCGGCGCATCATCACCGATCAGCGCCATATGCAACATGGCCTGAACAACTTGATGATGGAGGCTATTGGGATTGGGACTGGCTTCCCATGGCTGTTTAGAACGGCAGTGCGTTTTGGCCACTTAGGCTTGAAACCATTGGCCAGCAAAGGCGAAGTCCACGCTGAGAACTTTATTAAACCCGAAGGCTCTGTTAAGGGCGGCCCTGGTTTAGTCGGTGGTTGGGCAGATGTCCGGGACTTGCCATTGCCACCTAAGAACAAGGACAGCTTTAGACAGTGGTTTGCCAAACATAAGGCAAACCAACCTCAACCCGGCGACCAAAAGGCCAATCAATAAGGAGGACCGCAGCCATGACGATTTATAATCGAGAAGCGTTTTTAGACCGCTTATCAGAACGTTTAGGCACACCTAGACATCAAATGGATAAAGAACCATTTATTCACCGTAATCAGTTGCCTGAAGAAACCTTGGCAGATTTATCCAGCGATGAATTATTAGACTTAGCCAAGAATACTAGTGAAGCGTTACATGTTACTTTTCAAGTGACTGACCAAACCGGCTTACCGGCCATCCTAGATGAATATTTGAAACGGATCGGGGCCGGACAGTTGATTTTACCCACGGAACCAGACCAAGTGGCTGACTATCAGTTACAAGACTGGATCGACACGGTGGCCAAAGAACGAACGGTCAAATATTGGGATCCCAAAGCTGACCGAGCAACGAATCTAGCTACTTCCCAAGATTCCATGGTGGCCATTGGCTTTGGGGATTATCTGCTGGCTGAATCGGGGACGATTACGGTGCCAACGACCCCAGGGCAGGGGCGGGCTTTTAATTTCTTGCCAACCCATTACTTGAGTATTGTGAAACGCAGCCATATTTTACCTAGATCCACCCAAGTGACTAAGATCTATGATGACAAGATCAAATCCGGGGAGTTAGTCACTTCTAATATTAACTATATTTCTGGACCATCTAACTCCGGGGATATCGAAATGGTTTTGATCGTCGGTGTCCATGGTCCTTTAGATATGACTTATGTGGTGGTTAACGACCGTTAGCAAATATACAAATGAGACTTGTGGCGCATTTTCAGCTGCAGGTCTTTTTTGATGGTCAGGGACAGGTTATTTTGTGATATTCGGCTTTTTCGGTATAATTAGTTTATTGTATAGATGCAGGAGGCAGTTTTTTTGAAGAAATCTGGGGTACTTTTGATTAATTTGGGCACACCAAAAAGCGCGGCACCAAAAGATGTCCGCCAATTTTTAAGCCATTTTTTAAGTGATCCACGGGTGATCGATATGCCCCGAGCTTTTTGGTGGTTGATATTACATGGGATGATTTTACCTTTTCGCCCCAAACACTCGGCTAAAATGTATGGGCAAATTTGGGACCCTGAACTGGGGGGCTCGCCCTTGTTGTATTACACCCAGCAAGTGACCCAAAAGCTCCAGGCCAGCTTATCCGGCTACGACGTGCGCTTTGCCATGAGCTATTCTCAGCCGACGATTGCCCAGGTCTTGCAAGACTTTAATGACCAGGGGATTGAAGATTTGACCATTGTACCCATGTATCCGCAGTTTTCCACCACCACGGTGGGGTCGGTGTATGATGCGGTGGCTAATTTTTATTTAAAAAAAGCCCGCATCCCCCATCTGCATATCATTACAGATTTTTACCAGGATGCGCGCTATATTCAAGTTTTAGCCAATACGATTCAACAAGCGTTAGATGCCCATCCTAACGCCGATGAGTTATTATTTTCTTATCATGGGATTCCCCAACGTTATGTGGCCGAGAAAAAAGATCCCTATTTTGAACAATGTCATATCACCACGGAAATGACCATGGAGCGCTTAGATCATGCGATTCCCTATGAAATGACCTTCCAGTCCAAATTTGGACCGGGCCAGTGGTTAACGCCAGCCACCCACGAAACGGTGGTCAAGCTGGCCCAAAATGGGGCCAAAGAGCTGTTAGTGGTGACCCCAAGCTTCACGGCGGATTGCCTAGAGACTTTGTATGAAATCAATACGGAAAACCGCCGTTATTTCTTAGAAGCCGGGGGCAGTGAATTTCATTTTATTTCACCCTTAAATGATAACACTGAATTTGTTGATTTTTTGACCCAGTTGATCACTGAAAACTCAGCGACCCAAAGGCAATAACAAGCCCAGGCCAAAGGTAACCACTAAGGCCAAGGTAGAGACGAATAGATTTTTCACGGCAAAAATAAAGGTTTCTTTCTTGACTTGTTTGGCCAATAGTTTTTGGGTATTTTTAACAATAATTGGGATGGTCAACAGGGTCAACAAGCTTAAAAGTGGGAGGACGTTTAAAATGACGGCCACCACTAGGCTGGCATACCCCAGGATCTCCAAGGTCACATAAAACTTCAAGCTATTGGGTACGCCGATGTAGTAGACAATGGTTTTGCGGCCCAATTGAATGTCTTCTTGGGCGTCACAGAAGTTATTGGCCAATAGTAAGCTGGCAATCATGGTCATGGCTAAGCCCGAGGCTAAAAGAACGGGCCAGACAAAGGCCCAGTTAAAGGTGATTTGATCATACACGTTAATATATACGGCAATCAAGGTAATCATAAAGCCCATGGTGAAACCGGAGAAAAATTCCCCAAAAGGTGTGCCGGAGATGGGCCGGGGACCAGCGGCATAAAACCAGCCTACTAGAAAACACCAGGCGCCCATGACCAACAGGGGCCAACCAACGTTGGCCACAATGATCAGGCCAATTAAACCGGCACTGACCATCATTAAAATGGTCATCCAAGCAATTTTTTTAGGATTTAAGTGATTGACGCCAATGATATTGGTTTTACGGCGAAAATCTTGGGCGTGGGTGGCCCGGGTATAGTCTTGATAATTATCATGGGCATCGACAGCCATATTAAAGACAAACATGGCAATGAAAAATAAGATCAAGAAAACGGGATGGATGCTGCGATAATGGTACCAAGCAAAAAAGGTACCCAGCAGAAATGGGAAAATACTCGCAGTTTTAGCTTTTATTTCGACTAATTCTAAAAAGACGCTTAAAGTCACGAAAAAACATTTCCTTTCTTTGACGATATTGGTTAATATAAAACTAACATACTTGCGCTAAAAAAACAGTTGTAAAGAGGTAGAACACGGTGATTTCAATTAATCCAATGTGGACAGCTTTTCCAGGCTTGCACGATCAACTGATGCAAGTGGAGCAAGTTATCCAAGCTAATATAAAGCTACGCAATAAAGCGATTCAAAATACGTTAGAGGCCTTGACCATCAATGGGGGGAAATTGGTGCGGCCGGCGTTTTTATTATTGTTTGCCACCTTTGGCCCCCAACAAGATCCCACGAAGTTTAGTAGGAGTGCTGCGGCCATGGAGATCTTACACCTGGCCACCTTGATCCATGATGATGTCATCGATGATTCCCCACTGCGGCGGGGGGTCACCACCATGCATACCCATTATGGCAAGCGCAATGCCATTTATGCCGGGGATTATTTATTCACGGTTTATTTTGAATTGATCAACGAAACCGCCCGCAATGCCCAGGATACCCATTTGAATGCCATCAGCATGCGACAGATCCTGTTAGGGGAACTGGACCAGATGCGTTTTGATTTTAACACGGGGATGACGGTCAAGGACTACCTCCGGGAGATCGACGGCAAAACCGCCGCGTTATTTCAATTGAGCTGTGAAATGGGGACGCGGCTAAGTGGGGCTAGTTTGACCATCCAGCGCCGGGCCCGGCGGATCGGCCATGATATTGGGATGGCTTTTCAAGTTTTAGATGACATTTTAGATTATACCCAATCTGAAGCGACATTGGCCAAGCCCAATGGGGAGGATTTACGTTCGGAAACCTATTCGATTCCGCTATTATTCGCCGTTCAAAATTATCCTGAACTTAAAACCCTGCTCCGGCAAGAAATGACCCCGGCCCATGTGGCTTATTTGGTTCATTTAGTCCAAACTTATGGTGTACCGGATGCCAAGGACTTAGCCAGTCGTTACACCCAAAAAGCGCTGAGGGAAATTGCCCAGCTACCCAATGGGGATGCGGCTGAAATTTTGAAACAAATTACCCAGGCTTTATTGCTCCGGACCAACTAATAGGGCCAGCACAGCCATAATAATACTTGAAGTTAAGACAAGCTCGCTGGTTTTTCAGGGGCTTGTTTTTTGTTGGGGATTTCAAGTCGAATTAATTGCTTCTAAAGCCCATTCTCGGTAGGATTACAGTGAATTGAGAAAGGGATGTTTTGTGATGGCAAAATTTGATTATCGTACCATAGAAGCCCAAGAGTATTCCCACGTTGATAAGCCCTCAGTGGTCATTTTAAATGAACGTAATTATATCACCCTCAAGTCAAAGGGGCGCTTTGATTTACAAGATGCCCAATTCATGCAACAAGTCGCCAGTATGTACGCCTTAGCTGACGGTATTCGGCAACAGGCGGCCACCAGTAACAAATTGCCTTGGTATAAAGATTATGTGCCCTACCCCTTAAACAGTTATTGGTATGACGACGGTAGTTACTTATTGCTGATCAAGCAGCCTAATTTTACCATTCCTGAACTCCTGGATAATGCCAAGGCTGACCTGGCTGGAAAATTTCCAGCAGCATTATTAGCGGATATCCACTTTGAACGGCATGCCGAAGGGGTTGAGGCCCAATTGATCAATCACGGGCCCGTGCATGTTGATAATGCCACCTTTCAGGCCTTGGCTAAATTTATGGCGGACAATCAATTCCAGCGCCATTTCAGCGGGCACCGGGAAGTTTATTTGACCTCTTTAACCCCTGATCTAGACCCGGCCAAACTTGAAGTATTGGTCCGCATCCCCATTGAACGTAATGAGAGCAGTTTAGATTCCGGCCGGTTTCCCGTGGCTGAAAATTAAGATGAAGTTCCCATTTAAAAAGCCGCCAATCATGCCCCGTACTGGGAGATGATGGTGGCTTTTTGCGTGGTGTTAAAAACCCCGATCCATATCATAAAGTTGCTTGAAATGGGCGTTGGTTTGTAATAATTCATGGGGATTACCCTGCATCTCAATGGCCCCCTCAGCTAAGAAGACCACTTGATCCACCAACTCCACCCCCTGGAGATGGTGGGTGATCCAAATAACGGTTTTGCCCTTTAGCAGGCTAAAGAAGGTTTCCAAGAGTTCTTGCTCGGTAATGGGGTCCAACCCCACGGTAGGTTCGTCCAACAAGACCACTGGGGTATCTTGTAATAAGATCCGGGCTAAGGCGATCCGTTGGCGTTCGCCTCCGGAAAAGCGGCTGCCGGCTTCTTGAACCACGGTGTCGTATTGATCCGGTAGGGATTCGATTTTTTGTTTCATCTGAACTTTTTCTAAAACAGCTTTCACATCGGCATCGCTGGCTTGTTCATTGCCCAAGCGCACGTTGTTCATGATGGTGGTGTCAAACAAGAAAGGACTTTGGTTTAAGACGGCAAAGAATTTGGACCGTTCTTGCTGCAAACTTAAGACGTTCATATCGTTGACTTTCACGGCCCCTTGTTGAGGGGTCAGATCTCCTAAAATCAGTTGCAGCAAGGTGGTTTTCCCGGTACCACTGGGGCCCAGGACCGCCATTTTCTCACCTTTTTGCAGGGTCTGGGAGAAATGGTTGATCAATACTGGGGAGTCAGCATCATATTCAAATTGCAGATTAGCCAAGGTTAGTTGTTTAAAGGCTTGGGGATCTAAATCCTGTTGGGCCGGCAGCTGTTGGGGCGTTGGTTGCAAGTCATTTAACCGCTGCACCGAATCTGCATACAAGGGTAACTCGTCAAAGCCGGTACTGATGGGGATAAAGGCATCGGATAAAGGAAAAATCGCCAAGACAAAGGCACTGACAAAATTAGCTTGAGCTTGATTGCCCGTGAGGTGCTGGTTGGTAAAGACGATCAGCACTAAAACCATCACTAAGAAGATAATTTGTAAGATGAAATCCCGCCGCCAACCAAAGTGCTTGCTTTTCAGTTCTGAAGCTCTTAAGGCTTTTAAAGCAGGTTTGGGCCGTTGGGTGAAATCTTGATGGCGCCCAGAAATCACCCAATCCGAAGCCCCCATGATATTGTCGGTGAGGTCCACATATAAGCTGTTGTTAATGGCCTTTTGCCGGTAGCGTCTAGCCCCTTCGATACTTTGAGAAATCAGGGGGACTAAAAAGATCTCCACAAAGAATAGTAACAGGAGTAATAGGCCATAGAACCAATTTAAAGCCCCGATCAAGACGATCACGATGAAACCGATGAGATAACCCACGATTGTTGGGAAAACGGTTCTTAAGTAGAGATTTTGCAAATGACCTAAGTCATCGGCCAATATCCCTAAGATATCCCCAGTCCGATGGTGTTCTTCAAAAAAGGCTGCATCTTTTTCCAAAACATGGTAGAGGCGCCGTCTTAAATCAGAAGTGACCCGCAGCACCCAATTATGGCTGCGCAGGCGTTCTAAATATTTAAAGACGGGACGGCCGATCCCAAAGGCCCGGGTCAAAACTACTGCCGCATAAATCATCAAAATATTGTAGGGATGGGTGGCGGAGCGGTCGATGATATACCCGGAGGTAAACATCAAGGCCGAGGCACAAATGGCGGTTAAAACCCCAAAGAGCAGGGAGTAGAACAAAAGGGAACGGTACCGTTTTAAATAGGGTTTCACCCAAGTATCATGTTGCATCAATTCGCGAATTTTTTTCATGAAAGGCTCACCCGCTTTTGCATATGTTGTGTTAACGCTGTAAATTCTCCTGGTGTAGCTTGAAGCTGTGCTAAAGTGCCCTGTTGCACCAAGTGGCCATCTTTCATGACTAAAATATAATCCATTTCTTTGAGCCAATGGAGCCGATGGGTGGCAAATAACACCAGGTGATTCTTGAATAAGGGCATCATGGTTTCTTTTAAAGCATATTCGGTTTCAATATCCAAATGGGCCGTGGGTTCGTCAAACATGAGCACGTGGCGATCCTGGTCTAAAAAGGCCCGGGCCAAGGCAATCCGCTGGGCCTGGCCGCCACTAATGCCCCGACCACCTTCGCCGACTAATGTATTTAAACCGTCTTTTAAGGTGGCTAAAAAGTCGTCTAAGCCGGCTTTAGAAGCTGCCGCCGCCACTTGGGCAGCGCTGGCCTTGGGCTGGTAGAAGGCAATGTTGGCGGCAATGGTATCGGCGAATAAATAAGGAAACTGGGGGATAAAGGCAAACTGTTGCTGCCAATTGGCTTGGCTTAAGTGGGGCAGCGGTTGCCCATTTAAGGTGAAGTTGGCGACTTTAGGGTCCTCAGATTTTAACGGGGTCAAAAAGCCTCCCAAGGCATTGAGCAAGGTGGTCTTCCCGGACCCACTCATGCCAATGATCCCCACTTTTTGATAACCCTTTAAGGTGAAGGCGATGTCCGTGAGGTCAATGGCCTCATTTTCATCAGGGCTATATTGGAGATTAAAGTGATTGGCAACTAACGTGCTATTTTCGTCCCACTTAAAGGTAGCCGGCACCAGTTGTCGATTGCTAACACTGGGCTGGGCGACGATATCTAAAATATCGGTCAAGGCGTTCTTGCCATCCAAGGTGGCATGGTAGTCATTACCGAAGTCTCTGATGGGTAAAAAGAATTCCGGTGCCAGGATCAAAGAAACTAAGGCTGGGAACAAAGGAATGCTGCCATTGATCAGGCCTAAGCCTAGGAATAAAGCCAAGAGGGCAATGGATAAGGTGGTAAACCAGTCTAAGGCAAAGGTGGATAAAATGGCGATTTTTAAGACGTCCATGGTACTGCGGCGATAGTCTTCACTGACGTTGTAAACATTGGTTTCATATTTTTCCGAGAGACCCAGAAATTTTAACGTGGACAAGCCCCGCAGGGAATCCACAAAGTGGTTAGACAGCCGTAGGAAACCGGCATATTGTTTATCGGCTTTGTCTTGGGCGGCGAAGCCTAAAATGATCATGAAGATGATCACAATGGGGAAGACTAGGGTTAAAATCAAACCACTGCGGCCACTGTTGAAATAGATATAAATGAGGATCAGCCAGGGAATGATGGCCATGTCGATAATTTTGGCGAAAATCAAATTGAAATAATTATAAACATTATTGATCCCATCTAAAGCCACGGTGACCAATTTCCCAGTACCGCTTTGGGCAACTTGGCTGGCACCGGTGACATAGACCTTGTCTAAGAGCTGATCCCGCAAAGCGCCGCTGGTTTTGTCCGCATATTTATCCAGGACAACATTTTTGATCCAGACACATAACTGCCGAATCAAAAAGGCACAGGCAAAAAGAATGGTGCCGGTGGTTAAACTATTTAGGGGCTGCATCCGCCAAGATAAAACCAGAACTTTGGTCAAGAAGTGAGCTTGGGCAATGATGGCTCCAGCTTGAATCAGGGTCAACAGCGCAGATATTATTAAGATGACGCGGACGCCAGGTAATTTAAACAGGCGTTGATCAATCATAAAATCACCAATTTTCAAGAAAGATAGTTGCTAAAAGGTTAAGAACATAAGCAGAGAGGCCGGGGCAAAAGTAAGTTTTGCCGTCGACCTCTCTAAAAGTTATTGGATTAATAAAGCGTTTATGCGCTGGCTTTGACCCGCCGTTTGAAGATGAAGAAGCTCCAAATGAAGTAAGCCAACATGATCGGTAGTAAGATACAAGCCACAATGGTCATGATCTTCAAAGTATAAGGGGATGCCGAAGCGTCTTTGATCAACAGGCTGTGGGCTGGATTGTCAGCAATCAAGACCCGTGGGAACAAGCCGTTGAACAATAAGATCACGATGGAACCTAAGGTCAAACCGCTGGTGATGAAGCCCCAGCCTTCGTGGTCGGCGTATGCACAGTACATGGAGATAGCTGACAAGGCCACGATCAAGACCAAAAGCAATAGGGTAGAAATTGGACGTTCTTTGAAGAAGTCTGTGAAGATGAACAAAAGAATTGCAAAGACAACTTCACCGGCAAACAAGACCCAATATAACTTTTCAACGAGGTTTCTAGCCCGATCTCTTAAGTTGCCGTCAATTTTCAAACGAATGAAGTTCAGGCCGTGGATCAAGCAAAGTAAGGTAACGGCAACGCCACCCACAATGGATAACAAGTTCACGTTATCCCAGAGGCCAGCGAAGATGTCGCCATTTTTGTCCATTGGTAAACCCTGGATCAAGCTGGTAAACATCATCCCTAATAAGAATGGGGCAACGGTACTGCCAATGCACAAAGCCCAATACCAGAAACGGCGGCCCCCAGCAGTTTCAGCGTTGGCGGAGAATTCAAAGGAAACGCCCCGGAAAATCAACGCACACAAGGTTAAGAACAAGAGAATGTAGTAACCGGAAAATAGGCTGGCGTACCATAGTGGGAATGAGGCGAACATGGCCCCGCCGGCGGTGATCAACCAGACTTCATTGCCATCCCAGTGGGGACCAATGGTGGCGATCAAGGATTCCCGGTCGTCGTCATTTTTAGCTAAAACCCGGGTGGCCATGCCAACACCAAAGTCAAAGCCCTCTAAGAAGAAGAATCCGATAAATAAAACTGCGATTAAAATGAACCATAATAGTTGTAAGGCACTCATCTTCCAAACGCCTCCTTGCTGAATGGATCGTTGTTTGCTGTTGCACCATAACCTGCGCCATCATCATCGGGACCTTTGATCATGATCTTTCTAGAATAGAAGACCATCACAGCGCCCATTAAGGAGAACATCAGGAAGTAAACAATATTTGTAAACCACAATTGACCAGCTGTCGTTGTTGGGGATACCCCATCAGCGATGGTTTGTAAGCCGTAAACCAACCAAGGGTAACGGCCTAATTCGGTGATTAACCAACCGGCTGAGTTGAAGACAAATGGGGTATAAGTGCAAATCCCTAAGACCCAAAGCAACCAGCGTTTGTTTTCAATCGTGTTCTTGTTCTTGCGGGTGAAGATCAGACCCAAGATAGACGTGAGCAGTAATAAAGCTGCCCCGCCGGCCATGACTCTGAAGCTCCAGAAGACGGTCTTGACAGGGACATAGTAATTCATGTCAGCGCCGAACTTCTTATCATATTTAGCGTGTAACTCTTGATTCAAGGAATTCATCCCTTGAACACTCCCAGTGGTCTTGTGATAAGCTAACAGGCTCAAAACCTTAGGAATTTCAATCGAACTTTTAGTTTCGTGCTTATCGGTATCAAAACTAGCAATGACTGTCCATGGGGCTGACTTACCAGTGTCTTTGTAGACCCCTTCAGTAGCGGCAAACTTCATGGGTTGGTCCTTGATAATTTGTTGGGTTTGAAAATCCCCAGCGACGATAACAGCAACTGCCGCAAATAAGCTGACCCAAAGGCCGATCCGCATGGATTTCTTGAAGAAATCATGGTTATGCTTGCGCAATAAACCAAAGGCCGCGATCCCCACGACAACGGTGGCAGCGGTTAAGATTGCCCCGGTAATGACATGGGGGAACACTTTCCAAAGTTGTGGATTGGCGATGATCGCACCAAAACTGGTCATTTTAACCCGACCAGTGGCTTGGTTGATTGCAAAGCCAGTTGGATGTTGCATGAAACTGTTGGCTGCTAAGATCCAAATTGCGGAACACATGGAACCGATCATGGTCAACCAGATAAACCAAACGTGGACCGCTGGTTTAAACCGATTCCAAGTGAACATCCAGACCCCAATGAAGACTGATTCCATAAAGAATGCTAACAGTGCTTCAATGGCTAGTGGGGCGCCAAAGATATCGCCCATGAAACGTGAATAATTAGACCAGTTCATCCCGAACTGGAACTCTTGAATAATACCAGTGACAACCCCAACGGCAAAACTCAGTAAGAAAATCTTCCCCCAGAATTGTGCCATCTTCTTATAGGTCTCATCTTTCTTAACCACGTACATGGTTTCCATAATAGCGACGACAAATGCCATCCCAATGGAAAATGGTACGAAGAAGAAGTGAAAGACCGTTGTCATTGCGAATTGCCATCGAGCTAATGACAAAACACCAATACTCATCAGTGCCATACTAACAACCTCCCTAAAAAACATACAAAAAATCAAATAAAAACTAAGTAGAAAAATTATAATTTATAACTATTATTATTGTAGTTTGAAAAGCGACAGATAGCAACTAGAAACTGTTTTATATCGGGAATTCTTTGTTAATTTAGCCTAATTCTTATTGAAGAAATTAACCAAATTATTGCCAGTGTAGCCGATTACATTTGCTTTCAGGGATTTTCAACCAAATATTGGGGAATATGCTAAAATTGAAACTAGAGGTGAGTAATTTGGTGGATGAGACACAATTGGATTTGGACCAACAGCATCAGATCAAGCGCCGCTATCGGCAACAAAAGCGCCGCTTAACGCCCTTGATTTGGTTGTGGTTATTGGCTGGCCTGTTAGGGGGCCAGCGCTACTATTTAAAACAGTACCGCTCGGCGGTGGCTATGACCCTGCTTTTACTTTTTGCCCTTAGTGTGGGTTGGTTCACCTGGTACTTATTAGTGGTTATCAATTTAGGCTGGTGGCTGTATGATGGCTTTCATTTGAAACGCTGGCTGAACCTGGTCAATGCCCAAATTCGCCAACAGCTTGTTCAACAAGTTGGCCCACCAAGGATGCACCTAACAAATGAGGAGGTAAATTGATGGTTAAGATTCCGAATGTTCTTTTAGCAAATGGGGTACCCATGCCCCAATTGGGTTTAGGTGTCTTTAAAGTTGACAATGATCAAAATGTTAAAAGCGCGATTAAATGGGCCCTGGATGCCGGTTATCGCATGATCGACACGGCGATGATCTACCATAATGAAGAAGCTGTGGGGGAGGCTATCGCTGAAAGTGGCTTGGCCCGTGAAGACCTATTCATCACCTCCAAATTGTGGAATGCGGATCGGGGCTACGATCGCACCAAGGCGGCTTTTGAAGCGAGCCTACAGCGGCTGCAGTTGGATTACCTCGATTTGTATCTGATTCATTGGCCCGCCAGTGGTTATATCGAAAGCTGGCAAGCTATGGAAGAACTCTACGGTGAAAATAAAATCCGAGCCATTGGGGTATCTAACTTTGAAGTCAATCACTTAAATGATTTGATGTCCAAAACGGCCATTGTACCCATGGTGGATCAATTGGAGACCCATCCTTATTTCCAACAAAAAGCCCTGCATGACTTCCTAGGGCAACATAACATTGTTCATGAAGCCTGGGGACCCCTGGGCCAAGGCAAGGGCAATTTAATGGCCGATCCAGTCTTGACAGAAATTGCCCAGGCCCATAACAAGTCCGTGGCCCAAGTTATTTTGCGTTGGCATATTCAACGCCATATTATTGTGATTCCCAAGTCGATTCACCGGGATCGTATCGAAGAAAATGCCGACGTCTTTGATTTTAATCTCACCGAAGCTGAGATGGCGCAAATCGCAGGCATCGATCAAGGGGCTCGGGGTAGTCGTGACCCTAACGATACAGAATGGTTAGCCTCTACCCAAAATATGGCTTAAGTGGCCAAAAAATAGCCCGAGACGATTTTCGTCTCGGGTTTTTACCGTTTAAACGGCTTGAATATCATGGATCATGGTCACCAAGCGGTCAATATTCTCGGCCTTGGTATGACCTTCCGTGTAGAAGATGTATTTCGTAATATGATGACTCAAGTAATGGGTCAAGAATTTCTCAGTGATTTCGGTGTAAATGCCTTGTTTCAATAGAACTTGCTTGTTAGTTTCTAAATCCGTAGATGGCAGCATCAAAATCATCCGGGTATTGGTGTCCCTAGCTAGGTCTTGAATGTCAGACACTTCATCATCCGTGGGATCAATGAGAATGCCTGAGCCTAAATCAAACAAGGTACTGTCTTTGGCCGGTAAGATCTCTTTCATCGTGGCGATGGCATAGGGTTTCCAGTAGCGAAACAAAGCCACTGTGTCATTTTGGCGGATGTATTGTTCGGCTTGTCGGGGATCGTAGCCATATTTGATAAAGTATTGACTGCGGGCTTCATCAATGGAAAAGTAATTCAGGTTGGTAAGCTTGGCGGCGGCTTTACCCAAGATAGTCTTGCCAACGCCGTGGGGACCAATTAATGCGATATTCAATTTAGAAAACCTCCACTGTTTTCGTTGTGTTAGCGCACGATATGAACTATTCGATAAGTATATGTTACAAATAATCATTATAAATTACAATTAAAAAGCCACCGGAAAGGGTGACTTTTACAAGTTTTTTTGAAAGCAATGGTAGTGCGGTTAAATGCAGTGGTCGGTGGACTCATCAGAGATTTTGCCCAGTTCAACTTGAATTGTAG
Organism: Lactobacillus sp.; assembly: GCA_022484695.1. Classification (GTDB taxonomy): domain Bacteria; phylum Bacillota; class Bacilli; order Lactobacillales; family Lactobacillaceae; genus Agrilactobacillus. The sequence continues at coordinate 139,900 of JAKVKU010000006.1, forward strand.
TGTGATTGAGGTCAAAATTATGGGTGAGTTCATGATCCAAGCGGCGGATAAAGTCATTATTATGGTTTAAGGTGGTCCGGATAACGTGGGCGGTCAAGGCATTTTCCGTGGTGCTCATGGCCCAGATATGGAGGTCATGGACGCTGGTAACGGTGTCTTGGGTTTGAATGAAACTTTTGACTTTTTGCAGATCAATGGATTGGGGCACCGCATCTAGGGATAATTCCGTGGCACTCTTTAAAAGTCCCCAAGTACTGATTAAAATAACCAGAGCGATCACTAAACTGAAAACGGGATCTAACCAAAACCAGTTGGTGAACTTCATGATCAAGGCAGCGAAAACGACCCCTACAGAAATAGCCGCATCCCCGGCCATGTGGATAAAAGCACCTTTGACATTTAAGTCTTTATGTTGATCTTTCATAAACAGCCAAGCAGTGAACCCATTGATGACGATGCCAATGGCCGCCACGACCATGACGTCATTTTCCAAAACGGGTTGGGGATTTTGCAGGCGCTGGATGGCTTCCACCACAATACCGCCAATGGCCACCAGCAAGAAAACGGCGTTGAAGAGGGCGGCGAGAATGGAACTCTTTTTATAACCATAAGTTAGCCGATCGGTCCGCTCCCGTTGGCTTAAAATCACGGCTACCCAAGACACCAATAGCCCTAAGACATCGCTGAGGTTATGGCCGGCGTCAGCCAGCAAGCTTAAGGCGTTGGTGGCCAAGCCAAAGCCGCCTTCAATGACGACAAAGGAAATATTTAATAAGATACCAATTTTAAAGGCGCGATTAATTAATGGTGCTGCCGCGCTATGATCGTGATCTGCCATGTCACATGTCCCCCTTTACATATGAACGTTCATTCATATATCTAGCTACATCGTACCACTTTCTGATATTAAAGACAATGAAGGAGCTTACAATTATTATGACTGAATTATTTGCTAACGCTGACCATAATTGGACCCCAGATGGCACCAAGCCACCCCAATGGGTCGTTTTAGAATTATCACAGAAGTTTCAAAGCCAGGCAGAAGACGGCACGATCATCGGCTATCCCCAATATGACAGCGCCCTGGATGACACGGTCACCAGCCAATACCAAGGGGCCTGGCAGCGGGCGCTAGATCAATATTATTTACAAGATACGAAAATATTTGATTTTTGGGCAGATACCCATATCGCCAATCACCAAGTTAGCCATGTTCAACACGTGCTATACTTTGCCACGGTCATGGCTTATTTAGCGCACTTGGATGCAAAGGATAGCTTGATTCTACAGTTGGCCGCTTGTTTTCATGATATTGGCCGCCGCAATGGGGGCATTGATCCCACCCATGGCCGCTTAGCCGTTGAACGCTTGTATCAACATTACAAACTCGCACCGGATGGTGATGTGGCGCAATTTGCCCAAGCATTCTCATTGCAATCCATGGTTTTGGTGAATTCAAAAAGCGAAGTTCCCATGCCAGAACTTCGCCAAAATGATGTGCATGTATTGCTGGATATTATTCAGTACCATAGCTTAGACGATCGCCAAGCCCAGGCTGATTTCAGCCAACGCTATAATGACCGGGCGGCCCAGCGGCGCTTGCGGTTGTTAGGCTTGTTTAAAGATTGTGATGCCTTAGACCGCTTACGGTTTGCTGGCAATTTAGATGTCCATTATTTACGGCACCGCAATGCCCGTTGTTTAATAGCCCGCTCGGCGGTTTTAAATGGTTTAGTGCAGCCGCAAGATTTTGCGCTGGTTTAAGGGTTGAATTTGCCGGTTATTGGCCCCAAAGAAGCTGGCCAAGCGATCTAATTGGGATTGGGCCACCATCAAGGGCTTTGCAGCCACATACCATTCGATGCCTTCTTGCACCGGTGGGGTGGTCAAAGACCCCACGTAATGGTAGAAGCTAGGGGCCTTTAACCAGCTACTCAGATCAACGGGTTGCCCTAAAGTGGAGGTGTCTACTTGAGCCAACAAAGCTGCTAATTGAGGATTAGGCAAACCCAGTTCAAATAGAACAGATACCACGGCGTTTTGACCATCGATAAATTCATGGACAAAATGGGCTTCTAAGGCATAACGCTGCCCAGCAATCAGATGTTCAGCCGGATGGTGAAAATGCAGTTCCTTAAAGGTTGCCTGCCGATCCAGTAGCGTGGCAGATCCTGTGCCCGTCAAAGACAATTTAAAGCCGAGATTTTGAATCCCGGTGATGGTATATGTATGAAATTGGGGCAGATCGGCCAAGGGGATCGCTTGTTGGGTGGGAATATCGATGGGGGATTGCATTTGACCAGATGTAATCTGCCATTGGGCTTGATCACGATAAGAATACATGGGACAAAACTCCTTTATAATTAAGATAAGTTGCGTTATTAATGTAGCGCAAAACTTTTATAAAGAAAAGCCTTTCATAAAATAACAATATTAGGTATGATAATACCGAGAACCATTCTCAATTAGAAAGCGTGATGAACATGACTTATTTTGCAGGGCAAAACTTAACGATCGGCTACGGCCATAAAACGATAATAGCGAACCTCAATGTTACCTTTCCAAAGGGTGAAGTGATTGGGCTCATTGGCCCCAACGGTAGTGGGAAATCCACGCTATTGGGGGCATTGTCTAATTTTACCAAGCCCACAAGCGGCCAGGTTATTTTAAAAGATAAGCCTTTGAGCAGCTATTCTGCCAAAGCCCGGGCCAAATTGTTGGCTAGCTTACCCCAAAACCCCCAGGCCCCTGGGGATATTACCGTGGAAGATCTAGCCGGCTATGGGCGCTATGCTTACCAACGGCGCTGGGCCAGCGATACAACTGCTGATGATAAGGCGATTCAATTAGCCATGGTCAATAGCAACATTGAAGACTATGCCCAAACGCCTTTAGCAGATCTGTCCGGAGGCCAGCGCCAGCGGGCCTTCATCGCCATGACCTTGGCCCAAGACAGTGAGATCCTTTTATTGGATGAGCCCACGACTTATTTGGACTTGCCCCATCAATTGGAAATCTTGAAATTGATCCGCCATTTAAATCGGGATTTAGGGAAGACCATTATTGTGGTCCTCCATGATTTAAACCAGGCGGCCCGGTTTTGCGATACGCTGTTGTGCTTGAAGGGGGGCCAATTAGTCTGTCAGGGGGCGCCCAAAGACGTTTTTACACCGAAAATGTTGGCGGATGTTTTTAACATCAAAGCCGTGATCCAAAACGATCCCGCTAATAATTGTCCCACATTACTAAGTTACGATATGATTTGAGGTTTGGTTATGACCCGAGTAAAGCTGCATACATTTCAAATAAGTTTAAGCATCTGCTTGATAATTTTAATGATTCTCAATTTATTAGGGGGCATCAAGTGGTATAGTCTACCCCATATTTGGACCACCACTAGTCCCGGATTTGCCATTATTTGGCAAATCAGATTTCCCAGGATGATCGCTGCAGTGTTGGTGGGGGCCATGCTGGCAGTGGCCGGGCAAATTTTGCAGACTGTTTCCCGCAACCCTATTGCCGATCCCTCTTTATTGGGGATCAACAGTGGGGCCAACTTAGCCTTGATCATCGGGACCATTGTGGGCTTACCCTTTACCATTTATTGGCGTTTTGGTTTAGCCATCATTGGCGCCTTGATCACCTTTATCTTTGTCATGGCCTTATCCATGGGCAAGGGCGGGATGAATCCCACGCGCTTGATTTTAAGTGGGACGGTTTTTTCCGGTTTTCTCAATGGGATTGCCTATGGCTTTAGTATTTTGACCCATTCCAGCCAGCGTTTTCGTAATTTTTTGGTGGGGGGCTTTTCCGGGACGACCTTGCCGCAAATTGGCTTACTAATGGGTATTTTTTTATTGGTTCTCCTGTTTATTTTTTGGCTGCGCCAAGATATCACCATGCTGGCTTTGGATGAAAAAATCAGTCAAAGCCTGGGGAACCAGTTAGTGGTGACCCGGATATTTGCGGTGTGCGTGGTGGTTTTAGCCACGGCCATCAGTGTGGCCATTGGGGGCAATATTGCCTTTATTGGCTTAGGCATCCCCCATTTAGTCCGGTTTTTTGATCATCGGGATTTTAAGCACACCTTTATTGAAAACATGCTACTGGGCGGGGCGTTTTTATCGTTTTGTGATTTCCTATCCAAAACCTTGACGGCGCCGTATGAACTACCCCTGGGAGCCTGCTCAGCAGCCCTAGGCGGCTTGTTCTTGATCTGGTATGTTAGAAAAGATCGTAGGGTGGCGTTTTCATGAGTAAAGTAAAATTAAGACGGCGCTTCATTCTTTGGGTGGTGGGCCTATGTATTTTAACGGTGACCATTGCGGTGATCAATATTAGTTTAGGGGAAATGCACTTATCCCCCCAACAGCTTTTCAAAGCCCTACTAGGGCAGGCCAGCAGCCAAGATGAATTGGTATTGTGGCAATTTCGCGCGCCGGGGGTGGCCATGAGTGTCATCGTGGGGGCGGCCTTAGCCTTAAGTGGTGCGATTTTTCAGCGACTCACCGGTAATGATTTAGCCGATTCCAGTATTTTGGGCATCAACGCCGGGGCCAGCTTTGGGGCTGTGCTCTTCTTAGCCGCCAGTCAAATCGGGCTGCAGCTCAGTGAAACCGTGGGCTTGCCTATTTTTGCCTTAATTGGTGCGGGCGTCACCGCTGTCCTGGTTTTTAGCATCAGTCGGGGCCAGTCGCCTTTGGGCTTGTTGTTAGGCGGGGTCGCCGTGGGGACCTTGTTGAATGGCCTTATTTTATTGATCCAATTGCAGGTCTCCCAAGAAGATTTTGAAAAAGTGATTGTCTGGATCTCCGGTAGTTTTTGGAATTTAGATTGGTCTTATATCGGCCTATTGGCTGGGGCTTTTGTGGTGGTTTTTGCCGGTGGTTTGTTGAGCTTACATAACTCGGATTTATTAACGCTGGGCCACCGAGGTGCGGCCAGTTTAGGCCTAGATTATGGCAAAAAAAGACGGCAGTTAATGATTTTTGGTATTTTGCTGGCAGCTATTGGGGTTGCTGGCGGTGGCGCCATTGGTTTCGTGGGTTTAATGGCCCCCCATATTGCCCAACGTTTAGTGGGGAGTAAGGGCCGTTATTACCTACCCCTGACCATGTTCATTGGCGTGGATCTATTGATGATTGCCGACGTGGTGGCGGCCAACTTATTTGCCCCCAGTGAATTACCGGTGGGCTTAGTGGTGGCCATGATCACCGTGCCATATTTCATCGTGTTAATGTTACATCAAAAAAAGTGAGGGAGTTTTTCATATGAAGCATTTTAAAGTTCGTTGGTTGTTAGTGGCCTTGTTGGCCCTGTTGGCAGTTGTCACGTTCACTCAGACCCCGGTTCAAGCCGCTAGCAGTACGGGCACCCATGTGTTTAAGGCTAAAAACGGGAATATCAAAGTTCCCAATGATCCCAAACGCATCGTGGTCCGGACTTATATGGGCCAAGTATTGACCTTAAAAGGCAAGGTAGTGGGCAGTACAACTTGGGATTTAAATAATCCATTTATTGCTAAAAGCACCCGGGACAAAGTTACCAATGTGGGCACACCCATGAACGCAGAAGCCGTTTTGAAGTTAAAACCGGATTTGATCATCACCGACACCGAGGCGGATGTGAAACCCATGTCTAAAATTGCCCCAACTGTGTTGATTCCTTATACTGAAATGCGCAATATCAATAAAATCAACAACCGTTTTGCCCAATTGTTAAACAAACAGTCTGAAGCTAAGAAATGGGCTAAGAGCTTCAAACAAGCCGCTGCCAAGGACCGTAAAAAATTGGACAAAGCCGGGATCACCAAACAAAAGACCGTGGGGATCTATGAACTCCAAGATGGCAAGCTTTATGTTTATGGCACCAACTTTGGCCGGGGCGGCCAAGCTTTAACCACGGGCTTGAACTTCACCTTGCCTAAGAAAATCAAAGCCATTGATAAAGGTGCGGGCTTCAAACAAATTTCCGTTGAAGCTTTACCCCAATATCAAGCTGATTACATGTTCTTCACCAGCTACAGCACCAAGAGCAATGCGGATCAAGAGTTAAAAGACTTACAAGCTAATCCAGTCTGGAAAAACTTGAAGGCTGTTAAAGCTAAGCACGTGATCACTTTGCCGTTCCAAAAGATGTATTATTATGATCAAACCGCTACCATGGATCAATTAGACTTAGTGACCAATGCCTTATTGAAAGCTGGTAAATAAACAATAGCACCAAAAAAATCCGCCAAGCCCAAGGGCTCGCGGATTTTTTATTGGAAACAATTATTTAGTTTCGGTGAAGACCACATGTTTACGCAATTTTGGAGAATATTTACGTAAAGATAAACGATCAGGCGTATTACGTTTGTTCTTAGTTGTTAAGTAAATACGCTCGCCGGTTTCTTTGTGCTCTAATAAAATATGATTACGCACGATGAATCGCTCCTTTAAATTAGACGTTACTTTTAAAATCTACATGATTTTTGAAAAAAGTCAATACGCCAATTATAAATGATTTCTTTGAAATAATCAAAACACGAACATTAAAAAGAAATAGTGTAAATTAGTTCCGATATGCTGTTGATTTTTGAATTTTGAACCCGTATAATGGATTTTATGATTTTGAAAAGAGGAAGGATTATTTATGGAGCGTTTTTTTGATTTAAAGGGCAATAATACCAGATTCAGTACGGAAGTCATCGCGGGTATTACCACTTTCTTCGCTATGTCTTATATTTTATTCGTTAACCCAGCCGTCCTTTCCTTAACAGGGATGCCTTCCCAGGCCGTCTTCTTAGCTACTATCGTGGCCAGTGCCGTGGGGACTTTATTTATGGGTTTGTTCGCTAATGTTCCCTATGCCTTAGCACCTGGTATGGGCTTAAATGCCTTCTTTACATATACCGTTGTTTTTGCCTTAGGTTTTAAATGGCAAGAAGCGTTGGGCTTGGTGTTCATTTGTGGGATGATCAATATTTTGATCACCGTGACCAAGGTCCGGAAGATGATCATCATGGCTATTCCTGAAACCATGCAACATGCCATGGGCGGTGGGATCGGGGTCTTCATTGCCTATATTGGGGTGAAGAATGCCGGTTTTCTTCAATTCACGTCTGATGCCGGGAGCATTTCAAGTGTGAATGGTCAGGCCTTTAATGCCGGTCAAACCCATTTTAAGGGTGGTATTGAGAGTATTGTTTCCAACGGTGGGATTGTACCGGCATTGGTTAATTTCTCCCAATCCGGGGCTTTATTAGCCCTCATTGGCTTAATCGTCGTCGTCATCTTGTTGATTAAAAATGTGCCTGGTGCGGTTTTGATCAGTATTCTGGTGACCACGTTAATTGGGATCCCCATGGGGGTCACCAATTTGCATATCTCTGCTGCTAATTCCTTGGGCAATTCTATTTCCCAATTAGGGGTGACCTTTGGGCCCCATGGTATGGGTTCTTTGTTTAATTCCGCCAGTAAGTTGCCGTTAGTAATTATGACTGTTTTTGCCTTTAGTTTCTCCGATACCTTTGACACCCTGGGGACCTTCATTGGCACCGGGCGTCGAACCGGGATCTTCTCGGCCCAAGATGAAGTTTCGCTGGAAACTGGCCATGGCTTCTCTTCTAAAATGGATAAAGCCTTGTTTGCCGATTCCATTGCCACTTCTGTGGGGGCCATTTTTGGGACCAGTAATACCACCACTTATGTGGAAAGTACCGCCGGCATTGGGGCTGGGGGTCGGACTGGTTTGACCAGTGTGGTCGTTGCCATCTTGTTCTTATTAAGCAGTTTGATTGCCCCATTCATTTCCGTGATTCCAACCCAAGCCATCGCTCCAGCCTTGATTGCTGTGGGGATTATGATGATGGGTTCTTTCAAGAGCATCAACTGGGACGATTTAAGCGAAGCCATCCCCGCTTTCATGGCCTCGATCTTTATGGGCCTATGTTACAACATTTCTTATGGGATCGCGGCTGGTTTTATCATGTATTGCTTGATCAAGACCATCACCGGCAAAGCTAAAGAGATCCATCCAATTCTTTGGATCGTGACGATTCTGTTCATCTTAGACTTTGTTGTCTTAGCCTTAATTTAAAACTTGTATTTATCAAGAGTCAGCCCCAGGGTCGGCTCTTTTTTTCGTGGCCAAAAATTGGCCCCTGGGGTACACTGGATAGGCGACAAGTAATGATAGAAAGGGTGGTTGATGATGTTTATAACCCCAATTGATGACCATTTCAGTATCCGTAAAATCGCCATTCAAGATGCTCAGCCGCTATTTGAGCTGATCCAGCAAAATAGTGCCTATCTCATGCCATACCTGCCTTGGTTGACCCCAGAATTGACCCTGGACGATGAAATTCGGTTTATCCAAGATATGTTGACGAAGCAAATGTCCGGATTGGTGTATGCCACGGTTATTTTAGAAGATCAAAAAGTCATCGGTAATTTGGACCTGCATCAAATTGATGTGAATAATCGCCGGGGCGCCGTGGGCTATTGGTTAGACGCCAAGCACCAGGGCCAGGGGATTATGACCAAAGCCGTGGCCAAATTGGTGGCCATCGGTTTCACCGAGTTGAATTTAAATCGCATTGAAATTGAAGCGGTGGCCAAAAATAAGCCTAGTCGCAGGGTTGCTGAGCGACTAGGCTTTCAATTAGAAGGCACGTTAAGACAATATGTGTTGACTGACGGTGTATTTGACGACATGGTGGTCTATAGCCAGCTGCAAGCCGAATGGGCCAAACAAAACTAGTTTTTAACGGCGGATTGGCTTAACCGATTTTGATGTCTGGTGACGATCAACTTGGCAATGGCCTGGGCGATATTGGTGTTGCGCAACAAAGGACCATGGGCATAACTGCCGATGGTATTTTTGTAGTGGAGCCCTTCCACACCATCTTCAGGATTATTCCCATAGCCGGTGATCATTTTACCCAGGGGCTTGAGTTCATTGGGTTTATCAAAGTAAGTCCGACCACTGTGATTCTCAAAGGCTTTGACCTTCCCAAATTTGGTTTCAAATTCAGTATCACCGATCATACGGCTGTCCGCTTTAAAGACCGTGTGCAGGGGTAAAATACCCAACCCTTTAATGGTGGTGCCGCTGGCGGTTTTATAGTAATCTCCCAGCAATTGATAGCCCCCACAAATCCCTAACATGGGATGACCGGCGTGGATGTAATCGGCTAAGGTCGCTTTATGCCGCAACAGGTCTTTGGCCACGACGGTTTGTTCAAAATCTTGACCCCCACCAAAGAATACGAAGTCATAGTGACTGGCATCAAAGGCATCGCCTAGACTCACATTGTCCACTTGAACGGTGTAGCCTTCTTTGGCCAAGAGGTAACGTAAGACTTTCACATCCCCGCTATCCCCATAGGTATTCATTAAATCTTCATATAAGTAAGCAATTTTAATAGGTTTATCTTTAAAATCAGCCATTTTTTGCCTCCATTGTGCGCTGATACCCGCAGGTTTTCTCCAGATTATATCATACTTCAACTCCCAAATATTCTATGAATGAATGTTTCCGTGAGCAGCGGGGTTTGTTGGGTGATCCAGCTGGCCACCGGGGAGTTGGCAATGAGTTGATGAATATTATCATAAGGTAAGAAGTTGCCGATCCATAAAAAGATGAAAATAACACAGTACACTAAAATCAGGTTTAACAATCCCCCAGCCAGGGCATTGGTTTGCCGGATGACCGGGATCCAAGTGATGGCTTTAGAAGCCCGGGCCAGCCAAGACAGCAACAGTTGGCCTAAAATAAAGATCAAGCCAAAGCTAATGGCCCGGGTCATTTGATCAGCCATGAAATTTTGGCGGCTAAAAACATCCAAGACTTTAGCCACACTGTGACTCAAAGGGTCATTATAATGCCAAGCCACGAAAAAAACCACTAATGAGCCAACGGAGAAAATCAACTGACGCAAGAAGCCCCGGTGGGCACCGCGAATTAGGGCGCCAATAAGTATTAAAATAATAAAAAATGACAGCATATCATGCGTTCCTTTCCAGCATGTTTAAACTGTCATAATTGTAGCAATATTTTAGAGATTATTCATCGTTCCAAAGGCGTAGTGGGCCTACTACTTAATCTTAGCCACCCATTTTTTAGCTTCTGCTAAGACTTGTTGGGTTAATTCATCCCAGTTGTCATATTTAGACAATTCAACGACACTTTCATCTTCACTATCGTTGAAGGTACTTTTATTATTGATGATGATGGTGTATTCATCAAATAAAAAGCGGTCATCACGGTGTCTAACTTGTAAAGTGAAAAATGCAGCTTCATAAGTAGCTGTATTATCAGGTTCTTGATATAACACCTCTAACTCACGCTTGCCATCATCGAAGTCAAACTGCTTGAGCTTGTCCCAGATCTTTAGATAATTTTCATGTAATTCATTGACTTGTGCGTCAGATAAATCTTCATCATATTTAATGGTTTTCCCTGCAAGTTTCATAAACAATCTTCCTTTATTATTAGACGTTACTAACATCATAGGATTAAGAATGAATTGGGTCAAGTTTTCAATGACGGAAAGCCTTGCAAGGGGAGGGGAGATAGTTTAAAGTTATTAGAGCGTGAAACATTTTTGTTTCACATAAAATGTCCGGGAGGTACATTATGTCCCCAGAATTATTTCGCCAAACTTTAGCGCAGAAATATCAAATCAACTTATCAGATCAGCAAATGACGCAATTTGCCCAATATTTTGAACTACTGGTGGCCACCAATAAACAGGTCAATCTCACCTCGATCACCGCTGTGGAAGAGGTTTATTTAAAACATTTTTACGATTCAATCACCCCATACTTATATTTTAAAGATCTATTTGACGCCAATCCGGCAATGACGGTTTGTGATGTGGGGGCTGGGGCAGGCTTTCCATCGATCCCCTTAAAGATAGTGTTACCCCAGTTAAAGGTGACCATCATCGATTCTTTGAACAAGCGGATCACTTTTTTGAAGACATTGACTGAAACGTTAGGCCTATCCGAGGTCACCTTGTTACATGGCCGGGCCGAAGAATACGCCACGCCAAAGTCACCATTACGGGCTAGTTTTGATTTAGTTTTAAGTCGGGCCGTGGCGGCCATGCCGGTCCTGGCCGAATTTTGTCTGCCCTATGTGAAACTTAATGGTTATTTTCTCGCTTTGAAGGGACAAAAGGGCGCCAGCGAACAGGCGGCTGCCCAATTTGCCATCGCCACATTGGGGGGCAAAGTGATTGCTGAAAAAACCTTCACTTTGCCGGACACTGATCAACAACGGGATTTGATATTAATTGAAAAGAAAAAAGTAACACCGAATAAATATCCCCGAAAAGCTGGCACGCCGGCTAAAAAACCGTTGATCCATTAATACAGAGGAGGCTGAATTTATGGCACTATCTTCATTCTTCAATAGACGCAACAAGGATCAAGACAATGAAACTAAGACCCGGGTCACCCAAATTCCAGTGGCCAATATCATTCCCAACCGGTTCCAACCCCGCAAGGTATTTAAGGCTGAAAGCATCAATGAATTAGCCCAGACCATTGAAGAACATGGCCTGCTGCAGCCCATCGTGGTCCGGGAATATGAAACCGGACGCTATGAGATCATTGCTGGGGAGCGGCGTTTTCGGGCGGTTAAAAAATTAGCCTGGACAAAGGTGTCAGCAATCATCGAAAATTTAAGTGATGCTGAAACGGCCGCCATGGCCTTGATTGAAAATCTCCAGCGGGAACAACTCTCCCCAGTTGAAGAGGCCCAGGCCTATGAGAACATGTTGACCCAGCAAACCTTGACCCAGGCCCAATTGGCCAAGGCAGTGGGGAAGAGTCAATCTTTCATTGCCAATAAAGTCCGGTTATTGAAGTTATCAGATTCTGTGCAAGAAGCCATTATTAATGGGGAGTTGTCCGAACGCCATGGCCGGGCATTATTAAAGTTGGATGATGTGGATCAACAGATTATTTTACAAAAGATACTGACAGATCATTTAACGGTTAAAGAAACGGAAGCAGCCATCACGGCGTTGCATCAGCCTGAAACCGGCACACAACCTGAGGCTGCCCCAGAAACGCCCGCTGATAGTCCAGTAGCGGCCCCTGAGCAGCCACGCGCTGACAAGGCATCCCGGGATAAAGCTAAGCCCAAGGCCACTGCCAAGGGGCCAAAGATTCATGTTTATGCCAAGGACCCAAAATTGGCGATCAATACACTGCGGGAGTCGTTGGATATGATTCAAGGCACGGGTGTGGATATTCAAGTTGAAGAAACAGATGCCAAAGATAAGTATCGCCTGGTTGTGACCATTAAAAAGTAGGTGCTTTAAAATGACCCTTGATGCAAGTTTGCCAGATTTCTATGAACAAGAACCTCAAGCAAGCGATCAAGTTTTAGAATTACCCCTAGCCCAATTGCGGCCGAATCCTTACCAACCCCGGCAAGAATTTGAAGCGCAGGCGCTTAGTGAACTCAGTGCTTCCATTGCCCAGGATGGGGTTTTTCAACCAATTATTGTCCGGCCGAGTATTCAAGGCTATGAGATCATTGCTGGGGAACGGCGTTTTCGGGCCAGCGGACTGGCTCACAAAACCACTATCCCGGCAATTGTGCGCCAAATTTCGGATGCGCAAATGATGGAAATAGCGATCTTGGAGAACCTGCAAAGAGAAGACCTCAATCCCTTAGAAGAAGCGCAGGCCTATGAAACTTTGATCAAACGGCTGAATTTGACCCAGGCTGATATCTCCAAGCGCTTGGGCAAAAGCCGGCCTTATATTGCCAATTATTTACGTTTATTAACTTTGCCGGCCAGTACCAAGCAACTTCTCCAACAACGCCAGTTATCCATGGGTCAAGCCCGAACGTTGTTGGGGTTGAAGGATAAGCGCCAAATCACTGCCCTGGCCAAACGCACCGTCAGCGAGAATCTCACGGTGCGGCAATTAGAAGCCATGGTCAGTGCTGCCAATCAGCAGCTTTCTAAAAAACACCGGGGGCAAAAAGCCAAAGCCCAATCACCCTTTATGACGGCTACCACGGCGGCTTTAGCGCATAAATTAAGTGCCAAGGTAGCCATTAGTGATTCGGCCAATGGTCAGGGTAAAATTCAGATCGATTATTTATCCACCCAAGATTTAAATCGCATTTTAGAAATTTTAGGGGTTTCCCTCGATTAATGTGGCATTCCCTTTGATTTTGTTTTATGCTTTAGATTGGGTTTTTAAGGAGGTTACGTGATGTTTGAATTAGGTGATATCGTCCTGATGAAAAAACCCCATGCCTGTGGGACCAACCGCTGGGAAGTCCTGCGAATGGGGATGGATATCCGCATTAAGTGCCTAGGTTGCGGGCATATGATCATGATGCCCCGCAAGGATTTCCAAAAGAAAATGAAGCACGTCTTGGTGCCAGCCGCAGACGTTAACAAAGATGAAGTAAACTACCAGGACGTTGTGAATTTTAAACGGCCTGATGAATTTTTATAAACTAATCAAAGAAAGTGAGTTTTTTAACATGGCATTAACTGCAGGTATTGTGGGCTTACCCAACGTGGGGAAGTCTACGTTGTTCAACGCGATTACTAAAGCTGGGGCAGAAATGGCGAATTACCCCTTTGCGACAATTGATCCCAACGTGGGGATGGTTGAAGTTCCGGATAAACGGCTACAGCGTATTGACGAATTGATCCCCGCCAAAAAGATCATTCCCACCACCTTTGAATTCACGGATATTGCCGGGATCGTCAAAGGTGCCAGTAAAGGGGAAGGTCTAGGTAATAAGTTCTTAGAGAATATTCGGCAAGTGGACGCCATTGTTCATGTGGTCCGGGCGTTTGACGATGACAATATCACCACAGTATCTGGTAAAGTTGATCCTTTAGAAGATATTGAAACTATTAATTTGGAATTGAGTTTGGCTGATTTAGACAGCGTTAACAAGCGCTATGCCCGGGTGGAAAAAGTGGCCCGGACCAAGGATAAAGAAGCCATGGCTGAATTTGCGGTCTTACAAAAAATTAAACCGGTTTTAGATGACGGCGGCAGTGTGCGCTCAATTGACTTTGACGAAGACGAACAAAAAATCGTCAAAGGCCTGTTCTTATTGACGGCCAAACCCGTTATTTACGTGGCTAATATTGCCGAAGCTGATATGGCTGATCCTGATGCCTCGCCTTATTATCAGACCATCAAGGATTATGCCGCTAAAGAAAACGCTGAATCCCTGGCTATTTCGGCGAAAACTGAAGAGGAAATTGCTGAATTAGATGACGCCGATAAAAAAGATTTCTTAGAGGCTGAAGGGGTCAGTGAATCTGGTTTGGATCGCTTGATTCGGGCCTCTTATCACTTATTGGGCTTAGCCACATTCTTCACCGCTGGGGGTAAAGAAACCCGGGCTTGGACCTTCAAGCAAGGCATGAAAGCCCCACAAGTTGCCGGTATTATTCATTCAGATTTTGAACGGGGCTTCATTCGGGCCGAAGTGGTTTCTTTTACAGATCTTGATCAACTGGGCAGCCAACAAGCGGTTAAAGAAGCCGGAAAATTGCGCCTTGAAGGTAAAGATTACCTGGTTCAAGATGGCGACATTATTGAATTTAGATTTAACGTCTAATTATTAGGAAAGTAGGTGGAATTGTGGACAATCGCCAAAAAAATGCCAAAGCAGCCAAGCAACAGCAGCAGGCTAGAGCACAGGCCAAAAAAGCTGAGAAAACCCTGGCACAAATTTCAGATACGGATTTAGACCAGCAAATTGCTGACTTGACCAAGCGTAACAACGAATATGTCTTTCGCTTGCGTAAAGCCTTGACCGAAGGCGGTATGAGTCAAGATAAACAAGTGAGTGTTTTAAAGGAATTAGTACCGCAAATTATGGCAGCTCAAGTAAAGGGCCAGCCAGCCAATCAATTATTTGGACCGCCCCTAGCTAAGGCCAACAGTTTGATCAATGCCCCTAAGCCCGCTAAAAAAGTGCCAATGTGGGCTAAAATGGTGGATTCCATGGGCTTGTTTGCTGTCTTCATGTTTGCTTTTGGGGCGTTATCTTTATTTACCTCAAAACCAAGTCAAAAAGGCCAATTGCAAAGTTTCGGGCTCTTATCCCTGCTTTTGATCGCCATTGTGGCCGGGGCTGGTTTATCGTTGATTCAAGAAATGATGGCCCAACCCAAGGGCAAACGGCGCCCTTGGTGGCAGATCGTGTTGATCGGGATCGTGGTATTCTTAGCGATGCTGGCCATGGTCAGCCTGGGCGTATTTATTCCACGGGTCATCAACCCAGTTCTTTCTGGCCCAGTCTACGCCATCATCGCGGCGTTGATTTATGGGGGCCGTTGGTACTTTAGAAAACAATTTGGGATTACCGGCAATGTTTTCGGACCCGCGACACCACCCAAGAAAAAAGCCTGAGGTTATCAAAATGGGCTCGATCTAGCTGCCAAGGAAAAATGGCATTAATATGCGAATATGGCAATTTAATTAGAAAATTTCGTTCGGGATTTCTTTAAAAATCCCGAAAAAACCCGTTTTTTTATTTTATTGTACGTTTTTTGATGGAGATGTCTTGACGGATGTCTCTTTTTTTGTTAACTTAGTCAACAAGCAATTTCTACAAGACAAAAATAAAATAACAAAATGGAGGACTATATCAAATGTCAAATTGGGACACAAAGTTTCAAAAAGAAGGACTAACTTTTGATGATGTATTACTCATTCCAGCGGAAAGTCATGTGTTACCCCACGATGTAGACTTATCGGTACAACTTGCAGAGAACATTAAGTTGAATGTCCCAATTTTGAGTGCCAGCATGGATACAGTCACCGAATCAAAAATGGCGATTGCCATGGCCCGTCAAGGCGGTATGGGGGTCATTCACAAGAACATGAGCATCGACAAGCAAGCTGATGAAGTGTTGCAAGTCAAACGTTCTGAAAGTGGCGTCATCAACAACCCATTTTACCTGACTGCAGAACATCCAGTCAGCGATGCGGAAGCTTTGATGAGCAAGTATCACATCAGTGGTGTGCCCATCGTCGACGACCGGGAAGCCCGGCATTTGATCGGGATCGTCACCAACCGGGATTTACGGTTCGTGACCGATAGCAATGAAATTATCAACAATGTCATGACCAAAGACAAGTTGATCACCGCACCGGTGAACACTTCTTTGGATGAAGCTGAAATTATCTTACAACGCCATCGGATTGAAAAATTACCATTGGTTGACGATGAAGGTCGGCTCAGCGGTTTGATCACTATTAAAGATATTGAAAATGTTCGGGAATATCCTGACGCTGCCAAAGATTCCCATGGCCGGCTGTTAGTGGCCGCTGCTGTTGGGGTGACCAGTGATACCTTTGAACGGGCTGAAGCTTTGTTAAAGGCCGGGGCAGATGCCATTATTATCGACACCGCCCATGGCCACTCCGCTGGGGTATTACGGAAGATCACTGAAATTAGAAAGCAATTCCCAGTGGCAACCTTGATTGCCGGTAACGTGGCCACAGCCGCTGGTACCGCTGCTTTGTTTGATGCCGGTGTTGATGTGGTTAAAGTTGGGATCGGCCCTGGGTCAATTTGTACGACTCGGATTGTCGCTGGTGTAGGTGTACCCCAAATTACTGCCGTTTACGATGCTGCTAGTGTGGCTCGGGAACGGGGCAAAGCCATCATCGCTGATGGCGGCATCAAGTACTCCGGGGATATCGTCAAAGCCTTGGCTGCTGGTGGCACTGCCGTCATGTTGGGTGGCATGTTAGCCGGGACTGCTGAAGCTCCAGGCGAATTTGAAATCTTCCAAGGTCGGCGCTTTAAGACTTATCGTGGCATGGGTAGCTTGGCAGCCATGTCCCATGGTTCTTCTGATCGTTACTTCCAAAGTGGCATCAATGAAGCCGATAAATTGGTGCCTGAAGGTATTGAAGGTCGGGTGGCTTATAAGGGTCATTTGTCCGATGTGATTTATCAAATGGAAGGCGGCTTGCGCTCAGGTATGGGTTATGTGGGTGCCAAGACCATCTATGATCTGCAAGACAATGCCCAATTTGTTCGCATTACCGGTGCCGGTTTACGGGAATCTCATCCCCATGATGTGCAAATTACCAAAGAAGCCCCTAACTATAGTAGATAAAAATTTAGATAAGCTAAAAATCATTCAGGTCCGCGGCAGCGGACCTGTTTTTTTGAACAAATTTCAGATGGTAAAGAAAATGTAAAGAAACCTTGGTTGTCTCGTAATATTTAGGGTGTATGATGTAATTTGTAATGATGAAAGTTTTTCATCACTACCCAATTATGAGGATTCAGCGTCACAAATTTAGCCATATTATTTTTCAGGAGGTGCATCCGTTACATGTTTAAACATATGTCCGGTTTCAAGAAGTCACTGACTAAAGTAAGTGTCCTTGGTTTAGCGGTCGGCTCAATTGCACTGTTAAGTGCTTGTTCCGGGAATAATACATCACAATCCAGTGATGCATCGTCAAAGACTTCAAGTGTTGAAAAGTCTAGCAAATCAAGTAGCCCGGCTTCATCTAAGAGCCAGTCTACAAGCCAAGCCAGTGAAACTACCAGCTCAGCTAGCTCGGCCAGCACGACCAGTGCAACGAGCTCCACGACGACAGCTAGTTCAACGAGTTCAGCTAGTAGTCAAAGCTCAGCTAGTTCAAGTGCCACCCAACAAACCATCACCACTGGGGATCAGGCCCAAACTTATTTAAAGAGCCAAGTTGATAGCCAGTATCAAGCCGATGGCCCAACAGTTTATGGTTTCACCAACGAAACCACTTACCAAGGTCAAAAAGCTTTCCGGGTTGAAGTTGGTAAGAACAATGGCCGGTCAACCGTTGCAATTTATGATGTATTAGAAAATGGGCAGTATTACAAAGTTAATAATTAATTTTGGGAAAATGGAGCGTAAATATGATTAAAAAGAGAGGTACATATTTTAAGATTTCAACCTGGCTATTGGTCGGGTTGTCATTGCTGGGGGCTGTTTTTTCAACAACAGCGCAAGTGCAAGCCAGTGACTTCTTGAAATTTGCCGATGTTTCAAGTTATCAAAGTTCAGATGAATATTTCTTCCAGAACTTAACAACTGGTAATGTGGCTGGGGTTGTTGTCAAATTGACCCAAGGTTCTACAGATGGGGATAACTACATTAACCCTAAAGCCCAAGCGCAAATTAAAAATGCCAAGGCTGCTGGTTTAAAAGTTAGTTTATATCACTATGCTAAATACAATGGTACCCAAGATGCCATTGATGAAGCCAACTTCTTTGCCGATGCGGCTAAAAATGCTGGTTTAGGGGCAGACACTGTGATGGTTGCCGATGTGGAAGATCCTTCTTTATCAAACCCTTATGGTGATACAGTCACTTTCCAACAACAGTTGAAGAATCGTGGTTATAATAACCAAGTTATTTATTCCATGGCTTCTTGGTTCTGGTATAATAAAGTACCCCGTAACTACCCAGCTTGGGTTGCCAACTACGGGACCGATGCACCTGGTGTTGATAACGCCGCTGCATGGCAATATACCTCTAATTACAACGGGTTAAGCTTAGATATGAGTTATGACTTTACTGGCCTGTTCACCAACAAGAGTGTCTCCCAAGCACCTGCCGGCGACACATCTGCTAGCAGCAACAACAATGTCATCACCGTTGGTGGCAGTGGTGCCAATGGCGTTAAAGGCAACGGCAGTTCTGCCCAACACTTTAATGCTGGCACCGCTTGGAAATCAAACGGTATCAAGTTGATCAATGGTAAAATTGCTTACTTAGTTGGTGCTGATGTATATATTTATCAAGATGACACCACCCAAGCTAACGTTTGTACCGTTGCTAATCCTTGTAAAGCAGTTGATGGCAATGGTAACCAAATTGGTTCTGACGGTAAGTTTACCGCGGGTAGCCAATGGCAAATCGCCAGTGTCACTGAAGTCAACGGCCAAGCCGCTTATCAAGTCAGTGGGACAGAATATATTCTTGCCAGCAACACAATTGGCAATGGTAACTAAGCTAGTTTAAATTAAAGATAACTAATCCCAGTGAAAAGTGAACTTCATTTTCCACTGGGATTTTTTAAATCAATTTGGTTTGTTATAAGCTAAAATTGTCAGTGGGGCAAAAATCAAGACGATGGCAACCCCAAAGATAATGACTAGCCAAGCTTGCTGGGTCCAAAGACCTTGATTTAACATGGCCCGCATAGCGGTGATGACGTGGGTGATGGGATTGATTTGGGCCACTGTCAAAAGCCAGTGGGGTAAAGTCTTCAAGGGAATAAAGGCATTGGATAAAAAAGATAAAATCATCATTGTCATCATGGCAAAACTTTGAACCATGGTGGCACTTTTAGCCAATAATCCCAATAAGGCAAATAACCAACTCATGGCCCAACCGGTAAATATTGCCAACCCCCCAGCTGCTAAGACCCAACCGAATCCGCCTGCTGGTCGCCAACCCATGGCAAAACCAGTTGCAAAGGCGACAACGGTGGCAATGGTCAGCCGCAAAATATCGGCAAAAAGCTGACCGGCCAAGGGGGCAATATGGGCCATGGGCAAGGACTTGAAACGATCAAAAACCCCGGAGTCTAAGTCTTCGCGAATTTGGGAACCGGAGCCAGAAGCTGCTGACAACATGGTTTGAATCAAGATGCCTGGCACAATGGTGGGTAAGTAAGCCGCTACGCCACCGGCGATGGCACCACCGAATAGATAGCCAAACATCACCGTGAATAAAATAGGTTGAATCAACACATCCATCAACCGTTCTGGATTATGAATCGTTTTGAGAATATTTCGGTAGGCCATGGTGGCGGTATTGGCCATAAGATGAGTAGGTTTTGCGATAATTTCCATATTTTTTCTCCTTAATTTACTGATCGGCGTACGGTTTAATTTTTACCAGATGTTAATGCAAAAAAGACATCATCCATGGAAGGCGACTGGACCGCAATATTGACAATGGGGATATTGTGTTGACTTAAGCGATTCAATACATTAGTGACCTGGTTGGGATTACCTAACTTAGCCGTAATGATACTTTTATCGGCAGTTGCTTCAACATGTAGCGTTTGGGTCATAAGTTTGACGGCGGCGGGAATTTGGTTGACGCTTTGCAGTTGGGTTTTAAGGGTTGACCCACCGACTGCCGCTTTTAATGCCGCTGGTGTGCCTACTTGAATCAATTTACCATGGTCAATGACTGCAATGCGGTCGGCCAGTTCATCTGCTTCGGCCAAGTATTGGGTGGTTAACACGATGGTCGAGCCCTTGGCTACAAGTTGGCGAATGGTAGCCCACATTTGGTTTCTAGTTCGGGGATCTAAGCCAGTGGTGGGTTCGTCTAAAAAAATTAATGGCGGCTGACTGATTAAACTCACGGCTAAATCTAAACGCCGGCGCATCCCGCCAGAGTAGGCGGCAACGGCTTTATCTGCTGAAGCTACCAAAGAGAACTCCTGCAACAGGGCAGTTGAGCGTTGTTTGGCTTCAGAGCGGCTCAAACCATTGAGCCGTGAGAAAATCATTAGGTTTTCCCAGGCGGTGATGTCTTCATCAACTGAGGCATATTGTCCCGTTAGGCCAAACAGAGCGCGGACTTGACGGGGCTGTTTTTGTGTATCGTGGCCAAAAATAGTAATGGTGCCGTGGCTTGGCTTCAGCAGGGTCGTCATCATGCGCAAGATAGTCGTTTTACCAGCACCATTAGGCCCCAGTAAGCCAAACACTTCGCCTTTGTGGATGGTCAAAGACACATCTGTGACCGCTTGATACGTACCAAACGTTTTGGATAAAGACTCAATTTTAATTGCATCATTTGCTAGCATAATATCACGTTTCCTTAATATCAGATTTGATCGGGGAATATTAATCAGGTCCCCCTGTCGAATAATATAATAAGCCCCACCTGATTAATTTGTCAACACTTTAATCAGGTCCCCTGATTTTTATGGGGATTTTTGCTATACTTAAGTAGTGCCTATTACGTATTGAAATGAAGGAGGGGCGGCTATGAGCACGCTTTCGGAAAAACATCAATTAGCTGAAAAAATTTGGGAATTCTCGATTTTGACCCGTTTAGATAACGATGATGATCGCCAACGAGGTGGGCAGTTATCATTTTCCGGGCAGGGTAAAATTTTGATTTTGCTAGCGCAGGAAGACAATTTACCTCAAAAAGAAATTGCGACCCGTCTGAATCTGACGCCCCAGTCCACGGCAGAATTTGTGGCGAAATTAGCCCGAAGACACTATGTTTCCAAAACGAAATCGCCAAAAGATGGCCGGGTGACTTTGATTCAGTTGACCCAACAAGGCAAAGATGCTTTAAAGAGCATTGATAATACCATCCCTAGCTATTTAGAGTTTTTAAATGATGACGAACAGCAACAGTTTGGCCAATTGTTAGCTAAGATGAATCTGGGCTTACGTGAGCGTATTGAAAGCCGAGATAACAGCATTAATGGTAAGATGCATAAAGTGATGTTGCAGCATTTTACCAAACAGACCCATGCGGGTGAAAATAAATAACTGACACGGTGTCAATTAAGAGTTTCTTTAAAATCTAAAGATTTTTTTAAGAATCTTTGTTAAAATAAGCCTAAGAGATATTGTTGGATTCATCAGTCGAGGAGTTAATTATGAAGATATTAATTGTAGACGACGACAAAGAAATTGTTGAACTTTTGTCGATTTATGTGAAAAATGAAGGTTATGAACCAGTAACAGCATACTCTGGCAAGGAAGCTTTGACTAAGCTAGCCACCAACCACGATATCAAACTCATGATCTTGGATATCATGATGCCCAATATGAACGGCATTGACGTCATCAAAGAGGTGCGCACTGATTCCCAGATTCCAATTATCATTGTGTCCGCCAAAACCGCTGACATGGATAAAATCCAAGCGCTGATCACCGGGGCAGACGATTATGTGGCCAAACCATTTAATCCCTTAGAAGTGATGGCCCGGGTCAAGTCTTTGCTACGGCGCAGTGAACATCAAGTTACTGCCGATATTCCCGATGTGTTAGAGGTGGGGTCTTTGACCATTAAAAAGGACTCCCACGAAGTCATCACCATGACTGGTAAGCAGGTGCAATTGACAGCCTTGGAATTTGGTATTTTGTACTTATTAGCCAGCCATCCCAATCGGGTCTTTTCTGCCGATGAAATCTTTGAACGGGTTTGGCAACAAGAAAGTATCGTATCCGCCAAAACCGTCATGGTCCACGTCAGTCACTTACGGGACAAGATTGAAGAAGCCACTGGTGGGGAAAAAGTTATCGAAACAGTCTGGGGCGTGGGTTATAAAGTTGCAGGATAAAAGAGACGCTACCAAAGTAAGATTATCTACAAAAGAAAAAGGTGAGCTGATCCTTGATGGTATCCTCACCTTTTTAATACTTATTATTTTAGAATTGGCTTTATTATTGTCTATCAATCAGTTTTTTGCCCAGGGCCAAGATGTCCGGGCAAACGTGCGCGTGCTTAAACAGATTTTCACCCTGGACTTCCCCCAAATTGGCCAGTGGCATTTGAATATTTGGGCTTGTCTAGGGGTCTTGTTGATCAACGTTTGGATCGTTTATCGGCGCTTGGCCCGGCGCTTTCAAGCTATTCAAATGCACCACGTGATCCAAGAACTGCATTACATAGCAGATAACCATTTTGACCATCGGATCACTTTTAAAGTTAATCCAGATTTGCAAAAGGTCGTCGCCAGTATTAATGCTTTGGTGGAGAGCACCAGTCGCTCTATCAGTGAAGAACGCCGCATTGAGCAGTCCAAAGATGAATTGATCACAAACGTCAGCCATGATATTCGTACGCCATTGACATCAGTCATTGGTTATTTAGGTTTGATTGAAAACGGCCAGTATCAAAATCGGGCTGAGCTATTGAAATATACCCATACGGCTTTCGTTAAATCCAAACAGATGAAATTGCTGGTGGATGATTTGTTTGAGTTTACCAAAATTCAACAAACTGCCACCACCATGAATTTCACCCAGGTGAATATGACCAACATGATCGCCCAATTAGCGGCCAGTTATGAACTAGAAGCTCAGAAACAAAATATTCATATCGTGACGAAAACCCGGCCGGATCCGTTGATGATGGCCGCCGACCCCGAAAAATTGAGTCGGGTTTACAACAATTTGATCATCAATGCGTTGAAGTATGGTAAAGGGGCCACGGAACTGATCATTGAAGGCCGACAGTATCAGGATGAAGCAATCATTGCCATCCGCAACAACGGCCAAAAAATTCCCGAAAACGATATTTTACATTTATTCGATCGCTTCTATCGGGTGGAGGGCTCTCGTTCCCATGAAACTGGCGGCAGTGGCCTGGGGTTAGCCATTGCCCAAAGTATCGTAGCTTTACATGGGGGCTTTATTTATGCCAGCTCCACAGATGAACAGACGAGTTTTATCATGCATTTGCCCCTCAAAGGTGGGGCCCGCCTGCAACAACCAGATAATATTGCGGCCCAAGATGCCCAATTATTACGCAATGCTTAATCAAGAAAATGTTGGGAGATTTCTATGAAAACCAAGCTCAAAGCAATCCTGCTGGTATTGATAATGCTAATGGGATTAACAACTAGTCTTGTTCCTGGACAAACCGTCCAAGGGGCAACCCCGAATGATTTGAATCCAATGAACTACCAAGCCAGCGCCCAAGCAGCGCTGGTTTTAGATGCTAAAAGTGGCCAAGTGCTGTACGCCAAGGATGCCAATGCTGTGCTGCCCATTGCTTCCATGTCTAAAATGTTGAGTCTTTATTTAGTATTGCAGGCCATCCACCAGGGCAAATTGAAATGGACGGATACGGTGGTGCCCAATGATGCCCAAGCAGCCTTGAGTGCCAATACCGAGCTGTCCAATGTCCCCTTGACCGCTGGGGTGGCCTACACAGTCAAGGAGCTATACGATGCTTCCTGGATCTATTCAGCTAATGTGGCCGTTATGCTTTTGGCCCAAGCCGTGGCCGGCTCCCAGGAAACCTTTGTTACCCAGATGCAACAACAGTTGCAAAAGTGGCAGATCACCAATGCTAAAATTGTGAATGTCAGCGGCTTGAATAACAGTCTACTGGGGGAATTAAGCACCGCCAATACCGATAAAAATGCTGAAAATGAAATGAGTGCTTATGATGTGGGGCAAGTCGCCCAGCATGTGCTCCAGGATTTTCCTGAAGTGATTGACACCACTAAAATTGCCAAGGCAACTTTTCATGCCAATCAAGCCGGCTCTTATCCCATGACCAACTGGAATTTGTTATTGCCTGGCCAAAAGCTCTATGATGCCACGTTGGCCATTGATGGCTTAAAAACTGGGACCAGTGATGCCGCCGGGGAGTGTTTCACGGCGACTTTAATGGCCAATGGCCGCCGGGTGATTGCCGTGGTGATGCATGCGGCTGGGGCAGACGACGATAAAGATAAACGCTTTGTAGCCACGGCTAATCTGTTAAAGGCAGCTTTTAATTATTGGGACGTGACTACTGTTCAAAAAAATCAAGCTTTGCCGGAAAACCAAGCACTGAAAGTGAATGATGGCACCCAACAACGGGTTGCCTTAGTCTTTGCCAAGACCCAAAGTCTCTGGGTACCCAAGGACAACAAAACCTTATCTGGGCAGTTGCATTTGGCCAAAGCTTATCAAAAGGGCATCAATGCCCCGGTTAAAGCCCAACAAGCCATTGGTCACTATACGTGGGCAGCACCAATGACTTTCATGCAAACTGACGCCCCAGTGGTACAGACCAAACAAGCTGTTACTAAATTGCCTTGGTATAAGATTGCTTTCAATCACATCGTGAATATATTTACCAAGTAAAACCCTTAGCAAAATCTCATCTAGCCAGTTGAAAAAATGGTTAGGTGGGATTTTTTTATTCGTTATATGCGAAATATATATTAGACCCCTAAAGTTACGAATTGACTTATACTTTGCATATCAAACGAAAGCTGTGACATAATACACAAATATTAAAGTGTTATTTAATATAGAAACATATTAAAATTTCTTCTTGCACAAAGCCATTACTGCCACAAATGTTTCTACTTCAAGTGTTTTTATGACTAACTTCTGGGGGAATGTTGTATACTTTATTTAGTGAAACTTTTGACTGCTTTCTCACAAGAGATTAGGGGTGAAGATATGGATGAAGCTGAATTCAAAAAGCGCGCATATTTGTTCAACACAGGCAATTATTTTGAAAGTTATGATTTCTTTGGTTGTCATCAAGCGGGCGAACAATACCGATTCACGGTTTGGGCGCCCCATGCTAAGTCAGTTTATCTAGTGGGTGATTTCAACGACTGGGAAGAGAATTTACCACTGAAGCTAGTGGCCGACACTGGTATTTGGACTGTCACCACGGGACTTGCCAAACCCGGCGATTTGTATAAGTTCGGTATTTTGGACCAACAAGGGCACTATCAGTTGAAAATTGATCCCTATGCATTTGGCTTCGAACACAAACCCGGTAATAGCGCGAAAGTCATGGATTTGCCCCAAAAGAAATGGCGTGATGAAGCGTGGTTAGCCAAGCGGCAGGCCAACTTGCCGTACAAACAGCCGCTAAATATTTATGAGGTTCATTTAGGATCTTGGCGCAAAGACGCTGAGGGGAATTACTTATCCTACGACCAAATTGCCAAAGAACTTGTGCCTTATGTCCAAAAGATGGGTTATTCACATGTGGAATTTATGCCACTGATGGAACACTTATTAGATGCATCCTGGGGCTATCAACTGATGGGTTACTTTGCACCCACCAGTCGTTTTGGTGACTTGGATGGCTTTTTGGAATTGGTGGAAGCCTTTCATGAGGCCGATATTGGGGTCATCATGGATTGGGTCCCTGGACACTTCATTCGCAATACGGATGCTTTGGCCGCCTATGATGGCACACCGACCTATGAGTATGCGGATTACAACCGGGCTAACAATGTACGTTGGGGCAGTTGGAACTTTGACTTAGGTAAAGCCCAGGTTCAGAGCTTTTTAATTTCCAGTGCGATGTTTTGGCTAGACTATTGTCATTTAGACGGCTTACGAGTTGATGCTGTGTCCAACATGTTATATTTAGATTATGATGCGGGTAAAGAAGGTATCGTCAATGAATATGGCAATAATGCCAATATTGAAGGCCAAAACTTTATCAAGAAACTAAATATGACGGTGTTTAAATATCATCCAGATATTCTCATGATCGCCGAAGAATCCTCCGCCTTTCCAAAGGTCACTGGCCCAGTTGATAAGGGTGGTTTAGGATTTAATTACAAGTGGAACATGGGTTGGATGCATGACACCTTGGACTTTTTTGAAATGGATCCCTTGTTTCGCCATGATCACTTCAACTTATTGACGTTCTCATTCATGTATATGTATGACGAACAATTTGTATTACCGTTTTCCCACGATGAAGTTGTCCATGGCAAAAAGTCATTGATGCACAAAATGCCAGGTGATCGTTATAACCAATTTGCCAATCTGCGGACCATGATGGTGTATATGATTGGCCATCCTGGCAAGAAGTTGTTATTTATGGGCAGTGAGTGGGGGCAGTTTTTGGAATGGCGTTATTGGAGTCCGCTGGAATGGGTGGACTTAAAAGACGACATGAACCAAAAAATGCAACACTTTAGTCAAACTTTGAACCAGTTATACCATGATGAACCAGCGTTATGGCAGTTGGATCATGATCCTAGCGGTATGGATATCACCAATGCCGATGATCCTGAGTCTAGTACCTTAGGTTTCATTCGACGCAGTGAAGTACCTGAGGATTTTGTGATTTTTGCTTTTAACTTAGTACCTGTTGAAAAGCAGCATTTTAAGATTCCGGTGCCATTTGCGGGAACTTATACAGAAGTCTTGAACACTGAGATGATCGATTTTGGTGGGACTTGGACCAAGGGCCAGGGTGATTTTAAGACAACTGGACAAGCTTATAAGAGCGAACCAGATTCGATTGAAGTGATCTTACCAGCTATGAGTGCCTTGATTATCAAACCGAAACAATTAACGCAGGCGCGTAATTTTTCAGAGGAGGATGAATTATGAGTACAGAAATGTTGGCAATGATTTTAGCAGGGGGTCAGGGCTCCCGTTTGGGGAAACTGACCAAATCCACGGCTAAGCCGGCGGTGCCATTTGGTGGACGTTATCGAATTATTGATTTTGCGTTGAGTAACTGTTTTAATTCAGGCGTCAATACCGTTGGGGTCGTGACGCAGTATCAACCTCTGGAGTTAAATGCCCATATCCAGAACGGCGCTAGTTGGGGCTTGGATGAAAAAAACGCCGGTGTCACCGTCTTGCAGCCTTTTGCGTCTAGAGAAGGTGAGAAGTGGTTCCAGGGGACAGCCCATGCAATTTATCAAAATATTGATTACATTGATTTATATCAACCGAAGTATATCCTGATTCTTTCTGGGGATCACATTTATAAAATGGATTATGAAGCAATGTTTAATTATCATAAAGCTAAAAAAGCGGCCCTAACTGTGGGCGTATTACCAGTGTCCATGGAAGAAGCCACCCGTTTTGGGATTATGAACACTGATGAAACGGAACGAATTATTGAATTTGAAGAAAAACCTAAGAAACCAAAGAGCAACTTGGCTTCCATGGGGATTTACATTTTCAACTGGCCAACGCTGAAGAAGTATTTGGTGGATAGTTATTCAACTGATGGGAAGATGGAAGATTTTGGTAAAGATGTCATTCCAGCTTACCTATCCCATAATGAACCAACTTATGCCTATGCCTTTCATGGTTACTGGAAAGACGTGGGGACGATTCAGAGTTTATGGCAAGCCAACATGGAATTCTTGGAACCAAACAATGAATTAAACATTGGTGATCGGGAGTGGCGGATTTATTCTAAAAACGACGCTTTGCCACCAATGTATGTGACTAAGTCGGCTAAGGTCAATAATTCCATGGTGGTAGATGGTTGCTACGTTGCCGGGGACATTGAACATACGATTTTGTCCCAGAATGTGAAAGTGGGCAGCGGCACGGTGATCAAGGATTCCATGGTCATGCCCAATGCAGTTATTGGTAAAGATGTTACGATTGATCACGCGATCATCGGGGAGCGGGCCATCATTGGTGATGGGGCTTCCGTGATTGGCACAGAGGACGATATTGCTGTTGTTGGATTCCAAGAAGTCTTGGGGAAGGAAGTTGAAGACGAATGAGACAAAATAATGTAAGTGCAATTATTGATTTAAATGAACCCAGTGATGCCTTATTGCCTTTGACCCAATTTAGACCAGTCGGCACCTTACCTTTTGCGGGACGGTATCGGCTCATTGATTTTCCGCTTTCGGCAATTTCTAATGCGGGTATTCGGGATGTGGGGATGTTCATGCCCCGCTCAGCCCGTTCCGTGCAAGACCACGTCCGCAGTGGGGATGCCTGGAATTTAGACTCCATCCGGGGTGGTATTTTCACCTTCCCTTATGTGGCCAATAAGGATTATTCTGATCCGGCTAATCGGCGCCGCTATTATGACGACTATCTAACTTTCTTAAGAAAGTCTGATTCCAGCTATACAATTGTCATTGGTGCCCGTAATGTGGACAATATCAACGTCCAAGAAGTTCAACAGTTCCACGTTGAAGGCAACAATCCCATTACGGTGTTATACAAGCGGCAATTACCAGATAAAGTCAACGCTAATGAGGAAGCTTTGAATATCTCTGACGCTGGTGATGTGACCACGATCATGAAGGCTTCAGAAATTACGCCCGATCCGGTGAACCATATGGTGCCGATGCACATGGGGGTTTATTTCCTGAGAACCAGTCTATTGATTGATTTGCTGCAAAATGCCAGTCAAAGAGAAGAGTTCATTCGCTTGCCAGAAATTTTACATGAGGCTTTGGAAGTATATAACGCCAATGGTTACGAATATACTGGTTTTTATGCCAATATTAATACCATTAAACGCTACTTTGATGCCAACATGGCTATGCTGGATGAAGCGAATTATCAAGCATTATTATTCAGCCAACGGGAAATTTTCACAAAGAACTTAAATGAAATTCCAACCTTCTTCTCCAAAGGCTCCGACGTGAACACCAGCCTCTTGGGAACCGGGTGCCGGATTGAAGGCCAAGCCAATCATTCCGTTATTTTCCGGCGGGTCATTATCGATCGTAGTGCCAAGGTTGAAAACTCCATCATCATGCAAGGCTCAAAAATTGGTCCCGGTAGTAAATTGAACTATGTCATCTTAGATAAAGGTGTTGTCATTGGCCCACATCTGACCATTGAAGGCACACCGGAAAAGCCAATTATTTTTGAGAAGAACATGTCAGTTCTACGTGCTTCGGATATTAAAAAAGGGGTGCAGCATTAAATGAAAAAAATCTTATTTGCAGCAGCAGAAGGCGCACCGTTTTATAAAACTGGTGGTTTAGGGGATGTGATGTATGCCCTACCCAAGGCATTGGCTAAAGCAGATTTAGACGTTCGTGTGGTATTGCCTTATTATGCCAATTTGATGCCAGAAAAATATCAAGGTGAGTTGAAAGATTTAACGAACTTCAAAGTTAAGGTCGGTTATAAAGAGGTCTATGCCGGCATCAAAACGTTAACCTTGGGGAATGTTAAATATTATTTAATTGACAATTTGGATTATTTTGGTCGGGATGGCCTGTATGGCTATGATGATGATGGTGAACGTTTTGGTTTCTTCCAAATGGCTATTATCGAAATGTTGCAAAAGGTTGATTTCATTCCAGATATTCTGCATGTCAATGATTGGCACACGGCCTTTATCCCAGTGTTATTAAAGGATAAATATGCCTGGATCAGTGCTTTGAACAAGATTCAAACCGTCTTGACGATTCACAATATGAAATTCCAAGGTATCTACGACCCAGTTATTTTGGATAGTATCTTTGGGATTGGCCGCCAGTTCTTTAATGATTCTGGTTATAAGTATTATGATGCTGTGAACTTCATGAAGGGTGGCATTGAGTTTGCCGACAAGGTGACCACCGTATCGCCTTCTTATGCCCAAGAAATTCAGACGCCAGAGTTTGGTGAAGGTTTAGACGGGGTATTGCGGGCTAATAGCTATAAGTTGGCTGGGTTCTTAAATGGCATCGATTATGATATTTATGATCCCCGGACGGATTCAAATATTGCTTACAATTATGATCGTCAATCCATTAAAAATAAAGATTTGAATAAAACCGCCCTACAAGCTCAGCTCCATTTGCCACAACGCTCAGATCCTTTGTTTATCATTATTTCTAGACTCACCCGGCAAAAGGGTATGGATATCTTGTTAGCTACCATGGATGATTTCCTGGTGCGGCATAACGTTCAAGTGGTGTTGTTAGGGACTGGGGATCCGGATTTAGAGACAGACTTCAAGTGGATGCAAGATCGTTTCCCTTCCCAGATGTCCACGAATATTCGATTTGATGAACGCTTTGCCCAACAGATGTATGCCGCTGCTGACTTCATTTTGATTCCATCGGCCTTTGAACCATCCGGGTTATCCCAGATGATGGGGATGCGCTATGGGACCGTGCCAATCGTCCACGAAACTGGTGGCTTGAAAGACTCAGTAACGCCATTTAATGAATTTGATGACAGTGGTTTAGGCTTTGGTTTTGTGAATTTCAGCAGTGTCACGTTAGGGGAAACCTTAGACTATGCTTATCAGACCTATCGGGAGAAACCAAAGCTATTCCGGAATATGGTCCAACGGGACATGGCGGCGGACTTCTCTTGGACGAAGTCGGCGAAACTTTATTTAGGAATGTATCAAGAATTATTTGGTGAATAATATGTCAATTTTGTCAAGAAAGCTGAGGATGCCTGTGGATATAACTGAAGAAAAGTTTGTTGAAGATTATAAAACTAAGATGTTAGAGATGTATTCCATTGATGATGCTGATGCCAGCCGGGCCCAACAATATCGGGTGCTGGCCAGCGTGGTCCGGGATTATTACGCCCAGAACTGGCGTAATACGCTCCTGAAATATCAACAAAATGATCGTAAACAAGTTTATTATTTTTCAATTGAATTTCTGCCTGGGCGTTTCTTGACGCAAAATATGTTGAACTTAGGGATTAGTGAAGTTGTTAAATCTGGACTTGCTAAGATGGGCTTGGATTTCGATAAAATTGCCCAACATGAACCTGAACCCGGTTTAGGGAATGGTGGTTTAGGCCGGCTCGCATCAGAATTCTTAGACAGCGCTGCTTCTGAGGGCATTGCCATGCATGGTAATGGCATTCGTTATCAGTACGGTTTGTTTAAACAGGAATTTATCAACGGCTATCAGGTGGAATTACCCGATGATTGGTTGCGTAATGGCAATGTCTGGGAAGTTCGCCGGGAAAACCGGGCCTGTATTGTCCACTTTGGCGGCAATGTTTGGCTCAAAGAAGATAGCTTAGGGCATTTTAGAGCCATGTATGAAAATACAGAAGATGTCATTGCTGTGCCTTATGATATTGGCATTGTGGGTTATCGCAACGGGACGGTCAATAATTTACGTTTATGGTCGGCTGAGTTGCCCTACAACGAACATTCCCGCTATACCCTGGCTGAAAAGAGTCGGGTAAACGATATCACTGAAATCCTTTATCCTGATGATTCCAATTATGAGGGTCGGCTTTTGCGGTTGAAACAAGAATACTTCTTTGTTTCTGCAGGGGTACAAAGCATTATCCGCTCTTATCGTAAACATCATCGTAACTTGAATCGCTTAGGCCAACGGATCGCCATTCACATTAATGACACCCATCCGGCCATGGCAGTGGCTGAATTGATGCGGGTCTTGATGGATGAAGAATTTCTCAGTTGGGAAAAGGCTTGGAACATTACGAATCAAGTGATGTCTTATACGAACCATACCCTATTGTCAGAAGCATTGGAGACGTGGCCAGAGGACATGTTCGCCCAAACGGTTCCCCGAATCTACCAAATTATTCAAGAAATTGATCGCCGCTTTAAGGAATTGATGATCCCAATTCATGGCGCTGATTTGGTAAATTCTGTGGCACCTTTAGGCAATGGACAGGTTCGGATGGCTTACTTAGCCGTTATTGGCAGCCACAGTGTCAATGGGGTTGCCAAAATTCATACCGATTTATTAACCACCAGTGTACTAAGTGGGTTGTATAAGATTTTCCCTGAGCGCTTTAATAATAAAACCAATGGGGTCACCTTTAGACGCTGGCTGCAGGTTGCTAATCCTGGGTTGACGACTTTACTGGATGACAAAATTGGCAGCAATTGGCATCGGGATCCTAATTTGCTCAAGGGCTTTAATATTTTTGACAAGGATAAAGATACCTTAGATGCCGTTGCCCGGGTCAAACATGATAACAAGAAAGCATTGGCTGATTTTATCTCTGAGACCTTACAAACAAAAGTGAATACTCATGCAATTTTTGATGTGCAAATCAAGCGGCTGCACGCCTATAAACGCCAGCTGTTACATGTGATGTATATTATTGATGAGTATTTGCAGATTAAAGCTGGGCATAAGTTGGCCAATCCCCGGGTGCATATTTTTGCCGCCAAGGCAGCGCCAAGTTACTATTATGCCAAAGAGATCATTAAAATCATTAATGAATTGGCCAATCAAATCAATCACGACCCTGCGGTTAAAGACCAGCTAAAGGTGATTTTTATCCCTAACTACGGGGTATCCATTGCCGAGAAGATCATCCCAGCAGCTGATGTGAGTGAACAGATTTCCTTAGCCGGTAAAGAAGCCTCTGGGACCAGTAATATGAAACTCATGGCCAATGGGGCCGTGACGCTAGCAACCCTAGATGGGGCCAATATTGAAATGCATGACAGTTTGGGTGATGATGACATGGTTATCTTTGGGTTGACCGTCCCTGAAGTTGAGAATTACCATGATTATCATTCTGCTGATATTTATAATAAAGATGTCCGGATTAAACGCATACTAGATGCGTTTGTAGATGGTACTTTGAAAAATATTGAAACTGAAGGTCGCGATATTTTCAACTCTTTGGTGCAATATAATGATCAGTATTTCTTATTGGCCGATTATGAAAGTTATGCCAAAGCCCAAGATCGCATTGATAAGCTCTACCAAGATCGGACCCGTTGGCATCAAATGATTATTCATAACATTGCGGCCAGTGGGCGGTTTTCTTCCGATTACACTATCGCCCGTTATGCTGAAAATATTTGGCAATTGGATATTGATAATCCCGTGGGTTCAAAATTCAATGAGCAAGATTAAGCTTAATTTGACGTAATACATTTTCAGCGATATCCTAAGAGGCTGGTGACAAGCAATTTGTCCCAACCTCTTTTTCAAAGACAGGTGAATATATGATTAGTTATAATTCTTTTGCGACCACAGATAAATTGCCTTTTGGCGCGGTTTTACGCGGGACAAGCATTAAATTCACATTAAATGTGTCAGATGTGGCGACCCCAGCCAAAGTGCAATTGGTGGTTTTTCAAGATGAACACTGGGCTAACCCCATTGCCCAAGTTGCTTTAACGGCCAGTAGCACGACTGCTTACACGGGCCAATTCACACCCCAAGATGCGGGGTTATACTATTATTTTTTTGAAATACAGACTGCTGAAAAGGTTCAGTATTACGGTTGTATTAACGGGGGCTTTGGCGGTATGGGCCAACTTTATACGGATCGGACCAACGTTCAGATGTATCAACTGACGGTCATGGCCCAAATCGATCAAATCCCCGACTGGTATCAAGATGCGGTGTTCTATCACATTTTTGTAGATCGGTTCAACAATGGCAATGCTGATGGCCATGTGAATAATCCTAAGCCCAACAGTTTTATTTATGGCACCCATCAAGACTTGCCCTATTACGTGAAAAACGCCAAGGGCGACATTGTCCGCTGGGATTTTTATGGGGGAAATTTATTGGGGATCGAAAAGAAAATCCCTTATTTACGGGATTTAGGCATCACCGCCCTTTATCTCAGCCCTATTTTTGAAGCTCGCAGTAATCATCGCTATGATACCGGTGATTATTTGAAGATCGATGGGGTTTTAGGGACCCTGGCTGACTTTGAGCACTTTTTAAATGCTGTCCACCAAGCGGGGATGCATGTGATCTTAGATGGGGTCTTTAACCATGTGGGGGCCGACAGTCGTTACTTTAACCTGTATCAGACTTATGAAAGTAACGGGGCTGCCAACAGCAAGCAAAGTCCGTTTTACGACTGGTTTACCTTTAAGGACTATCCCGCCGATTATGAGAGTTGGTGGGGGGTTTTAGACCTGCCAGCAATCAATAAAAATTCCAGCAGTTTTCATGACTTTATTGCCGGCGGTGATCATAGTGTCACTGGTTACTGGACTAATTTAGGGGTAGACGGTTGGCGCTTAGATGTGGCCGATGAATTAAGTGATCAATTTATTTATAAAATTCGGCAAAATTTAGATCGCTATCAAGATAAGGTGTTGATCGGCGAAGTCTGGGAAGATGCCAGCCACAAAGTCAGCTATGACCACCGGCGCCATTACATTGAAGGCGGTGGTCTTGAAGCGGTGATGAACTATCCTTTGCGCCAATTATTACTGGATCTCCTCAATCAAAAAATCACCCCGAAGGATATGGCGTTGCAATTCATGACGCTAAAGGAAAATTATCCGGCAACTGTTTTTCGCTATAACTTCAACAACATCGGCAGTCACGATACCCAGCGGGTACTGACGGCCTTAGGCGACGATAAGGCGAAATTACATTTGATTTTCCAACTCTTTCTCACACTCCCCGGGGTACCGTGTATTTATTACGGGGATGAAGTGGGGCTAGCTGGGGATGTGGATCCGGATAATCGCCGGTATTATCCTTGGGGCCATGAGGACCTGACTATTAAAGGCTGGGTCAAGGCTTTAATCGAACTCCGGCAAAATGATAACCTCTTCAAAAATGACGCGGATTGTTTTGTATTTGCCGGCGTGGATTGGCTGGGGTACGTGCGCCAGAATCAAAGTGGCGCTTACCACATTTGTTTAGCCAATACCACAGATCATAGTGAAATTGTTAAAGTCGATGACGTGGCTACCACAGCTCTGCCTGCTGAATTATGGCAAAAAGTCCGGCCGGCAATTGCCGGCGTGACTTTAGGGGCGTATGAGTTCAAAATTATGTGACCCCAAAATGAAAATCAGATTTCAGGCCTTGTGTTAAATGGAATTATGGTATAATTGAGGCTGATTTGAATCTGTTTTGAGAGGATGCATGGAACGTGTCATTATCACTATATGCATGTATGTTAATTTTAAAAGAACACCATCTGCTAAAAAGCAGTGCCATTCAAAGAGATTTGGATGCCAAAATGGTGGATATTACTTATGATTCTCGCGAAGTGAAAACTGATGCCTTATTCTTTTGTAAAGGCGATAACTTCCGACCAATTTATTTAACCATGGCTAAGGATAACGGGGCGATCACTTATGTGGCTGAGCAACCTTATCCAGAAGGTAAGGGCATGAATGCCTTTATCGTGACCAATATTCAAAAGGCCATGGCCTTATTGTCGGCAGCTTATTTTGATTATCCTCAAGATGACTTATTTGTCATTGCCTTTACTGGGACCAAGGGGAAAACAACATCAGCTTACTTTACCAAAGGTATTTTAGACATTACCACGAAACATAAAACCGCACTCTTTTCCACAATTGACCGGGTACTGGGTCCTAAGCCTGAGCAGCGCTTTAAGTCGGATTTGACCACACCAGAGTCTTTGGATTTATTCCGGGACATGCGCCAAGCTGTCGATAACGGGATGACCCATTTGATCATGGAAGTGTCATCTCAGGCTTATTTGCGTAACCGGGTCTTTGGTCTCACTTATGATGTGGGCTTTTTCTTGAATATTTCCCCCGATCATATCGGACCCAATGAACACCCTAACTTTGATAATTATTTGCATTGCAAATTACAATTGTTGATCAATTCCCGTAAATGTGTGATCAATGCTCAAACTGATCACTTTGATGAAGTCTATGGGGCCGCTAAAGCCACCACCAATCCTGACAGTATTTATCTGTTTGCGGCGGCTGACTATCAAGCCCCCCAAGATGTGGAAATTGATTTTCGTTTTGAAAGCCAAGAAGCTGACCTAGGGACCAGTAAATTTATCTTTACGCCTGTTTCCACTAAAGCCCAAGTATTAGGGGTGAAGGGGGATTATCAACTCAGTTTAATTGGTGATTTCAATGAAAGTAATGCCACGGCGGCCATTATTGCCGCTGCCTTTGCCGGTGCCGATACGGAAGAAACCCAAGCGGGTATCGTGAATGTTAAAATTCCTGGCCGGATGGATTCCATGACAGTACCGGGTCACGGGGTAGTTTATGTGGACTATGCCCATAATTACGTTAGTATGCACGCATTATTGAGTTTCTTGCAACGGGAGTATAAGGATCCCAAGCTCATTGTCGTGGTGGGTAGTCCTGGTGATAAGGGCGTTTCTAGACGGCCGGGCTTTGCCAAGGTCTTAACGGAATTTGCCCAGGAAGCCTTTTTGACAACCGATGATCCTGGTTTTGAAAATCCCCAAAGTATTGCCGAACAAATCGATAAGGATATTGACCATTCTAAAGTGGCCGTCTCCATTATCTTGGATCGCCATGAGGCCATCAAAGAAGCTATCTTGGCCAGTAAACCTGGCGATGTGGTGGTATTGGCGGCTAAAGGGGCCGATGCTTATCAAAAAGTCAGAGGCGTGGATACACCGTATGAAACAGACTTAGTGGTCGCCAAACAAGTTGCGGCACAACTTCAAAAATAGTAGGGCGTGGTTTTAAAAATATGCAACAGTTTTTTACAGTGATTGGTGGCATGGGGACGCCGGCAACGGAGAGTTATATCCGCTTGTTAAATCAGCGGACCCCCACCCGCAAAGACCAAGATTATTTGAATTATATTCTGGTAAATCATGCCACGGTGCCTGATCGAACCAGCTATATTTTGGATCATTCCAAGCCTAATTTTTATCCCGATTTGCTGGAGGATATTCAGCAACAGAGTCAGTTAAATCCGGCGTTTTTTGCGTTGGTTTGCAACACGGCCCATTATTTTTACGATGAATTACAGGCGGCCACGGATATTCCAATTCTGCATATGCCTAAAATTGCCGTGGATGCCATGGTCAAGCAATTCCCTAACCTGCATTCAGCTGGTTTAATTGCCACCGAAGGGACCATTGCTGATGGTATTTATCGCGACGCCATTAAAGACGTGGGCCGCAGTGTGGTTGTGGGTGATGACAGCATTCAAGCCAAAGTCAACGAATTGATTTATCACGATATCAAAGAAAACGATTATGTGGATGGGAAACTTTATCATGAAATATTAAGTGATATGGTGAATCGTCTTGGCTGTGGGGTGGTAATTTTGGGTTGTACCGAATTATCCTTGGCCCAAGAAAAAGCCCCAGATCATGACTTCCCGGTCATTGATCCCCAAAGTATTATCGTGGATAAAAGTATTGAATTAGCCTTAAAAGTCCGTCAAAATGAACCACTGGACGTTTAGTTAAAAATAGACCTGCTGCCAAAGCTGATTAAGCCTTGGAGCAGGTCTTTTTGATTAGCCTTGCCAGCCAAAATGAGTTAAATCCATGTCCCGTTTTAAAATCTTGGAACAATAGGGATTGCCAGTCACAAAATAGCGCAGGGGTTTGTCCACCCAAGCCCCATTTTTGCGGACGCCAATGCGGGCACTGCTGCCAATTTTTTGGGGGATGCGGTAAGTGTCCAGATCAATGGTCAAAGGGGTCTGGTCCATTTGCTGATTATTTAAAGTGGTATCTTGAATTCCAAAGGCTTGCATGAGCTTACCCGGCCCGTTGGTCAATTCATAAGGAGTGGGCCGTACCCGGTTTTGCTGCATAATGTCCAGGCCGATGGTGGGCTCTAAGCCCCGGATCAAGATCCCCTGGGGGATGTCTTTAGCTTGTACAGCGATATCAAAACAAAATTGACCATGGCGTTGGTAAATATAAATCGTGCCAGGTGGCCCGTACAAGGGTTCATTGGCTTTAGAACGATGGCCCTTAAAGGCATGGGCGGCGGAATCTTGTTGGCCTAAATAAGCCTCAGTTTCCACAATTAAGCCACCAACTAAACCCTTGGGGCTATGATAGAGCAAAGTTTTGCCCAGTAGATCTTGAGCCATGGTTTCGGTGGGGCGATGATCAAAGTAGTCTAATAGTAATGTTTTAGTCATATAAATGCCTCGAGATTTTTACTTTCTGAAAGATTGTTTTAAAATGGAAGTGGAGGTGTTGGGAATGACACTTAAAATTGAACGGATTTATCGTAAACCCCCTGATTTACAGGGGTATCGGATTTTGGTGGACCGCTTATGGCCCCGGGGTATTTCTAAAGTTAATGCCCACTTGGATGAGTGGTTCAAAACAATTGGACCTTCTAAGGAATTGCGGCAGTGGTTCAACCATGAAGATGAGAAATATCCGGTATTTAAAACCAAATACTTAGCTGAACTGGCGGCCAATCCAGACTTACCCCAGTTTTTGAAACTGGTCCAAACCCAATTGACCCAGGGCAATGTGATCTTACTCTATGGTGCCAAAAATGAAGCCCATAATCAAGCCGTGGTTTTACAAGGTTTGCTCCAAGATAAATTGAATGTAAAATAATTTTTTCAATCGTTTAATTTTTCTGAAAAATATGCTAAGATAGTATTTATTACTGTTATGCACTTGAAAAGGGACCGAAGCAGACTTTTGCTTCGGTCCCTGTGTGCGTCATGGGCGATAAATGAGAGCTGAATCATATGAACCTAGCGTCACTGAAACCGATTTATTGTCCCCAAAGAAATTCAGCAATCAGTTTATCCACATTAGGATTTTCATGAATCATGAAATGACTGGCGGTCCAGAAGGTGCCGGTAATCACCTTGGCCTGATATTGCTTGACTTGGCCATCCGTCAACGTTTTAAGCCCTAAGGCTGAATGAACAGTCACCTGGGTGTCTGAATTGCGGCCGTTGACATTACCCACCATGTTTAAAATACGCAGGTCTTTGGGTAAATTATTTTTATTTTTCACCATATCCTGAAAATAAGGGCTGTTGGGGCCCATATACTTGCCAAACCCCAAATAGGGGACGGATAAGGAGACGAACTTCAACACTTTAGGGGTATTGGCCTGGGGTTGTTCTAAATAGCGGAACATAATCCCCCCGCCCATGGAGTGGCCAATAAAATTGACCCGGCGTACCCCGTAGTCCTTGTACAAGCGTTTCATAATATCCGATAGGGCTTTTTGGCCACCGATGGGATTTTTGTTATCCTTTAACAAGACTAAGATCAAGGGATTATTTTTCAAAGCGCGGTATTGGTGCACGTCCAGATTGCCAGCTTTATCCACCCGGATGGTCATGGCGCGTTGGGCTAAATCATGCTGGGCCAGCCTAATGGTCATGGGTCCAAGGGACAAGTAATTACCCCCGGAGCCGTGGAGGACAATGGTGGGGGTATCACTTTTATGGACGGCAACATTGTTTAACACCCGGGCACGATAAGACTGAACGCCCAAAAAGCTCAAAACCAAGACTAGCAATAAGGCAGCAATCAGGATTAATATTTTTTTAGCCATTTTGATCATCCAGCTTTACATATTTTTTTAAAATCTATAACTATAGTTTAACTTAAAAACTGCAGAATGTAACTGCTGCAGGCTTGGAGGCATTATGCATAAGGATTCTATTTTAGATATTGAACATTTAACCGTCCGTTTTCCGGACAAAACGGTGCTAGATGATATTAATTTATCCATCCAAAGGGGCACCATGGTCAGCTTGATTGGGGAAAACGGGGCGGGGAAGACCACCTTGATAAGAACCATTTTACACCAGTTAAAACCCACGAAGGGTAAAATCGTGGCCCATCCCAGCGCCGGTAAGCGCCATTTAGAGATTGGCTATGTGCCGCAGTTTCGCAATATTGATGCGGGTTATCCCTTATCTATCAAGAGTTTTGTGGGTTTAAATCGGCTTAAGCATCGTTGGCCCTTTTATTTCCCCCAGGAACATGCGGCGTTGATCAAGGCCTTAAAGCGGACCCATTTGTTAAAATTACAAAATATTCGCTTAGGCAGTGCCTCTGGCGGGGAGAAGCAGCGAGCGTATTTAGCCCAAGCTTTAGTGAACGATCCCGAGCTATTGATTTTAGATGAAGCCACGGCCTCCTTAGACGTGAAAGCTAAAAATGAATTGATGACCCTGGTGCAACAATTGAATCAAAGCGACCAGCTCACCGTGATTTTTATCACCCATGATTTTGAACTCGCCCAAAAATACACCCAGCGTTACATGTTTTTAAATGCGGGGAAGATTGAAACCGGGCCAGTTGCTGATTTGAGTGAGAAATTTCTAGAAGCCCACGCCTAAAGGAGAAAAATTAAAATATGTTTGTATTTGAATTCATGCGTAATGCATTTTTAGCCAGTACCTTTATCGCCATCACCTGCGGGTTAGTGGGGGTTTTCGTAGTCGCTCGCAATTTATCCTTCTTATCCCATACCCTGTCTGAGATCGGCTTTGCTGGGGCGGCCTTTGGGGTCTTTGTGGGCTTGAGTCCCTTGAATGGCATGTTATTATTCACCGGGGCCAGTTCTTTGATCGTAGGGACCTTGAGTGTGGAGAAATCCCACCGTGAGGCCTCCATCAGTGCTGTGTCCAGTTTGTTCATTGGCCTAGGTATTTTATTTTTATCCCTGTCCAATAAAAACGCCAGTTATGCCACCAATATCTTATTTGGTAGCATTGTGGGCATCAGTGCAGCGGAAGTCAATCAACTGATTTTACTGTCAGGCATTGCCCTAATTGCCTTATTAGCCGTTTATCGCATCTTAGTGTTTGATTCCTTTGATGGGGTGGGGGCAGCTTCACAAAACATTCACCGTAATCTATTGTCCATGTTCTTTTTGATTTTATTAGCGCTGTCCGTCAGCATTGGCGCCCAAATCGTGGGTTCCTTATTGGTCTTTATTTTATTGACCCTACCAGCAGCTAGTGCCCAATACATGGGCCGCAGTGTGCCATCAATGTTGGCCTTTTCCCTGGGCTTTGCGTTGATCGGCGTTTGGCTGGGCTTATACTTAGGTTATGTCACCAATTGGCCCGTTACTTTCTTCATTGCCAGTATTGAAGTCGTGATTTATCTTTTAACCTTGATTTATAATCGCTGGCAGACTAATTAAGCACTAGCAGCAAGTTATTGAGAAACGCAAAAAAGCAGCCAAGTTCGGCTGCTTTTTTAATAGGGTATACCAATATTTCGCGCTATCCCCAATGTTTTTTGAAACCGTCACAGCACATTTCAAAAAATTGTGATCGACATGTTCAAGTACCGCGTTGAGCCAGCTATCTTGGCTGGATACGAATTAAAAAAAGCAACCACTGGGGGCTGCTTTGCATTAAGACAAAAGATTAGGGACTTCATCGGGCAAACACAGGGTCCGGACTTGCCGGGCATTCACTAAAACTAAGGTTTGCGGGAGGATGAAGTCATCGTTGATTAAGTCAATGGACCAGTGGTCATGGTATTGGGGACTGTCCTGTTGAAAGGCGATGTCACATTGGCGTCGATTTTGTTGGATGTGGAAATATTGTACTTCGCTGGGCCGAATATTATCCACCCAAAGACTATCCACATATGACCAAATCATTTTTATGAAAAACCGCGGCGTCTCATAGCTGACTGCATCGGTGATGGCGCGCTGGGTTGGATTATTGAATCTGGGACGTCTGATCATTGAAAGCCTCATTTCCTTGACGTGACACAACTGAAATTAAGAATTGATATTAGCTTACCGAATTCAAGTGGCACAAACAAGGGAAAAGGGGCAATGTAACAAAACTGATAGATTCACACAATAATTGTAATCAAAATGAAACTAGATCCTTATTTACTTAATAATTTTTCTAATTCCGTCAAGCGGGTTTCAAAAATTCCAAAGGCATCTTCCAGATAGTCTGCTTTGGTCATATCAACGCCGGCAGCCTGCATGGTTTCAATGGCATATTTAGAACTTCCCGATTTAAGATAGGTCAAATATTTATCCAAGGCCCCGGGGACGTTTTTGGTGATTTGATCACTTAAGAAGCTGGCAGCCCCAAAGCCCGTGGCATATTGGTACACATAATAGTTCATATAAAAATGCGGGATCCGGGACCATTCTAGGGCAATTTCGGGATCGTTGGCAACATTTGGGCCATAATAACGGGCATTTAATTTGCCATAGTAATCAGACATGAATTCGGCGGTGAGGGGTTGACCTTTGGCATCGGCTTCGTGGATAAAATGTTCAAATTCAGCAAATTGGGTCTGGCGGAAAATAGTTCCCTTAAAGCCATCTAAATAGTAGTTTAAAATGTAAGCCCGAACCGTGGGATCCGTTTGGGTTTTCAGTAAATACTCCGTTAAAATATTTTCATTAGTGGTGGAAGCAATTTCAGCCACAAAGATGGGGTAATCTCCATAAACGTAAGGCTGATTATGCCGGGTATACCAACTATGAACACTGTGGCCGGTTTCATGGACCAGCGTGTATAAATTATTGACGTTATCTTGCCAATTTAAGAGCTCATAAGG
Source organism: Lactobacillus sp. (assembly GCA_022484695.1). Classification (GTDB taxonomy): domain Bacteria; phylum Bacillota; class Bacilli; order Lactobacillales; family Lactobacillaceae; genus Agrilactobacillus. Next base: position 182,557 of record JAKVKU010000006.1, read on the forward strand.
TGGGGTATCGTAAGAGCCACCGGAGTATGCCCCCGAGCGCTTGCCGGCATTTTCCACCACGTCGATATAACGATTGTCAAAGATTTCAGTGACATGGGTCAAGTAATCTGGGCCTAAAGCGGCTAGCGCCTTTTTAGCCTCTGCTTTGGCTTGGTCGAAGGTGTAAGACAAAGGTGCTTCACCTGTTAACGGGGTATATAAATCATACATGTGCAAGGTATCTAACCCTAATAAACGCTGGCGCAAAGCCACATAGCGGTGCAATAGCACCAAATGGGCATTGACTTCTTGCACTAAGGTGTCGTAGACCACTTCGGGGATGTGGTTGTTGGCCAACGCTCTTTGGCGGGCGCTGTCATAGTGGTGGACCTTGGCAATATAATTATGGGTCTTGACTTCCCCAGCTAAGGTGGCCGCTAAAGTATTCTTGAACTGGCCATAAACTTGGTACAGTTTTTCGAAAGCTTCTTTGCGGACGCCCCGGTTGCTGGATTCAATCAGCGTGCCGTAGACGCCGTTAGATAAACGGACTTCTTGGCCCTGGTCATCGGTGACCACGGGGAATTTCAAATCCGAATTGTTTAAAACGCTAAACGTGGTACTAGCCGTGTTAAAGGCATCCCCGGCCGCCGCAATCAAAGCTTCCGATTTTGGATCCAAGACGTGGGCTTTATTGGCAGTGATACTTTCAATAAAGTGGTGGTAGAGCTTTAACTTAGGATCGGCTAAATACTGGGTCAAAGTGGCTTCAGGGATCGCTAGAATTTCTGGGTCTAAAAAGGCGACGTTTGTGCTGACGGCGGTGGCCAAACTGGTGACCTGGGCCTGGTAGCCTTGATACTTAGCATTTTGGGTATCTTGGTCGTTTTTGAGACTGGCATACACATAAACTTTTTCCAAATCTTGGAATAAGGCTAAAATCTGAGTGATACCATTGTACAAGCTATCCGCAGATTGTCCCAGGGTACCGGCCACCGCGGTGATTTGAGTATTGCGGGTTTGAACCGCTTTGAATTCAGCCTCAAAATCAGCATCGGTTTTAAAGATTTTAGTCAAGTCCCAGGTCAGAGCTTCCGGGACTTCAGAGCGTTTTGGTAACTGTTTAATTTTTGCCATGGGAAAACCTCCTAAAAATATTGAATTAATTCTATCATACTTTAAATGTGAATAATGTGAAGGAATTGTGACCGGAATTAGACTGGTTTTTATTGCTAAAATCAGCTACAATAAGCAAAGCTGTTTGATTTCAACGGCTTATTTTGTAATCGTACATAATTTTAAGGAGTTCGCATTCTTATGCCTAAACAACAACGGCAAAATTCTAACCACGCCAGACGCGCCAATCACCCTTATTTTAAAATATTCTTACTCATTGTATTAACCCTGGGCTTTGCCGCCGGCGCCTATGGTTTTCGGCTATATTCCCAGGCGAAAAGTGCGGTAGATGCTACTTTTCGCGGGGTGGATGGTCACAAAGTTTCTGCTAATATTAAAGAAGGAAAACCCTTATCTATTCTATTGTTAGGGGTGGACACGGGGGCTGAGGGTCGGATCGATAAAGGTAATTCCGATACCATGATCTTAGCCACTGTCAACAAAGATAAAGCCCAGACCCAATTGGTCAGTATTCCCCGAGACACCTTGGCCAAGATCGACCACAAATCATCTAATGAATTTGATATGCAAAAGATCAATGCCGCTTACAATTTAGGCGGTTCTACCTCAGCCATTAATTCGGTGCAAAACTTAGTGAATACACCCATTGATTACTACGTCACCATTGACATGGGGGCCTTGTCTAAAATCGTCGATGCTGTAGGCGGGGTCGATGTAGATGTGCCCTTTAGCTTCCAATATGACTGGCGCAACTTTAAAAAGGGTCCCATGCACTTAAATGGGGCCGAGGCTTTAGCTTATTCGCGGATGCGCTATGATGATCCCGAAAATGATTATGGCCGCCAGAAACGCCAGCAACAGGTGATCAAGGGGATTGTGAAGTCGGCCATGTCTTTAAAGACCTTGGCTAATTTCGAGAAAATCATGGGAACTTTATCTAAAAGCCTAGCTACCAATTTGACCTTTGACGATATGGTGACGGTCTATCAACAATATTCCGATGCCACTAAAAATATTAAATCTGATCATCTCCAAGGCCGCAATGCCACCATTGATGGCAGTTCTTATCAAGTCGCTTCTACCAAGGAACTGCAGCGGGTGTCCAATAAGGCTCGTCGGAGCTTGGGGTTAACTGATGAAACCATCGACAACGAGGAAACCAAACAAAATAAGCTGAATAAAACCTTTTGGGCTAATTCAGAATATACCAATTATATTGTGTTTACGCCAGAAGATAACAGCGCTAGTTCTTATGATGATAGCAGCAGTTATGGTTCAGATGACAACAATTCAGATAGCTATTAAACAAACTCAAAAAGTCAAAACAGTGATGGGTTGACTTTTTTTATTTCGTATTTGACCGCAAAACCGATATAATGTGTAGCAGCAAGTCAAACCTGCATAATTTTAAGGAGTACACCTTATGGCGAAACGTAACCACCAATTTTCCCACGCAAAAAAATCCAAACATTCCGTTTTAAAAATCGTGTTGATCGTTATTTTGGCGCTGGTCGTTGCCGGCGGCGCTTATGGCTTTCGTTTATATTCCCAGGCCAGAAGTGCCGTTGATAAGACGTATCATCCCGTAACGGGGAAAAAGGCTTCGAAGAATATTCAAAATAAAAAGCCCCTATCTATTTTACTGTTGGGGACGGATACCGGGGCTGAGGGTCGGATCGAAAAGGGCAATTCCGATACCATGATCGTGGCCACGGTGAACAATAGCAAGAAACAGACCAATTTGGTCAGCATCCCCCGGGACACCATGGCTAAGATTTACCACAAAGACAGCAGCCAATTTGATATTGAAAAAATCAATTCTGCTTATTTTCAAGGTGGCTCTGAGGCAGCCATTAATACCGTTCAAAATTTAGTTAACGTGCCCATTGATTATTATGTCACCATCAACATGGGGGCCTTGTCTAAAATCGTGGATGCGGTGGGCGGGGTCGATGTGGATGTGCCCTTTAGCTTCCAATATGATTGGCGCAACTTTAAAAAGGGCCCCATGCATTTAAATGGGGTGGAGGCCCTGGCCTATTCCCGGATGCGTTATCAAGACCCGGATTACGATTATGGCCGCCAGAAACGCCAGCAACAGGTGATCAAGGGCATTGTGAAGTCGGCCATGTCCTTAAAGACCTTAGGCAACTTCGAAAAAATCATGAAAACTTTATCCGGCAGTGTGGCGACGAATATGTCCTTTGACGACATGGTCAGTATTTATCAAGAATACCACGCCGCCACGAAGACCATTAAAAGTGACCATCTCCAGGGCCGTAACGCCACGATCGATGAAAGTTCCTATCAAGTGGCGCCCACTGCAGAACTACAGCGGGTATCTGATAAGTTACGGCGCAGCCTAGGACTGGATACGGAAACCCTAGATAACGAAGAAACCAAACAAAATAAATTGAATCCGGATTATTTTGCCAATCCGGAATCTGAGGATTACACGGTGTTTACCCCAAATAGTAATACGCCAAACATCACCACCTCCACGTCAGATAGCGACCCGGCCAGTACGGCGAACGGGGCGAGCGGGGATGATAACAGCGGTTATTGATGCAGCAGCATAGCTTGTTTTTCGAATCACAAGAAGAACAGGCTATTTTTGCGGGATTGGAAAGGCTTAAAACACAATATATGGTGTTCAAAAGTAAAGTTTTTTAAAATGCACACAATATATCGTTGTAATCCAAGGCCGTTTTGTTGTATGATTGTGACATAAGTTTTTAAGAGGGAGCGTGCATGAATGTTAGAAACGAAAACGAATCAAACCAAAACACCAACCATTCAAGTTATTAAACGAGATGGCCGCATTACCATCTTCGATGCTGAAAAAATTTCCAATGCCATTATTAAAGCAGCTAAACCAACCCAGGCTGAATTAAGCCCGATTGATTATCGCAACATTGAAGAAATTACCGCCACTATTGAAGGCGAAATTGAAGATCGTTTTACTAAAAATGTAAAAATCTATGAAATTCAAAACATCGTTGAACACAAATTACTGGAGAACCACCAATATGATTGGGCCAAGAGCTATATCAACTATCGGACCCAAAAGGACTTCTCCCGTAACCAAGCCACAGATATTAATTTCACCATCCAAAAATTGTTACATAAGGATGCCACTGTGGTTAACGAAAATGCCAACAAAGACAGTGAAGTATTCAATACCCAACGAGATTTGACTGCCGGGACCGTGGCTAAGGCCATTGGCTTAAAGATGTTACCCGCCAAAGTTGCCAATGCCCATTTAAAGGGTGATATTCACTGGCATGATTTGGATTACCAACCATACAGTCCCATGACCAATTGCTGCTTGATCGATTTTAAAGAGATGTTGACCCATGGCTTTAAGATTGGCAATGCCGAAGTTGAACCACCACATTCCATTCAAACAGCTACCGCGCAAATGTCCCAAATTATCGCCAACGTGGCTTCCAGTCAATATGGTGGCTGCTCCGCCGATCGGGTGGATGAGTTATTAGCACCTTTTGCTCAAAAGAACTATAACAAGCATTTGGCTGATGCCCACGACTGGATTGATGACGTGGATAAGCAACAAGCTTTTGCCAAAGCCAAAACTAAGAAAGATATTTTCGATGCCATGCAGGCCTTGGAATATGAAATCAATACTTTGTATTCTTCTCAAGGGCAAACCCCATTTACCACCTTGGGCTTTGGCTTAGGGACTAATTGGATGGAACGGGAAATTCAAAAGTCTATTTTGAAGATCCGGATTCAAGGGTTAGGCAAAGAACACCGGACCGCTATTTTTCCTAAGTTAGTGTTTACCATCAAACGGGGCTTGAACTTAAACCCTGGCGATCCTAACTATGATGTGAAACAATTAGCCCTAGAATGTGCCACTAAGCGCATGTATCCCGATGTGTTGATGTATGACAAGATCGTTGAATTGACTGGTTCCTTTAAAGCACCCATGGGTTGCCGCAGTTTCTTACAGGGCTGGAAAGATGCCCAGGGTAAAGAAGTCAATTCTGGTCGGATGAACTTAGGGGTTGTCACTTTAAACCTGCCAAGAATCGCTTTGGAATCTCAAGGGGATATGGACAAGTTCTGGGAAACCTTGGACGAACGCTTGGCGATTTGTAAAGAAGCTTTGGTCTTTAAGGTAAACCGTGCCAAACAAGCTTTACCAGAAAATGCGCCAATTTTGTACCAATTTGGGGCCTTTGGCGAACGCTTGAAGCGTGGCGAGAGCGTGGACGAATTGTTCAAGAACGGTCGGGCCACGGTTTCTCTGGGCTATATCGGCTTATATGAAGTTGGCACTGTTTTCTTTGGCCCGAATTGGGAAAAGAATCCCGAAGCCAAAGCCTTTACCATTCAAGTGGTGAAAGATTTATATGAACATTGTAAAGATTGGGAAGATGAATATGGCTATCACTTCAGTGTTTACGCCACACCTTCTGAAAGCTTGACCGATACCTTCTGCCGGGCTGATACCAAGAAATTTGGTAAGATCAAAGATATCACCGACAAAGAATACTACACCAATAGTTTCCACTATGATGTTCGTAAAGCCCCAACACCTTTTGAAAAGCTTGACTTTGAAAAAGACTATCCTAAATATAGTGCTGGTGGCTTCATTCATTATTGCGAATATCCAAACTTAAAACAAAATCCCAAGGCTCTAGAAGCCGTCTGGGACTATGCTTATGATCGGGTGGGCTATTTAGGTACCAACACGCCAATTGATCAATGTTTCAAGTGTGGTTACAAGGGTGAGTTCAAAGCCACTGAAAAGGGCTTTGAATGCCCAGAATGTGGCAACCATGATCCCGCATCTTGTGATGTGGTTAAGCGGACTTGTGGTTACTTGGGTAATCCTTTGGCTCGGCCAATGGTCCATGGCCGCCACGAAGAAATTATTCATCGTGTGAAGCATATGACCTTAGGCAATGACCAAAACGACATTGCTAGACAATAATTTACGGTAAAGGAATGTCAATATTGGATAAAACACAACAATTACCAAAGGATCCTGCCCCCCAAGAATGGCTGGCCAAAGATCTAAGTCAAAACTATGTGGCCAGCTACAAACCCTTTAACTTTGTGGATGGGGAGGGCGTTCGTTGTAGTCTATATGTCAGCGGCTGTAAGTTCAGCTGCCCGGGCTGTTATAATAAGATCGCCCAGAACTTTCATTATGGCCAGCCCTATACCCAGGAACTGGAAGATGAAATTATTCAAGATCTTAGTCATTCCTATGTCCAGGGTCTAACCCTGTTAGGGGGCGAACCCTTCTTGAATACCACGGTTTGCTTGCAGCTTAGCAAACGAATTCGGGCTGAATTTGGCCATGATAAGGATATTTGGAGTTGGACCGGCTATACTTGGGACGAATTGATGCAAGAAAGTAGCGATAAACTGGAATTGCTCAGTTATTTGGATATTCTCGTGGATGGGCGTTTTTTGTTAGCCCAAAAAGACTTGACCCTCCAATTCCGCGGCAGTGCCAATCAACGGATCATCAATGTCCCCGCATCCCTTGCCCAAAAGCAAGTTGTCTTATGGGATAAATTGATTAAATAAACCATTATTAATGCCTAGCAGGCTAGTTCAGCTTTCCTGCTAGGCATTTTTGCCGTTAAAAAAATCCCCCATCAAAGCGAATTTTGCCTTTGACGAGGGATGATCATGCTGAAAATGATTTGACACTGTTAGCCGTGTTCCAAGATGTTTTGATAATCTTGTAAGCTGATATTGGGATTGACCCGGACTCGGTTTAGCGATAACAAACCTTCACCGCTATTGGCCAAACCTTCATGGGTGGTGACCCCTAATTTATAGCCAGCCTGTTGGGCTAACCCAGCGGTATTGGGGCCCATTTTCCCTACTGGGAAGGAGATGGCAATGGTGTCTTGTTGTAAATTGCTATCTAAGTTTTGTTTGGAGTCCACTAATTCTCTAGTTTGGGTGGCATCGTCTAATTGATCCATTTCGTGGTGGGAAACGGTGTGGCTTTGAATGGCGATATTACTGGCCTTCAACGTTTTAAGTTGATCCAAGTCCAAGGAATTTGGATTGGCCTGATAGCCTGTGATGTCAAAAATGGTGGCGTTGATGCCTAATTCGTTAAAAATTGGCAAACCCACATCATAATTATTGCGGTAGCCATCATCTAAGGTGATCCAAACAATTTTATCAGCCGGTTTTTTATTGGTGGTTAACACCAAGTAAGCTTCTTCAGGGGTCAACGTGTAGTAATCGTTATCTTTTAACCACTGCATCTGTTGTTTAAATTGATCCGGTGGCATCATTAAGGAATTACCCACCGCCAAAGAATGATACATCAACACCGGAAAGCTAATGGGACCGTCAGCAGGCAGCCAATTTTTGGTGGGGTCGGCAGCGGCCGCAGGTGTTTCCGCCGGTGGCACGGATTTATTGTCAGCGTCGGTTTCAGCCGTGTTGGTCACCGCGGCTTGACTGCTGGTGCTGTTGGCTTTGGCCCCGCGGTTAGCTTGGCAACCTGATAAAATTAAAAGTAGTGTTAAAAGGATAAAGCCCATTTTTAGATAAATTTTCTTCATGATTTTCTTCCATTCCCCAAATATGATTAACTCTATAATAGCCGCAAAGCTAAATTGTAGTCAATTTATTTTTACTCAACTTACAAAATAGTAAGGAAAGCGGTTGCTTGATGGAGATGACAACCGGTTGACATAGTTTTATAAATCAAATATAATACAAGAAAGCGCTTTTACAAAACAATATGCCAACCGGTTAACATATTGTGCCATTCAAATTACAAAGGCGGAAAAATAATGGAAAAACAACACAAGCTTTTAACAATGCTAAAAAATCCCTCTTATCTGCAGAGTTCCTTGACCATGCTTTTATTCTTTGCATCCTGGGGTATTTGGTGGTCCTTCTTTCAACTTTGGCTGACCTCAGCCAATAATGGGCTACATCTTTCTGGCAGCGCTGTGGGAACAGTTTATTCAGCTAATTCTTTGGCAACATTAGTGTTAATGTTCGTTTATGGGACCTTGCAGGATAAACTGATGATCAAACGCTGGTTATTGATTTTTTGTGCCGTGATTGCCACGTTAACTGGGCCCTTTGTCATTTATGTTTATGGACCGCTGTTAAAAACGAATTTCACCTTGGGAATTGTGGTGGGTGCCATCGTGTTATCCGCTGGTTTTCTGGCATCTGCTGGGATTTTTGAAGCCGTTTCTGAACGTTTTAGCCGTCGCTTTAATTTTGAATACGGTCAAGCCCGGGCTTGGGGTTCTTTTGGCTATGCGGTGGTGGCTTTGATTGCTGGTTTCTTGTTTGTGATTAATCCCAATTTGAACTTCTGGGGTGGGTCATTCTTTGGTTTATTGCTATTATTGAACTTGTTATTTTGGAAACCCAAAGCTGAACGGACAGCTGATCAACAAGATGCCCAGGCCACACAAACCGGTCAGACCCCGTCTTTAAAAGATATGGTCCACCTGTTAAAATTACCTGAGTTATGGGTGATCATCATTTTTATTATGTTCACCTGGACCTTTTATACCGTGTTTGATCAACAAATGTTCCCAGACTTCTATACCAAATTATTTGCCTCCCCTGAACTGGGCCAGCATATGTATGGCACCTTGAACTCAATTCAAGTCTTTTTTGAAGCCATTATGATGGCGGTTGTGCCTTTGATTATGCGTAAAATTGGTGTTCGTAAAACCTTGTTACTAGGCGTAGGCGTTATGTGCTTTCGGATTGGGGCGTGTGGCTTTGCCACAAATCCCGCAGCAGTTTCTATGATCAAAATGTTGCATGCGTTAGAAGTGCCGTTATTCTGTTTGCCAATGTTCCGTTATTTTACATTACATTTTGACACCAAGTTATCAGCTTCGTTGTATATGATTGGCTTTCAAGTGGCCGCCCAAGTAGGCCAAGTTATTTTGTCTACACCCCTGGGGACACTGCGGGATCATATTGGCTACAGCAGTACCTTCCGGGTGATTTCCTTAACCGTATTAGTCGCTGGCGTTTTCGCTTTCTTTGTTTTGAAAAAAGACGACAAGGATGTGCGGGGCGAACCATTGGTACCCGCTGAAAAACTGGACTTCAATTAAATTTTTAACCGTTAAAATGTCAACCGGTTAATATATCCCCTGTATTTAGAAAGGATGACTACATTGCAAACTACACCTGTCAATACTCAAAGTAAACCCTATCGTTTAGGGTATCATATCGCCGCACCCACAGGCTGGATCAATGATCCCAATGGTTTTTGTTACTTCAAGGGTTACTATCATATATTTTATCAACATTATCCAGATGCACCCAAATGGGGGCCCATGCACTGGGGGCACGCCCGCAGCAAGGATTTAAGCCATTGGGAAACTTTGCCAATTGCCTTAACACCCGGTGACCCGGAAGACAAGGATGGCTGTTTTTCCGGCAGTGCCATTGTGAAAGATGACAAGCTTTATTTAATTTATACGGGCCATCACTATTATGACGGCGATAATAATCCGGACCATTTCTGGGAGAATCAAAATATGGCTTATAGTGAAGATGGCATTCACTTCACCAAATATGCCCACAATCCCATCATTGGCAAAATGCCAGCTGATAATACCCAACATTTCCGGGACCCGAAGGTTTGGCAACATGGCCAGGATTATTATCTAATTTTGGGTAGCCAAGGCCAAGATGAATTGGGACGGGTGATTTTATACCGTTCGGCTGATTTAGTAAATTGGACTTATTTAGGGCCAATTGCCAAGTCCCGGGCTGCTAAACAGCAAGGGTACATGTGGGAATGTCCTGATTTCTTCCATTTAGACGGGAAGGATATGTTGCTATTATCGCCGCAAGGCATCGCAGCTGATACTGATAAATACTTAAATCTATTTCAAACCGGTTATTTTATGGGCGAATTCAATTATGATACGGGTGATTTTGAACATGGTGACTTTCAAGAATTAGATCATGGGCATGATTTTTATGCCACCCAAACTACCGTAACCCCCGATGGTCGCCGCATCGTATTTGGCTGGATGGCTATGTGGGAAAGCACCATGCCAGAAACGGCTGAAGGTTGGGCGGGGGCGTTGACTTTGCCCCGGGAATTGCGTTGTCACGACGGGCGCTTATGGATGACGCCGGTTAAAGAATTAACCAATTTACGGACCGAGCACTTGCAATCAAAACACCAACGTGTGAGTGCACCCACCAAGCTGACCCAGGGTAATTCCCAAGAAATTAACCTCACAGCCACTTTAAAAGATATGGGGGCCAAGCAATTTAATTTCACATTACAAGGCGCCCAACTCCAGGATTTTGTGAATTTAAACTATGATGTCACCACCGGCACATTAAAATTGACCCGCAGTGACCGAAATGACGCCCGTTATGCTACAATAAAAGCTAATGAAAATTTAGAATTGCAGGTCTACGTTGATGCCAGCTCACTAGAAATTTTTATCAATCAAGGGGCAGCTGTGTTCACGGAGCGGTATTATATCAAGGATACGCCTGAAATCTGGGTGGCTTGTGATACGGCGGTCAACATCCAAAGTGACATTTATGAACTAGATCCTCAAGCAATTACTTTTTAATTCTAGGAGTGAAAAAAATGTTAATTGGCAGTATTGAAGCCGGCGGCACTAAATTTGTATGTGCGGTGGGTAATGAAGATTATCAGGTTCAAGATAAGATCAGTTTTCCCACCACGACGCCAGACGAAACTTTAGCGAAGACTCGGGATTATTTTAAACAATTTCAATTAGATGCGTTAGGTGTGGCCAGTTTTGGCCCCATTGAAATCCGCAAGAGTTCGCCGAAATATGGCTATGTGACCAATACCCCTAAAGCCGGGTGGCGGGATACGAATTTCATTGGCCAATTGAAACGCACCATTAATGTGCCCATGGCCTGGACCACGGATGTGAATGGCTCAGCGTATGGGGAGTATGTCATGGCTAACTTGGCTAATGAAAAACTGGACTCGCTGGTTTATTACACCATTGGGACCGGTGTGGGCGCCGGGGCGGTCATTGACGGTAATTTCTTAGGCAGTGCCGGCCATCCGGAGATGGGTCATACCTTTGTGAAGCGTCATCCCGATGACTTGGCCTTTAAGGGCGTTTGTCCCTTCCATGGCGATTGTTTAGAAGGCTTGGTTTCAGGACCCACCTTTGAAGCTCGCTTGGGCCAAAAAGGGGAAACCGTGGCGGCCGATCATCCAGTTTGGGATATCATGGCTTATTACATCGCCCAAGCAGCGATTCAAGCGACCTTGATCATTCGCCCGGATAAGATTGTTTTCGGTGGTGGTGTGGTCAGCCCAGCGCTGTTAGCAAAGGTGCAGCAACAATTTGCCACGTTATTAAATGACTATATTGAATTACCGCCACTATCCCAATATTTAGTACGGCCAGTGGTGGCTAATAATGGTTCGGCGACCTTGGGGAATTTTGCCTTAGGTTATAAGGAATTGACCCGGTAAACCAATATTTTTAAAAGTTAACCTTTGATCGGCTTTGCGGCCATGAGGGGGTTAACTTTTTATTTTGGCTGGCAGTGCTGTATAATTTTGGTATTAGCGTTAAATTAATGATCCTGGTGGACGTGATAGGAGGACAGCGCATGACACCCAAACTTGAAGATGTGGCCAAATTAGCAGCGGTATCTAAGACGACGGTTTCTAGAGTGCTGAACAATCGGGGTTATTTGAGTCAAAAGACGATTGATAAAGTGCACGCCGCGATGGCTGAACTGGATTATCACCCCAATGTGGTGGCTCGACAATTGTATAAAAATCAAACGAACTTGATCGGTATTTTGTTGCCCTCAGTGGCTAATCCCTTCTTTGGGGAATTAACGGATACCCTAGAGCGCCTGTTGTATCAAGCGGGCTATAAAGTGTTGATCGGTAATTCCATGAATGATCCCCAAAAAGAAGCGGCTTATTTAAATCAATTGTTGAGCCGGCAAGTCGATGGGTTGATCGTGGGGACCCATAACCAGCATATTCAAGCCTACCAAAATCCGGGGTTGCCGGTGGTGGCTATTGATCGGGTGATGAATGCAGATATTCCGGTCATTGCTTCGGATAATTACCAAGGGGGCCAGCTGGCCACGACCCATTTGATTGACCGGGGTGCTAAAAAAATTATTCATACCAATGGTCCTGAGGATTTAAAAACGCCAGCTCAGCGGCGCCGCAGTGCCTATGAAGCTACCATGGTGGCCCATGACCTGACACCAATCACTTACACGGTGGATTTCAACATTCCTTCAGCGGCTAAGAAGGCGGTTTTTCGGCGCATCTTTGCCGAACACCCGGATGTGGAGGCAGTTTTTGCGGCCAATGATGTGGATGCAGCCTTGATCCAACAAGTTGCCGGGGAATTTGGCCGCCAAGTCCCCCAGGATTTAATGATCGTGGGGTACGATGGGACCAACTTGATGCGCACGGTTTTGCCGAATTTAACCACCATTGTGCAACCCATTGAAGGCATGTCTAAAATGGCCCTACAAGTGTTGACCCAGCGCATCAATAAAGAACCAACTGACAAGGAATACATTTTACCCGTTAAATTGTGGCCAGGACAAACAGGATAGGGGAGCAAGTGAAATATGAATGTATGGCGTTTTTATACCCATAATGTTCGGGAATTCTTCCGGCATTGGGGCACGTATATTATTTTAATTGGTGGGACTAACTTATTCATTAGTACCCTGTTGATCCCGATCTTTACCAACTTAGCCCAATTGATCGTGGCCATGGGGCATGTGTCTTATTTATCCTACACGAACTTTTTACAGGTCCTGACCCAAAAACCGCTAACTGTTTTATTATTGGCCTTGTTGTTGATCGTGATGATGCTGGCGGTTTATTGGCAATTTGCCTTTACGATCATTGGTCTGCAGGCCATTTATCATGATCAACGCCAACCCTTTTGGCAACATGTGCGGACAAGTTTCATCAGTTTTAAAAACCTGCGGCCATTATCGATTTTGTTACTGCTGGGGTATTTCATCGTCATTTTGCCCTTTGGTCGCATTATTTTTAGTTCCAGACTGTTGGACAAAATCCAAATCCCAGATTTCATCGTGACTTTTATTACTACTAAACCGCTCTTGTTAGCTATCTTGATCACGATCTATGTGGTTATCTTGTACTTTGCGGTGCGCTTAATCACCTTTGTGCCGATTTTAGTGAGCCAAAAAATCAGTGCTAAAAAAGCACTGCTGCAAAGTTGGCAGGTGACTAGACACCGTTTTTGGGGTGTGGTCTTACGGGTCGTCTTGGTGAATATCATGAACTTGATCGTGGCTTATGGTATTGAGTTGGGAATTTATCTATTGCAGCATTACTTCGATGTTTCCGTTCAAAAATGGGCCTTGACGGCGGGCATTATTAATTTGGGTATTGTCCAATTGGTTTTTGAACTGTTAGCTGTTTGTAATACGATGATGTTATTACGGATAGCCATTCAAATGGCTGAAGAAGCGCAATTGATGCCGGCCGTATCGGTACAAAAGACTTTAGTGATCCGCCATCGCATTTGGCGGCGGGTATTCGCCGTGTTGATTCTCCTGGGTTTTGCGGGAACTTATAGTTTATATAATTATGTTTATTTGAAGGGCATGACCCGCAATGCCCCCTTGGTGATCAGCCACCGGGGTGTGGATGACGGCAATGGCGTGCAAAATACCATTCCTGCGCTGCAAAAGACCAGCAAAGAAAAGCCAGACATGGTGGAAATGGATATCCACGAAACCAAAGACAATCAATTTGTGGTAATGCACGATGAAAACTTACAAGAGCTGACTGGGGTCAATGCCAGACCCCGGGCGTTGACCTTGGCCCAGCTCACCAAGCTCACTGCCCGGGAAAACGATCAAGCCGCCAAAGTGGCTAGTTTTGATGATTATCTCAGTGCCGCCGAGAAGTTACATCAGAAATTATTGGTTGAAATCAAAACCACCAAGCAAGATAGTCCTAATATGCTGAATAATTTTATCCAGAAATATGAAAAGCGCTTATTGGCGGATAAAGACCAGATCCACTCTTTGGACTACAACGTGGTGGCCGGTTTAAAGAAAAAGGCACCTAAGTTATTTGTCAGCTATATCATGCCTTATAATCTAATCTTTCCAACGACCAAGGCCAATGCCTATACCATGGAAATGTCCACCGTAGATGCTGATTTTGTCACCCAAGCTACGGCAGCCAAACAAAAGACTTATGCCTGGACCGTTGATGATGAAAATAGTATGCAAAAAATGTTGTTCTTAAATGTGGATGGCATCATCAGTGATGACGTGGGTGATTTGCAGCGCGTCATCAAAGATAACTTAGATCATCCTAGCTATGCCAAGCAAATCTTACAATTTAATTCCAATTTACCAAGCTTTGGCAGTGCTCCAGAAAACTAAGGGCACACCAAAAATACGTCCGATTTTAATTAAAAAAATTAAAGTCAGGACGTATTTTTTAGTCGTTAAAACGCTGGGGATTATGGACTTGTAACGCTTTTTCTCCCAGTTGTTCATTATAATAATTTAACGCTGGGAAACTGATGGTAAAGGTGCTGCCCGCCCCAACGGTTGAGGTCACACTTAGGTGATGGCCTAATTTATCACTCAAACGCTGGGCCAAATATAAGCCTAGCCCAGTGGCGTGCTGATTGGCTAAGCGGCCATTGGTTCCGGTAAAACCCTTATCAAAAATCCGCGCCAAATCTTCTGAGGGGATACCCACACCATCGTCTTGCACATCTAAATACACGGCACCATGGTCTTGGCGAATGGTTAGGGCAATATTGCCGCCCTCTGGGGTATATTTTAAAGCGTTGGATAAAAGCTGATTGAGAATGTAAGTAAGCCATTTTTCATCGGTTAAGACCACCGCATCAGCATCTGAAACATTTAAGTGAATATGTTTTTGAAAGAAATAATCCATGTTTTCTTTGACCACAGCCACCACAATAGCCCGGAGATGGTATTCCCGGAGTAAATAGTCATTGGCAAAGTTTTCCAGTCGGGAATAGTACAAAATTTGGTCCACATAATGATTGATCTGCTGCCATTCCTGATTAAGCTGTTGCTTGGCTTTTGGGGGTATTTGCAAATCCCCGCTATCCAGCAGTAGTTTGGTGGCGGCCATGGGGACTTTAATATCATGGACCCAACTTTCCACAAATTCCTGCTGATCTTGTTCTTTGGAGATCAAGGCGTCTAGTTGTTGGTGATGATAGGTGAGCAATTGGTTGATATGGGCCTGTATAAAGCGCTGACCGTGATTTTGCGCACCTTTTAAAGGGATATCTAAGGCATTTTGCCCCAAATTAAGATGATTGCGCAGACTGGCATACCAACGGTTACGATAAAAATAGACCAGGATCAAAAAAATAATGTACAACACCGTTAACAACACATCCACATACACTAAATAACTAATGGGGATGGGGGAGTTGGGGATGAGCCATAGACTGATATCTAATAGCAGTAGGCCAATGACCCAAAAGATGGTATGGGGAATATGGTCCAGTAAATAGTCTTTAATTGTCATAGGCACCTCAAGGGATTAAATAACCTTGACCAATTTTGGTCTGAATATAATTATCAATGCCCGCATTTTCAATTTTACGGCGCAAGCGATTGATATTGACCGTTAAGGTATTATCGTCTACAAAACGCTCGTCCTCCCAGAGATCGCGTAAAAGTTCTTCACGGCTGACAATTTGACCATGGCGCCGCATGAGATACTGTAACAAACGGTATTCGTTTTTTGAGAGGTCCACAACTTCATCATTAATTTTAGCGGAACCACTCTGCAAATCTAAAACCACGCCGTTATGGTCGATCAAATTTTGGGCATCTTCTTGGTAATCATAGGTGCGCCGCAATAAGGCATTGATCTTAGCTACTAACACTTCCATGGCAAAGGGCTTACTGACAAAGTCATCCCCGCCCATATTCATGGCCATGATCATATCCATACTAGTATTCCGGGAAGAAATGAAAATAATCGGGACCTTGGAGACTTCTCGGATTTTTTGGGTCCAGTGATAGCCATCATAAACCGGCAAATTAATATCCATGAGGACGAGGCTGGGTTTGGTATCTATAAAAATTTTTAAAGTATCGTTAAAGTCTTGAACTTGAATTGGTTCAAATTGCCATTTTACTAAGTTATCAGCGATCAATTGGCTGATGGTGGTGTCATCTTCGACAATCATAATTTTAAACATTTTTTCACCTCAATAATAGAGTACAGACAAGTTAGGAATTTGACAAGTTTTCGAAAATATTGGGCTTAAGTCGCTATGTTCCCAAATTAAAATTTGCTATCATGAGATAGCGAGTACAAGGGAGGCAATTGTTTTGATATTGACCGCAACGCACTTATCCAAAATATATGGGACAACTTTAAACTTGACCAAGGCCTTGCAAAACGTGTCGTTAAACGTGGGCACGGGGGAATTTTTAGGGATCATGGGGCCTTCAGGTGCTGGTAAGAGTACCTTATTGAATATATTATCCACCCTAGATCAACCCACCAGTGGCCAAGTCTGGATCGGCGATCAAGACATCAGTCAATTGCGAGGACAGCAATTAGCCAGTTTTCGCCGCAAAGAATTGGGATTTATCTTCCAGGATTTTAATTTATTGGAGGCGTTAACGGTGGAAGAAAATATCATTTTGCCCTTAACCTTTAATAAAACCCCAGCGCGGCAAGTTAGTGCTGAATTAAACCGGGTGACCAAAGTGTTGAACTTGACCCAACTGCTACAGCGTTATCCCGCTGAATTATCCGTGGGACAACGCCAGCGGGTGGCGGCTGCCCGGGCGTTGGTGGTAAAGCCGAAAATTTTATTTGCCGATGAGCCCACGGGTAGTCTGGATTCCTATTCGGCAACGGAATTACTGCAATATTTACAACTCCTGAATCAAAGTAGCCAAATGGCCATTGTCATGGTGACCCACGATGCGTTTACAGCAAGTTTTTGTAAACGGATATTATTCATTAAAGATGGCCAGATTTTTTCAGAGATCGTGCGCAAGAATGATCGCCAGGAATTTTTTGACCGGATCATTGATATGCAGGCCACGATTGGTGGTGGAGGTAAGACCAATGCTTTACAATCTGGCAGTTAAAAATTTTAAGCGCTATCGGGTGATCCATGGTATTCAGATCAGTATCGGGGCCTTAGCGGTGATGATCATGTTTGATTTCTCCTTGATGGGTGCTGATGCCAAATTAATGTATGTCTTTGGCAATACCACCATCAGTCGGAGTTTATTATTTCTATTCACCTTGGTGGTGGCTGGGTTATTGATCCTTTTCAGCACCTATTGGAATCGGCTGTTGATGCGCCAACGCTATCAAGAAATAGGTCAGTTGGCCTTAATGGGGATGCCGACGCTGAAAATTTTGCTGGCCTTTGCCATTGAATTTTTGTTGAGTCAGATCATCGCTTTAGGGATTGGCCTGTGCTTGGGGTTGTTATTTTATAAATTATTGGCAATGATTTTGTTAAAAGTCAGCTATGTGAATTTTGCCATTGGCTTTTATTTTAATTGGCGGGCGCTGATACCGGTGCTCGTTTTGATCCCAATTTTGCAGGGGATTTTGTTTTTAAATAATCTGATTACCATTAAACGCCTATCTTTACTGCGCCTGTTAAAACCAAAGGGTCCCAGTGTGCCAGAAGTGTTGCCCCTGTGGCAGCTGCAGTTATTGAGTTTATTGGTTTTAGGCCTATTGTTGGGGGGGGCCCATGGGTTAGTTCATTTATTTTCCGTGGATGACTTTCTCGCCCGGTATTTGAATATTTCCCTCATGGCCGGTTTATTCTTAGCGGTATTATTGCTAAATATCGCTTGGATTTTAGGCCTGCTGGGCTTGTGGCGTATTGTGATTCCCACTTTGATTTTGTGTTTGCGCCGCTTTAAAAAACTGTATTTCATTCAACAGCGGATATTCACGTTTTCAGAACTAAGCCGTTGGAGTTATCGCAATATGAAATCTTTGACGGGCATTACTTTGCTATTAGGCCTCGCATTTACGTTTCTGGGGATGGGGGCCCTAGTTTCCCGGTATGGGCTGAATACCATTGATAATTATACCCCCTACAGTTTGTTGGCCAGGGCCAATAAACAAGCTGAGATCGATCAAATTTTAAAACAGGATAAAGTCGTGGCCCAAATTCAACCAGTTTTCCAGACTAAGATCTTACCAGTGACTTATAATTTGGATACCGTTGTCGGGCACAATTATCACAGTAACGCCGATCCCAGCATGGTGCTGACCCAGGGGACTTATAATCGCTTTGCCCGCTATCGGGGGCTGAAAACTTTGAAATTGCAGCCGGGCCAAGCCGGTATC
Organism: Lactobacillus sp.; assembly: GCA_022484695.1. GTDB lineage: Bacteria > Bacillota > Bacilli > Lactobacillales > Lactobacillaceae > Agrilactobacillus. The sequence goes on from JAKVKU010000006.1 coordinate 201,050, forward strand.
ATTATGCCTGTCACTAGTATTTTAAAAGTTACAGGTAAAAAAGATATCGCTGCCCAAAAGCCCGTGGTGCAAGTGGGGGCATATGCCCAGTTAAAATTGCGAATCACCTCAATTACCAATCAATTCCCTTTGGGGGAGGATGCAGCATTTCAGATAGCAATTATCGTTAGCCCCCAGGATTATGCTAAACTTAATGAAGGGCTCAGCCGGAATTATGTGGCCTATGATATTTTTGAACCCTTAAGCACCAAAACGTTGACCAGCATTGAGCGGCTCAATCAAGATGCCTATATTCATCTATCCGCGGGGCATTTGGTCCATCGGGGTCCAGGGACTGCCAAAGAAAGGACATTTGTCCAAGAACAGGTCTTTGTGCGGCAGTCGCAAAAAGCCCGAATTCAAAAACTGATAGGTTTTGGCATGTTCATTGGGGTATTGGTGAGTTTAGTCGTGGTGGTGGCCATGGGCGCCATTTTAATGTTAAAACGCCTCATGGTTGCGGCTGAACTCCGGGATGATTACCAGACCCTCATCAAAATTGGGCGTAATCCGGTGGATTTACGCCATAGCATTATTTGGGCCCATGTTTTCATTTTTGCGTCGTTATTATTATTAGGCCTGTTGCAGGCCTTGATCGTGGCGAATACCTTCCGCCTGTTGGTAAATAATCCCAACTTCCAATTGCTCTACTTGGTCACCGGTATTTGTATTTTAATTTATGGTTTGATTGGCGCCTTGACCACCGCAATTTACCTGCGCGCTGTCAATCTTTAAAAATTGTAGAAAAGAGGCACCCATGAATACTTCCACTGCTAAGATTAAAACCGTTGCTAAAACCGCCTTACGGGGCCACTGGGTTCAACCCGTATTATTGTTGGTAACAACGTATTTAATTACTTATTTATTAGATTCTATCCTGGTTAGTATCTTTGACCCCAATGCATTTATGTACGTTTTATTGTTGATGTTACTGAATTACTTTGTGATTTTTGCCTTGGATTATGGTCAATACTATTATCCCATGAGTTTGTTTGGGCATCAAAAATTTAGCATCGCCATGCTGTTTGTAGGTTACAACAAGTTCTTTTATAAGCGCCTGGTGGTGTTAAATTTCATTAAGTCCATTCTTTTGACCCTGAGCTCCTTATTGGTATTTATCCCCTTCATTGGGAAATTAAATTGGCTGAATATTTTAAGCCTGATGTTTAATACTTCGGATATCACGTTGTTCAACCGGCTCTTTAAGATTGTCCAGCAGTTTACCATGGGGCATTTGCTGGCTTTATTGGGCCTACTAATTGTTTTTGGGCTGATCTTCTTATTGTTAGAAGCTTTCTTTCAAATCACCGGCTACTTGGTCTTTGAAAACGCACAAAACCCCAGTGCACACTTCGTTGTCTCGGGGATGTTACTGCTGAAGGGGCATTGGGGTCAATTATTACGGCTGCAATTGTCATTTATCATTTGGTATTTCTTTTACGCCTTTACCTTTGTTTGGTTGATTCCGTATCGGCAAATGGCAATTTTTGTTTTTTATCTCAATTTAAAACAAGACTTTGCCCAAAAACTAAGTGCCTATACCAATGAGGCTAAAACACCAGATTCAGACGATCAATCCAAAGAAGATAACGATTAATTGTCTAGGGTATAGCTGGTCTCATAATAGCTCCATTCACTGGAGCTGCGTTTTTGTAAATCGTTAATGGCTTTAAAACCGGGTTGTAGTTCCCATTGTTCAAAGGCATTTTGGTCTTGCCAACTGGTGTACAATAGATATTGTTTCCGAGAACCAGCTTGCACGCCCAAAAAACTGGTGTGATTGCTGTCGGCGGTATTTGCAACAAAATTTTGAATCTGCTTCCAGTAGGCATCATCTTCATCTAAATTGAAATTGAAAAACATGAAGTGATTTAAATTGTAAATGGTACTATTGGTGCTTTCGTAACGAATATCAAAGGTGACCGGTGCTTGGAAAACAGAAGCTTTAGCGGTGATCTCCATGAGCTGATAGTCCTTAGCCTGGGTATCCCGGGGTTTTAACAAATATAGGGGTCGTGTTGGCTGTTTGGCCTTGATTTGCGTTAAAATGGTTTTGCTGCCAAGGGTTAAATAGATTTTTTTCAAATTACTTACCTCCAAAAATAGTGATTAAATATGACATAAATGAAAGGATGAGTGCGATGAAGTTAACAGTACTGGGTTATTATGGCGGCTATCCTTATGCCGGCCACGGCACTAGTGGGTATTTACTGCAAAGTGAAACGGGTTTTAATTTACTTTTAGAATGTGGCAGTGGGGTGTTACTGGCACTGCAAAACTATTTAGATCCCTTACAATTAGACGCTGTGCTGTTGTCCCATTATCATCATGATCACACTGCCGATGTGGGTGTCTTGCAGTATTACTGGCAACTTGCACCAGGCCAGCACAAGGAGCCGGTTTTACCCATTTATGGGCATACGCGGGAAACATTGAGTTTTGCAGCTTTGACCATGCCTAATATTACCCAGGGGCAGGCCTATGATCCAGATGGGGTTTTAAAATTAGGGCCGTTTGAAATCACCTTCTTACCAACAAAGCACCCAGTACCAGCTTATGCCATGCGCATCAAAGAAACAAGTACCGGTAAGGTATTAACGTTTACGTCGGACACGGCTTACATCGATACCCTGGTGGATTTTGCCAAAGATAGCGACCTGTTAATGACAGATACCAACTTTTTCGCGGATAAAACTGGCAAAATTTGGCACATGACCTCAACTGAGTCTGGTAAATTAGCTCAAAAATCTAAAGTAAAACATCTGTTATTGACACATTTGCCGCAACAGGGTAATTTAGAAAAATTAAAAAAAGAAGCTGAAATAACAAGTGAAGGCATTTTAGTGGACTATGCTCAAGAGGGATTAACGATTAAACTGGCTTAAGCCATGGCTTTGTGAGCTTGTGAAGCAAAAATGTATTCATATTAAAATACAGGGCATGAACGTCAAAACATGAAAAATTTTGTATCTTCATTGAAAACGTATTTATATCTTGGTCGAAAAGGGTTATAATCTTATATAGATGATTTAATAGACAAAAAAAGCTTTTTTGTCCAATACTCATTTTAATTTAATGCTGAAAAACTGTTTAAAATTGATAGTCAGGCCCAGTATTTTTCATTATAATTATATTTGTGATCAATGAATGGCAGTTTCTTTTGCATATAAAGGGGAGATACTTCATGACAGTGACGTTATATATTTCACCAAGTTGCACTTCTTGCAGAAAGGCACGTTCTTGGCTAATCGAACACGATATCCCATTTGAAGAACGCAATATCTTTTCTGATCCGTTAAAAGCAGACGACATCAAGAAAATCTTGAGAATGACTGAAAACGGAACAGAAGACATTATTTCCACACGTTCTAAAGTTTTCCAAGACATGGGTATCGAGTTAGATGAGCTTTCAATGGATCGCCTAATCGAATTGGTTCAAGATAACCCTGGATTACTGAGACGCCCGATTATTATGGATGACAAGCGGCTACAGGTTGGCTACAACGAGGATGAAATTAGAAGGTTTTTACCCCGTTCTGTACGTGCGCTTGAACTCCAACGCGCGCAGCTATCAGCCGGACTTTAAACTTTAATCACCCGATATTATGACCTGAATTGAATCAATTGGTTTTATTTTTAAATATAACTTTGAGTGTTGGCACTTTGTCAGCACTTTTTTGGTATAATGGAGATGAACCAAAAACTTGCAATTGCTAACTGTGAATGCTATGCTGTTGCCTTGTAATTAAACCACGCGTCAATTAGATGATGGCGGATACACAAAACAAAGATGAGACTAAAGTTGGATGCTTTGGTATTCGCTTTTTTCGAGTGGATGGTGTAATATTACACTTACAAGGACTTTAATATCCTATGATGTTTTATTTTTGGAAACGAGGTGCGGTTGAATGGAAATGGAACGAATTAATGAGAATACTATCCGTGTGATCCTCGGTAATCAAGATTTGGAAGAACGTGGCATTACAGTTTTAGATTTATTAGGGAATCATAAACAAATTGAGGGCTTCTTTTATGAAATCTTGGAAGAGGTTGACAAAGATCACTCATTTGCAACTAATGACGCTGTAACGTTCCAAGTAATGCCCAACAAAAAGGGTCTTGAACTGTTAATTAGTAAAGGCACGCCCGATAACGAAAATGATACGGATGATTTAGACATGAATGATAACAGATTCGATGATAAAGAGAATGTGTCAGACTTTATCAAGAAACAATTACGTCAAACAGATAACGATGTAGATGATGATCTACGGGATTTGAAGCCAAAACGTAAAACCAAATTAAACGGATTTTCAGCAAAACCTGATCCAGATGTCCAAGAGATCGTGTTAGAATTTGACGATTTTGAAGATGTTATTTCAGCAGCTGATGCCTTGCAATTAGGACATGTTAAAAGTAATCTGTTTTCTTATAAACGCAACTATTATCTAGATTTATTAGTTTATACGGATGAGCTGGAAGACATCACATTATCTGATGCCGTTGCCGTGGCTTTTGAATACGGTAATCGGACCAATGTGACACCGGAAGTATTGTCTGAATATGGTAAGTCGATTATGAAAGATACAGCTTTAGAACAAATTAAACACTACTTCAATAAGTAAGGCGTTTAGTTTGCGACTTTATGAAACACTCAATTTAGGTTGGGTGTTTTTTTCGTGCCAATCCAGTGTTATGCCGTAATCTATTATGAGGTGAGGCAATGCGATATGCACTGGATCAAAATCAGAAATTGGTTTATTTGACGAATGCCACCCAGGCTCGGGCGCTACAGGCACAAAGGACGGGTGGCTTTTTTTGCCCCGATTGTGGCCAAGGGTTAAAAATCTGCTACAGTAAAAATAACCGTCCCTATTTTGCCCATCGGCCGCTGTTGAGCCAAAACAGTTATGAGGGCCCCTTACATGTCTGGGGGAAGACGGTCTTACACCACGCTTTACAGACGTTAAAGCTGGCCCATGACGTGGAATTGTTGACCGCTCAAGGTGATCGTCGGGCCGATATTGCCGTGGCACTGCCGACCATCACCACGGCTTTGGAATGGCAGTGTGCCAATATTTCCCAAAAAGAAGTCTATCAACGCACATTATCCTATCAAGCTAGGGGAATGGCGGTACAGTGGCTGTTGGGTCCTAATTATGCTTTCAGGGGCCGTTTATCCAAACGGCTGCAACAATATTTGAATTATCGAAAAGACTTGGGGTTTTATTTAGTCTATCTCTTGCCGGATTCTGGGCGGCTGCAATTGATCCACCACATCGCCCAATTAGAACTGCGGCCAAAGGTGGTGTTTACCCGGGATAGCTATGAACTACCTCAGGGTTTAAATTTGTTGTTACAACAAAGCGGTAACATCACGGCGCCCCAAAAGGCGTATCAGGGGCTAAGCTTGCCCCAGAAATACCAAGTGATCCAAAGACGGTTGGTCAAACGCGATAGGCAACTCCAAGCATTACAGCATCGTTGCTATCAACAGCAACATCAATTACAAAATCTGCCGAGTGTTTGTTTTAGCCAATATCACTTACCCCCGGTTTTTCAAGAGGTGAGTTGTTGGGTGAACTGTCGCCTGTTATTGCTGCTGGAACAACAATCCCAGTGGGATTATCAGGACTTGTTGGGACAATATCAACAACTGGTACGCAAAAAGCCACCGCTAGTTGTCCAACAACCGCAGTGGCTAAAGTATTGCTTTGACCTATTTTTAAACCGGTTAGTCACCCAGAATTGGCTATGGCAAAAAGCAGATACCTTTCACATTAATAGCGCAAAACTAAGTACGTGGTAATTTTCAAAGGGTGTGCAAGCGATTAGCGATACGGCGATACGGCATCAACGCTTGTTGTTCATAGGGAATCGTGACTAATTCGTCAGCAGTTAATTGATCAAAGACATGTTTTAAAATGGGATAAGAGTTACAGTTCTCAATTAAAACACCATTGTCATGGGCTTTGCTGGCGTAATTATAAATAACCACCGTGGGGGCATCATTGATATGAAATTCAGTGATGAGGTTATCATCTTCTGAACAAAGATGCTGCAGCCTTGGGTTATGCCGTTCTGCGTTAAAGTAGCCAATATCTACATTAGCCGCACGTAGGGCCATTTCAACAGTTTGCTGATTGTAATCTCGATGTTGGTCGTTGATCAATGACTGCAAATTAATGAGGAAATTCCGGCTCTTCTTTGCACCTTGAAAACTAACCGCTTTAAAATCCAGCGACGCACAGTAAGCGTTTTGAGTCAAGCGATTGCGAAGTGATAAATCTGATTTATCCAATTGATTCAGCGTCATGTATTTATTAATAACGGATAGCGACACATACGGAATGAATTTGATCTTAGCTTCTTGATGCTGTTCAGCAGCTAATTTCAATAACACGTGTTCTGCTTCAAGACACTGACAACCAATTGGATTCACAAATAAGAATAGCTCTAACACATTGTTTCCTCCAATTTATTGTTTTCTTGAGTTGTATTTAAAATTAATTGTACCAATCATGTTCTAATTATGATTTCAATATTACTTTACCAAAATTCCGCCATAATTCAACTATTACGATTCGAAATAACCAAAATTTAATGAGATTCTTGAAAGTGGCTAATTGCCCGGACGACCTTGTTGATTACCGGGCGTGTAGGGATAGCATATTTATCCAATAAATCCATGAAAAAAGTTTCACTATTTTCAGCAACGGCTGCAGGCGTTAATTCCAATTCACATTCAAAATCTTCAGTTTGGTCTTGGTAGCTTGTTTGATCTAAAGTTAATAGGCCATATTTTGAGGGCCAAAGATAACGCTTGGTTTTGGCCAGCCCAATGATTGTTAAGGCATCAATGGGAATTTTTAAATCGATTAACCGTTGTCCAACGCTACCGTCGGGCCAAATTTGTTGGTGGGCTACCAGTTGCTGGCTTTGAACCAGCGCCAAGGGGTCTGTAACTTCTATGAGATGATGATCATCATTTGCAGTGGGGACCTTCATCGTCTGCTCTGCCCGCGTTTGAAATTGACGGATTCTAAGGCCGATTCCCAGGTGCTTTAAACTTGCGCTGGGGGTATCGAAATAATGGTTTTCCTGGGTAAATGGGGCTTGAAAATCATAAGCTTTTAGAATGGCCGTAAATTCTGAGCGGGTCAGTAAATTTTTATATTCAACTTCAAGTTCCTTTGACATTTCCATCACCATCACAAACTATAGCATATTTTTACTAAAAAGGGTTTTTTCAGACTTGGAAATTTTAAATATGTTAAAATTGGAAGGATAACACTGCATCAAAGCTAAGAAGGTAAAACGATGGACAAAGACTGGAACACATTTTTACGACCATATGTACAAGCAGTAGATGAATTGAAAATTAAATTTAGGGGGATGCGTAAGGAATTTCAACAATCCGGTGCCCATACCCCCATTGAATTTGTGACCGGTAGAGTGAAACCGGTCTTTAGTATCCAAGAGAAGATGCAACGGCGCTTCATTGAACCAGACCTATTAGAAGCCGATATGCAAGATATTGCCGGCATTCGGATCATGTGTCAGTTTGTCGAAGACATCTACCAAGTTGTGGAGTTACTGCGCAAACGCAAGGATATGCATATCGTTGAGGAGCGGGACTATATCACCAATAAAAAGCCCAGCGGTTACCGTTCCTATCATGTGATCATTGAATACCCCGTGCAAATGACCACCGGGGAAAAGAAAATACTGGCTGAAATTCAAGTCCGGACACTCAGCATGAACTTTTGGGCCACGATTGAGCACTCACTTAATTACAAATATCAAGGCGAGTTTCCTGCTGAGATCAAAGCCCGATTGCAACGGGCCGCTGAAGCTGCCTTTCAATTGGATCAGGAAATGTCGGCGATTCGCGAAGAAATTCAAGAAGCCCAACAGCTGTTTTCCTATGGCAAAGCACCAAGTTCACACAAGCCTAAAATTGATTTAGGGAAGGAAGGTCAACCAGATGCGCAGGATGAAAATCGCGATTCATAATAATAATAAGGCTAAATCATTAAAAGCTGTCCGCTACTTAAGAGCGGAATTGACGAAGGCTAATTTTAGCTTTGATCAAAATCATCCCGACATGGTGATTACCGTTGGCGGTGATGGCACGCTTTTATCAGCCTTTCACCGCTATTATGATCAGTTGGACCATGTGCGCTTTGTGGGCGTCCATACCGGGCAT
>JAKVKU010000007.1 GCA_022484695.1 Lactobacillus sp.
AAAATTAACCCCTACAGTTTGTTCCCCGTCTCTCAATGTTGTATCAAAAAATTGAATTTTACGCATAGCCAAAACCTCCAAGTTTATTTTCAGTAAAATAAAAACGCCTCATTATGGAATGAGGCGTTTTACTTGGAAGCCCCATTCTCGTAACACGAAAAGGACTCCACACATTGTGCGAGTCCAGGTCATAATAATAAGGCGTTAGTATTTAGAGCGTTCGTCATATTTTTGACGTTAATTGTTGTTTGAATTTTCATAATGACGAACCCTCTTTCTGAATTAATTTATGGTTATAATATAACGCATATTTTAATAAAGTCAACAATTATTTTCATTTCATTTTAATTTTTCCGATGGAATCCATTCTTGAAATCGGTATCATTTTGTCTGAAAATAGCGGGCTATCCTGGTGATATAGACCAATATTCAGCGTTCAGGGGCTAAAATCCAGCGTTCAGGGAAAAGTTTCCACAGAAGTGTTTTCTAATGGTACACTGCTTTTGAAACTTAGAAATCAATTTCAAAATTTATTGAAGGAAGTCTTAAGTAATGAAGAAGATGAGATTATTTGTACTCTTTGGCATTTCGATGTTAGCGCTGTTAGTTTTGGTCGGACAATCAAAACCGGTGCATGCTGCAACACAACCTGTGGATTTGGTGCCCCAATATTCTTTAAACTAGGGGTGTAGCCCATGAAACGATATCATAGGTTGGTCGTGAAATTTGGGATTATCCTCATGAGTATTATATTTTTAACATTATTAACGCACTTTTTAACATATGCCGTATTTCCAGAGCATTTAATTGCGCATGACTTTAGTGTTTATATCCGCACTCATAAAGCCAACACAATTCAAAAAGTGACCCATGATACCATGGTGACCAAATATTTGCTGGAACATAAAAAAGCTGATATCACGGACACATCGGATGCTGTAAGCAAAAGAGGTTTGACTTATATGATGGGTTCTTTTCATAAGTCGTACACAGAATTATATGTCAAATTAGATCAGCAGCATTCCAATTTTTTGGTGCCGAAGTTTAAGATTGTAAAGGTGTACCTAGTACCACTTTGGAATTGAAGTTTATGGCAGCATTCCAGGAATCCAATGAAAATGGTATTGGCATGCAGGATGATTACTAAAAGTGGTCTGATTTAGAAATTAGAGGTGTTTTATGATAAAGCGGCGTAACAAACTATTCGTAAGATTTTGCCTTAGTGTTGCGATAATAGCGTTTTTAGTTTTAGTGACACACTTTGTAACTTACGTAGTTTTTCCTGAAAGGTTTATCAGCCGTGATGTGAATACGTTTATTCGCACAAATAAAGCCAGCCAAATTCAAACACTAACGCATGATAAGGTAATGACCGATTATTTATTGAAATACAGAACAGAGGGCATTCAGAAGGCATCAGACGCCGTCCCATATGGTCGCAAGCAGAATTTGATCTATATGGTTGGTGCTTTTCATAAAATTCACACCGATATCTACGTGAAATTAGACCAAGGCCGGGCCAATTTTTTGATACCGAAATTTAAAATCGTACAGATACGTGTTTTAAATCCTTGAATTTGCAGCGTAATTTGAAGGTGTCTTGGACTGAATGCTAGGTGCAAGAATAATTTCAAAATTAATTGAAAGAAGTCTGATGTGATGAAGAAGATGAGATTGCTGGTCCTGTTTGCCATGGCGATGTTGGTGTTGGTTTTAGCAGGCTCCTCAAAAGTCGCCTATGCCGCAGGGCAACCCGTGGATCTGGTGGCACGCTATTCGATTAAAAATATGAGTGCTACCACGTTAAACACCATCAAACAGATTGATGCAGCTAACACCAATGTTTCCACCTATATTCAAGGTGACACATTGGTCATCCATACGCTGATGGGTAGTCACTTAAATGGTATGGTGACGTCCCCAATGTCTGGACCGAGAACTGGTTATCAAACCATGGATTTCAGTCAATTTATCAGTAAAATGGATGGGGTGGGGCAACAGCGAAGTGAGTTACAACCTGATTCAATGGGAAACGGACCAATGACGGCCGAAGTTGTACCTTACCCGACGCAAAATTACGCTGAGATAACACCTGATATGCCTGTATGCGCTTGGTTTCAAAATTAGAGGTGGAGACTGGTGAAGCAATACAAGTTAAGTGTGAAACTTGGGATTATTCTAATAACCATGGCCTTTTTAGCATTATCAATGAACTTTCTAACGTACATCGTATTTCCCGAGAAGATTATTTCTCATGATTTCGATACCTTCATTCATGCTAGCAAAACCAGCACAATTCAAAAGGTGACTCATGATAAGATGATGACCAATTATCTACTGAAACATAAAAAAGATGATATTGAAGACATGTCAGATCCAATAAGTGCTGGCAGAAAAGGAAATTTGTTTTATGTAGCGGGTTCCTTCCACAAAGCTTATACTGAGCTATTTGTCAAATTGGATACACACCATTCAAATTTCTTGATGCCGAGTTTTAAAATCGTGAAGGTGAATATCATGCCATTTTGGGGTTGATGTTTACGGCCGCTGGGCTGGGGATTATTTTGAGAAGTTCAAAAAATGTTAAGAGGTTACAAAATGACTAAACGCAGTAAATTTGGCATTGGTATCTGTGTTGGTGGTATTCTAATCGCCTTTTCAATATTGATGATCCACTTTTTGACCTACGATATTTTTTTGGGTAATGTGATTGGTTATGATTTTAATCAATTTGTAAAAACTCACAACGCGCAGGCCATCGAAAAAGTGACACAGCAGCCCTTAGTCACAAAATATTTAGTGCAGCATCGAACGGATAAGTTGATTGAATATCCAGATGTGCAAGGCACAACGCGATCTGGTGGACTCTATGTGGTGGGGGCTTATCGAAAGTCCATGGTGACGTTAACTGCTCAGTTAGACGCCAAGCACTCAAATTTCTTATTACCTTGCTACAACATCGTCAAAGTAGACGTGATACCCCCCTGGGATTAATAGCGGCACTTAAAAAGACCCGCCAAGACTGGTTGATACCAGTTCTAGCAGGTCTTTTTGAGTATTTATTAAGCGCGTTTAGCTTCCATGCGCCGTTGGATAAAGCCTAGGACTAAATCAGAAATGATGGCCATCAAAGCTGTGGGCAAAGCCCCAGCTAGGATAATGGCCCCGCCGTTGGTGGCGTTGGTGCCCCGGATGATGATATCACCCAGACCGCCGGCACCCACGAAGGAACCGATGGCTGTGATCCCAATGGCCACCACTAAAGCGTTTCGGATCCCGGCCATAATCACCGACAAGGATAGGGGCAGCTCCACCATATATAAAATCTGAAAGGGCGTCATCCCCATACCTTTCCCAGAATCCAAAATATCCTTATCCACATTTTCCATCCCGGTATAGGTATTTTTGATGATCGGCAAGAGGGAATACAAGAACACCGTCACAATAACGGTATTGACCCCCAGGCCCAGCCCTAACATGATAATGGATAACATGGCCAAAGACGGCACGGTTTGAATCACGTTGGCCAGACCAATGACGGTATCACTTAAACGCTTGTGCCGGGCAATTAAAATGCCCACAGGAATCCCAATAATGGCCGCAATGAGCACGCCATAAATAGAAATTAAGAAATGTCGGGTGAACTGACTCAAGACATAAGAGCCGTTGTGGTCTAAATAATACCAAAATTGCGCCCATGTGCTTAAACTACTCATCTTGATCACTTCCTTTGAAATAATTATGCGCACTCAAGAACTGCTGGGCCACCACTGAAGGTTCCAAAAGCTGGTCATCGACTTTGTAGTTCAGCTTTTGCATGGTTTTCACGTCGATTTTACCGTCCAAGCGATGCAGGAGCGGTCCTAATTTAGGATGGGCCTTTAAGACCGAGTCGTTTACCAGTAAGGAACAGTCATACGGTGGGAAGAAGCGTTTGTTATCCTTTAAAACCTTCAAATTATAACTTTGAATCCGGCCATCGGTGGAATACCCCAAGACCGCCTGCATCTTGCCAGCTTCCACGGCATCGTAGACCAAGCCGATCTGCATAGGATAGACCCGCTTGAAATCAAAGCCATACGTTTGGGAGAAGTCCTTATAGCCATCCCCCTTACGATTCATCCAAGACGCATCCACCCCGGCATTCATGTTAGGGGCGATTTTACCTAAGTCAGAAATAGTATTGAGCTTATCTTTTTTAGCGGTCTCTTGGGTCACCATGAAGGCGTAAGTATCCGCAAAGCCATAACTTGGGAACCAAGTTTGGTGATACCGGGATTTGAATTCCCGCTTAACAATTTTACTAGCGATCTTAGGATCCTTTTGAACTGGCAGTAACAAGGTAGCAGTCAAATCCGTCCCCGTATACCGGGTGGCGGAGATATCGGCGTCGTTGCGCACCATGGCCTGATGGACCACGGTGGTGGAACCCAGATTATTCACCAAGGTGGTTTTATAACCTAGTTCATGATTGATCAATTCAGCTAACATATTGGCCATGATTTGTGACTCAGTGGAGCTTTGGGCCGCAATCCGAATCGTGTCGCCACTACTGCTGCTGACACCAGGAAAGCCACAGCCCCCCAGGACTAACACCAGGGTACTGGCTAACAGTGATAATTTTAAAACTAATTTTTTCGTCAATTTTCTCATCATCACACCCCCTACGACCGTTGGTTAATTGGGGTCAGCCGTTTTTCCAGCTTGCCCAACAAGTAATCTACCAACAAAGCCAATAAGGTGACGGGGATGGTCCCGCCGATGATCAGATCAGGTTGGAAGAGATTTAACCCACTGAAGATCAAGTCCCCTAAGCCCCCAGCCCCAATGTAAGACGCTAAGGTTGCCCAAGCGATGACGTAAACGGCGGATAAACGAATACCCGCCATGATCACCGGCATGGCCATGGGCACTTCCACTTGGGTGATGGACTGTAGATTGGTCATGCCCATCCCCTTGGCACTATCTTTTAAAACCGGGTCCACATCCTCCATGCCAATATATGTATTTCTAAGAATTGGCAATAAGGAATAGATGAATAAAGCGACGACGGCAGGCAGTTTCCCAATCCCAAAAATTGGAATCATCAACGCCAATAAGGCTAATGAGGGCACGGTCTGGAGCATGCTGGCGATGCTGATCACCACTTTGGCGGTTTTGGGAAAACGGGTCAAAATAATGCCCAGTGGGACAGCGACCAGGATCCCCAATAACAAAGCAATGGCGGAAATATATAATTGTTCCCAGGTCTTCGTGACCAACTCACTGCCGTGGGCGTTTAAGAAATCAATCATAATTTACGCCTCCTTATGATCAGTTGGCGTATCGGCGGCTAAATTATGCCCCGCTGCAACCCCAGTCACATCCGCTGCGGGTTGGCTGGTATTGTCGTTATCATCGTCACCATCGCCATTGTCCCCCCAGATGGTATCGTAGACCATGTCCACTAAGGCGGCCCGGGTAACGATACCCAGGAGTTTGCCGGCTTTATCGACTACAGGGACATATTTTAAGCCCCGCTTCAAAATCCGGTCCACGGTGTCCCGCAATAAGGTATCACTGGCCACATAGAAAATCTTGGTGTTCAAAATATCCGACACACTGGTGGCCCGGCTGTAATTGTTATCTAAGGATTCAACATCAATAAAGCCCTTTAAATAACCCTCGTCATCAGTGACCAACAGCGTATCAACCCGGCGTTTGCGCATCAAGCGGATGGCTTCGCCTAAAGAGCGGCCCGGCGTGATGGAAACAGGGTTTTTCAGCATGATTTGGTCCACGGTGGTGACGTCTGCTCTGGCTTGGATCAAGCGCTCAGCCCCAATTAATTCTTCCACGAATTGATTGGCCGGATGGCGCAAGATTTCTTCAGGAGAGGCGTCTTGGATAATATGGCCCCCGTCCATGACCACGATTTTGGTGGCCAATTTCAAAGCTTCATCCATATCATGGGTGACGAAGACCACGGTTTTACCCAGTTTTTCCTGTAAATTCTTGACTAATTCCTGCAGACTTTCCCGAGTGATGGGGTCCAAAGCGCCAAAGGGTTCGTCCATGAGGATCAAATCTTGGTTGGCTGCTAGAGCCCGGATGACCCCCACCCGCTGTTGTTGGCCCCCGGATAATTCGGAAGGATAGCGGTCTAGGAATTCCTTAGGGAGCTCCACTAATTTGATCAGTTCTTCAGACTTTTCCCGGCGCTTGTCATCCGGCCATTTTAACAGCTTAGGGACTAGGGTAATGTTTTCATAAATCGTCATGTGGGGCATGAGCCCGATATTTTGAATCACATAGCCGATATGGCGCCGCAATGTAACGGGGTCAGATGTATGGATATCTTCACCATTGAACAAAATCTCCCCACTAGTTGGTTCTAACATGCGGTTGATCATGCGCATGGTCGTGGTTTTCCCGGAACCAGACGTGCCAATCAGGCAAACGAAATCGCCCTTGTGTATGGTCAAGTTGATGTGCTCTACAGCCACGTTGCCGCCTTTGTAGATTTTAGCCACATCCTTGTACACTAAAATTGGATTATCTTCTGTCATATAAGAGCCTCCATTGTTAAAAATATTATTACTAATATATTTATCTTAACATACCCAAGGCAATCAAAAAAAATTAATCCGTCGTTTCCAGGGCCCAAATGTTGATGGGACCGAATTTATGGCCCACTGCCAATTCCCGTTCAATGGCTTGATTGACTAAAGTTTTAGCAATGCGCACCGCCGCTTCAATGCCTGCCCCTTTGCCGATTTCCGCGGTAATGCAGGCTGACAGGGCGTCGCCGGTACCATTGATCCGTTGGGTGGGATGATAGGGTTCTGATAACCAGAACGTTTCGCCGTTTTCTAATAGCAATAGGTCTTTGACTTCGGTTAAATTCGTATCTTCATGATGGGCGCCTTTAGCGACGACATTTTTAGCCCCCAATGCTTGTAATTTCTTCGCCGCCGTCAGCATATCCGCATCGGTTGTGATGGTCATGTCGGCTAATTTTTCCAATTCAAAGAAGTTAGGGGTAATCACCGTGGCCAGGGGAATCAATTCTTGGCGCAGGGTCTCATAGGCTGCTTGCTCTAGCAATAAGTTCCCGTGTTTGGTGATGATCACCGGGTCTAATACCAAGGGGCCAAAATCATATTGCTTATAATTCTTGGCCACGGTTTGAATGGTAGTGCTATCCGTCAGCATACCGGTCTTGGTGGCCAGCACTTTGAAGTCGTCAGCAATGGCTTTGAATTGGCTGTCAATGAAGTCTGGACTTAATGCGGTGGCATCGTGGATCCCATAGGAATTGCCAGCCACTGCGGCGGTCATGACCGAGATGCCATAAGCCTTGCGGGCGAAAAATGTGTGCATGTCAGCTTGCATCCCAGCACTGCCGTCACAGTCAGAACCAGCGATTGTCATTACTTGGGGAAAAGAGTTAGCCATAAGAGGTGCCTCCTAAAAATTTTTATTTGCGTACTATGAGTATCGTCTCATTTTTTGCGGTCATTTGAAAGGATTTTCCGCCAGTTATTGCAATTATGTGGTCTGCTAGATAAAATGGGGTCAATCACTGCTTTTTAAACAAAAGAAGATGGGAGCCAGCTATGCACATCAATTTATCGTTTCTATTGTTCGTCTTTGGCATTAACGTTTTGTACCTAACTGTGAACACGATGCGACTACTCCTGCAAAATCGGGGGTTACCAGCGCCTGCTGCGTTATTTGGGATGGTGGAAATTACCCTGTATACATTAGGGTTGAACTATGTCTTAAAGAATCTCAATCAACCGATTTATCTCCTGGCGTATGCAGTGGGCTTTGGCTGTGGGATCTTTATTGGCATGATGATCGATCGCTGGTTGGCCATTGGCTTTGTGATTGTACAAGTCATCAGTGCCCATGAAGATTCCCCCGATGAAGACAAACGCAGCCCTCTGGCCCGCTTATTACGGGACCAAGGCTATGGCGTTACTGAAATGAGTGGGGAAGGCCGGGATGGCACCCGGGAAATCCTAGAAGTCTTAGTGCCCAGAAAAGAAGAGAAATTAGTCTATGAAACTGTCCTGGCTTATAACGCCAGTGCGTTCATGGTTTCCATCACCCCCACCGGATTTAACGGCGGTTTTTGGAGCAAGCACGCCCGGGGGCGTAAAGCACGCAAGCGAAAATAAACTTCTGAAAATAGCGCCGGCAGTGCGGGCAACCTTGTTGGCGGCGTTGGTTTGATAATTCAAAAAAAGCCTGAAATTCCTTAGATAAAACTAGGAATTTCAGGCTTTTACCTGTTATTTCAGATTACTAATAGCATCAAAATCAGAGGTACTTAATTCAATATTCGCAGCGGCGACGTTTTCTTTGAGATGTTCTAAATTCGAGGTGCCGGGGATTGGTAAGATAATCTTGGACCGCTGTAATAGCCAAGCTAAGGCAATTTGAGCGGGTTGCGCCTGGTATTTCTCAGCAATTTTAGCTAAGACACTGCCTGGGGCTGCCAATTTGCCGGTTGCCAGTGGGAACCAAGGGACGAAGATGATGTTGTGGGCTTCGGCGTAGTCTAAGACGATTTCGTCAGCCCGGTCTGTCACGTTATAACGGTTCTGAACGGCATCGATATGGACGATTTTTTCAGCGGCTTGCAGTTCTTCCACCGTTACTTGGCTCACGCCAATGTGTTGGACTTTACCTTCGGATTGTAATTGTTTCAGTTCACCCAATTGATCGGCTAAGGGAATCGCGGGATCGATGCGGTGTAAGAATAAGAGGTCAATCGAGTCCACCCCTAAACTGCGCAAGTTTAACTCGACTTCTTGCCGTAAGTAAGCTGGTCGGCCCACTGGCGTCCAAATGTCTGGGCCTTGGCGGGTCAAGCCCACTTTCGTGGAGATGAATAGGTCGCTATATTTACCAGAATAATCACCAAACGCTTGATGCATCAATAAATTAGACGTGAAGGGACCATAAGAATCAGCCGTATCGATGAAGTTGATGCCTAAGTCCACGGATTCTTGCAAGACCTTGACGGCATTATCTGGGTCTGGGGATGGCCCCCAAATGCCCTTGCCAGGTAGCTGCATGGTGCCATAGCCCAACCGATTGAAAGTTTTATCACCAATTGATAACGTGCTTGCATGATTCGCATTAATTTCAGCCATAACTTCAGCTCCTCAAATATTATTTTGATAACACCTACATTGTACGCAGATTTTATGAAAAAAGCTTGAATAAGCCTTGGCTTAAAGTTGTTTTTTCACGCGAATGGCCAATTCGTGGATGCCCTGGGCAAATTTAGCGGGGGTCAAATAAGAATAAGACAGGCGAATGCTTTGATCACCGTGGGGCCCATAGATTTTACCAGGGTTTACTTTTAGCTGATGGGCCTTGGCTTCGGCCAATAGTTGCGGCATATTAATGGTGTCCGGGAAGGTAAGCCAGACGTAAAAACCGCCCTTAGGTTGATTCCAAGTGGCAATCTGGCCCAGTTCTTGCTTTAAGACCGCCATGGCTAAGTCACAGCGTTCTTTTAACTGTGCCCGCATGGCTACTAGGTAACGGTCATAGTCCGGGTCACTTAAAATGGCCGTTAAGATATGTTGGGATAAGGCACTGGCACCATAGTCGGTTTGTTGCTTGATGGCTGTGAGTCGGGCAATGATACCGGCATCCCCCACGACCCAGCCTAAGCGCATACCCGGTGCCAGGGTTTTAGAAATCGAGCCCAGGTATAAGACGTTGCCATTTTGGTCATAAGCTTGCAGAGGTTTTGGCGGCTGTTGGTCTAACCAAATATCTTCATAGGCGCTATCTTCAATGACTGGCAGGCTATAGTGTTGGGCAAAGTCCACTAAATCTTGGCGACGTTTGGCACTCATCACATTGCCCAGGGGATTGCTGAAGGTGGGGATGGTGTAGAGTAACTGTTGTTTAGGACTGTTGGGAATTTGGGTAAAGTCAAGACCAGCTTCATCTAAGGGCAGTTCTTTGAATTGAATGTGGCGGGCTTTAAAAATCCCCAAAGACCGCAGATAGCTCTCTGGTGCGGTGTATATAACGGCGTTATGCTCAAGCAAACTAACGATCAGTTGGATGGCCTGCAGGGAACCAGACGTGATCAAGATATTGTCAGCTGTGACGGTCATGCCTTGGCGTTGCAGCCGTTGCGCTAAGACCGTGCGCAGGCCTTCTAAGCCGGGGCCGGTTTGATAGTTCATGGTGGTGATGTTTTGAGCGGTATTGATAATCGCTTTTTGTACCAAAGCCCTGGGGAAAATATCGGCCCCCAATTCACCGGTGCTCAAGGGCAATAAAGGTTTAGGATCAGCTTGGCGGGCTTTGACGAACCCCGTGGCCAGGCTTTGAGGCGCTGCACTAATCAACGGGCCCCAGCTCGTGTTGGCACTACGGCCCCTTGCATCAATACTACCAGTGCTCTGCAAGTATTGCAGGGCCCGTTGTACCGTGGTGGGGTCCACATTAAATTGGTCAGCCAGCTCCGTTTTAGTGGGCAGGGATGTGCCCAGGGGCCAAGTATTTTTGTGGATTTGTTGACTCAAGTAAAGACTGATTTGTTTATAGATTGGCAGTTGGATTTTTTTATCCGGCTGCCAATTTTTCTTGTGATAGGTCATGGCGGTGGAGCTCCCTTCATTATTTCCCGGGAAATATTGGGCAATGGAATATGATTAAGTCCTATTATAGATTAAATTTCAACCAATTGGCGATAAAAATAACCACCGCAAAGGCTATGCAGTGGTTAATGCCAATTTGAATCAATTAATAAGCATTGGCAAGACTTGAGTAATAGGCCGGTAACCAGTTGGTTTCATCGCCTAAGTTATACCAAGTCGTCTCACCATTGTATGGGTAGTTATAAGGATAATAGTAAACTGAATAGCATTGCCACTGACTGCCTGGATTGATGGCTTGACTGAAGTATTTATATTGTTGATTTTGCCAAAGGGCAATCGGACCATCATTATTGGTAGCTGTGACAGTTATGGGATTTCTGAAATTGGTTTCGTAGTTATAAAGAATAGCATTGGTCTTGGTTTTGAATGCATAAAGCAAACTGTTGGCAACGTAATAAGCATTAATCCAATTGTTATCGCCTAAGTCAAACCATAATTCCCCAGTTGGTGAGCAGTAGTACCGGGCAATTTTCCAAATTGTACCCGGATCAACTGTGCGTTTTGGTTGGCCGGCATAATTAGGTTGATTCCACAATGCGACGGGACCATTGTTATCAATTGCTGCGGCAACAAATTCATAACTGCTTGGCGTATCCGCGAAGTTACTAGGTCTATCGACGATTTGATCCTGGGGAATGACTAGAACCTGATTGGTGGTTAGCCAAGTATCATCTCCAACTTCGTAAGCTTCTTGGGCATCACCCCAGTCTTGCGGTTTGATGGCACTTGGAACACTTTTCTTCGTGGCATTAATTTTCCAAGTGGTAAGACCATATACTGGTTCTAACACTTGCAAGTTATCAATAGTTGGATTTTCAGCAAAGGGATGTTTAACATCAGGCCGCGTCGTTAAAAGAGTCGTATCTCTCAACGGTACCGCGACCTCATCTGCGGCTTGGACGGTGCTGGGTCTTAAAAATAAACATACAGTTATAGCTGCTAGGCCTGTGAGTAGCAGGCTTAATCTGAATTTTGACATATAATTCCTCCCCGGATTGTTACTTAAATTATAGCATGGTGGCTGGAAATCACGGGGAAAGTAACGTATTTGTAGTTGAATTGCAATCAAAATAAAACCAGTGGCGATTTGCCACTGGTTAGCAATCAATAATAGGTTGGGGGCGTTGCTATCAAGGGATGAGCCTGCAGCCACTGGACCACTTTTTGGGCCAGAGTTTGGGCCATTTTTGCCGCGGCTTGGATTTGTTCGGTGGTGATGCCATCCACGTGGACACCGGCGGTAATGGTGCAGTGCCCAGTTAAATTTGGCTGGAGTAAGCGGCCGATGATTTCAGACAAAACATGATCCTGGTGCAAACGGCCGTCGTGACTGGGGTAGCGAAAACTACTTAAGGTCGTGGCGGTCACATTGGTGATGGCCCCGATATGGGGATGGTCACCACCCGTTAAGACCACTAATAAATCCGGGCCGATTTGTTGCAGGGTCACGGTCATGGTAAAACCGGCCTGCGCCAGGTTAAACGTGGCGGTTTGGGTCATCATTAAACCCCCGTCCAACGTTGAGCTAAGTCGTTGGGAATTTTTAGGGCGTCCAATAAGTGCATGGTTTGTTTGGTCACTAAATCGGCAATGGTCTTAGGCTGAGTATAAAAACTGGGAATAGGGGGAATGATTTGAGCTCCTAATTTGGCTAGCTTGGTGAGATTTTCCAAATGAATCACACTCAAGGGCGTTTCTCGGGGGACGATGATCAGCGGCCGGCGTTCTTTGATCGTCACATCAGCCGCCCGGCCAATCAGATTCTCCCCGAAACCATAGGCAATTTCGGCCACGGTCTTCATGCTGGCCGGGACGATCACCATGCCGTCGTGCAAGAAAGAACCACTGGCAATCGCCGCCCCCTGGTCATTGTCGTGGTAGACCACATCGGCCAAATCTTGGACCTGCTGCAAGGTCAGGTCAGTTTCTAATTGAATATTTTTTTTGGCCCAGGGACTGAGCACCAGGTGGGTTTCAACCGACGGAATGGCCTGCAAGTGGCGCAATAAATCTAAGCCGTAAATCACGCCTGACGCGCCGGTCATGGCAACGACAATTTTCTTCATAGTTTAACAGACCTCCTATTGCAAATACTTGCGCCAGTCTTGCACTTCTTTAAACCGGGCCCGGACGAACTGGGCCTTCATGTCCCAGGGGACGGTGCCATCTAAAATCAACTTGCTGGACATCCCCTGAACCCGAATAGACTTCGGGTCATAAGCAGGCCGCTCTGAAGGGTCCAGGGGATGATTGCGCATCCCCGGCAGCACCACAATATCCTGGTCGGCTTGAAAGCGGGTGTTGACCGTCCACAGCACATCGTTCATGTCGAAAATGTCCACATCCTCGTCCACTAAAATCACCGTCTTCAATTCTTTGAAAGCCGCAAAGGCTAGAAGGGCAGCCTGACGCTGGATGCCTTCATCGGCAGGATTAGTTTTATGAATCTGGAGAATCGTCATTAATTTACCGCCCCCAGCAGGCGGATTGTAGACATTTAAGACTTTACCGGGGATGGCTTTATTGGTGAGTTCTAGAATGCTAGCTTCCGTGGGAATCCCCGCTAAGTTCACATGCTCTTCACTGGGGCCAATCACTGTTTGCATAATGGGCTGGTCTTGGCGGTGGGTGACCGCCGTCACTTTGATGACCTGCACAGCCGGATTGGCGTCGCCATCATAGCCGGGAAATTCTGGCATGGCCTTACCCGTATTGGTGTTGATGTCTTCTTGCATCCGTTGGTGGGGCATGATGTAGCCTTCAATGGTAAATTCAGAACGGGCGATGGCCTTTTCGGCAACAGTGACAGCGTCCACCAGCTGGACGGGTTCTTGGCGAATAGCCCCGGCAACCCCCAGTTCGTTATAACCTAAGGGCGTTGTGGGCGGTTCAAAGGTGGCCCCTAAAGTGATGGCCGGATCTAAGCCGATGTTGACAGTAATGGGCATGGGTTCGTTGGCTTGTTCATATTCTGCTGCAAAAGCGCCAATGTGCCGACCCCCAGGCATGATGTAGATGCCAATGGTATCTTTATCCTCTAAAACCATGCGATGGATGGTCACGTCACTTTTAGTTTTAGCCCGATTGGAACCGTAAACCAGGCCCATGGTGATGTAAGGCCCCGCATCATATTCGGTATTGGTGGGGGCGGCGATGAGTTTGCGGATATCAAAATCAGGGTCGTCGACTTTGTGGACGACTTCATGGGCAGGGGCCTCAGCTTCAGAAACGGTTATTGGGGCTAGAGGATGGTCCACCGCATCATTTAGAAATTGGCCTAGCGTATGGTAGTCGTGATGGAATAACAAACCCACCCGCTTGCGGCTGGCCAATAAGCCAATCAAGACCCGGGTGCCGGCAAAACCCTTGACATTATTGAACATCAACGCCGGACCTGCTTGAGTAGGCCGCTTGACCGTGCCGCCAGCGCCAATATAACGATAAACCCCGGCTAATTCCGCATTAGGATCCACCAATTCATTGGTGGCGTGGTATTGCTTAGGGGCCTCAGCTGCTAATTCCTTTAAGACCCGTCGTAAATCATAATAATCTGACATTTGTTGACCTCCGTTTTTGGATAAGTCAATTATGGGCGGCTTTTGGCTTGCATACCAATCGGATTATGACTATCATTATGCCAAAAGGGCATAAGAGGTGACCACGATGAATTTAGAGGACTTAAACGCCTTTGTGAAAATTTATGAGATCCGCAACATTTCCGAGGCTGCCATTGCCGTGAACTTGACCCAATCGGCCTTGTCTAAGCGCATGAAACATCTCCAAGCCGACCTAAAGGTTAAGCTCCTGGATACCAGCAACCGCCAATTTCTGCAAATCACCAGCGCCGGCGAGACGTTTTATCATTATGCCAAGTTGATGAGTGACCAGTACCAGGCGTTGTTGCAGGCTTTACGCCAAGGGGATAGCCAGCGCCAAGGTCAATTAAAAATCGGCAGTGTGCCGGTGGTACGCCAATACGGCTTGTCCCAAGCTTTGACCCGCTTTATGGCCGACTTCCCCAATATTAATGTGTCTTTGAATGAGTTAGAGGGCCAAGATTTACTGCGATTATTGCGGTTTAAGGGCGTCGATGTGGCGATTCTCCGGGATATCCAAGTCCAAGACTTAGCTTTGACCGACTATGTGGTCCAAACCATTGCCCGGGATCAATTGGTCCTGGTGGGCAGTATCAACGGCCCCTTGGCCCAAGTCAAACAGGCTAAAATCAGCGACTTGGCCAACTATGCCTATGCCTTGTTACCACCGGGGTCCGGGGTATTTGAGTACGCCAATCAACTTTTCGCCCAAAACGGTCACTTACCGGCGATCCCCCTACAAACCTCCCACATTGGCACCATTACCGATGTGCTACAAAATTCCCAGCAGGTGAGTCTGCTATTTCAACAGGCCATTGACCCCGCGGTGGCCAAGAAGTTGAAAATTGTCCCCTTTGAAAAGCCGATTTTTAGCAACTTAGTCTTTATTTATCCCAAAGACAATGGCAATCCGGCGATTCAAGCCTTTTTGAAATATGTGGTGAATTTAGGGTGAATCCAGCGCACCTGAATTGACCTGGTTTTTCTGTTATAATGCAGCTATTCCAGATACCAAGTCACAATTGGAGGTGGATCTATGATTGCTTTAAGCATCGCCTTGGGGCTGCTGGTTGTTATCCTTGTGGGCGCTGGACGACTGCGTTATTTGGAGAATCAAGTGATCGATGGTCAACTTGAAAGTCATGTGACGCAGACGGTGGAGAAAGTCAGAGGGGCCCGCCGTTTTTATTTACGCACCCTTTACCGCAGTCACCAACCCTTGGCTTTTTTGCGGTTTTTAACGATTATATTACTGGTGCTGGCAGCCTTGGCTTTGGCCTGGGCCATCGGTATCCAGTTTGCATTGATGACGGGTCTGGCCGATACGTTGAGTTCGATCCCGGGGTTATATGTCAGTGCTGATGATGAGCGGAATTTAGCGCTTTGGATCATGGCGATTGCTGTCCTGATTGCCCTGGGCCTGCGCTGGCAGACGGTCAATGCCCTGCAAAAGATTCAAGATGCCGAAGATACCAAAGAAATGCGGGATATCTTTACCACGCCCAGTCAATTACGACAAAAGATGGACGTTACCCGTAAAGCTCAGCTGGTGGTGGCTGCTTTGTTGGCCCTGTGGTTGGCCTTGGCGGGGCAATTGCAGCTTTTACCGGCAGCCGGGACGCCTTTTATGGATTTAGGAACTGCCAAAAGCACTGAAAATAGGCGCAATGCCGTCAGGGATAGTGCCTATAATAATCCCATGGCTGATGCGCCCAGCAACAACGTCAGTAGCAGTACTGCTTCAAGTTCTAATGATAATGGGCCGGCCAAACATGACCCGGACACCCCAATTGGGGCTTTACAAGCTGCTAAGAAGGCCCCAGCAAGTATGGTGGCCCAAATGACGGACGCTGATCAAGCCACCATGATATTCATGGCTTATTGGGCCATGGAAGGCCAAGACCCGGCCCAGTTATTTAGCCGGGGGCTAGGTGGGGCCCATTACTATTACCATATCCTGCCGAACAATGGCAATCCTCTGTACGTGTTCAACAGCATCACGGATGCGGGCAATATTGTGGATAATATGTTTTATGCCAGCATTGCTGCTGGTCAGGTCACCTTTTATTCGCTGGATAATTCCACCAGCGCCAGTCAGCGCTTGTCGGACATTACGCCATTGACCATTCGCAATGGCCAGATTTATCCCGCCTCAGAGTCCTTAGACAATTACAGTTTTGACCTGCGTCAGCTGATCACGCTGTATTATCAACAGGCTGGCTATGCCAAGGTCCAGTCCTATTTAGAACTGGGGACCACGATGACGGCATTTTAAAGTCTACAAATTAACCGCCCGTTTCAAAGCCATGACGACTTTGGACTGGTGGTTTTTGAATGGCCTTAATTTTGAAAAATTTGCAGCAACTTGCTGCGCTAGGGGTATAATCGAAACCAATCAAGCAATTATTATTGAAGGGATTTGAGGTTATGGCTCCAATCAAAGTTCAAGAAGGCTACATGCCCTTTCGGGGTTTTAAAACATACTATCGCATTGTGGGGGAACCCAGTGCCACAAAGGCGCCGCTCCTATTGATCCACGGCGGCCCGGGCTCATCCCACAATTACTTTGAATTACTGGATGATTACGCCGCCACCGGCCGCCAACTCATCATGTATGACCAAGTCGGCTGCGGCAAGTCCTCTTTGCCTGAGGACCCCGGGGTTTACGTCAAAGAGACCTGGGCCGAGGAACTGGTGGCCCTTAGAAAATATCTACATTTGGATCATATCCATATGCTGGGGCAATCTTGGGGCGGCATGCTGGAAATGTTTTACTTGACCAACTACGACCAAACCGGCATCAAAAGTGTCATGATCGATGGCTCACCGGCGTCAATCAAGCTGTGGATCCAAGAACAACATCGGCTGATCAAATACTTAAGTTACGAAGATCGACAGGCCATCAGTGAGGCCGAAAGAACCGGGGACTTCACCGGTCCCAAATACTTAGCCGCCAATGACCGCTATATGGAGCGCTACTGCTGGGATGACCCGGATGAAAATTCGCCCGAACCCTTAAGACGTCCCACCAATGGCCAGCGGGCCAGCTTGATTGCTGAAGGCCCCAATGAATTTACCGAAAATGGCACCATCAGTGACTTTGATGTGACTGACCAATTGAAAAATATCCACGTGCCAGTGTTGGTCACCAATGGCACCGATGACCTGTGCACACCGCTGATCGCCAAATCCGTTTATGACCACATCCCCAATGCCAAATGGCACTTGTTTGCCAACAGTCGCCACTTAGCCTTGTTGGACCAACACGACGAGTTTATTCAAGTGATGGATCAATGGTTAAGTGAGCATGATTAAGGTGACAATAATTTAAATAGGGCCAGCCAAAAACCGTTAATTTCAAGTTGAAATAAGCTTGAAACTAGCGGTTTTTTCAATGGTGCCCGCCCAATTTTTTAAAGGACACTTTTGGTCAAAAAAACGACCAAATCGGGTATAAATGTTGTCATCTCGTGATGTTTTGAACTATTATTATCATAAAGCAAGAAACGGATAAAAAGGATAGGACGTTTGTGTTAGCTGGTAATAGGTTTTGACTTCAAGGCAGGTGAGCCCACGATCACGAAGACAACGATAAAAGCTTATTCTTTAGTTTTTTATGGCCTAGCATTATTGAGCATTGTGCTAGCCATTTATCTACCTAGCATCAGTTGGCTAGCCCTTATTGCTCTAACCATTCTAATGGTCGTTTTAACGGTGGGGTTGGTTCAAGTATTGCGGCACAACCCCACGAATCAGCCGGGCATGATTCCCAAATTCATCCCCATGTTGGGCTGGACTCTAAACCCCAAGAGCCCAAATTTTGTACCAATCGCTTTTTATATGGGAGATATCTTAGCCTTCATGGCCAGTGTGACTTTTTTAAGCGAAAGACTTTGAGTGATTTTCTGAAACGAACCATTTAGGTCAAAAAAATGACCAAATTCGGCAAATGATATAACCTCGCTTAATTTTGGCTTATCCTATGGACTGTCAAATAAAGGTGATCAAAAGCTGATAGGCCAATCTATCAACTTGATCCAGAAAATAACGAGGTGTTATAAATGCTTTTGTATGAACTTGTAGCTATCAGCCTAGTAGCTGTGATGGGTTATCGCCTTGCTGCGGTGCCAAAATACAAACCAAGTGGGGCCCATTTTGGCTATCGCACGGCTTACGCCCAGGCCAATCCAGGCAGTTGGGCTATTGCTCAAAAAGTCAGCGCTGGCTATGGCCTTATCACCAATGTGGTTTTGGTGGTGTTGTTCTTCTCTGACCGGCAACTCACGCCACAAATAGCCGGCTGGCTGGTGTTACTTGCCGTTAGCACGCTATTTTTGGTCACAGAAGCGGCGATTTTCTTATTAAACTTGAAGGCTAACCATGCCAAAGCCAGCGGGCGAACCGCAACTGCCAAAGCAGCGCCGCTCTGGATCCCCAAGAAAATCGGCTTCGGCGTCCAATTGAACCCAGCCAATCCCTTGGGTAAAAAATTAAGTAAAATTATTTTGATTGTGTTACTGCTATTTTTAGTGATTGTTTTCGCAGTGGCTTTCTATCAGCAATTTAGCGCCAGATAAGTCAAAAGCTATTCTATAAAGTAACCACTTCTAAAAGAAAGAAGGTTGTCAATGATGCGGCAAAATAACGCGCCAAAACAAAATCGAAACCGGAAGTTGTATGTCACCTTAACCATGGTATTTTTAGTCATCGCCCTGGCACCGGTCTTGCTTTTGCCCATGGTAAACGGCGATGCTAAGTTAGCTAAGATCATCGGTATTTTCAGTATGGCCATGATTATCCCAGTATTACTTCTCAGTTTGAAGGTACTGCAAAGCTATTACGACAAAGCCGAGTTGCGCCACAAACCATTGCTGATTCCCAAAGCATTTGGATATGGCTTGTCCATTAATCCCTATCATCCTGCCGGCAAAGCCATTTGGTTTGGCATTATTGTCGGCGTGGTGATTTTGTTGATCAAGATGATCGTAACACCGGCTTAAACACACGTTGTCACACACTCAAAAGGGAGGTATTTTATCATGAAGAAGCCAATCGTCAAACTAGCCGCTTTATTTGTCGGGGTCTTGTTGGAAGCCCTGCTGTTATGTTACTGGCAGGTCTATACGTTCCCAGCCGCTAAAACTGCGGCGGCCATCGCCGGCAAAGAAAGCCTGGTGTTCATCACCGCCGTCATCGGCTACCTGGTGACCACCGTGCTGTCCGCGCTGATCCCAGTGGCGCTCTACTTGATCATCACCGGCATTTCCGCCAATAAAGAAGGCCTAGTGGCGCCAGCGCCTAAGACCCAGTTAGCCATGTACTATTATGTGAATTGTTTATTCGTCACCACCTTGACCTTGGTATTCACGTACTTCACCCATAATGCCGTGCCAGCGGTGGCTACCATGGCAGTCTATTACGGCGGGGTCATCATTCAATTACTATTAAGTTACAGCGTTTTTGGCAAACGTCGCGGCGCCTACGGGATATTTGCCATCGTGATCTTAGTCCTAGCTTCCATTAACCCAATCATGCAATTGTTCGCCAAATAATTAAAGCACGCAACTGGATAGGTTGCGTGCTTTAGTAGCGAAAAGAGGGATGATTATGCGACACGATAATAACCAACCCAACGCACCAAAAGAAGCTAAACCCACCCAAAAGACAGAAAAATATCAGGTTTTTCGCATTGTCATTGGCCCGATAAGTTTAGTGGTGTTAGCGGTCATTTTGCTGAAGCCTTTTGTGCCAGTGTTACAACAAACACTTAGCGGCCGGCTGGGGCAGATTGCCGTGTTAATCTTTTATATACTGATATTAGTGCTAAATGTTATTTTAGAACTGCAAACACCGGTGGATTATGACCCTGACCGTCTCCAGGGCAAGCTTTTTGTCACCAGACGCTATGGCTATGCCTTTAAAGATGTCAATCCTAGAAATCCTTGGGGGATGTTCTTGTATGTCTTTACGATTGGCTGTGCCATTTATGCGCTGTTTTTTTATTAATGCAGTGCGATTATTATAAAGAAAGTAACCGAGGCAAAATAAGATGAAAAACGCAAAGAAGCAAAAGGCTAATTTTCAAAAACAACAAGCTGCCCAACAGAAGACGAATGCAGCCGAAAAGCGCCGCGCGAAAAGATATCAAATTTATCGGGATATCTTGGGGACTATCAGTTTTTTGATGCTGGCTTTCATTGGGATATCGTTCTTTGTCCCATCTTGGCGCGCAGCCGCTGCTGGCCCGGTGGTGCAGCTGATCATCTTGGCAGTACTCTTAATTATTGTGGGGATCGTTATTTATATAGAAAAGCGCATGCCCCATCAATTTGATACGGCCCGAGCCCAAAACAAGCTTTTTGTACCCAAAGCCTATGGGGTTGGGATTACGGTGAATCCTCACAATCCCTTGGGTATCTTATTTTACGTCTTAATAGCAATCTTGTTCTTGGTAAGTGTTTTTTGGTTGTAAAACAAAATTGAGGCAATGTTATGAAAAATATTAATAAACGTAAATCAGCCTTTCAAAAACAACAAGCTGCCCAAAAACGTGCCGTTGAACTTGAACAACGAGCCGCCAGGAAACATCAAATTTATCGCGATATGCTTGGGGGGATCAGCCTATTAGCGATTATTTTTGTGGTGGTAAGTGCGCTGGTGCCGCCAGTGCGCACCGCGCTTCAGGGCGTTATTCCAAAAGTAGGCATTTTATTGTTACTCGTATTTCTGGTGGCGGTCACCATTATTGTGGCCTTGAAAATCCCCCCTAGAGCAGATGTGGGCAAGCAATTCCTTATCCCTAGAAGATATGGGATTGGGTCCACCATTAATCCCCGCAATCCCTGGGGATTACTGATTTATGGGGTTATTGCCATTTTGCTGATCTATACGATATTCGCCCCTTAGTTAGCCATGCAAAACCCCCAAGCGCTGCTGTAGCTCCCGAATCTTATTACGGGCCACCAGGCAATAAGTGTCAGCCCCAAAATAAACCAGCCGTTCATGATGATCCAAAGCCGTGACATTTGCCAGGTTGATCACAAAGGACTGATGGCAGCGAAATAGCCGCGGATCCATTGCAGCAATTGCCTTCAAAGACCCAAAGAACTCACAGCGCTTGTGGCGCATGACCAAATTGACCTTATGATTCAAGCCCGTGGTCTCAAAATAAAGAATCTCCTCATAAGGCACCTGGAGGTTGGTGTAGTTGTTCTTCAAACTAAAAGTGTCATCGGCCAAGGGTACTTGTTGGTGGGCTAAAGCTGTTTTTAAGCTGTCTAAAACTTGGTCGTGGTACTTTTGCGGGTCGTCTTTGGGGATGAAATGTAACGCCGCTACCTTATAATCATAGGTCAGGGGTAAGAATTCCGAGTAAGTGGTGACAAAACTAATGGTGCCATAGGGGTCTAGCTGGCGAATCTGTTCCGCCAGTTCCAAACCCGCTTTCTTTTGGGCCCCGATGGTAATGTCTAAAAAGTATAAATTATTGATGGGGGCAGTGGCCATCTGCGCCAATAGCCGTTGGGGCCGGTCGCTGGTCTGGATCTGGACTTTGCTGGCCTTTAAGTCCGCGACAAACTGGTCTAATAAACGTTTTAATTTTTGTTGTTGCAGGATATCATCCTCTAAGATAAAAATATTCATAGACTGGGAATACCTCCTAAAGGCGTTGAAGTGAGGACTTGGCGAAAGCGGCCATCTTGGCAGGTGGTCTGCAGCATTAAATTGGGATGGCGGTCCAGGAGTTCTTTCACAATGGCCAGCCCTAAGCCGTGGTCGCCGGTTTTCGTGGATACTTTGGGTTTGAAGATCTGATTGATATTCAAGTCAGTTTGGTCGGTGGTGTTGTCAATGATAACCACCAACTGCTGGGGCTGGTTATAGGCAATAAAGGCAATGTTCAACTGGGGGTCAGCCACGCTGGCATTGGCCTCGATGGCGTTATCTAAGAAGATGGATAAGATACGTAAATAGTCCACCAGCTCCACATAACAGTCCACCACCGGGGCCTCGATTTCAACGCTAGTGGCGATATTTAAGCCCAGGGCGCTAATGATTTTGGCCGACAGTAAACTTTTCAAGGCTGGAATTTTCAGATTGCTTAAATGGGTCAAATTGAACTTACTGTTTTGCAGGGGCTGGCCGTATTTGGCGATGACATTGTTATAAATTTGGGTGATGGCCGGCAGGTCCTGGTTGGCGATGCTGTCTTGCAGGCTGACCAACACGTTACCCAGGTCGTGGCGGACTTCGTGGATTTCGTTGTACATGCCTTCGATTTGCTGGGTATAGGTGGTGAGTTGGGCCAACTGGGCCCGGCGTAATTCCTTGATTTGGTCGGCTTGCATCAAGCGGATCTTCATGGTGATATAAAGCAATAACAGGGCCATGACGGCGAAAAATATCCCGGAGATCACGTAGCGCAGAGCACTGAAATCCCGGTCCAAAGCTTGTAGGAAGTAACTGCTAAATTCTGCCGCCAGTAACAGGGCTAACACGCTGTTGATGACTTGCAACATGGCTTTCACCGGGAGTTCGTAAGCGGCGTGCAACAAGCGGAAGTTAGGGTTGGCTACTTTTAAGAAGACCAGGTTTAATAACACTGGCACGGGAATAATAATAAATTCCAGGATATTGTAAATTGGCGCCAGCGCCGCTAAGGAATCTAAAATATTGCCGATCAGAGAAAAGAAGGACACCGTGTACAGGCTAAAGAACAGGGCCAGGTATTGCCGGTCTTTAAAGGCCGGGAGCCCATACAAATAAAATAGCACTAGGGCTATGAGATAGATGCCGTAGTCCGGCAGCCACAGGCCTAGGCCGGCTAGGGGGATGAAGCTGAGCAGTTGCCAGCGCCGTAGTTTGAGGCCACTGGTTTGCTGATAAATCAGCAACAAGGCGCCTGTCTGTAATAATAAATTCAGTAGTAGCAAGATAGCGTTTGTGATTTTGGCACAACTCCCTTTGCAGCAACATCATTTTGCAAGATACCGGTCAGTTAATCCTTTGTATTATCAGGATAGCGCAGGTGTTCAGGCAAGGCAAACCAAAGATTTAACTTATCAAAATTACTTTAAATTTCAAACAAATAAAGCATTAATTCAGAAGGTGTGGCGTATGTATGTTTGGTTAGACCGCTTGACCCATTTTACCAGATGGGTGGGCCTATTGTTGGGGGTGGTGGAGGTCATTGTCTTTTTGGTGGCTTATCCCAATTTACCGGCAACGATTCCCACCCACATGAGTGGCGGGGGCCACGTGGACGGCTATGGGCCCAAAATAACCTTGATCACACTACCACTGATCGTCATCGTGGTGAGCTTTTTGTGTCATGAAAAGTTCATTGATAACCAAATTCCCCCTTTCACCTCTACGAATGCTGGGACCAAACTGTTGATGATTGGCTTAGTCGTCGCCGTGGCCGTGGTCTCAATTCG
Source organism: Lactobacillus sp. (assembly GCA_022484695.1). Taxonomy (GTDB): domain Bacteria; phylum Bacillota; class Bacilli; order Lactobacillales; family Lactobacillaceae; genus Agrilactobacillus. The sequence continues at coordinate 23,713 of JAKVKU010000007.1, forward strand.
ATTTTTCAGTCTTATTGTCTTTTAAGGCCCGGCTGGGGGGAAGCATCCGAGCTAAACTCTGGCCTAGGTGATTAAATCCCGTAGAACTTGCGGTTAGGCACCATAATATCTAATTGGTCCAAATTGTATTACAATGAGGGTGAATTCAATAGAATGGGGGAATTCGCATGTCTAGACAAAGTCTAAAGGCAGAGGCAAGACAGCTGCTTAATAAGCATTATGGTTATTTCTTGATTTTATTTATCCCGATTTTTGTCTTGGAAGTACTGAATTGGTTGATTGTGAGAATCATCCAGTATCGGCTGGTATTTAGCAATTTGTATGGCCGGGGCTTTGGGGGTTATGGCTTTCGCCACGGGTATTATGGCGGTAACCACTTCCGGGGCGGTGGCGCCGCCTTTATGGGGAATCCCTTTGGCTTTTTAACCACTACGATTCCAGGCATCGTGCTGACCATTGCCACGGTCAGTGCTACCTTTATCTTGATTGACGCTCTGCGGCAAAAACAAGTCAGTGGCCAACCATTCCGGGCCGCCTTTAAGATTTTCACCCGGGGGGAATATTTCATCGGCACAGTGCTGATCAATATTTTGACCACGATCTACACGGTCCTCTGGTCTTTACTGCTGATCGTGCCGGGCATCGTTAAGAGTTTGGCTTATTCCCAGTCAGCCTATGTTTATCGGGATGCCGTGGACAATGACCAACAAATCACCTATTCCGAGGCCATCACCCGGAGTCGGGTCTTGATGAAGGGCCACAAATGGGAGTTATTCGTCATTTACTTGAGTTTCATTGGCTGGTATTTGATCGTAGCCCTAACGGCTGGCATAGCCGCCATCTGGGTCCAACCATACCTGCAGATGACCCTGGCTAATTTCTATGTGAAACTAGTGACCCCAGAAACAACAGCAACTGAAGCCACACCGGAAAATCCCGAGACCACTACAGCACCGACTGAATAACAATTAAAAAACGCCCTAAGCTAATGGCCATCCTAAGACCTACATCAAGTCTTGGTAGCCAGCTTAGGGCGTTTTTAGTTGGGTTTTATTCCTCAGCCATAAATTTGTCAATGATGGACGACACTTGCTGTTGCCGCTGTTGGGTAGCCGATAGCGGTTCTAAGACAATGTTGCCGTCATCTTCTCTAACCAGCAAAGCTGAGCCCTTTTTGATGTGCAATTTCTTGACCAGCTCTTCTGGCAGTGGCACGTACAAGTCAGCCCCAATTTGGCCGACGGTTTTGGTAGATTCTGTGTTAGTCATCACAATTCACCTCATTAATAGTTATAACCTATCTAATTTGGAAAAGATACCGGCAAATCTCGACGTGTAATTACCGAGCCAATTCCCGCTTCAAATAATCGGTAAAGCTCGTGGGCTCCCGGCCTAACAAATACCGCAGGACATTAGGATTGCCGTCTAAGCCCCAGCGGCTGTAACTGTCGGCCAACTGTTTAAAGCCGGCCCGGAAGTACAGGTCAGTGGCCTGGATTTGGTCCAAAAATTGGGTCACCGGGACATATTTGGCCTGCGCCTGTAACCCGGTCACAGCGTTGAACTGGGCCACTAATTCCACCGGTGAATAGGCCTGGGTGCCCACCAGCTCGTAGGTAGCTTTGTTATGAAAAGCGGGCTTTTGGGCGACTTTGACCACCACGGCTGCCACATCTTCCGGGTCCACATAGGCCACCTTGGCATGAATGTCATAGAAAATACCATAAGTTAGGGATTGTTGCACCTGTTTGGGGTTGAAATTATGCATATAGTGCATAGGTTGCAAAATCGTATAAGTCAGGCTGTGGGCCATCCCCTGATAAATCAAATGTTCCTCCACATCCCGCTTAGCCACATGTTGCAATAAAGTATGCAAAATCGGATGGGTGACGGAGATAAAAATAAACTGCTGCACGTGGTTAGCAATGGCCAGGTCCACCAATGTTTGGCCGATCAAAGCCTCTTCCGGGGAGAACAACGGGGGAATATACGCAATTTGATCCACATCGGTTAATACATCTTTTAAAAAATCGAGATCCGTTAAATCGCCAACTTTGGCGGCTTTGATGCCAGGTAAGTTCTTAACTTGAGGGTTGATGTCGGTGGCTAAGACGTCATAGCCCGCGTTGACTAAGGCTTGGGTGATGATGGTGCCGGTATGGCCGGCGGCTGAAGTAACTAAAAACATAAAAATCACGCTCCTTTAGCCGAATTGTAACACAATTCACAAATTAAATGCAACTGCATGTAATTATGGCTAATTTATGCTATACTGCGGAGGCAAACAGCTATTGCCGCACAATGGCTGGTCACTAAATCAAACAGAATTGGAGTGGATCGTCATGGAATTAACTGGACATCATATTTTAATCACGGGAGGGACTACGGGTATTGGGTTGGCCTTGGCCCAAGCGCTACTGGCCCAGGGCAACACCGTATTAGCCGTGGATTACAGCCCGGAGAACATTAAAGCCGCCCAAGCCAAAAGCCCGCAATTACAAACCCACCTCACCGACTTAAGTTCCGCTGCCCAGCGGGTCGCCTTAAAGGACTGGATTCAAACTGATTTTAAAGACATCGATATTTTGATTAATAACGCCGGTATTCAGCGCTGGATTAACTTGTTAAATTTGAAACATGACTGGGATTGGTACCACCAGGAATTGGCCATTAATTTTGAGGCCCAATTGCACTTGACCATGTTGCTATTACCCATGATCACCCAACAGCCAAAGGGCGCCATTATCAACGTGTCCTCGGGGCTGGTGACCAATCCTGGGGCCTGGGTACCCCTATACACCGCTGCCAAAACCGGGGTCCATGGCTTTACCCAGGCACTGCGGCTGCAGCTACAAGACACGCCCACCAAGGTCTTTGAAATCCTGCCCCCGGCCGTGAACACTGACTTAGGGGGTTCGGGGGCCCACACTTATGGGGTAGACCTGTCCGAATTTATCGCGGCGGTCTTGGACCAATTGACCCAAGACCTGCCGGAAATCACCTATGGCACATCCTGGGACCAGCTCCGGGCCACCAAAGCCCACAACCTGGCCACCACCCAACAAACCTGGGAGTTATTTAAAGATAATCCGAATTTTAAAAATGCTTAAATTAAAAAACCAGTTAGGCTTTCAGAGCTTGGCTGAGTTGTTGGATCATTTGGTAGAGGGCTTTGGGCTGCAGGACTTGGCGGCTTAACTTGCGGTTCAGCCCGTTGATATCTTGGGCCACCTTTTGATACACGGCTTGTCCAGTAGCGGTTAATGCCAATTGGCCGGTACGTTTATCCTTAGCTGAGGTGGTTTTAGTCACCAGCCCGGCCTTGATCAAGTTATTGACACTGCGGGTCACCGAACTTTGATTCATTTGAATTAAATCGTTGAGCTGACTTTGAGAAATCAGGGGATGCTCAGCGATTTTTAGAATATAAAAATAATTGCTGGCGTTGAGGCCATAGGGTTTCAAGCGCTGATTAATGGTGGTGGTGACGGTATTATTTAAGATGGCAATTTGCTGAACCAAATCGTAAGCCGGGGATTGTTGTGAAGTCATCAAAAGAAGTCCTTTACATTAGAATAATTCTATTATACCGAAGTTTTGCCAATAAAGCTGAGATTAAAAAAACCGGACCCCCAAAAGGGCCCGGTTAAATCTATGCAGATTAGTCGTCAATACCGACGATAACAGAAGTGGCTTTGATCACAGCGTAAGCTTCTTTACCAACTTCCAAACCTAAACCATTGATGGAATCCATGGAGATCGTTGAAACGATTTCGTGGCCGTCACCAATATCAATGGTAACGATGCCGTTAACAGCACCTTTTTCAATGTTGGTAATCTTACCTTTAAATTGATTTCTTGCACTTAGCTTCATAATGTAGTTGCTCCTCTTTTAATGAAATTATGAACATATTTAGTATAACATCTTAGAAAGCGTTTTTACAGTAGCAATCAACTTCATTCCCAACCCTAAAAGGGCTACAATAACCATAACAAACTCAAATTCAGTTCAAAGGAGTGCTTTGCATGGATGCAACGTGGTTGGCACAACTGCCAATTCCTAAAGTCACCGCGGCCCAACCTGTGAGCGGTGGCGATATCAACCAGGCCTATCATTTAACGACCGCTACTGAAGATTATTTTTTATTAGTCCAGCCCAACCATCCCCAAAGCTTCTACGACCACGAAATCGACGGCCTCAAACTGCTGGGCCAAGTGGTCAACGTCCCCAAAGTGATCGCCAGTGGGGCAATTGGCCCCGACGCCTATTTGCTCATCAGCTACATCGACGTGGGGGTGGGGGACCAGTTTCAACTGGGGGAAATGGTGGGCCAACTCCACCGCACCTACAGCCCCAACCAGCAATTTGGGTATAAAACGGCCTTTCATTCCGGCGACTTCCTGGTGCGCAATGACTGGTCTAATAACTGGGCCGACTTTTTCTTGCAGACCCGCCTGAATCCTTTAGCCCAGCGCCTCACGCAAATGGGACGGTTTATACCAGCCTGGCAGCCTAAATTTCAACGGGCGACAGTTCTGTTTCAACAACTGATCGCTGACTACGACCCCAAGCCATCCCTGTTACACGGCGATTTATGGGCGGGCAATTACCTGTTCGACCAAGCTGGCACGCCTTATCTTATCGATCCCAGTGTTTGGTATGGGGACCGGGAGTTTGATATCGCCTTGACCACGGTTTTTGGGGGCTATGATCAAAATTTTTATGCCGGTTATAATCAAGTTTATCCCCTGGCCACTGGCTACGCCCAGCGCATCGAATTTTACCGCTTGTACTATTTAATGATTCACCTGTTCTTATTTGGCAATACCTACCAAGAACCGGTGGGGCGTATTCTAGCCAATCTAGATAACTGATTATGCAAAAAATCCCTGGACTAACCAAATGCCGGCTAGTCCAGGGATTTTTGTCAAATCAGATACTACTTATTGGTAATGATAATGTCAGAAGCTTTAACTTCAGAACCGAAGTAAGGTTTCAATTGAGAGTTGTAGCTCTTTTCAAAGAAGTTGGCTTTGTTTAACTTGGTGATTTCTTTGTTAGTCCAAGTTAACAGAGACTTGTTGCCTTTTTTGACGGCAGGAGCGATGTATTGCTTAGGACCGATGCTCTTGATACCCACAGTGTACTTAGGATTGTTCTTGACCCAAGCATATAAGTAAGAGTTATCGTCGGCTAAGGCCACACCACGGCCGTTCTTCAAGGCGTTGAATTGTTGGGTCTTGGAGTCATACTTTTGCAAGTTGACATCTTTTTGTTGGGCCGTGAAGTAGTTTTCAGCGGTGGTCCCTTTAGTGACGATCAAATCTTTACCCTTTAATTGGGAAACCTTGGTGATAGGTTTGCTCTTAGGTGAGATGACGCCCACAGAAACTTTCATGTAAGGCTTGGCAAAGTCCACGACTTGCTTCCGTTCATCGGTAACGGTGAAGTTGGCTAAAACGATATCGACTTTGTTAGAGTTCAAAGCGTCCACTCGGTTGTTGGCGTTGACTTGTACGAATTTAGTTTTAACACCTAAATCCTTGGCCACCTGACGAGCTAAGGCTAAATCATAACCGGTCAATTTACCTTTTTTATTGACCCAGCCATAAGGGGGCAGATCTTGGAACACGGCGATTTTAATGGTGCCCCGTTTTTTAATGGCGCTGACCGAGCTGTCATTGCTGGCAGCGTTGGCCGTAGTTGGTTTGGCAAAGGCTGGGAAAATCAAGGCCAATGCAGCGACGACAGTTAATATTAATACCCAAGACTTAGACTTACGATTCATTTGAAAACCCTCCATGTATATATGTTTTTTGAAGCTTGTTGAAAAATTAGAAGTCCATACTTTGCAGAAACTCCTTTGCCCGGTCGGTTTGGGGGTTGGTGAAGAAATCTTTGCCCGGGGTGCTTTCTAGGATGTGGCCGTCGTCTAGGAACAAGACGTTGTCGGCGATTTGTTGGGCAAAGTTCATTTCGTGGGTCACCACGATCATGGTCATCTTTTGTTTGGCTAAGTTGGCCATGATTTCCAAAACCCCCCGGACCATTTCGGGATCCAGGCTGGCGGTGACTTCATCAAAGAGCATGAAATCAGGGTGTAGGGCCAAGGCCCGGACAATGGCGATTCGCTGTTTTTGACCCCCGGATAATTCTCGGGGGAATTTAGCAGTGTAATCGGCCAAGCCCACGGTATCTAATAGGCGCAGGGCTTCTTTTTGGGCCGTGGCTTTAGACTGTTTTTGGACTTTAATTGGGCCCAAGGTGATATTATCCATAATATTCAGATTGGGGAACAGGTCATAACTTTGAAAGACCATGCCAATTTTTTGGCGCAGGAGCTGCCAGTTCTTTGGCGTCGGGTCTACTTTTTGACCTTGGAAATAAATGGTGCCGCTTTGATAGGGTTCCAGGCCGTTCAAGCAACGGATCAAGGTACTTTTACCGGAGCCAGATGGGCCTAAGACGACTTGGACTTCACCGGTGTTGACGGTAAAGCTGATGTCTTGGAGCACCGGGACCTCACCATAAGCTTTATTGAGATGTTCGACGCGTAATAATTCAGTCATTGGCTCAATCCTTTTGTAATTTTTTGGCTAGCAGTGAAAATGGGTAACAAATTAAGAAGTATAAGACGAAGATGACGCCATAGACCCAAAAGGCCCCTTGGGGATATTGCTTTTGGTTGGCTTCGATGATTTGCTGACCCACGTTGATCACGTCTAGCACACTGATCAATAGGAGCAAGGACGTGGTTTTGATGATCCGGCTGATCAGGTTCATCATGGCCGGCAGCATGAGTTTTAACGATTGGGGTATTAAGACGTAGTAGTAAAGCTGGCTGCGATTTAACCCAATGGCTAAGCCGGAATCCACTTGGTGCTGGGGCACGGAAATCAAGGCGCCCCGGACGATATCGCTGGCTTCAGCGGCCATCCATAGGGTGAATACCAAGGTGGCCACTTCGGCGGCGGGTAAATTCAGGTTCATGCTCTTGGGTAGAATATAATAGAATAAAAATAGTAAAACTACCGTGGGCACGATGCGGAAGAATTCCAAGTAAAGTCGCAAAATAAAGCGTAGGAAGCGATTTTTGAAGGTCCGCAAGACCCCTAAGAAGATACCTAACACACCACCGGCAATAATGGCAATCAATGCCACCCGAATGGTGATCCAAAGCCCGCCCAGCAATCTGGGCAAGTTCTGACCTTCAAATATCAGATTAATCCCCGAATGTGCCATAGCGAATCCTCCTTTCCAGCCAAGTGAGAATAATCGACAGCGGAATCAAAATAATGGCATAACCTACTACTAATACCAGCAGATATTCATTGGTATGGTAGTACAACCCGATCAAATCCAAAGCCGTATTGGTCAATTCTGGAATGGCGATGACGGTGAAAATTGAGGTCTCCTTGATTAAGAAGATAATATTTGCCGCTAACGCTGGGATACTTAACGCAAACCCCTGGGGGAAGACCACATAGCGGGTCAGTTGACCTTGGGATAAGCCAATGGCCTTGCCGGATTCAATCTGGCTGTTGGGGATGCCATCAAAGCCCCCGGAGAAACCTTCGGCCATGTAGCTGCCGCCGAGGAAAATCAAGCCGATGATCCCACAGGTATATGCCGATAGCTTCAAACCAATGCCCGGCAGGCCGTAGTAGATGAAGAATAACTGAATCAATAAGGGCGTGTTCCGGGAGAGTTCGATATAGGCACCGACGATTTGCTTTAGGACAGGTATTTTGAAGTACTGACACAGACTACACATCAAGCCTAAAATAATGGCCCCAAGAATGCCCAGGGCCGACATTTGCAAGGTTAAGATGAAGCCTTTTTGAAACATTGGTAAACTTTGCTGAATAATTTGCCAGCTCAAAAACAATCCCCCTTTAGTTATGTATTTGTAGGCGTTTTATACCCACTTGTATTCGAGTATAATTTTGGCTGATACCCCTGTCAAGCGCTTAAAATAAACCGTTCGGGGGCTTTTTGTAAGGTTAGTCTCTACAAAGGGCGCTAGACTACACTTGTAACCAAAAAAAGACGGTGCCAAGAAAAGTATATTTTTGTGATTAAACAGGTAAAAATATACTTTATGTCGGTGCCGTCGCTGGTATTTTCTAACCGCTCATAATTAGAAAATGACTATTTCTTCAAATTCTTTTCAATGAATTCCTTAATCTTGTCATCAGAGGCATTCATGAAGGGTTCCATGTCTTGTTCAGTCTTCATTGTATCGTGTTTGTTGTTTTCCATGAAGTAGTCCCACATGGCATCCCGAAGTGGTGTCTTGCTATCGCTCCAATCAAAAACTTGGCTCATTTCTCTATCTAACATTGCGGTTTCCTTTAACTCTTTAGCTGTCATAAAAATGACCCCCTATTAATTTATTACAACTACAGTATAGTTCTAAATTTGAAAAATGGCACAAAAAACCGCTGGAAATTAGAAAACGATGAGAGAAATTTCCGCCAAAAATCGCGCAATAACTACGGCCAGTAGCGGTTTGGAATTTTGAAAGTTCAGGTGATTTTAATATTTTGAAGGCGCTTTCAAATCTAAATAATTTCGAAATTCCTTGCTTAAAAAGCCGTTTCCATATAGAATAAAGAATTGTATATCAATAAGGAGGTCCAAGACATGTCTCAAAACACACATACTGGCGTTTCAAACAACCGTCGTCCAGTTAACTCAAAAAAAGTTAAAGCTCGCCGTAACGAAACTGAAAAAGTCCTCGAATTCGTTAAAAAACGCGCTGAATTGGATACAAACAAATAATTTCGTTACACCCTAGAAGCTGTCCAGACTATTAAGTTATGGGGGCTTCTTTTTTTTGCGTTTTTTTTGGGGGTAAAAGCTGATCATCCTTCGGTAAATCCCGAACATTGCCTTTTTTATTTTTACAAGTTAATTGTTTAAATTTTATATTACATTAATATATTATAGTTAATTGATTTTATAACTTGTATTATCCAAAACAATCGTTTAACGGTTTTAGTGATTTAGTTAAGCGATTAATCCCTATTTATCGGCATATGAATGCAAGAAATCAATACAAATTGCTGGCAATTTAGTTTTAGACATGTAATAATAGCAACATTCAAGTCATTTTATATAAAATTAATTATAATAAAGATTTGAAAGCTGGCCAGCTAATTTTTTGATGATTCATTCGGATTATGTTGTGGGATAGGGAAATGAGGAAGGATGACAAGTAATGCGCAAAATCAAACGAAGCCATCAAGTGGCAGCAGCGGCGCGCCGACGTAATGGCGGGCCTAAACTTCAATATCGGGTTTGGCAAACTAGCAAGCGGGGGCTGGTTGGGGCGATCACAGCAACCGCACTTGCCATGGTTGGCACGACTTTAACCAACGTGAATGTGGCCCATGCCGCTGACGACACGGGCACGACAACGACCGCACCAGCGGCGGACACCAAGGCCGCTAGTCCAGCGATTACACCAGCTACTAGTAGCCCAGCGCCAACAACCGCAAGTTCAACACCGATATCAAGCTCAGCACCAACACCAAGTCCAGCACCAACAACGAGTTCAACACCAAGTTCAGCACCAGCACATATCGCCGGCTCAGCACCAGCTGGCTCAACCGGCACGCCAACTGCGGCGCCGCCAAGTTCAGCCAGTTCAGACGTTAAACCGGCAGCGGCAACTACCAGTACTGCCGCACCAACCAATACACAGATCACAGCGCCGCCAGCTGCAGCCACACCAGGGCCATTGGCAGCCAGTGACCCGGCGCCAGCTACCGCGGTGTCACCGACGACTAGTACCCCGGCACCAACGCCACCAGCAACTACGGCTAAAGTTGACGCAGCAACGTCAAGTGCCCCAGACCTAGCCACAGACGCTCCAACACCAGCGGCTGCTAATACAGCAACTGCCACACCGACAGTGGCGCCGCCAGCAACGCCGACAACTGCACCAGCGACTACAGGTAATGCCACGGTAAATGCTGTTGCTAGCGATGTCCGCTTGCTGACTGGGCAAACTACTAAGGATGCGCCAGCTACAGCAACTTATCCTGTCAGCGATTTTGTACGTTATGGGGCTGCCGGTAAATTTACCGTCAACACCAGTGACTTAGTCAATGGCAATACCATTGTGGTGGCGCCCGTTGCACTGAGCACCAATGTGCCAGGGGCTTTGCCGAATTTACAAGCAGATGGCATACCCGTATCTATTTCGACACCTGACGGGGCAGATGTCATTGGGGTAGGGCAGTTCGATAATAAACTTAAAGCCATTACGCTTAAGGTGAACAAGACAATCACTAGCAATGACCCACAGATGGGGATTAGTTTCAGTGATCCTTGGTTGATGGTTTTGAACTATCGCCAAGATATTCCACGCTTAAATCCTTTAGCGCCTTTCACCAACAAACTGGATGTTTCTGGCCATACTTACGAAGTTAATTTCGACCCCCAAACCAAAAAGGCCGCTACAATTTGGCCTGACGGTTTTACAGCTTTGGGCGCACCAAGATCTAATGGTGTGACCCTTGAAATCACCCAAAGTACAATCGTTCCTAACTCAGAAGTTTTAAACCAACTTCAAGCTAGTGGTGGGGCTAGTGGGGATGTTTTACCCAACGATGGCGTGACAGTGCGTTATGCCATTAGCAGTTTAGATGACATCTTACCACCACACCAATCATATCTAGATTTGAAGAATTTATATGTTTCAGCTGGGGATAATAAAGCACAGACCATTAATACAAACGTGGACAGAGCTGATTTCAGTACAGATTCCGTTCCAACTAAAGCATCAGATTTCAATCTAGGCGAGGGACTATCGCTGGCCCAAGTCACCAAAGCTGCAACTGGGACAGGGACCTACTACTCCAAACAGCCAGACGGCAGTTATTTGACAGTGGTCCATGTGGCCCCGGCTGATCTTGTCTTAACACCTGACCAAATAAAAGCTGGTGTAATTACGCGATACAATGGCACTAGTAATTTAGATGATGATGTTCGAGCTACCCAGAAGTACTATGCTGGGGTAATGCAAAACGTAGCTTCTCGAATTTATGGGACCGTTGTTGTTGGTGCTGTTAATCCGTCCAAACCAGTTACGATAACCGTCGACAATTTGGACGCTGCTGGTAATGTGACTAGTACTTTGAAACAGACTTCCTTGCCAAATGAGAGCGCTGCCGTGGCCAATAGTTCCCAAGTTATCACGCACTTTGTGGACTTGAAGGGCAATCCGCTGGATGCAGTCAATACCCAGTACGGTTTGCCAACGGCTAAAGAAACTCTGACCGGCCCCACCAGTACCAAACAAGCTGCTGTTAGTCCTAAGGGCATCACCGGTTATAAAGTGGTGGCTGATCCAAGTACTTTGACGGCCGCCCAACAACAAGCGCTACAAGACACTTTGACAAAATTAGGGCTATCCAGTAGTACGCCAGATCAAGTTATTGGTCAAAATGTTTTTGTCACCAAGGCCGCTAACATTGCCTTCCCTGGCTTAAGCGGGACGTCTTACGATGCCGCTGGTAATATCGTGACGGATGGTAGTGGGACACCAGGTACCGGGCAAACGAATGCGTACTATGCTTATTCAGGTTTGCCAAAAAACGCCAACGTTCACTGGATCAATTTGGCTGACAGCAAGCAAACTTCCGATTTAACACCGGCTTCAGGCACTGAGAACACAGCACTCGCTCAAACTTTCACTGGTTTTGTGGGCGATAGCCTCAAAGAAACTTTGAGCGGTGCTTTGCCTGCTAAGACCCATTTAGTAGAGGCGTCTAATGGCATTGATACGACAAATAGTGCCTACACGCTGACCGGCATTTACAATACGGACACGACTTCACCACAAAACTATTATATTTATTATGCACAAGATCCTGAAACGACAACACCAACAACCCCTGGTACGCCGACAACACCAGGAACACCGACCACACCGGGTACACCAACGACACCGGGTACACCGACAACACCAGGCACACCAACAACCCCTGGTACGCCGACTACACCAGGTACGCCAACAACACCAGGCACACCAACAACGCCGGGTACACCAACGACACCAGGCACACCAACACCTGGTACCACAACGCCAGGTCGACCAACAACCCCGGGTACCACAACGACAGGAACAACGATTCCAGGTAAACCTAAAACGCCGGGTACACCGACAACACCAGGTACTACTGTACCGGGTAAATCAATTACACCAGGGACACCGACAACGCCAAGCCGGCCAACAGGTACCACGACACCAAGCAAACCGGTAAATCCTGGTACCACCACACCGGGTCGACCAACTAATCCAAGTGCACCATTGATCCCAGTTAAACCAACGACCATTAATACACCAGCTACACCAAGGACACCGACGAATTTGGTAACACCAACCACGCTGACAACGCCACGGTCAACTGCCAATCGCGGGACAACTACGACGCCAAGTCAGCTGAGTAATCCTAACAACACGGGTGTTCAAGCTAAGGCGACTGCCAGTGCGAAGTTACCACAAACTGGGGAAGCTAACGACCGTGGATTAATGGCGATGGGGATTGCCGTTCTTGGCAGCGCCTTGATTGCCTTAGCTTACTTCAGACGGCGCAAGCTTCTGTGAGTTGCGGCGGTTATTGATCGGTAAGCTAGTAGTTTATTTATTGAATAAGTAGGCGAGAATACTTGGGGGGATATAAATTATGCACGAATTTAATGGTAGATCGAACCAATCGGCACTGCAGGGCAGTGTGGCTAAGGTTCATTATAAAATGTGGAAATCCGGGAAACGTTGGTTAGTTGGTGCGATTACCGCCACGGCTTTTACCGCGGTGGGAACGGCGCTGACCAGTGGCAATGTAGCCCATGCGGCCGACACCAATGCGCCGGTGGCAGCACCTTTGCCGGACGCAAAGGCTGGTAGTAGTTCGAATACAGCCGTTAGTACGACCACGACGCCGCCAAGTTCAGCGGCACCTGCAGCGAGTACAACACCGCAGCCAGCTGCGACTTCTACGACACCGGCCACAAATTCTGAAGCAAAACCAGTGACACCGGCACCAGAAAGTGCTGCAACGAAAGCTTTTAAGGATGTTATGCCAACGGCAGCAAGTGCTGTTACAACGGCACCGGCGACCAACGTTGCGCAAGCTGAAGCACCGGTATCAGCCAGCACACCGGCCGTCGCCAGCACGACGACACCAGCAGCAACACCAAGTGCGACTACGCTGACCACGGATGCCGCAGCTAAAACTGCGACACCCACCACTGGTGCAACAACTGAAACTACGGCACCATCAAGCGCTAGCGCAACTGCTGCGCCAGCGACCACAGCTGCGAAAGCTGAGGCGTCAGTGCCAACTAGCACAACTACTGCACCTGCTGGCACGCAAAAAGCTGACGCTAATGCTGATGCCACGCCAACGGCACCAACTTCAACACCAAGCGCTGACCAGAGTGCTGCTGCGAAAGCTTTTAGAGATGTTATGCCAGCTACCGCTGGTACAGCAACAACAGCTGCAACGAGCATTGCTAAAACTGATGCTGCAGATGCAACGACAGGTAAAATTCTTGGCGACCAAGATGCTTCAGTTGGGAGCCTTGTTCAAGTGCCGGCTGGCGCTGCGAGTAATGCTGGTCAGGCCACGACAACTGCCACGATTGATTCGGTAGCTAGGGATGATGTGAGATTACTATACGGCCAATCTGATAAAGAATTGGCCCCTATTTCAGTCTATCCTAGTGATTTTACTAGACTTGGGGCCGCTGGTAAATTTACGGTGAATACCAAGGATTTAGTTGCTGGCAATACCATTCAGATTGCGAAGGTTTCAGTGACAAGTAGTAATCCAAATGCCGTGCCAACTTTAAATTCAGATGGTACGCCAGTTACGATTAAAACACCTGATGGTTCTAAGGACATTGGGACTGGGGAATTTGATCCTGATTCAAAAACAATTGTCCTCAAAGTGACTAACACAATTACCAGTAATGATCCGCAAATGGGCATTAGTTTTAGTGCCCCATGGGTGATGGTGGTGAATTATCCTAGGGCTATCGAGCGTTTAAATCCACTGGCGCCATTTACGACCACCTTAGGCGTTTTAGATCATAAATATACTATTAATTATGAGCAGTTAATCAGACACGATGCCACCGTGATACCAGGTGATGCTGAGAATATGGGAGCACCTTTTCCTACTGGTGTGCAAATTCAATTTGAAAACAATGCGATTATTCCCAATGACGAAGTTTTAAAGCAACTGCAAGATAGTGGTGGTGCCAAAGGGGACGTACTGCCAAATAATGGGATGACCAGACGTTTTCTTATTAGTAGTTCGGATCCAATTTTAGCACCGGTTAGGGCTTCCATTAACCGGAAGAACTTCTATGTATCTGCTGATGATAACAAGGCACAAACGGTTAATGATAAGACGAATGATCCGGATTTTAATACGGATGATGGCTGGGGGACTATCAAACCAGTCACTAATGCTGGGGATGGTCTGTCACTGTCCGAACTAACTGGCGGGATAACTAAATCAGGCGCGTATTATTCTAAGCAAGCTGATGGTAGTTATCTAACTGTTGTTCGTATTATGCCGGCCGACATGATACTCACACCTGGGGACATCGTTGCTGGCATAACAGAACGTTATAATGGTATCGGTGATTTGAAGGCGGATATTCAAGCCACACAAAAATATTACGCCGGGGCAATGAATAATGTTGCTTCAAGAAATGCCGGCAGTATTTTTATCGCTGCGGCGGATCCATCGAAAGCAGTTACCGTAACAGCCAAAACTTTGGATGCTGCTGGCAATGTCATCAATACGATGCAGCAAACCTCCTTACCAAACAAGAGTGATTCAGTAGCTGGTGCTTCCCAAGTTACGACTAGTTATGTTGACTTAAAGGGTAATCCATTGGTTGCTAGCGATACCTCATACGGCTTGCCAACAAATAAACAAACGCCGACTGGCCCTACCAGTACAACATCAGCAACTGTCAGTCCTAAAGCAGATAAAGATATTCCGGGCTACCAACTCGTGACTGATCCAAGCAAATTGACTACGGCTCAACTACAGACGTTGCAGGCTACTTTGGCTAAACTTGGCTTATCTAGTACCAAGTTGGACGACTTAAGTGGTTCAAATATTTTTGCCACTAAACCCGAGAGTGTGCCATATCCTGGCGTAAGCGGTGTATCTTATGACACCAATGGCAATATTGTCACTGATGGTAGTGGGACACCGGGCACTGGTTTAACCAATGTTTACTATGCTTATGTTGGTTTGCCTAAAGACGCCAATGTTCATTGGATCAACTTGGGTGATAGCAAGCAGACAACGGATTTGACACCCGCTTCTGGGACTGAGAATACAGCTTTGGCTCAGAAATTCGCTGGTTTCGTTGGGGATAATATCAGTGAAGCTTTGAAGGGCACGTTACCTGCTAAAACGCATTTGGTACAAGCGTCCAGTGAGATTAGCACGACTAGTAGTCCGTATACTTTGACCGGTGTCTACAATATAGATACCAGTGCACCGCAAAATTATTACATTTATTATGCACAAGATCCTGAGACGACAACACCAGGTACACCAACGACCCCGGGCACACCGACAACACCAGGCACACCAACGACCCCGGGTACACCAACGACACCAGGCACGCCGACAACGCCAGGTACGCCGACCACACCAGGTCGACCATCAACACCGGGCACACCAACGACCCCGGGCACACCAACGACCCCGGGTACACCAACGACACCAGGCACGCCGACAACGCCAGGTACGCCGACCACACCAGGTCGACCATCAACACCAGGCACACCAACAACGCCAGGTCGACCAACCAACCCAGGGACAACAATCACCCCGGGCAAGCCAGCTAATCCTGGTACCACCACCCCAGGCCGGCCAGGTGATCCAAATGCGCCATTGATCCCAATTGCACCAAGGAATTTAAGAACACCAGCAACCCCAGGAACACCAACGACTTTAACCCCGGGAACCACACCAAGTACAGGGGCAAACACCAG
Source organism: Lactobacillus sp. (assembly GCA_022484695.1). Taxonomy (GTDB): domain Bacteria; phylum Bacillota; class Bacilli; order Lactobacillales; family Lactobacillaceae; genus Agrilactobacillus. Next base: position 39,756 of record JAKVKU010000007.1, read on the forward strand.
TACCAATACGCCGGCCAATTCCGGCACGACCCCAACGCTACGCCAATTGGCAACAGGATCAAGGACTACCGCCACAGCGGCCCAACCCGCCCAAGTGAGTGCTAAACTACCCCAGACTGGGGAAGCCAGCGACAAGGGCTTAACAGCTTTAGGGCTGGCCCTTTTGGGAAGCACCTTGTTGCCGTTAGCTTACTTCCGGCGGCGCAAAAATTAATAATCTCTCTATAAGTAAGTAGCCTGTGATTAGCATCCCACAGGTCGTGGGCAATCTCTGATACTTTCGTACATGTCGAAGGCAACTGGAGATTGCCTTTTTATGTTCAAAAATAGTTTAACATTGGTATAATGTGGATAAAGTGAGGTGGCAACATGGCTGAAGAAACTAAAACGCAAGCTAAACCTAAGAAAAAGCGGGGGCGCAACGCCAAACGGGTCCGGGAAATCGTCAAGGTCTTGCGGCAATATGACGTTCTCAAGGCTTTGAGCACCCAGACCCACCCGGAAAATGTCCGCAAGGCCCTAGAAGCCCTGGGACCGACCTTTATTAAAATCGGCCAAATGTTGTCCACCCGGCCAGACATCGTCTCACCGGCCTTCATCGCGGAATTATCCAAGCTTCAAGACGACGTGGGGACGGATTCCTTCGCAACCGTGCAGCAGACCATTCAAACCGAATTTGGCAAACCCGTGACGGAATTGTTCCAGGACTTTGCGGACAAGCCGATTGCCTCGGCCTCCATGGGTCAGGTGCACTTAGCCCATATGCAAAATGGCGTCAAAGTGGCGGTGAAGATCCAACATCCCGGCATTGCTGCCGTCATTCACACCGACTTGAGGATCCTGGACCGGCTGGTGCGGGTGGTGAAGTGGTTGCCCACGGCCCAAGTTGTGGACCCCAAGGAAATTTTCGCCCAATTTAAAGTGGCTTTGGAAAAAGAATTAGATAGTAAATTAGAGGCGGAGAATAACGCCCGTTTTTATAAATTAAACAACAAACAAGACATTTTTGAAGTGCCCCAAGTCTATCTGGATTATTGTTCCAGCAAGGTGGTCACCACCGAGTACAAAGTGGGCCGCAGCATGGGCAGCTATCTCAAGACGATTGCCGGGCAGCCCATCACTGACAAGCGCCGCAACATCGCCAAGGCCTTGGTGAATAATTTCATGAAACAAGTCTTTGACGATGGCTTTTTCCACGCTGATCCCCATCCCGGCAATATTTTACTCCGGGACAATGAACCGGATTTTGGGGAATTTGGGGATGCGGAACGTCCCCAGTTATTCAATAAAACCAGCCGGCTGCCCAATTACCGCTTGATTTACCTAGACTTCGGCATGGTGGGCACCCTGGATCAGGGGCTGATCGACAACCTGGCCGCCGTGGTGATGGCCATCAATTCCCGGGACGCCTATAAAATCGGCAATGGCCTGTTAAATATTTGTAAAGTCGTTGGGCCTTTGGATAAAAATAAGTTCTTTGAAGAGCTGAGTGCTTTTCTGGAACCCTATTACAATAGCGGCTTGGGCACTATTGATTTGGAGAACATGACCTTACAAATCGTGGAGTTGTGCCGCCGCAATTATTTGCAGATGAATCCGGATGTCACGCTGTTAATGAAAGCCTTTGGGACCCTAGAAGGGGTGGTCTTACAACTAGACCCGGATATCTCCATGCTGGAAGTGGCCCGGCCCTTTACCCGGCATTACATCATGAAGACCGTGAACGTCCGTAATGAAATTGAAGACCAATTGTTGGCCGCTTATCAATTGAGCAAAGACATACCCCTGGTGGCCAGCCGCTTGAAGACCAGCTTAGATCTATTGGAGCGGGGCCGGTTAAAACTAGGCATCGAGCTGAAAAATCGTGACCAAGTCTTAGACCGCATTGAAACCATGGTGAACCGCGTGGTCATTGGCCTGATATTAGCGGCTTTGATCGTGGGGTCTTCCATGCTGGTGCAAAACCAGGCTCAGCAAACTTGGATCGCCCGCCTGGGGATTTTGGGCTATATTGTGGCCGCCATCTTCATCCTGGGTTTCCTAGTGGGTGGACTTTGGACCCACTGGCAGCGTTGGCGCAAGCGCCGGCAAAAATAAGCCACAGCTATCTAAAAAGCTTGTAGCAAACTACACAAGCTACCCAGAATTCCCCATTGTAATCGGATTCTCATAAACAAATAAGCGGTTCAATCGCTGTAACCACTGCTAGTTATACATTTTTATCAGATTGATAAAAAATTAGCAAAATACCGTTGACAACCTTGCCCAAGGTTGTTATATTAGGGGAGTAAACAAACGCGATCATAGCAGCTAGTAAATTTCGAACCCCACCAAGAGAGTCAGCGGTCGGTGTGAGCTGATTGGGGCCAGGAATTGAATCCACTGCTTAGTAGATGCCGATATAAGGTATTCCGGAGAAGTCCGATACACTTTTAGAGTATTGCTGTTTAGCATAAACTTGGGTGGTACCACGTCTAAGACGTCCCATGACTATATATTTAGTCGTGGGACGTCTTTTTTTGAACACTAAGCAGCAATTTGATGGCGAGATATGCATGTCTTGTCACCCGTTAAAAACTTATATGGCATTTATCGCGCTAACATAAAAAAACTTAAATTTCATCAGGAGGCAACTTGATATGATCAACCCTAAAATTATTCGTCAAAACCCAGAACTTGTTAAAGAAAAATTAAAACATAGAGGCGTCGACCCTAAAGAAATCGATGACTATGTAACTTTAGATCGTCAAAACCGGGATGCCGTTGCCAAGGTTGACGACTTGAAACGTCAAAAAAATGAATTGAGCAAAAAGGTCAAAGAAGCCGATCCAACTTCTGAAGCCGGCCAAAAATTGATTGCCCAAGTTAAGCAAATCAACGAAGACACCAAAGCCGTTGAAGCTGAACAAAAAGAAGTCGCAGAAAGCTTGCACTATATCGCCGTGCGCCTGCCTAACTTACCTGATGACAGCATTCCCGTTGGCCCAGATGAAGACAGCAATATTGAAGTCCGCAAATGGGGCGAAATTCCTAAGTTTGACTTCACACCAAAAGCCCATTGGGAATTAGGTGAAAACCTAGACATCTTAGACTTTGAAGCCGGTGCTAAAGTTTCCGGTGCCCGCTTTGTTTATTATAAGAAGGCCGGCGCACGCTTGGAACGGGCCGTTTACAACTTCATGTTGGACTTGCATACGGAAAAACAAGGCTACCAAGAAATCATCCCACCATACTTGGTTAATTCTCAAACCATGTTTGGGACTGGTCAATTTCCTAAGTTTAGAGAAGATGTTTACACCGTTGAATCTACCGGTGAAACTTTGATTCCAACGGCCGAAGTGCCTTTGACTAACTACTACGCTAACGAAATCTTGGATGAAAAGGACTTGCCAATTTACTTCACAGCCTTCTCTCCTTGTTTCCGTTCTGAAGCTGGTTCTGCCGGTCGGGATACCCGGGGCTTGATCCGGATGCACCAATTCCATAAAGTTGAAATGGTGAAATTCAGTAAACCAGAAGACTCTATGGAAGAGCTAGAGAAGATGACCTTGGATGCCCAAGAAGTCTTGAAACAATTAGGCTTGGCCCATCACGTTATCATCTTATCTACGGGGGACACTGGTTTCAGTTCTGCCAAGACTTATGACGTTGAAGTTTGGATGCCAGAACAAAACGTTTACCGTGAAATCAGTTCTTGTTCTGATTGCTTGGACTTCCAAGCACGTCGGGCCATGATCCGTTATCGTAAAGAAGACGGTTCTGTAGACTACTTGCACACCTTAAATGGCTCTGGCTTAGCCGTTGGCCGGACTGTGGCTGCTATCATGGAAAACTACCAACAAGCAGACGGCACTATCAAAGTGCCAGACGTCTTGGTACCTTACATGAATGGTGTCGAAGTTATTAAATAACAGTTTCGATTAATTTAAAATAACAAAGGCGCCGAATTTTCGAATGATTTCGAGAATTCGGCGCCTTTTTTGTGTTATGTACGCAAATGTCATTGCAGAGCTAAGAATTTGTTAGAAGGTCAAACGTTGATGTATTTAAAATACGCATAAATTTTTTTCGAAATAAGGAAGCTGGTTCGGGCGTGTTACTGGTTAACCAATTGCCAAGAATTGCAATGACTTGGCTTACAATCAAACCACTTAGAAAATCGTTAGAAAATCCGCTTTTATTACCAACCTTCTCAAGATACGCTCTGAAAATCGGTGTATATTTATCTTGCAAAAAATTGATCCAAGAGTCGTCGATAACAGTGCCGTACAGGACTTTTAGCCAGTCACGCCGATTGTAAAGAAGGGGCAACATTTCTTTAGAGAAGTACGTAATTGGATCAGTCGCAGTATTTGCGATGGCATCTTTTACTTTTTCAGCAATTTCATTATCGATTATGCTATGGATTGTTGTGATGATATCTTCAATACTGTTGAAATGGCGGCCGTAAATACTTTGTCGGCGTATACCAGCTTTATCTGCGACCATTTTTAAAGTAACATGTTTAAGATTCGGCGTTTCTTGGGCAACTTGGAAAAAGGCGTCAATGATTTGATTTTGTCTTTCAGTTATCGTAATCGTTTTAAACGCATCCCTGTCTTTTTTTAGTAAATAATACTATGTGTACTTATTTTGTCAAGTTCCATCCGGGGACGTAAAAATAATTTGACAGGGTGACAGGTAAAAACTAGAGAAATATTTGCTTGAATGCTAAGAAAAGCAGCAATGATTCTGGTCAGATAAATTTATTTAACGGTCACAGTGTCAGTTTATTGACCTTGTGTCTATTGTCATATCTTGTTAAATTACAGACGTAAGGAAGTTCTGACAATGATTTTTAGGAAATATATCAAATTACAGGATGCTTTATATTTCTTGATAATTATCCTCAGAACAGAAAAAAGGAGGAACTACTTATGACTAAAACGACGAAGATTGACAGACCACTGATTTTTGAAAGAGACAGAGCGAGTAAAGATAGGTTTAACATTGAATGTGCTGTGGCTACAACTGAAGGAAAGGTTTTTAATCAAGATGAGAATGGTAAGCTCCTTGAGTTAATGAAAGATGAAAACTTTATCGAAGCGTGCCACTGTGGGGATTCAAAAAAATTCATATTTTCATTAGTTGAAGCGGGAGTGTTACAACTTGAAGATTCATCAAAGGCTAATATTAGAGCCGGATGGTACTCAGAAACCGCCAATATTCTCACTAATTATCAAGCGGCATTTGAGGCGAACGCCGTTGTTGCATATGACTTTGCAGCAGGCGTTGGTGTCGCAGTTGTGGTTGTATACATAGGTGAAGCAACTCCACTTACAAAGGATATGACCGGAGGCTTACTTAAAAGTGAAACTAACAGAAAATGTGTTGCCATTGCTGGTCAACTCGGTGGGGTTCAGTTTAAGAAAACAATGTTAGACATTTTTCAAAGATTAGAATCTGGCGAAAAGGTCGTGTTGAGATAGTAATGGGGAATTTCATTAAAGATTTTACACCTACTAATGCAGCCGTTATTTTATCTAATAAGTGCAGTGCTGCATGTCGTGAATGCTGTTTTGGATGCAATCCTCGAAAAGATACTACATTAACAAATGAAGAAATTTTCAATTTTGTTGATGAAGTAGTTGCAACGACTAATGCTAGATTCATTGTTTGGACAGGTGGCGAAGCCTTTATGTTGGGAGAAAGGCTATGTGAAGTACTTGATTATGCCCAGCAAAGGGGGCTGCCATCCAGAATTGTGAGTAATGGGTACTGGGCAACATCAAGCAATGTGGCAAAGCAACGGTTGACTAAACTCAAGTTATCAGGTCTTCGAGAATTGAATTTATCAACTGGAGATAATCATCAAGAATGGGTTACTATTGAAAAGGTTTTAACTGCTGCAAGAGAAAGCTTGAGGCTTGGAATCAACACGGTTGTTTCAATTGAAACAACCAAACATAGTCACTTTAAAGAAAAAGATTTACGACAACATCCCATTTATCAATCCATTGAAAATGAAGGCTTGGATAATAGATTGGAAATAGTTAACGCAGCATGGGTCTCATTCCACCGGGATCAAGAATATGAGTATGAAGATATTGATGATGCAGAAATCAATAATGGATGTGATCATCTTTTTAAATTTATTGGATTAAATCCAAAAAGCGAACTGGTTGCTTGTTGTGGATTAACAGTGGATTATATTCCAGAAATGAATCTAGGTAAATTTAACCAAGATTCAAAATTGAAGCAAGCTTATGATCAGCAGAAGGATGACTTTATGAAACGGTGGCTGTTTGTTGCCGGCCCAATTAATATTATGAGAATGGTAAAGCAATGGGATAAAACTATTCAAATTCCTAAATTTGCTCATTACTGTCAGACCTGTGCATATATTTTCCAGAGTGAAGATATCAGACAATGTATTTTGACGAATTTTAGCTCTATAAAAGATGAAATAAATCAAAAATTTGAGAACAAAATCAAAATTAACGAAGAATTGAAACTTGTCTAAAATGGTATATTTATTGACTAATCAAGAGGAAAATGTAGATAGCATATAAATTTTCTTTACGATTTCAAAAATTGAGTTAGTATGATTTTGTGGGTATGATTTGGTAGATTTAACTAAAGAAGGATCATGACAATTAGTTGGCAGGGAATCAAAAATTTGGAGTAAATCTGTATTGGACGGAATTTCACCTGCAAGGTTAGCAATTGTACAATTGAAGTTGCTTTTTATTGACTTATACCGTAATTTGTATGTGATTTCATCTGCTGTCTTGGTTTGAGAGATTAAATAATATCACAAAGGAACCATTTCCGCTGCAGTGGTATACATTGGAAATACGGCGTAGCTCAAGGGGCTGCGCCCTTTATTTTACTGTAGGTGAATTATTCAGGAATTTGATTCTAAGCGTAATAAGGAGAAAATACTAATATGACAAATAATAACGGGTCTAAAAGAAATAAGGCAAGAACAAAATACATTATTTTAACAATTGTAGCGATGATAGTCACATTTCTACCAATATTTTTTTTGCCAATGATTAGGCATACTCCAAAAACTGAAAAAGCTATTGATGTATTTTCAATGATAATGATGATCCCCGGAATATTTTTTGGTTTTAAAGTCGTTCAAGCTACGTATGACAAGGATAAGCTAGCTAAAGGACCGTTGTTTATTCCAAAATCATTTGGATACGGTTTATCTATAAATCCCTATCATCCTGTAGGGAAAGTTATTTGGGGACTACTTGGTGCAGTAATCGTATTTTTCTTAGTAAAGTTTATTTTAACTCCAGCGTAAGTTGAAATGCTCTAATTATTGCCGATACATTTTTTGTGCAGCATTGTATAGTTCAAGAGGCAATATTGGGATATGTCCCCAATAAATATGTTCCATTGATTTGACCGTGCAGATGAATCTCGATTATCTAAAAGGAAGCTTCACGCACACATTATTTTTAAAGAATAAAAGTGAGTTGGTGAGTGTACAGTTGTAGAAAAGCAAATTTCATGGAAAACGTGATGATATCAGAGTAACAGCGTCCTAAACACTCTAACAGACAAAGAAAGTAGGTATATTATGAGAAAGAATTTCATGAGACTGGGAATGTTATTCCTAGCTTCACTGGCCGGAACCTGGTTTTTGGGGCACGTACAAATTTATACTTTTCCAACAGCTAAGACAGCGGAAATGGTGGCCAACAAACAAGCTATGGTACTTGGTATCTCGATTATCTCGTTTATAGTGACCTCAATTATCTCGGCGTTGATTCCTTGGTTGCTTTATACATTTACTAAAGCATTGACAAACAAAGAAAGTTTAACGGAAAAGGCGCCAGGAATGCGATTGGCAATTTATTACTACGTTAACTGCTTGGTAGTTCTAGTCTTAACATTAATATTTACGTACATAACCCATAACAAGGTACCAACGACAGCCACCATGGCAATTTATTACGGCGGTGTCATTATCCAACTTTTGTTAAGTTACAGTGTCATTAATAAGCGCCGACCTTATGCCTTGTTCAGCGTCTTATTGCTAATAGTTGCCTCAATTACGCCAGTTATGAAATTAATTGCTACCATGAAGTAACACTTATACATAATAGCGGGAAATAATGACGCCAAGAAGCCTTATGACAAAAAATCCTTAGTAGCCGGGCGTTACGTGGGCTTGATATTTTATGGCGCCGATATCGTGCTGCTGTTAACCTTTATGCCCAATATACCGAACAACTATTTCTGGGGAATCTTGGTTGTAATGCTAGCGTTTATGCTAACTGTGACGATTTTATTGAACATGCGATTACGTAAAATGAGGCAATGATCAAATCGAAAGCCAGGTAATTATCTTTGAATGGTCCGGTACCAGATTTTGTGTTTTGGCATTATTATCCTAAAACCAGCATCCCGTTTTGAATCAATCGGCGGTGCTGGGTTTTTATTTAGAGCAACTTAGATTTGTGAATTCACCTAAAAACAGGCTATAATAGAAAAAATGAATTGTTTGAAAGGATGAAGGGCATGCGGGTATTCGATGTTTTAAAATTAGTAACGGTGAATCACGGAGAACTGCCAGTTCAACAAGTGATTATGACAGACCCCTCCGGTAAGCCAAACAGTGTGCTCACCGATTTATTGCACGATGTCTTAAACAAGACCCAGTTGTTTGTGGACTTAAAAGAGGTCAATGATTCAGCGGACATTATCGACACGTTGCATAATGTCACACCACTGCCAGATGACGTGCTGGACGAATATGACAAGATTTTGACCCAGGAAGTGATCGGGCTGAATTTTGCCACGCGTAAGAGCGAGATTGAACTCGTCTATGATGAGCTCGTGTAATCATGCATCTACGGTGTGCCTATTGTACGTTGACCATGGCCGAATCTTATTTCCAACAAGACACACAGCTAAGCAGTCTGTGTGCGATTTGTGTCCAGCGGGGTCAAGATCCTAAGGCCTTCTTCAATGGGGATGTTTACTACCTCGCCCAAGCCCAGCAACGCCCTTATCTGGGCCTAACTGAGCCCACAGCCCAGCCCAAATTGCGCCTGAGCAAAAAACAGCGCCGCTTTGTCACTACTTTATTGCAAAACTTTGCCACCAGCCCGACCATCGTCCACCAAGTGGTCCCCTTAAGCGCTTTTGCCAAGCAAATTATCCTGCTAGAAGATGGGGAACTGCCCTTACCTGATACGGGGGTCTTTAATGACGTCATGGCGTACCTGGGCTTTGAATTGGGTAGCTTGTTTCACCAAAATCAGCTGGACTACACCACGCGACAACTGATTCGAGAGAAGTACCAGCATACCTGCCAATATTGCGGCCGCCGGGGGGATAGTGTGGACCATAAGGACCCGGTATTTGTCAGCCAAGATAATAGCTTGGGCAATTTGACCCTAGCTTGTCAGGAATGCAACCGCCTGAAAGGGGACATGCCCTATGCCTTGTTTCAGCGCTTAAACGCCCAGATCAAGCCTTTAAATCAGGCCCTGGTGGATTTTGAAAACACGTTGAACAACTTGCAGCAGCTGATTAATACCAACCGGCATACCTTAGCCGCCCAGCAACACTTAACCTCAGATCCCCAAGCGCCGGCATTAGAGCCGCTCCGGCGCAAAGCCAAGGATCTACAATTTGTCTATGACAGTGTCCAAAGCGATTATCAAAAGCGCATTCAATTGCGCCATGATTTCATCGTATCCAATGCTTTAGTCCACCAACGCTATCAATCGTGAGGTGTTTGACTTTGAAACATGTAAAAGTTACGCTGACGCATTTTACCAATATTGTGATAGATGCTTTTTTAACCGTACTGGCTATTTTAATGTTAGTGGCCATGGTCAAGCAGCTGATCGTTTTAGGCGAGTACGCCTTTGCGGAAAAGCTGTCTTTTACCACCATGATCACCAACAGTTTATCTTTTTTTATGTATTTTGAGTTCACTATGATGATCAAGAAATATATTGATGAGGGCCACCATATTCCCATCCGCTACTTGGTATACATCGCCTTGACCGCCATTTTGCGCCAAGAAATGGTTACCCACGATGATGCCACCCAAACGTTGATTTTGTCCATCGCCATCTTTTTATTGGTGTTGACCTTAATGGCGCTGGAGATTGTGGAGGGGCGGGTCCCACTTTCTAAAAATCGCTTTAAAAAATAATATGCTAAAATCGGGTAATGTTAAGTAGAGATATTTAACAGAGACCCGATTTTTGCCTATAAAGGAGAATTTTTATGCGCTTATTACATACGGCAGACTGGCATATTGGCCGGCGCCTTCATGGCTTTGACCTGACGGCGGCCCAAGAGCATGCCTTTGACCAAATTGAACACATTGCCACCACCCAACACGTGGATGGCATTATCATCGCCGGAGATTTATACGACCGCAGTCTACCCGGAGAAGAGGCGGTGGCCTTGTTGAATCAGATGATCCAAAAATTGAATTTGACTGACCATTTCCCCATTTACGCCATTTCTGGCAACCACGATAGCGCCATTCGCCTGGCCACCGGCGCCCCCTGGTTTCAAGCCACCAATTATTACATGTGTACCGATATTGCCCAGGCCTTTGAACCAGTGGAATTGCCGGATACTCAGCTATTTTTACTGCCTTATTTTGAACCCTTTGCGGCCCAGAAGTATTTCAAAGATGACAGTCTGGTGCATTTAGACCAGGCCGTGGCTGCTTGTGTCACCAAGATGAAGACTTTATTTGACCCCAATAAAAAGCATATTTTAGTGGCCCATTTTTTTGTGGCCGGCAGTGCCATGACCGATTCCGAGACCCAATTGAAGGTGGGGGGCTTAGCAGCTGTACCCGCAGCCACCCTGGCGGATTTTGATGATGTGGCTTTGGGACACCTCCACGGTAAAGACGCCCTGCATGAAAAAAACGCCCAGTACAGTGGCTCACCGGTGAAGTTTTCCCTGTCAGAGGCCAGTCAAAAAAAGGGCGTCTATATTATCGATACGGCTACGCTAGAACGGAAATTTATCCCGATTACGCCGCTTTTAGACGTGCAGCGGCTTCAGGGGAGTTTTGAACAATTCATGGACCCGGCTTTTTACAACACGGTGGCCCGGGATAATTACCTGGGTCTCACCTTGACCGACACCAAGGCCATCCCCAACGTGAAAGCCCGCCTAGACGCCATTTACAGCCACATCATCAGCATTGACCGGGTCAACGGCTATGAAACCGACGTGGCCACCCAACACCTAGATTTGGCCAAGCGGGATCCTTTGGAATTACTGGCGGATTTCTATGAATCCGTGGCCAAAGATGACTTATCCGACCAACAAAAGCAGTGGGCCGCCGCTGCCTTGAAAACCGCCAGTGGGGAGGTTCAATCATGAAACCACTTAAATTAGTCTTAAAAAATTTCGGACCTTATGAAAATGAAACCATTGATTTCCAAAAATTGGACCAAGTACCCCTTTTTCTAATCTCGGGGCGGACGGGCAGTGGGAAGTCGACGATTTTTGATGCCATGACCTTCGCTTTATATGGGGATAGTGCCACCAGTGATCGGCCGGCCCCCAGTTTGCGTTCAGATTTTGCGGCACCCACAGAAGCCACGGTGGTCACCTTGGATTTCAGCCACCAGGGCAAAATCTATCATATCACCCGCTGGCCTAAGCAGATTTTGGCCAAGAAGCGGGGGGATGGGGTCACCACCCAAAATAACGCCGCGAAGCTGCAGATTTTTCAAGGTGATGAAAAAATTGAAGATACCGGTAAGCTAAAGGATATCAATATTTTGATCAACCAAGTGCTGCAGATCAATAAGGAGCAGTTTGCCCAAATTGTCCTGTTGCCCCAAGGGGACTTCCGACGCTTTTTGACGGCCAGTAGTAATGATAAAGAAGCGGTGTTGCGGAAGTTATTTAAGACCCAACTCTTTGAAAAGTGGGCCGAAGCCTTAAAGGACCAATTGCGCCAAGCCAAGCAAGACAACGAAAACTGGCGCTTAGATATTGAAAGCAATCTCAAACAAATTCAATGGTTCCCCAAACCGGATAACCTAAAAGAGTTAACCACCGGTGAACAAATCGCCCAACTGGAAATTCAGCAAAAGGGTACTGAGGCTGAAATCACGACCTTGAATCAGCAACAAACCAAGATCCAAGACCAAATTCAGGCGCAAAAGACCAAATTAGCCCAACAAACCGCTTTAAATGAACACATTCAAACCCTGGCCCAAGTCCAGGCCCAGCGTCAAGCCCATGACGGCCAAAAGGCGGCCATGGCCCAAGTGCAACAACAAGTCGCGGCGTTACAATGGGCCCAAGGCCAAAAAGATACGGATCAACGTTTTACCGAGGCCAAAGCCCAGGCGGCTGATTTAGCGCAACAGCAGGCCGCTAAAACAGCTGATTTAAAGGCCCAACAAGCGCAATTGGCCACGGCCCAAAGTCAACTGAAGATCCTGCAAGCCCAAGATTCCGTGCAAAAGCACTACCAAGAAGATGCCGCTGTTTTACAGCAACAACGGCCTTATTTTGAACAGGTGGCTAGTTTGACCCAGGCCTTAACTAAACAGCAACAGGCCACCACCACCCAGACCCAACAGGTGGCCGCCACCCAAACGAAGCTGACCCAGTTGAACGAAAACCTAGAGGCGTTCACCAAAGTCGTGGCCGCATTGCCAGGGGTGCAAGTCCAACTGGCCCAACAAGGCCAACAGGAAGCCGCTTTGGCGCACCACCAGCAAACACTGGCCCAATTGACCCAAGCGCAAGCAGATTTAGGCCAACTACAGGCCAAAGTGAGCCAACAACAGACGGTCAGCCAGCAGCTGACCCAAGCAGCCACCGCTGCCCAAGGGGATTATCGGGCCTTGAAGAACCAATGGCTCACCAGCCAAATTGCCAACTTAGCCCAACAATTAGAACCAGGGAGCCCTTGTCCAGTGTGCGGCAGTACCGACCATCCAAAACCGGCCGTGGTAACGGCCACCGTGGCGGTGAGCCAAGAAGCGGTGGATGCCGCTGAAGCTGCCCTGCAACAGGCCCAAAAACAAGCCACAGCCAGCACCACAGCTTTAGAGAGTTTGACAGAACAGGTCACGGCTCAGACCGCTGACTTGACCCAAAACCTGGCGGATTTTCAAGCTGAGTTACAGCAAGCTGGCTTGGGGCAGTTGGCCGACTTAGCAGCTATGAAAACAGCCCTGCAACAGCGCCAAGCTGAATTGGTCACGCAAAAAAAAGCGTTGTTAGCCCAGGTCAAAACGGGCAAAATGGCCGAATTACAACAGGCCGATCTACAAAAAGAAATCACCGCCACCCAAGCAGCGTTGGTCACCCAGGAACAGGCGGTGCAACAAGCCCAGGCCCAACATCAAAAAATCACAGTGCAATTAGCCGACGCCCAGCAACAACTGCCGGCAGGCTTTGAGGACTTAGCTGCCTTAGAGGCCCATTTGACCGACTTGAAGCAAAAAATTGCCACTTATAGCCAAGCCCTGAGCAAGGCCCAACAAGCAGTGAATGATCTCAGCCAGCAAGTGGCGGCCAGTGAATCCCAATTGGCCATGCTGACCCAGCAAGTGGCAGCTACCCAAGACAAAGTGCTTGCCTTAGAGCAACAATTAACGCTATCATTGACCGAACACTTTGGCCAAGCCGATTGGACCCAATTCAAAACGCTATTGGGCCAACTAGGGCAATTGCCGACTTTGACCCAACAGGTGCAACAGTACCAAGAACTTGGGGCTAAGCTCGCCACGGAGATTGAAACCTACACCAAATTAGTGGGGACGCAAACTACGGTGGACCTTAGCCAAGGCCAAGCCCACTTGGCTACCTTGCAGCAGCAACAAACCCAACTGGCTGCTGACCTGAAACAGCGCTCAGAGCGGCAGGTGTTGAACCACAGTATTTTGACCCGGGTCCAGGCTAGATTAGCTACTATTGCCCAAAAAGCTGCGGCTTTCAATGAACTCCAGGCCTTGGTGGATGCCATTGCCGGCAGTGGGGCTGCGAAGTTGAGTTTGGAACGGTATGTCCTGCGGGAATACTTGTTAGAAATCTTAAACGTGGCCAACGCCCATTTGAACCAATTAAGTGCCGGCCGCTATTATTTACAACTGCACAAAGAAGCCGGGACCTACCAAAAGACCACCGGCTTAGAGATTGATGTTTATGATGATAACGTGGGTAAGGCCCGCAGCGTTCATACCTTGTCCGGCGGGGAAAGTTTCATTGCGGCCTTAAGTTTGGCCCTGGCCTTGGGCGAAGTGATCCAAAATAAAGCCGGGGGCATCAGCATTGATACCCTCTTTATCGATGAAGGCTTTGGGTCCTTGGATCAAGATGCCCTGGGGATGGCCATGGATGCTTTGGAACATATTGAAGGCGACCACCGGATGATTGGTATCATCAGTCATGTGGCCGCCTTAAAGGAACAAATTCCCTATCAAATTCAAGTTAGTACTGTGGGTCAGGGGAAGAGTCATGCCAAGTTGATCCTACCGGGGTAAAGTCTACCAGATGTTCTCACCACAATGGGCGTGGATGTCACAGCGTTTGCCCTGTTCAAAATCAACAGGGCGGAGTTCGAAGACGTTGCCACAATTGTGTTTGATCTGTAAATAATGGTAAGGGTCGCCGGTATAGGCTTCCAGCCACTGGTATTGGTCCCCGTCTTTGGCGTTGTCCAATAAACTTTGAAGGTAGTCCGTTGTTTTTGCCATTAAAAACACTCCTTGTATATTTTTGCACAAGCATAGCAGGAAAGGTGAGATTATGCAAACTTTAGTTATCGTCGCCCACCCGGATTTTGACAATTCCGGGACCCAAAATTTCTTGCGGGCCAGCAGTGCCCACTTGCCTCAAGTTCAGTACCATGTTTTAGACCAGTTATACCCGGATTACCAGGTGGACGTGGCCCGGGAGCGGCAATTGCTCCAGGCTGCGGATCAAATCATTTTTCAGTTTCCCTTATATTGGTACAGCGCCCCGGCTTCGTTGAAGGCCTGGTTAGACCAAGTGCTGCAGACCGCCCAAGAAGAACGCCTGCCGGATTACCAGGGTAAGACCCTGGGCTTGGTGGTGAGTACCGGGGTGGCCGCTGCCCAATTCACGGCAGGCCGCTCGGAACAGTTCACCTTGTCAGAAATCCTACGGCCCTATCAAGCCCTGGCCCATAAGTTGCACCTGACCTATCGGGCGCCATTGATCATTTCCCAGTTCAGTCACACCAATGACTTGCAAAAAGCCCAACTGTTGGTGCAATACCAGCAGTATTTGACCAGTTTCTCAGATCATTTCGCCGACCAAGTCCGCTGGTTAGCCCAACGCTTGCAGGACTTGGCGGCTCAAAATCCTGAAGAGCCGGCCTTGGCCGCAGTGGCGGCGACTTTGACCGCCAACCAGGATCATTTAGATGATTTGAACCAAACCATCGCCATGATGAAAGGTGGTGGGCCAATTGGCTGATAGCTTACAGGTATTGATTGCTGATTACATCAAAAAAGCGCCCGATTATGAAAATCGGGCGCTGATGCAAGTGGCCGCTGAACTTTTAAAGGCACAGGCCCAGCGGCTTGAACAAGCTGAGGGGGAAGTGGATGGCCGCACTTGGGATCATCGCAAGTGGTAAGTCATTTGTCGTTATCCGCCAGTTCTTTTTTCAAGGCGTCATATAATTGCCCCGTATAAATTAACGGGACTTCCGTGGTCAAGCTGATATCTAATAGCTTGGCCACGTCTTTTAGGCGCTGGGCTTCCCCATAGTGGGTGTAGAGGTGGGCTGGGCGGCCACTGGCTTTGATAAAGCCCTTGAGCCAAGTCCCTAGCGCTTCGGTGACGGTTTGTTTAGGGTCGATGATATCTTGGACTAAGATGCCCCCGCTGGTGTGGTCCACCACTAATAACAGCCGGGGGTAAAAGCTGGCGCCAGATTTATCCACCACTTGGTGGGATAAATAGGTTACCACGACTTCTAGATTCACCGCTTCCACAGGGCTGTTTTGAAAAGGCTTGAAGGTGGTGGGTTTCACCGTGGGGAATAAGCCCTGTTGCCGGGGGATGCGCAAGGCCCGAAAACGGGTGTACCACTTGCCATCCTTATAGGCTCGGGTGGGATATTTGTCTTTTTTAAGGTTGGATTGTAATTTGGCGTCAGAAGGCAAGTCCGCCAGCATTTGGTTTAATTGGGGTAAAATGGCATTCAATAAGGTGATGTCAGCGGTGGTGGCCACTTGTTCTTGGCCTTGATAGTGTTTTTTAATGGTGAGTTGGGTTTTATTCGAAGTGATGCCCAGATAATCTTCATACAACTTGCTGGGTTCCCAAAGTTCAAACCCCGTGGTCTGTTGGATCAAAAAGCTCTCGATGCCGCCAGGGGTATCAAAAAATTGAATCATGGTGGTGTCATCTTGACGTTCAAAGGTCACAATTGTGGCCTGCTTGCCCGCTTCATCCAGAATAACCAAAGGATCAGTGGGCCAAAAAAGTTTCCATGGATTTTGATTCAGGATCGCTGCCAAAGCAGTCTGGGCGGATTCATTAAGTTCCATAAGGCGGCCTCCATTGTTGTTTACTTCAATCATAAGCTAAAACCCCCAAAATCCAAACAGTTTTATTCGTGAAAATAAATAAAAAACCAATGGTATTTAAATTACCATTGGTCAAAGGCTGCTAAACTAAGGTTTGGCGGCTGTTTTTTTGCTCGTATAGGTCCCATTTGCCCATGACAATGCTGTTGCATAAATCCGCATAGCCAATGCCCACAGCAGCAGCTTCTTGAGGCAGCAAGGAAAGTGGGGTCATCCCCGGCAAGGAGTTGGCTTCAATGACATATAAGCCGTCCTTTTGGTTCCATAAGAAGTCGATACGGCCATAATTAGACATGCCCAGGGCATCTAAAGTCTTAATGGCAATGGTCTTCATATCGGCGTGGACTTTTTCAGGGATGTCCGGTGGGGTGACAAACGTGGTCTTGTTATCTTGGAATTTGTGTTCGAAATCATACCAGCCGTCATTGACTTTGATTTCAATGGCAGGCATAGCTTGGCCATTGACCACGCCTAAAGAAAATTCCCGACCTTGAATGAATTCTTCGATCAAAAGCTCATCATCAAAGCGCAGGGCATCTTCTAAAGCCGGCTGTAATTCAGCATCCGTATGCACAATATGGGTGCCAATGCTAGAACCGCCGTTACTTGGTTTAACCACCACCGGGTAGTCAAAGGGCAGTTTCGTAGGCAGGGGGTCGTTGGCCCGTACTAAAACGAAGGCCGCGGTTTGAATTTGGTTGAACAACATAATTTCTTTGCTGACTTTTTTGTTCATGGCCATGCCAGAACTCAAAGGGTCACTGCCGGTGTAGCGAATTTCAGACAGATCCAACACGGCTTGGACCTTGCCGTTTTCACCATCTTCACCGTGGAGCCCCAGGTAAACAATGTCAGCGCTTTGCAAAATCTTTAACACATTGCGGCCAAACAAGCCCTTAGTGCCATCTGTTCTCAAAGCATTGATCGCGTCATCGGTTAAAATGGCATCACTAATCTGATAGTTGGCTTCGGTCTGTTCGGTAGTGAACAGCTCAGCGATTTCGGCATCAGATTGAAGATCCACACCCAAGAACAAATCTACTAAAGCGACGTTGTGACCCTTACTGCGCAAGGCGTTAGCAACTTTTGCGCCAGAAGATAAAGACACGTTACGTTCTGTACTTCTGCCGCCGGCTAGGACAACAATTTTCATTAAATTTTACCTCCAGAATATTCTCGAACCTTAAGAATACCACAGAAGAAAAAAATAGACTATCCTAAAGTTTGGACAGTCTACGCTTTGTTGCTTAAAAGTGTTATTTATCTAGGTCCAAGACCACGAAAACTTCACTATCTTCGATGGCCTTCATGTAATGTAGGTCACCTTTTTCCATCACCGCAATTTTGCCGGGAAATAGTTCTTCTGGGCCAGCTTCGGTGCCAAATTCAATGCGGCCTTTCACCGGGATCACCACGCCATGGGCTGGGGCGGGATGCAGTTTAATGCCATCCCCGTTCAAGCCTTTGGGTAAGATGCGGTGGCCAATGCGTTGGTTGCCGCTATTATAAATGTGCTCGTGCACTAATTCACCTTTTGTACCTTCTAAGATCTGCATGAAAACAACTCCATTCTTGAATGATGTTACTCTTTAAATCTAGAACAAATGGGCAGATAAAGCAACTTGAAAATTGGTATATACAATATAAGCACTTTATAAAAACACCAAAAAGACTTCACTTTCTAGTCTAAAGCGGTTACAATGATACTGTCCCACTATAATTGGTATAAGCTCAAACCGCTGAGGAGGTAAAGTTTTAATATGGATACACAGATTCCATTAACTTATGAAGGTGCTACACGACAATTACGGGTCTTGCAACGCAAGGGAATTCAAATTGGGTTAAACCAAGTCATTGAATCAGCGATTGTAGATTTCGCCCAAGGTATTTGCGATGAAGGATTAGAAGGCCGCTATGTGACCGTCCATTACAATGAAGATGGATTAACCATTACTGACGATGCAAACAACGAATTGGAAACTTCAATTCCTGCACCGGGCCCGGGACATTCCTTCCAAACGGCCTTCAGAAATACCGCACCTCAACTCATGCGCTATTTAGAACAGCAAGTGCATGACAAACTATCGAAGCACCAAATCCATTGAGTTCATTTCGTTAGCTGATTCCCAAACTGGGGTATCGGCTATTTTTATGTCATTTTTTAAAGACGAATAATTTAGCCATTAATTTGTAAAAATATTCGATTTTCAGCAATTAGTTGTTGACAATCTAATCTGTTTTCTGTAAGTTAGTACTTGTAAGCGAACGACGGCCGTTTTCCTTACCAATACAAAGTCTGGAGTGTGGATCACATTGGCAAATATTTTTGCAGATATTAACGTAGCACTTGATACTCTGAAAAACGGCGGGATGATTATTTTGGCAGACAACGAAGATCGGGAGAACGAAGGCGACCTCGTTGCCTTGGCGGAGGATATTACCCCAGCCACAGTCAACTTTATGATTACCCACGCTAAGGGGCTGTTATGTGCCCCGATTAGCCCGGAAATTGCGGCTAAGTTAGACTTACACCTGATGGTGGACAATAGCACCGACCCGAATCTAACCCCGTTTACCATTTCCACCGATGGGGCTTATGCAGCCACTGGGGTCACCACGGGCGTATCTGCCTTTGACCGGGCGGCCACCATCAAGCACCTGGCCAAGGCCGATGCAGTTCCGACTGATTTTAACCACCCGGGGCATATCTTCCCATTGATTGCCCAAGCAGAAGGTTTGGCTGTTCGCGACGGCCATACAGAAGCGGCGGTGGATTTAGCCAAGCTTTGCGGCAAGGCACCAGTTGGGGCAATTATTGAAATCATCAAAGATGACGGGACCATGGCCCGGCGCGATGATTTGCACCAATTCTCTAAAGATTGGGATCTGCCAATGATCACCATTGACCAGATCAAGACATATATTCAGGCAAAAGCCTTGAGCTAAGCCTGGGCACCCTCAAAACAGCTCTGTGATATTAGACTGATTGGTCTATTACCGCAGAGCTGTTTTTTGGAATGGTGGTATTTTAGAGATTATCAATTTCTAATTAGGATGGATTTAATGGCCTGTTTAGGATATGGCTGTACACTAAAGATAATACATATAATATTAAATTAGCGCTAATATTGCCGTTTATTTTTACGATACTTAAAAATTACATCCGTTTACTACTTTTAAAAAGCTGTTTTACCAGCGCACCAAGCAATTCTTGAAATAATATTAGGCTTACCTAATTTTTACATTGATAAATAATTAAAATTGCAATATAATTAATTTAGCAACAATAAAAGGGGTGTTCTATGCTATATCAGCGCATCAACAAACGGATAGATACTTGGTTTTATGGGCAACGGCATTGGCGGGTAGGCTTGGAAATAATGATTACCGTTTTCTGCGCATCTGGCGTACACCAACTGTTTCAAAAGTTCGTTCCTATTGACAGCTTTTTGTTAGAAACATTTGTATCCTTAATGATTATTTTTGCACTCATGTATTTTTTTGCGATCATTGATTCGCCGGAAGCCAAGCCACAAAAGCAAGCATAACAAAAAAACGACCCCAAACAGGTCGTTTTTTTGAATCATAATATTAAGCGTGTCGCGTAAATTTAACCGGTGCAATATCAGCGTTTTCCTGACGTTTTTCAGCCACGTCAGCAACGGCATCCACAATCTTTTGGTAGCCGGTACAACGGCACATGTTCCCAGATAAAGCCCGTTTGATTTCAGGACGGGTTGGGGTGGGGTTGTCTTCTAGGAATTGGGTACTGGATAAAACCATCCCCGGAATACAAAAACCACACTGTACGGCCCCGTCTTGGACGTAGGCAGTCTGCACGTCGCTCAAGGACCCGTCTTCAGCAGCCAGGCCTTCCACGGTGGTGAGGGTCTTGCCATCCGCCCAAACGGCTAGATAAATGCAAGAGTCCACGGTTTCACCGTCCACGATCACCGTACAGGCGCCGCATTCACCCACGCCGCAGCCTTCTTTAGTGCCAGTCAAAGCTAATTCATCTCGCAGGAGTTCCAATAAACTTTGCCGCACATCCACACTATAATGCATGGTTTCACCATTTAATGTAAATTCAATCGTCTGATTCATCATTGGTCCTCCTTTAAAGCCGCTAAAATATTACGTGCCGGGATAATTTGTACCAAGTGGTCCCGATATTCCTTCGAAGCCCGCCAAGAATTCCGCGTATTGGTGTCGGCTAAACAATATTTGCCAATGGTCTTTAAAGTGGCATCATTGATGGCTTGGCCCTTGGCAAAGGCTTCTGCTTGGGGCATGCGAATCGGCGTTGGCGCAGCTACCCCAAAACAGATGCGCAGATCAGCAATGGTTTGATCAGGAGCCATTTTAATCAAAGTGGCACAGCTTAAATTAGCGATATCTAAGGCTTTTCTTTGGGCAAACTTGGTATAGTGGCCCAAGTAGCCTTCGTAATCCGCTTTGGCAATTTTGATCCGCACGAGGATTTCGCCGGGTTCTAAGTCTACCCAACCAGCGCCCTTATAAAAGTCAGCGATAGGGACATTTTTGACCCCAGCTTCGGAATGAATTTCTAAGATGGCGTTATAGGTGAACAAAGTGGGCGCACTGTCAGCAGAAGTGGCCCCGTTACAAATATTGCCGCCAATGGTGCCCACGTGGCGGGTTTGCGGCCCGCCCACTAAGGCCACGGCTTCCCCTAACATGGGGATGTATTGTTGGACTAAGGGATCTTTTTCAACTTGTTTAAAGGTACTCAAAGCCCCGATGCTCAAAGTGCCATCTTCGGCCATGGTGATGCCTTGCATTTCCGGGATACGGGTAATGCCGATCAATTGGGTGGCGATAAAATCTTGCTTGCGTTCCCGAGCCTTGACCAACACATCGGTGCCCCCAGCGATCACTTTAGCCTTGGGGTCAGCTTTAATGATTTTAAAAATGGTGGCTAAACTATCAGCTTCATGGTAACCAGTAATATCATACATGTAATTGACCTCCTAAATGACGTGGGCTTGTTTTAACTGTTCAAAGACGTGTTGGCTGGCCAAAGGATTGCTATTAATGGCCACACCGGTGGCATTTTTCACCGCATTACGAATGGCGGCTGCAGGTGAACACAGGGGATTTTCACCCAGAGATTTGTTGCCATAAGGGCCCAGGGGATCTTCACTTTCCACGAAAGTATGATCTAAGTCCGGTAAGTCCATGGTGGTGGGGATCTTATAATCCATCAGATTATTGTTCAAAGGCTTGCCAGCTTCGTTATAACGCACGCCTTCACTGAGGCCATAGGCGATCCCCATGGCCATCCCACCATCTACTTGCCCCTCGGCTAAGATAGGGTTGATGATTTTCCCGGAGTCATGGACGTTCATGACGCTGAGCAGTTCAATTTGGCCGGTTTCAATATCCACTTCCACTTGGGCCAGGGTACAGCCGGAAGCGTAGGAGTTGTTATGGATGTTCACCGAAGATTCTGCCACGATGGCCCGACCATGTTCCATATCATAGAAGGAAGACATGGCAAAGTCAGCCAAGTCGGCGATTTTTTGGTCATTGTGACTAT
This sequence comes from Lactobacillus sp., assembly GCA_022484695.1. Taxonomy (GTDB): domain Bacteria; phylum Bacillota; class Bacilli; order Lactobacillales; family Lactobacillaceae; genus Agrilactobacillus. Next base: position 61,893 of record JAKVKU010000007.1, read on the forward strand.
AAACGATATTGCCGTCCACGATATCCATGTATTCTGGGCGGATATCGTACATTTCAGAGGCCCGTTTGAGGATCTTTTGTTTCATTTTTTCGGCAGCTTCTTGCACCGCAAAACCGGTGATGTAAGTCTGCCGGGAAGCATAAGAACCGGTATCAAAAGGATCGATATCCGTGTCACTCATGGCGTCGCGAATGATTTTATCGTAGCCCACACCAATGGTATCGGCGGCCATTTGACTAAAGGCGGTGTCCGCCCCTTGGCCAATTTCCGTGGCCCCTAGCATGAGTTTAAAGGAGGCATCCGGCATCAAGGTCAAGCGGGCCCCAGCGGTTTCCAGGCCGAAAGGATAAGTCCCTGAGCCGTAAGAAAAGCCAGCTACACCCACACCACGGCGTTTGCTGCCGGTTTTATATTTTAAGCTATCCTGCAATTTTTCATCCCAATGGAAAGCTTCACGGCCCTTTTCAAGACATTTATCGATCTTAAAGTTAAATTGTTGCACATGGCTCAAGGTATTTAGGAAACCTTCCGGCCGGCGGTTTTGAATCCGGAAGTCAATGGGATCCATGCCAATTTTTTCAGCGGCATCATCCATGATGGATTCCAAGGCAAACATCACTTGGGGAATCCCATAACCCCGCATGGCCCCCGCAGTGGCCACGTTGGTATAGATGGTCTTAGCCGCATAGCGCAGGCTTTCGGTTTTATACAAAGCATTAATAAAGGTACCACCCTTACCGCCAATGGCGTGGCCGTGGGAAGCGTAGCCCCCTTGGTTGGAGTATACGTTGCAGTCGATGGCGGTGATACTGCCGTCTTTATTGACCCCTACGGCCAAATCATAATCGATGGCATGGCGGGTTCTAGTATAGGCGATGGATTCTTCCCGGGTCAGGTTCATTTCCACGGGACGTCCGCCACAGGCCATACTTAAAGCCACCACTAAAGGTTCGATAATAACTTCTTGTTTGTTCCCAAAACCGCCACCGATAAAGGGTTTTTGCACCCGAATTTGCGACCAAGGGATACCCACGGCTTGGCCAATGATCCGGCGGCAAATGTAAGGAATTTGGGTGGAGCTGATACAGGTCCAGCGTTGGTCCTCACTTTGCCAAGCCACGGCCACTTGGTTTTCCATGTGCACGTGTTGTTGCATTGGCGTGTGGAAGTGTTCTTTAATGACGTAATCGGCTGCTTTTAATTCCTTAGCCACGTCCCCGTAACCTACACTGGTATCGGCGATGACATTGTCCCGCTCTTCATGAATGCGCCGGGCGTTATCGGCCATGGCGGCTTTTGGCGTTAAGTACACCGGATACTTTTCATAAGTCACTTTGATTTTTTCCAGGGCCCGGATGGCTTCAAGTTCGGTCTTAGCCACCACACAAGCGATATCATCGCCGTACACCCGCACGTGGCGGGTCAATAGGGTCCGGTCTTCGATATCCCGCTTAGCCGGCACCATGGACCAGGGATGGCCAGCCGTGCCAAATTTGTTTTGGGGCAAGTCTTCGGGTAAGAAGATCTTCACGACCCCCGGCATTTGTTCAGCCTCAGTGATGTCATAAGCGGTGACGTAGCCATGGGCAATGGTCGACCGTAGAATTTTGGCGTGAAGTTTGTGATTGATCGGGAAGTCCGCCGTAAATTTTGCTTGGCCCTTCACCTTGGCGATGGCATCCCATCGCTGTTCAGTTTTACCAATGACATTGTTCTTTGCCATGAAATTTCCCTCCTGAATTGAAAGACTATTTTTCTGCAACACAAAAAAACATCTTTTAGGTTTTAATGAAAAAAATAAGACGTGACTGCCCAATTGTAACCCTCGCGTTGCTTATAATTTAGCACAGGAACAGCCTTTAAGCAACGACAAGCTCAATACATCACAAGTTCAAATCCGGCTAATCTGTGTTACAACAGCGCTCTAAGGGAAATCCCTGAATATCAGATTTCCCCGGGGGACCGTTATTTAGGGGTTGGAACTATGCTAGTATGGGCATATAAGGAAAATAATCACAAATTCGCTAGAAAGGGGAACCATTATATGGGACATCGTTTGAAATTAGGGGCCACTTTATTGGTTGGTATCTGTGCTTTGGTTTTAACCTTTGCCTTTAACCTACCCGACGTCACCCGCTTATTGGTTACCGTTGCTGGGGGCTTATTGGCCTTGAGTATGGTGTGGGAAATGGTGCAGACCTTGAAGTCTGGTCGTTATGGCATCGACTTATTAGCCATCATGGCCATTGTGGCCACGTTAGTGGTGGGGGAATACTGGGCCAGTTTGATGATTCTGGTGATGCTCACCGGGGGGGATGCCTTAGAGGATTATGCCACCCGCAAAGCTGGGCAGGAATTAAAATCATTGCTGGATAACTCGCCCCAATTAGCCCATAAACAAACCGCCGCTGGCTTAACCGATATCGTGGCGAGTGCGGTGGCCGTGGGGGATACCCTGGTGGTCAAACCCAATGAATTGGTGCCGGTGGATGGGGAAATCATCGCCGGGGAAGCCAATTTCGACGAGTCTTCCCTCACTGGGGAAGCTCGCCCCGTCTTTAAACAAGTTGGGGATAAATTATTGTCCGGTTCCGTGAATGGCAGTGGGGCCATTACCATGACCGCCCGCCATACCGCCGCCGACAGTCAGTACCAAGCCTTGGTGAAATTAGTGGCAACTGCCCAAGACCAGCCGGCGAAGTTTGTCCGCATGGCTGACCGTTACGCCGTACCCTTTACCATTATTGCCATTGTCATCGCCGCCTTTGCCTGGGTCATTTCCGGCAACCCGGTTAGGTTTGCCGAAGTCCTGGTAGTCGCGTCACCTTGTCCGTTGATTTTAGCAGCACCAATCGCTTTGGTGGCGGGGATGAGCCGGGCCAGCCGCAGCGGGATCGTCATCAAAGCCGGCGCCGTCGTGGAGAAAATGGCCTTGGCCAAAACCGTGGCCTTTGATAAGACTGGGACCTTGACCCAGGGTAAATTATTGGTGTCAAAAGTCGTGCCCATCGGTGGCTTCACCGCCGAACAGCTCTGTTTATTAGCAGCCAGTGTGGAACAACAATCCACCCACGTGTTAGCCCGTTCCCTAGTGGCTTATGTGGGGGCCGACCAGTTGAAAACCGCCACTGAGGTTCAAGAACAACCGGCCCAAGGGGTCCAAGCCATGATCGGCGCGCAGTTGGTCAAAGTGGGCAAGGCTAGCTTCGCTCAAGTGCCAGCAGCCATGCCTTTACCGGACCAAACGGCCATTTACGTCAGTGTCGCCGGGGCTTATGCGGGGTATATCACCTTTGCCGACCAATTGCGGCCGGAAGCTGAAACTACCTTGGAACGCCTGCGCCACCAAGGCCTGAAGCATTTGATGATGTTGACCGGCGACCAAAGTGCGGTGGCCAAAGCCGTGGGACATCAATTGGACTTGGATGAGATTCATGGCAATTGCCTACCGGAAGACAAAATCAATTTGATCAAAGCCACGCCAAAAGCCTATCACCCCGTGATCATGGTGGGGGATGGCATCAATGACGCCCCATCCTTAGCCGCGGCTGACGTGGGGATTGCCATGGGCGCCCATGGGGCCACGGCCGCCAGTGAATCGGCGGATGTGGTGATTTTAAAAGATGACCTGGAAAAGGTGGCTACGGCCATTCAAATCAGCCAGGAAACTATGAAAATTGCCAAGCAAGATGTCATCGTGGGGATTATCATTTTAGTGATATTAATGCTGATTGCCACCACCGGCGTGATTCCAGCGCTGGTTGGGGCTATCTGTCAAGAAGTGGTGGACGTGATCACCATTTTACTGGCTTTGAAAGCCCGTAAAGGTCATTGGTTCACCCCGAAAACAAAATTACCGTTAAAGAACAGTGTACGTCCTGAATAAAATCACCATAACAACTGACAAGCCTTGAGCTTTTTGGTTGTTATTTTTTATGCCCCAGTTGTATAATGACCAAAATTATTGAGGCAAATCGTTACGAGAAGGTGATCAAAATGGCTGCATCAAAGAGTCTTGCCAACCGCTTAGTGGTGGCGCTATTACGCTCAGGTTTAATGTCCATTGTCATGTCCTTGATAATTGTGGGGTATCATCAAGGCTATTTTGGCGGGTTATTTAAAAATTGGACCATCGCCTTTATTGCTTCTTTTATCCTGGGGATTTTTGCCAAGGATCTGGTGACCCGCTTGTATCAAAACTGGCACTTGGGTCATTGGGCCATGCCCTTGCATATTTTGACCACCGGCGTATTGATGTCGGGTTTGATTTCAGCGTTGATGTATAGCTTGAACTCACCCCAACCCCGGTTTTTGATTTGGCTGCAGATGTGGGGTTTAGCCTTTGTCATAGTGGTCCCGGCGAGTTATGTCATTACGAAATTAGTGGATTATTACATCCCGTAGATGGAGGCAAATAAGATGGCACAAAAAGTGATTGCGATTTTCGGTGTGGGTAAAGCTGGGTTAGGCCAGGCCCTGGGTGCTTTATATGGGTCCAAGGGGTACGCGGTAGCTTTGTTGGAGCGGGATGCCGCTCATTTACAGGCGGTTGCAGGAGCGTTGACCAAAGCAGGTATCACCGCCCAGGGCATTCCCACGGATTTAAGTGACGACGCCAGCATCGCCGCGGCTTATCCCCAGATTGCCAAGCTAGGGGACTTGGACACCGTGGTCTTTAACGCCACGGTTCGCCGCCAAGGCCGGCCCAGTACCTTCACCGGCGCGGACATCTGGGCAGATTTAGCGGTGAATGTGGCCAGCGCCGTCACCGTGTCTAACCTGGCTATTCCTTATTTAAAGGCCACCAAGGGGACCTTGCTGTACACTGGCAGTGTGGTGGCCGCTAAACCCGGCACCACCGATACCTCCCAGTCCATGGGCAAAGCCGCCATGCGCAACTACGCCTTGGCCTTGAATAAAGACCTGGCCAAAGACAATATCTTTGCCGGGGTGGTGACTATTTGGACTTACATCCGCACCGGCCACGGGGCCCAGGATCCCAGCAAAATCGCTCAAGCCTACTATGATTTGGCCCAGGCCCGCAAAGACCCAGAAGTGATTTATCGGGGCCATTAAGGGCTATGCTAAGCAAATAAGCTTACTGACAAAAATGTTTTTGCCGGTAAGCTTATTTTTCTGGAATTAAATTGTAAAGCCGAAAAGGGCTGTTATAATAATTAGTTAAAGACATCACTATCTGGAAGTGGAGGCAATATTATGGAGAGCATCAAGTCAGGGCATCGGCAACGACGGCGTTATCTTATCTTAGGGCTTATTTTTTTAGCCGTGTTAATCATCGGGTTATTTTATGTGAAATGGTGGCCTTATTTTCAAAAGGCGGTGGCCGCTAGCCAAACCCATGCCATTGGCGGGGCTATTATCGCCAATATAGGTAAAGGGGCGGCCCCTTTTTCACTTTTAGCCGGTTGGACTTTTACCCTAGCTTATTTCAAGGCGGTTTGGAAGGCCGTGATCTTGGGCTTATTGGTGGGCTCTTTGGTCCAGGTGCTGATCCCCAATCGGGTGATCCAACGCTATTTAGGGGGCAGCCAGTTTAAGAATTCGTTAGCGGCGATGCTCATGGGCGTGCCTACGATGATGTGCACCTGTTGTACTGCGCCGGTGGCCGTGGGCTTGAAGCGCTCCAAGGCTTCCGTGAATAGCGTGGTGGCGTTCTTCTTAGCCAACCCCTTGTTAAACCCGGCCACCTTGGTGTTCATGGGCTTTGTGTTAGGTTGGAACTTTGTGGTCTTTCGGATTGTTTTTGGCCTCATTGCTGTGTTAGGCCTAGCCACCTTGGTAGGGAAGTTAAGTCCTAAGAAAACCGTGGGGATCCCGGACAACAAGTTGTTTGACCCCATCCGGGAAAACAATGGCCGCCTCTTACAACGTTGGGGCAAAGCCTTGGGTCGCTTGGTTTTAGAAAGCATCCCGGCTTATGTGGTCATCGTCTTTATCTTGGGGGCATTTCAAGGCCTCTTGTTCCCGGCCATTAACAGCAGTTTAGACGGGGGTTTGTTGGCCATTGTACTATTCGCCGTAGTGGGCACCATTTTCGTCTTGCCCACCGCAGGCGAAATCCCCATCATTCAAGTTCTAATGGCCATGGGCCTCAGTGGCGGGCCAGCGGCGGCTTTGTTGATTGCCCTGCCCGCTGTCAGCGTGGTTTCCCTAGCGCTATTGAAACCAGCCTTGTCTTGGCGTAGTTTAGTGACCATTGGCCTAGGGGTCATGGTGATCAGTGCCTTTGCCGGGTTGGTGGGGGCAGTTATTTTATAACGGGTCATAAACCTATTAATAGGAAAACAAAAAGGTTGCACAAAAGGGCCTATTCAATTTATACCGAGACATTGTCAATTTACTAATAAACATGGTATTATATACGTACAGAACAAAAAAGACCCTGCGCTAACAGGGCCCGTGCAGCCGCTTTAAAGGCGGTGGCTTAGTTACAGAAGTCTAAAGCTTGGTCGTCCCATAACTGGTCAAAGTTATGATGGGGCGGCTTTTTATTTGTCCTTTTTGATGTATGTCAGCAGGTCTAATAAAAACATGCCGAACACGAACATCAAGGAAAGCGCTTCGAAAACGCTCACTGGCTATGAAACCTTTCGATAAATTCTCCATGATCCCATTGGCATCACCTCAAAAGGGAAAGATAGCCACCGCCCATAAAACTTCTGCGTGCTTTATTATACAGGTCTAAGAGCGGTGTTACCAATACAATGCATAGCTGGGTAAAAAATTTTAGAGATTTTTATATATTTTAAATTAATTAAGACCGAAGATTTTGCGAACGATTGCGGGTCTGGGTATTGGCATAGGCGGCTTGTAAAATAGTGGTGCCTAAAATCAAAACCGTGCCGGCAAGTTCGGGTAGACCAAAAGCAATATGGAAGAACAAGACTGTGAGTAATGTTGAAGTTAAGGGTTCAAAGGCACCCAACAAGCTGGTGATGGTGGGGGCGATGAAACGTAGGCTTTGTAAAACGAACAGGTAAGCAAACAATGTGCCAAAGAGAACGACGAAGCTGACCAAGGCCACGCCCTTCACGTCCAGCTGGGGTAGTGGGTAGCGCAGGGCGGTTGGCAAGAAGACCAAACCCCCTAAGAGCATGGACCAACCGACGATGGAAACTGCGCCGAATTCCTTCAATAATTTCCGGGGATACAAGGTGTAAATGGCCGTGCTTAAAGCGGTCAATAAGCCCCAAATCAAGCCAGCTGGGGCAATATTTAATTTGCTGAAATTACCCCCGGTGACCAATAGCGCTGTCCCTAAAATGGCTAGGATAACGGAAATAGTGTTGATCCGGCTGGGCAGGCGATGACTGTGGACGGCTAAGAAAACAATGATCAAAGCTGGGCTTAGAAATTGTAAAATCGTCGCGGTGGCAGCATTGCTGTGTTGAATGGCCATGAAATAAGTTAACTGGGCGGGCAGCATGCCAATCAGGCTAAAAATAATTAAGCCCCGCATGCTGGCGGATTTGTGCCAAACGTCTAAGACCTTGTGGCCGGTGGTCAAAGCTCCAAATAAGACCAGTAAAGCCCCGGCCCCTAGCATCCGCAAGCAGACCAGCCATTGGGGTGACATTTGGTAGTTGCCAAACAAATATTGGGCAACGATTCCAGAAAAGCCCCATAGCAGTGGTCCCATGATGGCCAAAGCCATCCCGTGTAATTTTGTATTGTGTTGTACTTCAACAATTTTCATTTAAAGTCAGTCCTTCCATAGTTGTGTCACTTGAATATGTATGGATTTAGGCGTTATGGGAAGGTGTGACTGAGCAATTTGGTCAATTTCTAAAATCTCTTTTCATAATAAAAAACGGCTACTTTCAGGTTTGCGTGGATGCCAAAAGTAGTCGTTTTATTTTTTTACGTCCTGATTTTGGCGAACGCCTTCGCCTTTACATACATTGTAAGCTAAAAAATTTTCTTTGTAAATAAAAAAGATTTAGGTAAGCGGTTTCAATGATTTCAAATCTGTTATAACACGGATTTTCAGTATTGGCTAGGGGGTCTGCTAAAAGGCATGAGAACCCTTGCAAAAATAATTGAAACTATTATGATGAATTTAAAAATCACCCACAGTTCTTGGAGGCGGCTCATGAAGAAAACAAACACACTGTTGCTTATTAATTTTGTGATTGAAGCTTGTATCCTGGTTATTTTCCAAAGGGCCTTGCCTCATCAATTACCCACAATGGTGGGGATTAGCGGCCAAGTGATCTATTGGTACAATTATGCCACGCCGGTTCTGGTGCCAGGTCTCATTTTTTTGGCGGTCCTGCACCTGGCAGCCGGGTTAATTGCCTATGGACGTCGGGTTTTAAACTGGATTCCCATCTTTAGCGGCGTCGAGGGTCAAAATGTGTTGCAGGTGCTGACGTTTTGGCTAGCCTGTTTTTCCTGGCTGATCGTCATTTATTGTTTCTGGTACAATCAGTTCACGATTCATCTGATGTTCAGTTTCAATATTGCGGCAGTTATTGTATTTGTTTACTTTGTGGTACGGGGCTGCTATCGCTTTGCCAAATCTAAACATGATTCGGTTTAAGAGCCGACTTTCAGGTAGGTTTTACCAGTCTCTTTTTAATCTAATCAGGCGTTCGGTTTAAACCGAACGCCATTTTTTTGCATTTTCTAAGCAAATATAAAACTTTATTTACCAAAATCCCCCTATTTTACAAAAAACTGTCATTTTTTTACCCATTTGATACCAAATCGCACCTGAATCAATACAATGCTAGGTTATGGTTGATTGTGAAAGGGGAGATTTAATTTTGAAGATTACGACACATTTACGCAAAACAGCGTTTTTAGTTGCTTTTCTAGCAGCCCTGGGCGGGTTGCTTGGCGTGGGCGCTAGCCAAGTCCAAGCAGCTGGTAAAGTCGTCAATATTTCCTACTGGCATGTCAACGCCCAGACCCAAGGCGGCGCGGCGGTGGATGATTTGGTCAAAAATTTCAACAAGACCCATCCCAATATCCAAGTATCCGCCAAGTATAATCCCAACATGTACCAAGGCCTGATGCAAAACCTGCAATCCGCCCAGGCCTCCAACAAAGTACCGGACATCGTGCAGGTAGGTTGGGCCTACACCAATTATTTTGGCAGCAACTTCAAATATCTGACACCCACCGCAGCCCAAAGCAAATTTGATAAAAATAGCCATTTCATCACTAAAAATTTCACTAAGCGCACCTTGTCTTTTGCTAAGGATAGTAACGGCAAATTAGTGGGCTTGCCCTATTCTTTGAGTACACCGATTCTCTATTACAATAAGACGATGTTAGACAAATATGGTATCAAAGCCAGCGACCTGGCAACTTGGGAAGGGGTCAGCGGGGCCGCTAAGAAAATCAAAGCCGCCAGTGGCAACTATGGCCTCTACATCCAAGAACCCGGCGATACTTGGGCCCAACAAGCAGTGTTGTTAAGTAACGGGGCCAAGATCATCCAAAAGGGCAAGGCTGCCTTTGACAGCAAAAAAGGTCAAGCAGCTTACCAACTTTACCAAGACATGGTGGTCAAGGATAAAACCGCGTTACATACCCCTTGGGCCCAGGGGATGGATGCCTTTGTTAACGGCAAAGTCGCCATTGCCTATACCACTGTCGCCCAAGCATCCCATGTGAAGAGCAGTGTGAACTTCGACGTCCAAGCCATCACCTCACCCCATTTCAAAGGCCAAAAAGCCGTTGTACCCGTAGGTGGCTCCATGTTAGCCATCACCGCTCAAAAAACGAGCCAACAAAAAGCCGCTTGGGTCTTTGAAAAGTATATGTATGACAACAGTTCTCTAGTAACTTGGAGCAAGGGCACCGGGTATTTACCTCCAACTTCAAGCGCGTTGAAGGATCAGACCTTTAAGAGCTACGTCAACGACAATCCCATGTTAAAACCAGCCATTGCCCAAATTGATACCGCCGTGCCTTGGACTTCATTTCCTAAAAACGGCTTAGACGCTGAACAAACCATGATCGATGCCCGGGACAAAATTTTAGCTGGTAGCAGCGTCAAGTCTACCTTGAAGGCCGCCCAGGAGAAAATCAATGAACAGCAGTAAACAGCAGCACCGGGTCTTGACCCTGCTCTACTTGGCCCCAACGGCCTTGATCCTGTTGGTGTTTATCGTCATCCCCATCATTTACACCCTTTACCTGAGTTTTTTTGATTGGAATTTGATCGCCCCCACCAAGAATTTTGTGGGCTGGCGCAATTACCTCACCATCTTCACCGACCCAGTGAATCAAAAGGTTTTGTTGAACACCTTGGGGTACATTGGCTTACTGTTGGTGTTAAATTTTGCCATCCCCTATGTGATCTCGATCATCGTCCAATTCTTCATTCACAAAATGCAGGGGGTCTATAAAATCATCTTCTTCATCCCCAGTTTATTTTCCCTGGTGGTGGGGGCCATGGTTTTTGCCTGGATCATGAATCCCGTTTCCGGGCCCATCGCCCTATTGCTGCGGCAAATAGGGTTCACCCTGCCCAATTGGACCAATTCCGGGGGCTTGGCCATTGTGATGTTGTGCCTCATCACCAACTGGAAGGTCTTTGGCTACAACTTTGTGTTGCTGTTAACGGGCCTGGGGAGCATCCCCCAAAACCTCATCGATGCTGCACAAGTGGACCACATCCCCAAGTGGCGCCTGATTTGGGACGTGGTGTTGCCCTTGAATAAAAGCATGGCCTTTTACGTGTTGATTTTGACCATTGTCCAGGGCCTGCAATACGTGTTCACCCCCATCAACGTGATCACCCAAGGCGGCCCGTACTACGGGTCTTCCAACGTGTTATACCACACGTATCTAAATGCCTTTGTGTTATATAAAACCGGCAACGCTTCGGCGCTGGCCATTTTGACCTTTGTGATTTTTCTGATTTTACTGTTCTTAGAAATCAAGTTTGTGGAAGGGCGGGATGCAGATGCGCCCATTTAAAGCCAACGGTTGGCACCTCTTGTTGCTGGTGATTTGCCTCGCCTTGATCCTGCCGGTATTGTTCATGGTCGCCAACTCCTTCAAAACCCTGCAGGATTCCTACCATACCATGTGGCAATTGATCCCGTTACACCCCACCTTGAAGAATTATCAAACCCTAAGTCGGCAAGTAGCCCTTTTACGCTTAATATGGAATACCTTCTTCATGGCCACGTTGGTGACCCTGGGGAAATTGAGCACGGGCTTGTTGGCCGCTTATGCCTTTCAATACTTTCATTTCCGGGGTAAACGCTGGGTGTATTTCGCCTTTGTGGCCACGATTTTCATCCCCTTCACCGTCACCATGATCCCCAACTATTTGGTGATTGCCAAGGCCAATTTATTGAATACCGCCTTGGGGGTGGCTTTGCCCCAATTATGCGATGCCACCGGGATCATGATTTTTTTAAAAGCCATGGCTAAGATTCCCCGAAGTCTGATTGAGTCAGCTTACCTGGATCAAATTCCCACCCACCGCCTGTTGATGAATATCATCATTCCCATTTTGCGCCCCAGCATCATCAGTATTGGCGCTATCTTCTTCATCAATTCCTGGAATGAATACGTCTGGCCCACCTTGATTCTAAAGGATAAAAGTAGTTTTACCCTGCCGCTGGCGTTACAGAACTACATTTCCAGCGAAGGGGGGACCAATTTCCCCCTGGCCATGGCCTTAGCCACCATCATGATCATTGTGCCTTTGGCGATTTATATGGTGTTCCAACGGTACATTTTGAATAGTATTAGCAATTCTGGTTTAAAGTAGGTGATTGAAATAGATACAAATGAAATCGCATTGGAATTAAAAGACGTGGTGAAAACCTATCACAAAGTCCCGGTGATTACCCAGTTGAATCTGCAGATCAAAAAGGGCGAATTCATGGTGTTGTTGGGACCATCGGGCTGTGGCAAGTCCACCACCCTGCGCTTGATTGCCGGGTTAGAAGCCCCCACTGCCGGGGAAATTCGCATTGCCGGTACCGACCGCCAGTCCCATGCCAAGGCCAGTGACGATATCGCCATGGTGTTTCAAGACTATGCCCTGTACCCCAACATGACGGTTTATCAAAACTTGGACTATGCCTTAAAGGTCCATAAGGTGCCTAAAGCAGCGCGCCAGCAGCGCTTGACCAAGATTTTAGCCACCTTGAATTTGACGGCTTACCAAGACCGCCTGCCCGGCCAATTATCTGGGGGCCAAAAACAGCGGGTGGCCCTGGGCCGGGGGTTGGCCAAGAAAAGCCCGATTTTCCTGTTGGATGAGCCCTTATCTAATATTGACGTGCAACTGCGGGAAAAAGCCCGAGATGAGATTCAAGATCTCCACCAAGCCAACGGCCAGACCATTGTCTATGTGACCCATGATCAACTGGAGGCCATGGCTTTAGGGGACCGCATCGCCATCATGAATGCGGGCAAGATCCAGATGGTGGATACCCCCGACAACATTTATAACCATCCCGCCAATCTTTTCGTGGCTCAGTTTGTGGGGACACCCCAGATCAATATTCTGGCGGCCCAATATCAACAGGGACAATTGCAGTTTCAAGGGCAAACTTTGCCCCTGACCCCGGGGCAGGCCCAAGCTTTAGCGGGCCAGGGGGACCAGGGCTTAGATTTAGGGATTCGACCGGAACATGTGCTGGTCCACAGCCAACCTGCCGGCCAGCCAGCCTACCCAGCCCAGGTGACGCAAATCATCGACTATGGCCGCTATCAACAACTGACCTTGGCCGTCAACGCAGATACGACCTTAAAAGCCATCACCACCAACAATGATGTCACCAAAGATACGACGGTTTATCTAACTTTTGCACCAAAGCACATCTTGCTTTTTGATCATAAAAATCAAAAAAATATTGAAAAGTAGAATGAGGGCGGAATTTATGACAGATACAACAATTATCCATATTTCGGATACCCACTTCACACCGGCTGGTCAGCCCGATGCCTTTAACCAACAGGTCAATCCTTTTTATAAGTTTGACCTGGTCTTCAGTGACATTGCCAAGATGGCCACCAAGCCGGACTTTATCGTGATAACGGGCGATTTGGTCCATGAAGGCCAAGCTGGGGACTATGTGCGGCTAAAGGCGTTGATTGATGAAGAAAGCGACCAGCTCAAGGTGCCAATTTTTGTTGTATTAGGTAATCATGATCGGACGGCGGCCTTTTATGACGGCTTTTTAGACCGGCCCCCAGACTCGAAGTATTATTACAAATTGACCCTGGGTGGGCTGGATAATTATTTTTTGGATACCACCTTTGAAGACCTGGAGCCGGGGTACTTGGATGCCAAACAACTGGACTGGCTTTGGACTCAGCTAGAAGCCCATCCCCGCCAGCCCGCTTTGATTTTCATGCACCATCCCCTGGCGGCTGCGGCCTTGAGCCAGATGCGCTTTAGCGTTTTGCAAAATAGCACTGACCTGTTAAATGTTTGTAAGGCCGGCAATGTAAAGGGGATATTTGCCGGGCATATTCATTTTCCCGCCACCTATACGACGGCCGGCATCCTCAATGCGGTGGCGGATTCTAGCGCCTATCACATTGATTGCCGCGACCCCCACCACCATTATGTCAACGATGCCGTGGGCTATAACATCATTAGAGTTACCGATGACCAAGGCATTGAAGTGGAAAGCCGTCGCCTGTACTGGGGACAAGAGATTATCAAAGAATTATTGATCGACCAAACGGACTTTGTGGACCCGCTGATTTTTAAAAGCCAGTCGTCATGAATGATTCATAATAACTGTTCAAGTAAGCAAAGGAGCATCTGGTTTAATTGCCAGATGCTCCTTTGACTGCCATATGATAGGGCAATAAATGGCTATTGCTGATGCCAGACTTTTAAATAGTAAAGCTAATATATTGGCAAGTACGTTTGAATCGTATACTATATAATAGTAGTTTAAAGGAGGCATCACGATGGCTAAGACTACTTTAGAAAAGAGCGCTGAGCAAATTGAGGCGTTTTTGCATGGTGATAAAGGGCAGGTTCATGTGGAGACGGTTAATATCCCCGATCCACCAGCATATACAGCAGCCCATATTCAGGCGATTCGCAAACAAATCAATGTGACACAACGGGTTTTGGCAACGATTCTAGCAGTTTCACCACGGACTGTGGAAAGTTGGGAAGCTGGCCGAACCAAACCAAGTGGCAGTTCCCGTCGGTTGTTGGAAACCATTGATAAGGATCCTAAAATCATTGCGCTTTGGCGTAATGACCAGCAATAAACTCGGTTTTATAGACGGCTATATTCTCAACAATATCAAAAAAGCGCTTGGGCTCAAAAACCCAAACGCTTCTTTTTATAGAATTATCAGTGGAACAACATGTATTTCGTCGGATCGCTTGGGAGCAGGAAGTGGAACCCTTCTAAAGCGATGATGGCGATTAAGTTGGCAACGATCAAGATGGCAAAGAGCCAAACGTTGATGGTGGCAACGGCATTGTATTCTGTGCCTTTAGGCGTTAATTCCTTGGCAAAAATCATCATGATGGCACTGAAGACCATGACTACGACAAAGCTGACCAAAGCCCAAGTATAAGTATGGATGCCAAAGACGGCGGAGCCATAACCCGGGTCCCCGGGTTTGATGTGCAATAGGATTTGGCGAATAGACGCTGTGGACCCCACCAAAGCGGCCAACAAGGACATCCCATAGCCCCGAATCATCTTTTGCGTGGTGATGGTGCCCCGTTTTGTGTTAATAATCACATAAAGTGGGCCAAAGCAAGCCAGCATCATGAAGTAGCGTTGGATCATACATAACGGACAAGGAAATTCGTTTAAGGCAAACTGGAAGAAAAAGCCCCCAGCTAAAACGAAGTTATAAGCAAATAAGAAAATATTAGCAGCCCAAAACCCTAACGTGGCGCCCAGGGTGCTGCTAGTTGCGTGAGTAGCATTTGTTGCTGAAACTGTTTTTTCCATTAGAAGCACCCCCTATAAATTGAGATTCAAGTTACTTGTCGCGTGTAATTTGAACAAGACGACCACCAGGACAAAGGTGAGAATCCATAACATAAAATCCCGTTTATCAAACTTACCTTTGATGATGACTTTCAGAAACATCAAGGTAATGATCAACATAATAATGATATCCATAAAGCAAACAACCTCCCAAAATAAATTGTGTACGATAATAGGTATAACACAGGGGGATTGGGGCTTCATGGCCGGGAGATTAGAGTTGGGTCAGACAAAACGGGGGGTATCTTAAAGTACTGTAAAAGTTCCATAATAAGATAGCAAGAATCAATTTATTGATTTGGAAACGGTTTATTTTTGGTCGGGGCATTTTAAAACATGATGCCAAAATAATTGTAAGCTTGGCTAAATATTTTTAATTTACAATGCAGTTAGTTCAGACTGGTTTAACAGACTTTCCAGCGGTTGTGACGCCTCAATATAAAGCCACAGCTGCTGAATGTAGTTTTGGCTGGCGGGCCTGAAAATCAACAGTTCTCGGCAACATACCTACAACAATTCAATAACAGCTGAAAAATCGTGATTCTCAGATTCAAAAGGACATGGCTCTTACTAATTAGCTTTATTTTTGTGTCAATTCTTGTTCAACGCGATCAAACTCTGAGGTAGGCATCGCATATTGGGCACCCGCGAACTGTGGGGCAGTCCCTAAATCGTTCGTGAGTTGAAAATGAACGCCATAGCGCCCTAAAAACGACAGCACATTAAACTGAGCCTTCAAAAACAGCAGGTCAGCGCCACTTTGAGACCGATTGGAAATTAAGATAACGATTTTGTCAATCTTGTAGGCCTTATCAAGGACATGGCGAACCTCAATCACGTCCTTGGTGAAAGGTACTTTATCAAACGCAAAGGAGGTCCGTAGTTGATAGGCGATTAGCGGATATGCTTTATCTAAATTAATAACGATGTCCTCCTATCTAGTATTTGGCAGCGCCCAGGGTTTTATTCTTCAACCCCAACAGTTTGGGGAGCCGGGCCAAAATAATCGTGGGCGGGAATAAAGTTCTTTGTCTTATAATCTGCCCATTCCGGTGCTGGTTTACCAGCCTTTTCAGCGGCGGCGATATCTTGGTAAAAGTGTAATTTTCGTTGAATATGATTTTCATTATCCAACAATAAGGCCAGCTGTTCTTTGAGGCGCACATCATGGGCTTGCAGTAATTCAATAACAGCAGATAAATCGTTATTCTCAGATTCATAATTTAAGAGGAGTTGTAATTCTTTTAAGGTCATCCCCGCATTTTTAAAACAACAAATAGCACTCAAACGGGATAAATGCTGGTCGGTGTAGACCCGGCGAATGCCATCGCGGCCCACGTTATATAACAAACCCAGTTCCTCATAGTAACGCAAAGTGGAAGCGGGCAAGTGGTACATTTTAGAAACGGTACTGATGGAATAAGTTTTCATAGGCACTCCTTAAAAAAGACTTTACTTCAAGTTCACTTGAAGTAGTACACTAACTTTAACATAAGCCCTGGGATAAACAAGGCTCAATTGACAAACAACAACTCGTTTTCTTTAAGGAGGACATTTATTCATGTATCAAGCAGACAGCACCCGGTATGATCAGATGGTTTACAAATGCTTAGGCCACAGTGGCTTAAAATTATCAGCTATTGGCTTAGGCCTCTGGCACAATTTTGGCAGCGTGGATAACCTGGCCAACCAGCAAGCCATCATCCACCAAGCCTTCGATCTAGGCATCACCTATTACGATTTGGCCAACAACTATGGCCCCGTGCCTGGCAGTGCCGAAGCCAACTTTGGCCGCATCATGGCCCACGACATGAAACCTTATCGGGACGAAATGATCATCGCCAGCAAAGCCGGTTATGAAATGTGGCCCGGGCCTTATGGGGACTGGGGTTCCCGGAAAAGTATCATTGCCAGTGCCAACCAGAGTTTACAGCGCCTAGGCTTAGACTATGTGGATATTTTTTACAGTCACCGGCCAGACCCTGAGACCGATGTCACTGAGACAGCCTTAGCCCTGGACCAATTAGTCCATGAGGGCAAGACCTTATATGTGGGGATTTCTAATTACAGTGGGGCGCAAACGGCGGCCATTGCTAAGATCTTCAAAGATTTAAAGACCCCATTTGTGATCCATCAACCCCGCTACAATATGTTCAACCGGGAAGTGGAAACAGACGTCTTCCCAGAATTGCGCAAGGCCGGCATTGGGGCCGTGGGCTTTAGTGCCTTATCCCAAGGTTTGTTGACGGACAAGTACTTACACGGCATCCCTGAAGACTCCCGGGCTAAAAAATCCAGCAGTCCTTTCTTACACCCTGCCCAAGTTGAAGCAACCTTGAAAACAGTGGCCCAATTAAATGACTTAGCCCAAAAGCGGGGCCAAACCTTAGCGGAGATGGCCTTAGCCTGGAACTTGCGGGAACCAGAAGTTGCCAGTGTCCTAGTGGGCGCCAGCCGGCCCGCTCAATTGGTGGATAACGTCCATGCCCTGGCCAACTTAGACTTTACTGCCGCTGAATTAAAAGCCATCGACACCATTTTAGCAGCCCAAGGCACCATTTCCTGGGGCGCCCATTAAGCCGTTTACAAATATTTTGAGCAAATAAGCTTGACATTTGCCTCAACTGCCGTTAAACTACTCATTAATCATATTAAATTGCTATGAAAAGATGAGTATAATTCTATGTGAATTCACAGAGAGTCCGGAAGATGGGAAAGGGCAATGTCACGGAATTAGAAGATGGTCTTGAAGCAGTGCATGTTTGAATCTTTGAGATGAGGACATGATGGGTGCGCCCATTAGCGCGTTACGGTTTACCAGGCTTGACCTGGGGGAACCGGTAGAGGCATGTTGTGTGAGCAATGTGCAAAATAAGGTGGTAACACGTCAATAAGACGCCCTTAGCAAAATGTTTTATTTTGCTAAGGGCTTTTTTTGTTTTTACGGACACACAGATAATCAAGGAGGAATCAGGAATGGTATTAGCAAGCAATTTAGGGTATCCCCGTATAGGTGAAAAACGTGAATGGAAATTCACATTGGAGAAATTCTGGCGCAATGATATTGATGAAGCCGAATTTGCAAAACGCACCAAAGCCATTCGCCTAGAAGCTTTAAAGAAACAACAAGCAGCCGGTATTGATGTGATTCCCGTGGCTGATTACAGCAACTATGATCATGTCTTAGACACATCGGTGGCTTTTAATGCCATTCCCAAACGCTTTGGCAACTTTGATCACCAATTAAGCTTGACCGAATATTTCGCCATTGCCCGGGGCACCAAAGACCACGTGGCCGCTGAAATGACCAAATGGTTTAACACCAACTACCACTACATCGTCCCTGAATTAGACGATGTGGCCTTCAAATTATTGGACAACCCTTGGTTAACTCGTTATTTAGAAGCTAAAGATGAATTAGGCATTGACGGCAAGCCCGTTATCTTAGGTCCCGTGACTTTCTTGAAATTATCCAAGTTACACGATGCCCATTTAACGACTGAAGAATTGATCCCATTATTGAACCAATTATTGCCACTGTATCAACAAGTGGTCAAAGAATTAGCCGCCAACGGCGTAGAATGGATTCAATTAGACGAACCTAGCCTGGTTACTTTGACTGATCCAAAACAATTACAATTGTATCGCCAAGCCCTAGCTGCCATCCGGGCCGCTGCCCCTGAATTAAAAGTCGAATTACAGACTTACTTCGAACGCCCAGATTATTTGGAAGATATTTTAAACTTCGATGTGGATGCCTTTGGTTTTGACTTCGTCCATGATCACGGCACCCTTTTACCAGAGTTAAAGGCGTTAGGCTTCCCCGCCGGCAAAATTTTAGCAGCCGGGATCATCGACGGCCGCAACGTTTGGCGCAGTGATTTTTCTCAAAAAACAGAACTTATTAAAGACTTATTAACGGTTGTGGATAGCGACCATCTGTGGTTGCAACCTAGCAACTCTTTATTGCATGTACCTATCACCACTAAAAACGAAACCCACTTGGACCCAACCATCAAAGCCGGCATTGCCTTTGCGGATGAAAAATTGGGCGAGTTGAAAGTGTTGACCGACTTTGCCAATGACAAAGATGTTGCTGCTGAGATCGACCAACAACAAGCGGCCCTACAAGCCTTGAATACGTCAGAACACCGGAACAATCCGGAGGTTAAACGGGCCGTGGACGCCATGTTGCAGTCCAAGGTCGAACGGCACAGCCCTTACAAACAACGGGTCGTTGCCCAAGAATCCTTGGACTTACCTTTACTGCCAACTACTACTATCGGCAGCTTCCCACAATCTAAAGAAGTGCGGGCTAAACGCTTAGCTTGGCGCAAAAAACAGATTACTGATGGGGAATACAAAGACTTCATCAAACAAGAAACCAAACGCTGGATCAAAATCCAAGAAGACTTGGGCTTAGATGTCTTAGTCCATGGGGAGTTTGAACGGACGGACATGGTGGAATACTTTGGCCAAAAATTCAGCGGCTTTTATGCCACAGATAATGGCTGGGTCCAAAGCTATGGTTCCCGGGGCGTGCGGCCACCGTTAATCTTTGGGGATGTGTCTTGGAGTGAACCAATCACGGTTGACGAGACGGTTTATGCCCAAAGTTTGACGAAGAAACCGGTGAAGGGGATGCTGACCAGTGCGGTCACCATCATCAACTGGAGCTTTGTCAGAGACGACTTACCAAAGAACATCGTGGCTGACCAAATTGGGCTAGCTCTGCGTCATGAGGTCAAAGCCTTAGAAGATGCGGGCATTCGCATCATCCAAGTGGACGAGCCTGCCTTAAGAGAAGGGCTGCCATTGAAGGCCAAATACCGCCAGGCTTACCTGGATAATGCCGTTGAAGCCTTCAAGATCACCACGACTGGGGTCAAGGATAGCACTCAGATCCATACCCACATGTGCTACTCTGATTTCGAAGATATCCTGCCAGCCATCAGTGCTTTGGATGCGGACGTGATTTCCATCGAAACTTCCCGGTCCCATGGTGAAAGTATCAAGGCTTTTGAAAATGTCACTTACGATAAACAAATCGGCCTGGGGGTTTATGATATCCATAGCCCACGGGTGCCAAGTGTTGAAGAAATCAAACAGAATATTCATCGGGCTTTGAAGGTCATTGATGTCCATCAATTCTGGATCAATCCCGATTGTGGTTTGAAAACGCGTAATGAACCGGAAGCCATCGCTGCCTTGAAGAACATGGTTCAAGCTACCGATGAAGTTAGAGCGGAGGTATCCGTAGGAGCTGTTTAAAATATGGGAAATTTAGCACAAGCACTGCAAGATCAGGTACTGGTGGCCGATGGGGCCATGGGGACCTTACTTTACAGCCAATATGGCATTAGCCATGATTTTGAATCTTTGAATCTTACCCATGGTGGCGATATTTTACAAATTCACCAGGCTTATATCGCCGCCGGGGCTGATGTGATCCAGACTAACACCTATGCGGCTAACAGCATTAAACTCAGCCGTTATGGCTTAGAAAACAAACTAACGGCCATTAATGAAGCCGCCGTCAGTCTGGCCCACACCGCCAAAGTCGCCAGTGAACGGCCGGTGTATATCTTAGGCACCATTGGGGGGATTGCCGGATCCACGGATATCACCGACCCCGATTTACTGACCCCAGCGGCCATTGACGCCAGCGTGCGTCAACAAGTTGAAGTCCTGTTGGCCACCAAGGCCATCGATGGTTTGCTGTTAGAAACTTATTTTGATTTGGCCGAATTAAAACGGGCCATTAAAGTGGTCCAAAGCCTCACGGATTTACCTATCGTGGCCAATGTCACCATGTACGACCCCGGGGTGCTACAGGGTGGTACTTCTTTGACCCAAGCCTTGTCTGAATTGGCCGCCTTAGGGGTGGCCGCAGCTGGGGCCAACTGTCACTTGGGGCCGTACCAGATGAATGAAGCGTTGGAAAAGACCCAGTTGCCTCTAGGCACACCGCTGGCGGTTTATCCCAATGCGGGCTTGCCCAATATGGAACATGGCCAGTTGATCTATGACGGCTCCGCGGCTTATTTCCGCACCTATGCGGAGACCTTCCGCCAAAAGGGCGCCCACTTAATCGGGGGCTGTTGCGGCACCACACCGGAACACATTGCCGGGTTATTCGCCGGGTTAAAGAGCCGCCAGCCGGTTCAACCGGAGATCAACATCCAGGTTCGCCAGCAACAAGCTGAAAACCAGGCCGCCGTGGCCCGCACCCATCCTTTCTTAGAAGCGGTCAAAACTAAAAAGGTCCCACTGGTGGAATTAGACCCACCCAAGACCTTAAGGACCGACCGTTTTCTAAAGAGTGCCCAAGCCTTGGCCGAAGCTGGCATCGGCGCCATCACTTTATCCGATGGCTCCCTGGCCACCACCCGTATCAGCAATTTGGCTTTAGCAGCTAAGTTGAAGCTGGAATATGGCATCACGCCTTTGGTCCACGTCACCACCCGGGACCATAATCTGATCGGCCTGCAAGCCGAAATC
This sequence comes from Lactobacillus sp., assembly GCA_022484695.1. Classification (GTDB taxonomy): domain Bacteria; phylum Bacillota; class Bacilli; order Lactobacillales; family Lactobacillaceae; genus Agrilactobacillus. The sequence continues at coordinate 83,372 of JAKVKU010000007.1, forward strand.
ATGGGTTTATCCATGTTGGGGTTAGATGATGTCCTAGTGATCACCGGCGACCCGGCTAAAGTCGGGGACTTGCCCGGGGCCACCTCGGTGTACGATGTCCATTCCACGGAATTAATTAGTTACTTCAAGAAATATAATGAAGGTATTTCACCCACGGGGCGTAAATTAGGCAAAGCCTGTAGCTTTTCCGTGGGGGCGGCTTTGAATCCCAACGTCCGTAATTTGGACCGGATTCCCAAAACCATTGCCCGCAAAGTTGACGCTGGGGCGGATTACATCATCACCCAACCTATCTTTGATCCGCAAATTGCCGTAGATTTGGCCAAAGTGGTGGCTGATAATGACATTCAAGTGCCTATTTTTGTAGGGGTCTTGCCATTATTGTCCTACCGCAATGCCCGCTTCTTGCACCATGAAGTGCCGGGCATCCGCTTGTCGGAGGACACCTTGACCCGGATGAAGGCGGCAGAAGCTGATGGGAATGAACGGGAAGTTGGCCTGCAAATCGCTGAAGAATTAGTGGATGTGATTTGTGAACACTTCAACGGCATTCACATCACCACGCCGATGCAACACGCGGAAATTTCCGGCGCCTTGGCCCAATATGTCAAAGCCAAGAATACCGCCAAAGTTTAATGAAAAAATAGCCAGGACAGCTGTCTTGGCTATTTTTACGGGCAAAAAGATAGCGCTTTCAAATCGTAGGGAATATAATAAGCTTGTAGGATTAGGCTCTGATTTAGCAAGGGGGTGCGTCATGATGTTGCTCGCCGTCAAACGGGGCAGTCTTTTGTTTCTAAAGGCGTTGCTCATCCCACTTGTTTTTATCGTCATTAACCTGTTTCGCGGTCAAACCACCAATTTCTTAGGCCTGGCTATTGGTCTGGCGATTGTTTGGTTGGTATTTATTGGGCTCACGTATTTGGGCGTTTATGACAGGATGTTGCGTTTCTTTTCGAATGATTCTAAAAAGTAAGCTATATTAATAAGCCCTCGGAAAATAACTGAATTTTCCGGGGGTTTATTTGGTTGATTTCGGTTTAGAAAATGCTAATATTAATTTTTGAATTGGAAATCAATTAGATTTATTCTTCGAATATTGATACGGAATTTCCGAAATAATACGATAATAACAGGGGGTAATCGCTAGATTAAAAAATACAAGCAATATATCAAATGAAATTTTAAATTGTTAAAATGAGAAAAAGGTGATATATTAACTTTACAAATAAACCCAGTGTATTTAACGACAATTTAACGACTTATATGTGGACGGATAATTCAATTGAACAGCAATTTGGGAGGCAGAAAACGATGCGACATTTCTTGAAAATTTCTGGATTAGGGCTTGCCATTGGCACGGTGTTGGGTATTTTAAATACAACGACACCTTCCTTTAATGGGAGTCATCCCCTAAGTTTGAGCTTAGTTCCGGGATTTAGCCGGCCTTTAGCAACCTTAGGCGTCTCTTTTTTGATTTGGTGTCTCTTGGGTCTCATGATCGTTTGGCCCTACGTGATTTTCAAAATTAAGGGGTTGTCACTGGCTCTGCGGACGGGCTTACACTTTAGCCTAGTGGGCGGCAGTTGGTATCTACTAGGTGCCATGGCGGGCTGGTATGGCCTTGGCCCAGGATCAGGTCTCAACTTTTTGGTGCAATTTGGGCTTTTGTATTTCACTTGTTGGCAAGCTGGCAGGGTAGTGGTTCGCCGCCGCAAGAGCCAAGCCTGTGCCACCAATGGTAGTCAATCGTAAGTAGACAACAACGTCAAAAATTCGCTGGTCAGTCCCACTGATAGGACGCACCAGCGAATTTTTTTTGTGGCCAGCTAGTTTTTAGGAAACGCTGACAATTCAGCCTGGGGGTTGAGTGCTTAACGACAGCGCTATGGTAGACTGAAGCTATATTAATAGATGGGATAAATAATATGGATGATTGGTATCAATTAGATAATACCGGTAAAGTTTTTCCAGCCACAGCCAGCAAACAAAATAGTAATGTTTTTCGAGTGGCGGTACTTATGAAAGCCCCCATTGATCCCCAATGGCTACAACAGGCGATTGCCATTGTGCGCCCAAAATTTCCCGTTTTCTTTGTCCGCTTGCGCAAGGGGTTATTTTGGAATTATATTGAGTCCAATCCCCATGACTTTCAAAGCCGCCCGGAGACGTTGTATCCCACCACTGAGATTGCTTCCGAATATGATGGGCCATTTTTAATGCGGATTCTATATAGTGGGTCGCGCCTGTCCCTTGAATGTGAGCATGCCATCACCGACGGCATGGGGGCCTTGAGTTTTTTAAAAGCCTTGATTTATTATTACCTGCAACAAAGCAAGACAACTTTGGCAACGCCAGCCAATGAACTTGTCAACATTTCCGGCAGTGGCATTGACGGCATTGAGGATAGCTACTTGAAGTATGCGAAAATGACCCCCAAGTTTAAACCAGCGTCTCCAGTGGAAACCAGCAATGCTTATAAATTGAAGGGGCGGCCCTTGAACCCCGTGGGCCATAACGTGATCACTGGGGTGCTGTCGGCAGCGGCCGTGAACCGCCTGGCCCACGCCAAGAACACCACTGTCACAGGTTTACTGACGGCTTTGTTGATGCAGGCTATCACCCAAGACCTGGATGCCACCCAGTTGCATAAGCCCATCGTCATCGTCTTGCCAGTGAATTTACGGGCCTATTTCCCCTCCACGACCCTGCGGAATTTCTTTGGCTCCATCACCTTAACTTGGCAGCCCCAACTAAACCCGGATTTAGCCACGATCATCACCAGTCTCAGCCAACAATTACAAAGCCAGTTGAATGCTGCGAATTTGCGGCAAATGATTGCCAGCAATGTGAGTTTAGCCCGGAATAAATTCGTACGCTTTGTGCCCTTGGTGCCCAAAACCTTGATTGTTCGGACGGGCTTTCGCATGGGGGGCAATAAGAGCACCACCCTGACGTTTTCCAACTTAGGGGTGGTGAAGTTACCGGCGGATATGGCCGCGGCCGTGGCGAATTTTGAATTTGTGGCCTATCCCAGCCAAACTAATCCAGTGGTTTGTAATCTGGTGACCTTTGAAGACCAATTGACCCTGTCCTTCAACCGCACAATTTTGGAACCAACTCTGATTCGCAACTTCTTTGCGGAACTGAAGCGCTTGGTTCACACAGATATTCTGATTTACTCCAATGATTGGGGGCTTAAATAATGCGCTGTTTGAAATGCCAAATGCAGTTGTTGCCAGATGCCAAAATTTGCCCCCTGTGTTTGACCCCCACTATCGGCCAAGCCACAAACCAAGCCAGCCCGCAAACGTACCCCAGCTACCCGGAACATCCCTTTAAAGCCCGTTCCATCTTGCGCTGGTTGTTTTTGAGTTTATTGACCGCCAGTTTAATTTGTACCGTGGTCAATATCCTGACTTATGACCCGGCCCAGGGCTGGTGGGTCCTGTGGGTCTTATGGGGCGCCGGCTTTGTGTTCACCGCCAGTTTGATGATCAAGCGCTTTCGGGTCAACCCAGTGAAATTGTTGTTTTATTTATTTTTGCTGACCCTGACGGTGTTGGCCGGGCTGGATTGGCAGGGGGGTGGCCAGGGCTGGTCCATACTCATTGTGAGCCCGATTTTACAAGTGGTCCTGGTCGGGGTATCCATCACTTTGGTACTCGGCCAGCATTCGGATAACTACACGTTGATGAGCTACCAAATCTGTTACACCATTATCAGCGGTATTTTAGTAGCCATTGCCTTGATCCGCCGCCAAGCGCCCTTATGGCTCACCTTAATTAGCTTTATCATTTTAGCCATCGCCTTGGTAGCTAATTTGTTGTTCGAAAAGCATAGCCTCAAACAAAATGGGCAAAAAATGTTTCATACGTAAGAAAAAGGCCGCTGGCCGAAAATCGAATTTGGATTTTCAGTCAGCGGCTTATTTCTGTTAGTTTTTAAAGGAATGAATTGGCGCGGGAATACGACCGCCCCGGGCGATGAAGTCCGCAGCACTGCTGGGGTTCACGGCCATGATGGGGGCGTGACCGAAGAGGCCGCCAAAGTTGATGTCTTCACCGACTTTTTGACCGGTGGCGGGGATGACCCGCACGGCGGTGGTCTTGTTGTTTTGCACGCCAATGGCGGCTTCATCGGCGATCATACCGCTGATGGTGCTGGCTGGGGTGTCCCCAGGGACCGCCACCATGTCTAACCCCACGGAACAAACGGCGGTCATGGCTTCTAGTTTTTCTAAGCCTAAGCGGCCAGCTTCCACGGCTTTGATCATCCCCGCGTCTTCTGACACTGGGATAAAGGCGCCGGACAACCCACCGACGTGCTCGCAGGCCATGACGCCGCCTTTTTTAACCGCATCGTTTAAAAGCATTAACGCGGCCGTGGTGCCATAAGCACCCACACTTTCTAAGCCCATTTCTTCCAAGATTTCGGCCACGGAGTCTCCCCGAGCCGGTGTTGGGGCCAAGGAGAGATCCACGATGCCAAAGGGGACGCCCAGGCGCTCAGACGCCACGTTACCCACGAATTGGCCCATGCGGGTAACTTTAAAGGCGGTTTTCTTAATGGTCTCAGAAACCACGTCAAAGGGCTGACCCTTGACCTGTTCTAAGGCGTGCTTCACGACACCAGGGCCGCTGACCCCCATGTTGATGACCCGATCGGCTTCGCCCACCCCGTGAAAGGCGCCGGCCATGAAGGGGTTATCCTCCACGGCATTGGCGAAGACCACCAGGTTCATACACTTCACCGGATCAATGGCCGCCACTTGCTTGATGATTTGGCCCATTTGCTGCACCGCGTCCATATTGATGCCGGCTTTGGTGGAGCCAACGTTAATGGAGCTGCACACCCGACTGGTGGCTTTTAAGGCTTCGGGAATAGAAGCAATCAATTTGGTGTCGCCACTTTGAAACCCTTTTTGCACCAGGGCCGAAAAACCGCCGATGATATCAATGCCTAATTCCGTAGCGGCTTTATCTAAAGTCTGGGCAAAACTGACATAGTTATCCGTGTTGCTGGCAGCGGCCACAATGGAAATTGGGGTGACGGAAATACGTTTGTTCACGATGGGGATACCATATTCCATTTGGATTTCGTTGGCGACTTTCACCAAATCCTTGGCACTGCGCATGAGTTTGTCATAAATGCGCTGGTTGGCCCGTTTAGGATCACTGTCGATACAATCCAACAGGGAAATACCCATGGTGATCGTCCGAATGTCCAAATTCTCATCAGAGATCATTTGGATGGTTTCTAAAATCTGTCTGCTTTCCATGAATACCTCCTAGAGTTTTTGAATGGCGTCAAAAATTTCTTGCCGTTGGGTACGGATATCCACGCCAATTTGACCGCCCAAAGCGGTTAACTGACTTTGAATCCCTTCAATATCCGCTTTATCGCTGGCGGTTTCACCCATTAGGATCATGGTAAAGTTATTTTGCATCAAAGTTTGGGAGATATCGATAATATTAATATTGAGTTCTGCTAATTTCGCGCTAACCTGGGCCACAATACCGACTTTGTCTTGGCCAATGACCGTGATAATAATTTTCATGGGTAATCTCCTCATAGTAAATTCATTGATTTCTAATACTTTATGAAAACATTATATCGGTTTATGGGGGTAAAAAAAAGAGAAACTCAGGTAAAAGTTGAAATTACCGTCATTTCTCATATAAAGTCCGAATATTATTGGCCAGGTCGGGTTAAAAAATCTAGTTATTGATGTCTTCAACCTCTATGTCTGGACCCCAATCTAGTTCAGGGGTACTGACATTACCATATTGTAATTCTTGCTGCGCAACCATATCCCAAAAAGTTGATGCTTCAGACATAATATCTACCCTCTTAAATAGGTTTTGCAGGTAGTATACCTTAAAGTTACTTGTTCCGCGACCCATAAGCTCGCTTTGATTTATAACCCGCTTCAAAAATCACTTTCATATCCGCCAAGTGGCGGTCTTTGGTGGCTTGGGCTTTGGCGCCGAAGATATAGCGGGCCCATTCCCGTTGGTAACCGGGGGTGAGGGCATTAAAGAATTGCTGCAGGACCGGGGTGTCTGCCAATAGGGCAGCCACATTGGGGATGTCGACTTCATAATCGGCTAATGCTTTTTTATCTGGCATAATTGCTCCTAAATTGTATCCGTAGATTCCATTTTCTTAATATCCGCACCGCTGGCATCGAAATTTTGCGGTTGTGGGGCTTTGTCCCGGCGAGGAACTAGTTTCAAGGCACAAAAGGCACCCACTAAGGCTAAGACGCCACAAACGGCGTAGGCGGTGTTGATACCTTGCAATTGGGCCAAAGCGGCATGATGACTGGAGGCTTTAGAAACCAGACTCATCACCGTGATCAAGCAGGCGGTCCCCATGGAACCGGCGATTTGGCGAATGGTGGTATACATGGCCGAGCCGTGGGAAATCAAATTCCGGGGCAGGGCATTTAAAGCTTCGGTTTGCAGGGGCATGGTGGTCAGGCCAATGGCCAAGTTGCGCACGGCCTGACAAATAATAATGTACAACAAACCCGTGGCCAGCTGTAACTGGGCGAACATAAAGGTACTAATGGCTAGGATCAACAGGCCAATAAAGCTCAAGTATTTAGCCCCATAACGGTCATACAGGGTCCCGGAAATCGGGGACATAATGGCGGTGATCAATGCCCCGGGCAGTAATACCAACCCAGAAATTTGGGCGGATTGGCCCTGGACGTTTTGAATAAATAAGGGGAGCAACAAGGTCCCACCATATAAAGCCATCATGACGAAGACGTTAGTGATGACCGCCAAGGTGAAGTTACGGTATTGGAAGACTTTGAAATTTAGTAAGGGCGTTGGCCGGTGCATTTGGCGCCGGACGAAATAAGTGAGGACGGCTAGCCCTAAGAAAATCAGGCCAATCACCGACCAGGACAGCCAGTTGCCTTCTCCGGCATTGCTTAAGCCGGCTAATAAGGCCCCCATCCCCACCATGGATAAACCGATGCTGATGGTATCGAATTTCAATTTGACAGTTTCCCCATAGTTCTTCAATAGGAAGCTTGCCAAAATCACGTCTAAAATCGCTAAAGGGGCCACCATGTAAAATAAGTAGCGCCAGGTGAAGTTGGTCACAATATACCCGGACAAAGTGGGCCCAATGGCCGGGGCAAAGTTCATGGCCAAGCCAATGAAGCCCATGGCCCGCCCCCGTTTGTTAATGGGGAAGATGCGCATGGTGATCACGTTCATTAAAGGAATTAAAATCCCGGTCCCGGCGGCTTGGAACATGCGCCCTAGGATCAAGATCCAAAAGTCCGGGGCAAACCCGGCCACCACCGTCCCAATGGTAAACATGGACATGGCGGTCAAGTATAGGTGTTTAGTCTTAAAGCGGTCCATTAAAAAAGCGGTCAAAGGAATCATGACCCCATTAATCAACATATAACCATTGGACAACCACTGCCCTTGGCTGGCGGAAATAGAGAATTCCCGCATAATACTTGGCAAGGCAGTGTTCATCAGGGTTTGGTTTAAGAATCCTAAAAAGTTACCGATGCCGACAATTAGTAAAATATTTAACTCACGTCGACTGACGTTCATTGACATTCCTCCTCGAATTTTTCGATAATGCGTTGCTGGGTTTTGAAATATGACGCAAGTTCAGAAGATGGCACCTGTAGCACCGGGGCCAATTGGGCGTAGAATTCGGTGTGGATCGCGGCATCCAATGCTTGACCTTTTTTGGTCAATTGGATGGCCAGCTTGCGTTGGTCTTGGTCTTGTTTGGCCTTAGCCACCAAGCCCCCAGTGATTAAGCGTTCAACGATGCCGGATACCGAGCTTTTGGATAGATGCAATTGCTCTGCTAGTTGATTCAAATCCGTGTTGGGATGGTGCCGCAGGATTTCTAGGGTCAACACTTGGGTATAGGTCACGTTGTGGCGCTTGGCTACTTCACTGGATAGGCGTTGGGTAATTTTGCGAAAGCGCCGATTCTGGGATAACAGTTGCTGAATCATGGCTACTTGATTTGCTTCCATAACTGCCGCTCCTTTACTTTGTTCGTATACGAACAGTCAATATATAATGTTACACGTTATTTAATTTATGTCAACTATTCCCCGTAAAATAATGGTTTCATGAAAATAAATTATAAATTCACTGGAAAAATGCGGCGATTTCCCATAAAATTAACGCAATGACTGTTTATTAATTTGGTACAGGAGACCATATGGCAAAAAAATATTTAATCACACGTTCGCAAAAAAGCCTGCCCACCAGACTGTTGACCCGTCTGCTCCAGCAGCAAACTGATTTTATTAATCTCACGGAACTCGTCCCCCTACACTTGCAGCGCAAGCAGATCCAACTGATCAAAAATGCTGATATTCTAGCCTTGACCAGTGGCTTTGCCCTCCAGTGTATTCAGCCCTTTTTCCAAAACGCGGCCAAAAAGCCCCAGTTGGCGGTGATCAGTACCCGCTTGCAGCTGCTGGCCCAAAAGGCGGGGTTTGACAGTGTCCTCACCAGCCGCAGTGAACAACAGGATTCCCTTGCCACCATGCTGCGGGCTAGGATGTATACCCATAAGCAAATTCTTTGGTTGCGGGGGGATTTGTCCGATCGCTACAATCCCTTGAATTTAAACGCCAAGAATTGGCGGGCGCTGGTGGTCTATAAAAATAGCGTCACCTATTTACAGGCCTTGCGCCTGGCTCATTTACTCCAAGTCCATGACTACGACAAAATCTTGGTCACCAGTAATTCGGCCTTTGAGCGGATCATTGATATTGACCCGAAATTGTCGGCGGATTTCGTCAGCATGAGCTATAAAAGTGCCCATTTGATTCAAGGCAAAGGCTTTAACGCCATTGCCCCTAAACAAGGCCAGCAACGCTTAGAGGCGGCGGTGAAGCTGCTACTTAATGGGTAGTTGAAATTTGACATTTTATTTCTTACAGGGTACTATGCTTAAAGTTAAATATTTTGATGTTTGAAGTAAATTTTAGGAGGTCGCTCGTGACTAGTCTCTCTTTAAAAGCAATTGAAGCGTTGATCCCAGAACGGGGCAGTGAGCTGATGGTGGATGAAATCCTGGAGATTAACGATGATTCTATCACCGCCCATCAAACTGTGGCGGTAGATGCCCCTTATTTTCAGGGCCATTTCCCTGGGGAACCCGTGGTACCGGGGGTATTATTGGTAGAGGGTCTACAGCAATCTGCCAGAATTTTTATCAAATCTCAAAATAAGGCCGCCGTCATTGAACTGGCGGGTTTAAAGCGGGTCAAATTTCGAAAGACCGTCACCCCCGGCAGTGAATTGACCTATGAGGTGGCACTGACTGAAAAAGACGGCCAGGATTATGAATTCAAAGGCACTGTCTTATTAGACGGGCAAAAAGCCTGCCTTGCCAAGCTAGCCTTTGTGGTACATTAGCTATGGAAGGTGGAAAACCGCGTGACTGGTGATGTTAAACAAAGAATTAACACCAAACTCGTTCAGGCTTACCGGGATATTACCAATATTGAAGAAAAAGAATTAAAAAAGGGTCCCTTTAGTGATTTATCCATTAAAGAGATCCATGCGATCAATGCCATTTCAATGTACGAACACAAAACCAGCTCCCAAGTATCCAAGGAGCTGTCCATTAACCCCGGGACATTGACCGCCACCGTGAATAATCTAGCCCGCAAAGGCTATGTGTTACGGCTGCGGGGCGAACATGACCGCCGGGTGATCCGCCTGGGATTGACCAGAAAAGGCCGCTCGGTTTATCGGCTCCATGCCTCATTTCATCGTAAGATGGTGGATACTTTCTTACAGGGTTTCAGTGACAATGAGATCAGCCTGATTGAAAAGGCCATTGATCATCTGCTAAACTTCTTAGAGGGTCGGCCGAATACAATTTCAACCCGGATATAAAGAAAGGGATGGCTTTAATTTTGCTCAAAATTACAAAAACTGCACACTACACACCTAGTAAAGTGATTTCAAATGATGATTTGGCCCAAATTATGGATACCAATGACGAATGGATCAGCTCTAGGACGGGGATCAAACGCCGCCACGTGGTCACTGACGAAGATACCACGGATTTGGTGGTCAACGTGGCTGAAGACTTGTTAAAACAAAGCCAGGTGGCTCCAGAAGACATCAACTTCATCGTGGTGGCCACGGCCAGTGCTTCTGAAGCCGTACCTACCGCTGCGGCTTGTGTGCAAAAGGCCATCGGTGCTAAAAACGCCTTTGTCTTTGATTTAAATGCTGCTTGCTCCGGCTTTATTTACGGTTTAAGCGTGGTCCGGGGCTTATTTGCAAACCCCAACTACAACAAGGGGATCTTGATCGGCGCCGAAGTTTTGTCCAAGTACACCGACTGGGAAGACCGGACCACCGCTGTCTTATTTGGCGACGGGGCTGGGGGCGTTTTGTTAGAAAAGAACGCTGAACCTGGGGAAATGTTCCTAGGCGAAGACTTGTTGAGCATGGGGGACTTGGGGGATAAAATCACCATGGCCGGTACCCAAAACGACTCCCCATTTAGTGAGGACGCCACCAAGGATAATCCGGGTAAGTACGTCACCATGGATGGCCGGGCGGTTTATACCTTTGCCACGAGAAATGTGCCTAAGTCCATCAACCGGGCACTAGAACAGGCTAACTTGACGGCTGATGACGTGGACTTGTTCGTCTTACACCAAGCCAACGCCCGCATCGTGGAAGTCATCGCCAAAAAACTGCACCAACCCATTGAGAAGTTCCCAATGAATATCAGTGAATATGGGAATACCTCAGCCGCCAGCGTGCCCATCTTATTGGATGAATTAAACGCGGCTGGTAAAATCAAACCTGGGAGTGTCATCGCCTTGGCCGGTTTTGGCGGGGGCTTGACCTTGGGTTCTGAGATCATCAGATTTTAAGCGCAGCTTAGCAATAGCACCACTTTTAAATTAGGTTACAGAGTTATCAAAAAATAAATTAAAACTATAAAAAATAAAGGATGGTATTTAACCATGGCAGACAACGCAGAAACTTTCAAAAAAATTCAAGACATCATCGCTGATCAATTAGACAAAGAACCTGAAGAAGTTAAATTGGAATCTAATTTCAAAAACGACTTTGACGCTGACAGCTTAGACATCTTTGAAATCATCAACGAAATCGAAGACGAATTTGATGTGAAGATCGAAGCTGAAGATGGTATTGATACTGTTAAAGATTTAGTTGATTACGTGGAAAAACAAGCCTAAGTTAAGGAGTCGAACAAATGAAAGCAACGGCCTTTTTTGAGGATCTAGGAATCCGCTACCCCATTATTCAAGGTGGGATGGCTTGGGTAGCTGACGGCCAATTGGCTGCAGCAGTTTCAAACGGTGGTGGCTTAGGCATCATCGGTGCCGGCAATGCCCCAGGGGCGGTAGTGGCCGAACAAATCAAAGTTGCCCGCAGCTTAACGGACAAACCGTTTGGGGTCAACGTGATGCTTTTATCGCCTTTTGTGGATGAAGTCATCAAAGTTGTCCTAGATGCCCATGTCCCCGTGGTGACCACGGGGGCTGGGGATCCGGGTAAGTACATAGACGCCTTTAAAGCGGCTGGCAGTAAAGTGGTACCCGTGGTGGCTTCAGCTGCCATGGCCCGCATGATGGCCCGTACTGGTGTTGACGGTGTGGTGGCTGAAGGCATGGAGTCCGGCGGCCATATTGGCCAATTGACCACCATGGCCTTGGTACCTCAAGTCGTAGATGCCGTGGATATTCCCGTCTTTGCGGCCGGGGGTATTGGCGATGGCCGGGGAATTGCCGCCGCTTTCATGTTAGGGGCTAGTGGAGTCCAAATGGGGACCCGCTTTTTAGCCGCTGAAGAGACCAATATTCACGCCAACTACAAAAATGCGGTGCTCAAGGCCAAAGATATCGACACCCAAGTCACTGGCCAATATGCCGGAGCTCCGGTGCGGGTCTTGAAGACCAAGATGAGCAAGAAGTTCTTGAAAATGGAAAAGGCTGAAGCCCAACAACCGAACCCAGATTTCTCTAAGTTAGATGAATTGGGTAACGGTAGTTTACGCCGGGCCGTGCAAGAAGGGGACAAGGAAACTGGTTCCTTTATGGCCGGTGAAATTGCGGGCTTGGTTAAAAAGATCCAACCTGCTGCTGAAATTATTCAAGACTTAGTGCAAGAAACCGACGCCTTATTACAAAACGCTGGGAGATTTATTTAATGAAATTAGCGTATTTATTTTCAGGCCAAGGGGCTCAATATTTGAATATGGGCCAAGACCTTTATGATAATTACAAAACTTATCACGATATCATTGACCAGGCCAGCGCAGCTTGTGGCTTTGACATCCAAGCCAAAGTCCATGACGAAACGGCCTTAGCTAACACCGCCATGTTACAACCCATGGTGGTGGCCATGAGTTTAGGGGTCCATGCCTTAGTGGCGGACCAATTACCAAAACCCGTCGCCCATCTAGGCTTGAGTCTAGGTGAATACAGCGCCTTAATCGGGGCGCAGGCCCTGGATTTAAAGACGGGCATTCAACTGGTCATCAAACGGGGCCAATTGATGCAGACCGCCTCTGAGAAGTCTAAGGGCAAAATGGTAGCTGTGATGACCAAAGACCACGCCCAAGTGGCGGCCATCTGCGCTGACATTCAGGCGGGTTATGTAAATATTTGTAACTACAACACCAGCAAACAAGTGGTGATTGGCGGGGATGCAGCGGCCGTTGATTTGGCCAAGGCAAAACTGGATGAAGCTGGTTTTAAAACCATTCCGCTAAAAGTTGCCGGGGCCTTTCACACCCCGTTGATGTCCTATGCGGCGGTTAATTTAAGTGCCGACTTACGGGCAGCTGCTTTTAAAGATCCCAAAGTGCTTACTTTGAGTAATACCTTGGTGGTGCCTTTTGATCATGTGAACACCGCTGAAACGTTGATCGACCAAATTACTGAGCCCACCCATTTTGCCCAATGTTTGCAAAAACTTGGGGAACTGGGCGTGGACACTTTGGTGGAAGTTGGGCCCGGTCACACGTTAAGTGGCTTTGCCCGTAAGACCTTAAAGGGTATTAAGACCTATCATGTTGAAGACCAAGACACATTGACTGCCACGGTATCAGCTTTGCAAGGAGCGATGAACGCATGAATTTAACAGATAAAGTTGTATTTGTCACCGGTTCTTCCCGGGGTATTGGCAAAGCCATTGCCCTGGCCTTTGCGGCCAAAGGCGCCCAAGTGGTGTTAAATAGCCGCCATGACATTGCCCCTGAAACCTTGGCCGAATTTGCCGACTTCAATCATGAAGTGGGCACCGCCATTGGGGATATCAGTGATCCCAAAGACGGCCAAACTTTGGTGAAGGCCATCAAAGCCCAATATGGGTCCTTGGATGTGCTGGTGAATAATGCCGGCATCACCGACGACCAGTTGTTGTTGCGCATGGGGGCAGATGATTTCATGAAAGTCATCCAAACCAACCTGTTGGGTACTTTTAACGTGTTGCAACCGGCTTTGAAATTAATGTATAAACAAAAATCCGGCAGTATTATCAATATCTCCTCCGTGGTGGCCTTGACCGGCAATATCGGTCAAGCCAATTACAGTGCCGCTAAAGCAGGTATCTTGGGCTTAACCAAGACCACGGCTTTAGAAGGGGCACTGCGGGGGATTCGCTGTAATGCCATTGCCCCAGGGATGGTCAATACGGCGATGACCACAGAGCTCAGCGACAAAGTCCAGGCTGAACTATTGGCTCGGATCCCGTTGAAACGGGCCGCTGAACCTGAAGAAATTGCCCACACGGCCATTTTCTTAGCCGAAAACGACTACATTACCGGCCAAACCATTAGTGTGAATGGCGGCATGTACATGTAGTTTGCAGGCGGCCGCTGATCTTCGGAACATGGATTTATAAACTAGGAGGAATTACTTTGCGTAGAGTTGTTGTGACCGGTATTGGTGCCGTGACGCCCATTGGTAATGACGTCAAGAGTTTTATTGACGGCCTTTATACCAATAAGCTGGCTGCGGGGCCAATTACCCACTTTGATGCTTCTGATTTAAATGTCACCTTGACCGGGGATGTCAGAGATTTTGACCCGGTGGTTCGGCTGAACAAAAAAGATACGAAGCGGATGGATCTATTTTCCCAATACGCTGTTTATTCAGCCCTAGAAGCCATGGCCGACGCTAACTTTGAAGAAGGCGTAGTTGCCCCGGAACGTTTAGGCGTGATGTATGGTTCAGGAATTGGCGGCTTGACCACCATGACCGAACAAGTGGTGAAGATGTATACCAAGGGTGCGGATCGGATTTCTCCGATGTTTATCCCCGAAACCATCGCCAACATGGCAGCGGGCAATATCGCCATGCGCTTTAAAGCCAAGAACACCTGTCAATGTATCGTGACGGCTTGTTCCTCATCCACGGATGCCCTGGGACAAGCTTTCCACCACATTCAAAGTGGGCGGGCGGACATGATGATCTCCGGCGGTGCTGAAGCGGTGAATAACGTGATGGGCGTGGGCGGCTTTACGGCCCTAACTGCCATCACTAGAGCCACAGATCCAGCTCAAGCATCGATTCCCTTTGACACCAAGCGCTCGGGCTTCTTATTATCCGAAGGCTCTGGCACTTTGGTGTTGGAAGACTTAGAACATGCTCTAGCCCGGGGTGCCAAGATTTATGGTGAAATCGTGGGTTACGGCAGTACCTGTGACGCCTATCATATGACGTCCCCAGACCCAACTGGCGCCGGTGCGGCTAATGCCATGCAAATCGCTATCGATGACGCGGATATTACCCCGGATCAAGTGGGTTATATCAATGCCCACGGCACCAGCACCAAGGCCAATGACGTCATGGAAGCCATCGCCATCAACACGGTTTTTGGCAAGGAACCTGATGTCTTAGTCAGCTCCACCAAGAGCATGACCGGCCACTTATTAGGGGCGGCGGGGGCCATTGAAGCCATCGCCACGTTGACCGCGTTGCAAAAAGATAAAATGCCAATCAACGTTGGGGTCACGGAACAAGATCCTGACTGTCAGGTAAACTTGGTCACTGAAGCCAATCAAAACGCCACTGTGGATTATGCCATCAGCAATTCCTTCGGTTTTGGCGGTCATGATGCCGTATTAGCAATGAAGAAATGGCGAGGTGTATAAGCAATGGATCAAGAGACATTATTTAAGTTATTACAGACCTTCGATGAATCCACGGTCCGGGAAATGGACCTGGATTTTGACGGGGCTCATGTTTATTTAAGCAAGAATGAAACCAGTGCCCCGGTGGCCCCTAGTCTCCCAGGGCCAGTCGCGGCTAATGCGGCCCCAGCAGCAACAGCCCCGGCTAAAGCCGGCGGTGCTGGCAAGCCAGCTGCCAAAGTTCCAGACAAACGCAGTGTGATCAAGGCCCAATTGGTGGGGGTGGTTTATCTACAACCAGCTCCGGATAAAAATAATTACGTCCATGTGGGCGACCACATCCAAAAGGGGCAAATCGTCTGTGTCATTGAAGCCATGAAAATGCTGACGGAAGTTAAAAGTGAGTTTAACGGCACCGTCGTCAGTATTGACGTGCACAATGAAGATATGGTGGACTTCGACCAACCATTGATGACGGTTCAACCGGATTAAGGAGGGGATAAAATGGCCCAAGCTAATGTGGACATTCAACAAATTTTACCCCACCGGTATCCCATGTTGCTCATTGACCGGGTGGTGGCCTTAGAGGCTGGTAAAAGTTGTGCAGCTATTAAAAATATCACCAACAATGAAGCGGTAGTCCAAGGCTATGCTGAGGGGCCAGCCCGCTATCCGCAAATGCTCATGGTGGAATCCCTGGCCCAAACTGGGGCTGTGGCTTTATTGTCCCTGCCGGAGTTTGCCGGGCATATTGCCTTTTTCGGCGGGATCGAAAAAGCCGCCTTTAGTGGCTGGGCAACCCCTGGCGATACCCTAGAAATTGCGGTAGAATTAACGAAATTGCGGCAAAATGCCGGTGTTGGGGAAGGCACTGTGTCTGTTGATGGCCAAGTCATCTGCAGTGCTACAATTACCTTCATGGTGTCCTAAAGGAGAGAAAAAACTATGTACCAGAAAGTCTTAGTCGCCAATCGTGGCGAAATCGCCGTGCGCATCATTCGCGTGCTGAAGGAATTAGGTATTCGCTCGGTTGCGATTTATTCAAGGGCTGATGTGAACAGCCTTCATGTGAAATTAGCAGATGAAGCCGTTTGTGTGGGTGGTCCCATGCCTGTGGCCTCTTATTTGAATGAGCGCAATATTTTGTCGGCGGCGATCTTAACTGGTGCACAAGCCATTCATCCTGGTTTTGGCTTTTTGTCTGAAAGTAGTGAGTTTGCGCAAATGTGTGCCGAGTGTCAAATTGACTTCATTGGCCCCAAACCTGAGACCATTGATCTCATGGGGGATAAAGCCAAGGCTCGGCATACCATGCACGTCCATGATATTCCCGTGATCCCCGGCAGTGTGGGCACCATTAGCAGTTTAGCGGAAGCTAAGAAAATTGCTGCGGACGTGGGTTATCCCGTATTGTTAAAAGCCGCCGCTGGTGGTGGCGGTAAGGGGATTCGCCGGGTGGATAGTGCCGATCAACTAGCTGCTGCCTTTGAAGAAGCCCGGCGCGAAGCCAAGGGTGCCTTTAATGACAGTGACATGTATTTGGAGAAAATCATCAGTCCCGCCAAGCACGTGGAAGTTCAGATTTTTCGGGACCAAAACGGCCACGGGGTTTATTTCCCTGAGCGGGATTGTTCCCTGCAACGGAACCACCAAAAGGTCCTAGAAGAAACCCCTTGTCCGGTTTTGAACGCCACTGAACGCCAACAACTGGGGGAAACGGCCTTGGCCGCCGCCAGCGTCATCGACTACGTGAATACCGGTACGGTGGAATTTCTCATGGATAGCGACCATCATTTTTATTTCATGGAAATGAATACCCGCATCCAAGTGGAACATCCCATCACTGAAATGGTCACCGGCACTGACTTGGTGCGGGCCCAGATTTTAGTGGCCGCCGGGTTAGATTTACCCTTCGCCCAAAGTGACTTGGCTTTAAATGGCTATGCTTTGGAATGTCGGATCAACGCTGAAGACCCGGATAAGAATTTCATGCCCTCTGCCGGCCACTTAGATTATCTCTACCTGCCAACAGGCGGCGTGGGCGTGCGCATCGACAGCGGGGTTTATTCCGGCGGCGATGTGTCCCCTTATTATGATTCCATGATTGCCAAGTTCATCACCCATGGTCAGAGCAGAGACATCGCCATTGCCCGGATGCGCCGAATTTTAGAGGAGCTGGATATCGAAGGGATTCAATCCAATCGCGCTTTTCAACGGGCCTTATTAGACGACCCCACGTTTTTAGCCGGGGCTGGCAATAACAGCTACATTGAAGCCCATTTCTTGAAAAACTTCCTAGAACGCCACGGACATAAGGAGCGCCAACATGAATCTCTTCAAAAAAAAGCCGTACGTTGAGACCCATCCCCATCGACAGCCAGAAAGACATTTTAATCAAAAAGTCCCGGATAACATGTTTATTCAATGCCCCCACTGTAAAGAAGGGGCTTATTACAAGGCCTTCGGGGCTTTTCGGGTCTGCCCTAACTGTGGCTATGGCATGCGCTTAAAGGCCCAAGAACGCCTGGACATGCTGACAGCTGACTACACGCCATGGGATACGGATCTGCAAACCAAAGACCCCCTAAACTTCCCGGGCTATGACCAAAAACTGGCCAAAGCCCAGGCAGCCACCGGCCTCAATGATTCCGTTTGGACCGGGGAAGCCCGGATCGCCGGGGCCAATGTGGCCTTGGGGATCATGGACCCCTTTTTCATCATGGGTTCTTTAGGGACCATTACCGGGGAGAAAATCACCCGTTTATTTGAACGAGCCTTGAACAAAAAGTTGCCCGTGGTGATTTTTACCGCTTCTGGGGGCGCTCGGATGCAAGAGGGGATGCCGGCCTTGATGCAGATGGCCAAAATCTCCCAGGCCGTGGCTCGCCATAGTGCCGCTGGCCTGTTTTATTTAACGATTTTGACCGATCCCACCACCGGCGGCGTTACCGCCAGCTTTGCCATGCAAGGGGATATTATTGCCGCTGAGCCCCATACCTTAGTGGGCTTTGCCGGCCGTCGGGTGATCGAACAGACCATTCATAAGAAATTACCCGAGGACTTCCAAAGCGGGGAGAACTTGCAAAAGCATGGTTTTGTGGACAGCATTGTGCCCCGGGAGAAATTGGGGGCCTTTATTGCCCAGGTGGTGCGCTTAAACCAACCGGAAGAAGAATAGGTGAGAAGAAATGGCTCAGAAGAAAACAGCAGCTGAAGTGGTCCAAGCCGCCCGCAGTGCCGATAAAATCAGCACGAAGACGTTGATCAATGGGCTGTTTAATGATTTTGTTGAATTACACGGGGATCGTAACGGCGGCGACGACCCCGCCATTATTGGGGGAATCGCCCGCTTGGGGAATCGGCCGGTGACGGTGATCGCCACGCAAAAAGGCGAAACCGTGGAAGAAAAAATTGCCACCCATTACGGCGACCCGGAACCAGAAGGATACCGCAAGGCCCTGCGCCTCATGCGCCAAGCCGCTAAGTTTAACCGACCGATCGTGACTTTGATCAACACCGCCGGGGCCTATCCTGGGGCCGATGCCGAAGCCCACGGACAAGGTGAAGCCATTGCGGCTTTGCTCCAGGCGTCTTATGACCTGCCCGTGCCCTTTATCGCCACGATTTTTGGCGAAGGCGGCTCCGGCGGTGCCCTAGCGCTAGCCTGTGCCGATGAAGTTTGGATGTTTGAAAACAGCATTTATTCCGTCTTATCCCCCGAGGGGTTTGCGTCCATTCTTTGGAAAGACAGTGCCCGGGCTGGGGAAGCCGCGGGGTTAATGAAATTGACGCCCAATGATTTATTAGATATGAAAATTATTGACACCATTATTCCTGAACCAACGAATCAAGATCGTTTGCTAAAAAATCTGAAGAAGAAATTACTGTTGAAGCTGGCCGATTTAAGCCAATTATCTGGTGAAGAACTGATTCAAAAACGGCTAGCCCGCTTCCGCGAGTTTTAAGAAACGAAGGTATATGAATGGATACATATTATGATGTTGTCGTCTTAGGCGGTGGCGTGGGTGGCTATACAGCAGCCATCCAAGCTGCCAAACACCACTTAAAAGTTGCTTTGATCGAAGCACGACTTTTGGGTGGTGTTTGTTTAAATCAAGGCTGTATTCCCACCAAAGCTTATTTGAAGTCTGCGGCCGTCCTGCGGGATGTGCAGCGGGCGGCGGAGTTTGGGGTGGAAGCTAGTGCCCAGGGCTTTGATTTTGGCACTATTTTTGACCGTAAAGAAAAAATTGTGGACCAACTGCGCCAAGGGGTGGCTTATTTGATGCAAGAAAATGCCATCACGGTTTTTGAAGGCACCGGTAAGATTTTAAGCCCCCGGCAAATTCAAGTGACCACTGGCGACAAAGTAGACACCTTAGATTTTCGCAACCTGATCATTGCCACTGGCGCCACGGCCAAGACTTTGCCGGACTTATTGATCGATGGGACCCGCCTGGTGACTTCCCAGGAATTGTTAGCCCAAGATTATCTGCCCGCTAGTTTGGTGGTTATCGGCGGGGGTGCCATTGGTTTAGAGTGGGCCTCCTTATTGAATGATTTTGGGGTCCAGGTGCAAGTTTTGGAATACGCTGACCAATTACTGGCCAATGAGACCAAAACCATCAGTAAGGCCTTAAAAGCCGCTTTAACCAAGCGTGGTATCCAGATCACCACCGGGGCTCAGGTCACCAGCAGTGAAATTGAGGATCAAAGTGTGATGATTCGCTACACGGATGCCAACGGGGTTGCCCAATCGGCTATTGCCGAGCAAGCTTTAGTGGCCGTGGGTCGCCAGGCCCGGGTCACCGGTTTTGGTTTAGACAATACCGACGTGATTTTGACAGCTAAAAACACTATTGCCGTGGATAATCATTATGAAACCAATGTGCCTAATATCTTTGCCATTGGCGATTGCATCGATACCCTGCAATTGGCCCACGTGGCCATGGCCGAAGGGATTCATGCCGCCGACTTTATTGCCGGCCAAGATGTTGAGCCCATTGATTACGACCAAGTGCCCCGCTGTATTTACACCTACCCCGAAGTGGCCGTGGTGGGTCCGGCCAACATTGACCCGGACCAACATCCCCATGTGAAAACTGGTATCTTTCCTTACCAAGCCAATGGCAAAGCCTTGATTGAAGGGGAAAGTGCCGGCAGTGTGCAAGTGGCCATTGATGGGGACACCGATGACTTATTGCAGGTCTTGATCGTGGGCGAACACGCCACGGATATGATCAGTGAAGCCAGTTTAGGCTTGTACTTAAACGCCTCGGCCGCCGAAGTAGCGGCCACCATTCATCCCCACCCAACCTTATCTGAAACCATCCGCCAAGCGACGTTAGCCGCCAAAGGCCTGGCCACAGATATTTAAAAATAGATTTTAAGTAGCATAACGAAATGGAGGTTACATCGAATAATGACAAGAAAACTACAGGAGAGCGGTTTGACTAAAGCACAACTGCGGGTGGTCTACGCCCAGATCCTACGATCTAGACGCCTGGACGAACGCATGCTGCAACTCCAGCGCACTGGGAAAACATCCTTTCACACCTCAGGACAAGGCCAAGAAATCGGACAAGCCGGTATGGCCATGGCCTTTGAGCCGGGGAAGGATTATTATTTACCCTATTATCGGGATATGACAGCCTTTATGCTGTTTGGGATTACGGCCAAAGAGATTTTAATGGATTCTTTTGGCCGTTATGATGGGCCTTCAGGACACGGGCTGCAAATGCCTAACCATTATGCTGCCAAACGCGTCAAAGCCGTTTCCCAATCCTCAACCGTGGCCAGCCAATATCCCGTGGCCACTGGCATCGCCTATGGGGCCAAGCTGGAAAACAGCGACCGGGTGACCTTGGTCACCACCGGGGATGGTTCCACCGGTGAAGGGGAATTTCACGAAGCTTTGAATTTCGCTGGCGTGGCCAAGCTGCCTGTGGTTTTTGTCATTGAAAATAACGGTTATGCCATTTCAACCCCCCACAACGAAGAATATGCCGCCAAAAGCCTGGCACTTCGGGGCCAAGGCTATGGTATCCCCGGTGTCGATGTGGACGGCTTAGATTTCACCGCGACTTATTTAGCCTTTAAAGAAGCCGTTGCCCGGGCGCGAAAGGGCGACGGGGCTACCTTGATCAATCTGCACGTGTTGCGGATGCAAGACCACACCAGTGATGACAACCAGCGCATCTATCGCTCCAAAGCTGAACTGGCTGAGGTAAAAGCCGCCGATCCTTTGAAAACCATGACTCAACAGGTCTTAGACGAAGGCATCTACACCCAAGCTGAATTAGACGATTTAGAAAAACAACTTAAAAAAGATATCAACGTGGCCACAGATCAAGCTGAAGCTGCGCCACTACCGGACTTAAGTGTGTTAAGTCAAAATATTTTTGCCCCAGTGGATAAGGAGAGTGGGATCTATGGCAACAATTGATTACTTGCAAGCATTAAATCAGGCATTGGATGAAGAATTGGCCCAAGATGACACCCTAACTGTTTTTGGGGAAGATGTGGGGGCACCCAAGGGCGGCGTGTTTAACGTCACCCAAGGATTAGCGGAAAAATATGGGGATCTGCGGGTCTTCAATACGCCCTTAAGTGAAGCTGAAATCGCCGGCCTGGCCATTGGTCTAGGGGTCAGCGGCCATCACGCTGTGGCGGAATTCCAATTTGCCGATTACATATTACCGGCTACCAATCAAATCATTTCTGAAGCCGCCCGCATGCGTTATCGCTCCCAAGGCGACTGGTCGGCCCCCGTGGTCTTCCGGGCCCCTTATGGCGGCGGCGTTGGCGGGGGTTTTTATCACTCCCAATCCACGGAAAAAGTCTTTGTGGGCCAACCCGGTTTGCGGGTGGTCACCCCTTCCACGGTGCGGGATGCCAAGGGCTTGTTAAAAAGCGCGATCCGTTGTGCGGACCCCGTGTTATTCTTCGAACACAAGCGCCTGTATCACAGCATTAAAGCCGACATCGATCCCGATGAAGAAATTTTGACCCCCATCGACAAAGCCCAAGTTTTGCGCCAGGGCACCGATATTACCGTCATGAGTTATGGCATTACCTTGCAATATGTCTTACAAGCCGCTGAAGAATTGGCTAAAAGTGGGATCCAAACCGAAGTGGTGGATATCCGCAGCCTTTACCCTTTGGATGAAGCCACCATTGTGGCCGCTGCTAAGAAGACGGGCAAGGTATTATTGGTCAATGAAGATAACAAAGAAGGTGGCGTTTTAGGGGAAATTTCCGCGATAATTAGCGAACAAGCCCTGTTTGATTTAGACGCCCCCATCAAGCGCCTGGCCGGGCCAGATAGTCCCGCCATGCCTTATGCCAAAAACTTGGAGCAGGCTTTCTTGGTGCAACCGGACCAAGTGAAACAAGCTATGCAAGAACTCGCCGAATTTTAAGGAAGTGTGCAGATTATCGTGAAAAAAGAAATGACCATGCCCCGCTTAGGTGAAAGTGTCACAGAAGGCACCATTGTGGACTGGTTAGTCCAAGTTGGGGACCACGTGGAAGAATATGATCCAATTTGTGAAGTGCAAACCGTCAAAGTTGTGGCGGAAGTGCCTTCTAGTTTTACCGGCACCATCACCAAAGTCCTGGCAGCCACTGACGATACCATCGCCGTGGGGGCCCCTTTGGCCGAAATCGACGTTGAAGGTGCCGTTGAAGAAGCTGCCCCAGCAGCGGCTACAGCGGCGTCAGCAACACCTGAGACCTCCGCTGAACCAGCTGCCCCAGACCCAGCGCCAGTGGCAGCGGCGCAACCAGCAGCCACAACTGATGCCCCAAGATTCTCCCCGGCCGTTGCCAGCCTGTTGGCCAAGTATCGCCTCCATGCCGATGACATCCCCGCCACCGGCCACCAAGGGCGCCTGACCCGCCAAGATGTGGAAAACTTCATGGCTGAAGAAGTCAGCCAACCTGCACCAGCTGCGGCCCATCAAGCACCCAGCCCTGTCCCAACGCCAATCCCAGTGCAAAACACCGGGTTCGATGGCCAATTACCTGGGGATATCATCACCCCCGGCAGCAGTGTCCGTAAGGCCATTGCCGCCCATATGTCCCAAAGTAAAAATGAAATTCCCCATGGTTGGATGATGGTGGAACAAGACGTCTCCAATATCGTGGTTTTAAGACAAAAAGAAAAAGCCAACTTCCAAAAACGCGAAGGCTTTAAGTTAACTTATTTCCCATTCTTTGTGAAAGCTGTGGCCCAAGCCCTAGCTAAACATCCCCGGATCAATAGCTCTTGGCAAAATAATATGAAGATCACCCATAAACAGGTGAATATTTCGATTGCTGTGGCCAAGGGGGATGAATTATTTGTCCCCGTGATCAAACATGCTGATGACCTATCCATCAAAGGCATTGCTGCTGAAATCAATCGCTTGGCCAGCGCTGTCCGCAACGGTACCGCCACTGCTGATGATATGCAAGGTGGGACCTTTACGGTGAACAACACTGGCTCCTTTGGGTCCGTGGCTTCCATGGGGATCATCAATTATCCCCAAGCGGCCATCATTCAAATCGAATCCATCAGAAAAGCCATCCAACCCACCCCAGATGGCCGGGGCTTCACCTTCGCCGATATGGTGAACCTGTCCTTATCAGTGGACCACCGTTTATTAGACGGTGTAGCCGCCGGGGGCTTCTTGAAAGATGTGAAAAAGAATCTGGCTGCCTATGGGCCGGATAGTAACCTATACTAAAAAATAAAAACGCCTTTGCTATCCGAACTATTCGTTCGAATTGGCAAAGGCGTTTTGAATTTTAATTAAACCCATAAATGCGTTTGACGATGCGATAGGCCCCGATGGCTGTGTGGCGGCCTAATCTGCCGGGGAGATTGACCCCGTGGCCCAGGAAGCCGCTGTGCAGGCGGCTGTATAGGTCAGGGTTGGTTTTTTCAATGAAAGCCCATAAGGCATCTTTTTTATGGAGACTTTCCGGGGTGCCATCTTTGATCAAGAAAATCGAGGAGATGGCGGTGATGATTTGTAGATAATTTTCCATATAATTGCGGAGGTGGGGATCGGTGATGTCAGCTTGGTCGTAGATCTGGACCATTTCCTTGTTCACGGCTAATTGTTGGTCGATACGTTGAATCATGACGTCTTCATTGATGGATTGATCGTCGCGACCGATGAAATAGTGGTACACGGTGGTATCAATGTAGTACATGTTTTTTACAAAGGGCAGAGGCGCAAAGACATATAAATTGTCCACGTAAAAACGATGCTTGGGCAATTTGACCTGGGCTGCTTCAAGGATAGCTTTGCGGTAAATGGCGGAGTGCATCAGCATGTATTTGCCGGGTGAAAAATTCACATCCGCCCAGGTGAACTCCCGATCAATGGGCATAAAGGAGCCATAGTGCATGGCCTTGGTCCGGCGGGCCCCCTGTTTATCGTAAACATAATTGCTGATTAATAAATCAATGGTTTGATCATGGCCTTCAAGTTCCCGCAGGAAATTGAGAATTTGTTGAAAGCCACTGAAATCCAGCCAATCGTCACTGTCCAGGATTTTAATATACTGGCCCGTGGCATGGCGAAGACCAGCGTTGATAGCTTCACCGGGGCCGCCATTTTTTTGATGCACGGTTTGGACAACTTCTGGGAAATATTGGGCGTAGTGGTCGGCAATTTCCGGGGTTTTGTCACTGGAACCATCATCCACGATGACGATTTCCACGGCTTGGCCGCCTAGAAGTGCCGAGTTAATGGCCCGCTCCATGTAATTTTCGGAATTATAACAGGGTACAATAATACTGAGTAATTTCATATGGCTGCCTTTCTAGTCGTTTGTCTATATTATGGGCTAAATTTACATTTTTGGTCAAGGAAAAAACCTAGGCTGTCGCCCAGAAAGCGTATTCTGAGCTTAATTTGGAGAAATTGGCTATACTTAACAGTAGTTAATAATTTTGCATAGGGAGGCATTCAATTATGAAAATTGGCGTTATCGGGGCCACCGGACATGCGGGGTCGAAGTTATATGAAGAAGCCAAGGCACGGGGCCATGAGGTTACAGCCATCGTCCGCAATGCCCAAAAAGCCCAGGATATGTTAGGGGCCGATGCCCAGATTTTGGAAAGCGACGCGTTTGCCTTGACCAAGGCGGATTTAACCGCCTTTGACGTGGTCATCGATGGTTTTGCCGTGGGGCGTTTCTCCGGGTTGGGTTAT
Source organism: Lactobacillus sp. (assembly GCA_022484695.1). GTDB lineage: Bacteria > Bacillota > Bacilli > Lactobacillales > Lactobacillaceae > Agrilactobacillus. The sequence continues at coordinate 108,724 of JAKVKU010000007.1, forward strand.
TTACACGTGGACTTAGCGGCTAAGTTAATTCACGAGTTACGGGGCACAGACAAACCCCGGATTTTCTTCTTGCTGGGGGCTTCGAGCTTGAAGACAGCCAGTGGACGCTTCTTGATCGAAGAACTGCGGCATTCTCCTAACTCAGATAAGTGGATCGATGTGCCGGAACAACAATATCGGGAGTACTTATTCCTGCAATTGATCACTGATGTGAACTGGGTGGCCGTTTCCCCAGCCGGTAATTTTGTGCCCGGGGATAAAAGTGCTTATATCCGGGGCACAGATCAGTTAATGGCCGACAGCAACGGGGAATCGATTTTGACCACCGGGAACTATGCCGTGGCGATTTTAGATGAAATTGAAAATCCCCAAGTTAAGCAAGGCCGCTTTACCGTGAATAATAAATAAGCATCTCATGAAAATAAATCTCACCCATTTCCTGAATGAGGCATTTTGCCCCGGAAATGAATGAGATTTATTTTTTTAAAAACAGAATAATTTTTTTTAGTTTAATCCAAATATTGTTTGGTAGCGGCAATGATATCCTGCAGGCCAGTTTTCGCATCCGCAAAGAACATGGTAGTCTTGTCGTCACTGAAAAGTGGATTGGCTACCCCGGCATAACCGGTACTCATGGACCGTTTGATAACCACGACGGATTTAGATTGGTCCACATTTAAAATCGGCATCCCTGAAATTGGATTGCCAGATTCCCGGGCCAGGGGGTTGGTGACATCGTTGGCCCCAATGACTAGGGAAACATCGGTATCTTCAAACATGGAATTGGCATCTTCTAATTGTTTCATTTGATCATAAGGCACGTTCACGTCGGCTAATAAGACGTTCATGTGACCCGGCATCCGCCCAGCCACGGGGTGAATGGCGTAGTTGACGTTGATACCACTATCAGTCAACAACTTGGCTAATTCAGCCAGTTCGTGTTGGGCTTGGGCAGCGGCTAAACCGTAACCGGGCACGATCATGACGTTATGAGCATAGCCTAATTGCAAGCCAATATCGTCGGCAGTGGTTTCGGTGACGTTCACCGGTACATCTGAGGCCGCAGCCCCTTTACCCGTGGCGCCAGCGCCAAAGCCACCTACGATGATGTTGGCCACAGAACGGTGCATGGCTTCAGCCATTTGCAAGGTCAAGATGGTCCCAGCGGCCCCAACTAAGGCCCCGGCAATGATCAAGACTTGGTTGTTGATGACAAACCCGGCAAAGGCCACGGCTAACCCAGTGAAGGCGTTGAGTAAGGAAACCACCACGGGCATGTCGGCGCCACCGATAGGCAAGGTCATCAAAAGCCCGAAAATCAAACTGGCAACTAAGACTAATGCTAAATACCAAGGGGTAACCGGGAAGCCAATAATCAAAACGGCCCCCACAATCATGGCGATGATAACGATAAAGTTACAAATTCGGGCCCCCGGGAAGCTGATGGGTTTCCCGGAAATTTTCCCGGCCAGTTTGCCCATGGCAATCAAAGACCCGGAAAAAGTCGTGCCCCCAATGACAATGTCTAATAAGACCGGGATTGAGAAGACTAAGCTTAAGCTGGATCCAGTGGGCATGTGGAAGTAATCAAAGATCCCAATGGCTGCAGCAGCGCCACCCCCAACGGCGTTAAATAAGGAAACCAATTGGGGCACGGCGGTCATTTCCACGCGACGGGCTTTGATGACCCCATACAAGACCCCGAGAACTAACCCGGCGATGAGGACTAACCAGCCCATGGCGGTGATTTTACCTTGGACGATCAATTCAATGGTGACCATGATGACCGCTAAAAGCATCCCCGCGCCAGATAACAGGTTCCCGTTCCGGGCGGATTTTGGCGAACGCATCAAGTGGACCCCTAGGACATAACAAATGGCTGAAACTAAGTAAACTAATGAAGCAGCAGTTTGTAGCGTCGACATCATTTGTCACCCCCATCATCATTTTTAGAAGCTTTGGGCCGGTCAAACATGTGCAGCATGCGATCAGTCAAGGTATAGCCCCCAGCCACGTTGACGGCGGCAAAGAAGGCACATAAGAAAGCCAGGATATATAAGGCCACGTTGTTAGCTTCGGCGGCAATGACAAAGGCCCCCACCACGACCACGCCGTGAATGGCATTGGCCCCGGACATCATGGGCGTTTGTAAGGTGGCTGGGATTTTACTCATGACTTCAAATCCCACTAAAAGACTTAGAATAAAAATGGCTAGATTGGTAAATAATTGCTGGCTCATGTTATTTCTCCCCCTCTGTGGTAGCTGGTTGTGCTGGTGCGGCAGCACTTGGGTCAGGTTTGTCAGTATTTTTGTCAGGTAATTTCAACGTTTGGCGTAGGCGGCCGGACACGATTTCCCCTTGATAAGTGGCCACCAATTCACTTAAAACATCATCGGTGACATCAATGGTAATGGCGTTGTCCTTGACAATGCTATTGATCACCGCTTGCATATTCCGGGCGTACATTTCTGAAGCCGAAGTGGCTAATTGACTGGGGAGGTCTTGGGCCCCAATGATTTGGGCGTTGTTGGCCGTGGTGATGGTTTCACTAGGCTTAGAGCTGTAGACGTTACCCCCTAAATCACTGGCAGCTAAGTCAACAAAGATCGTCCCAGCTGGGGCAGCTTCTACGGATTTTTGAGTGACCAATAGTGGCGGTTTGCGGCCAGGGACTTGGGCGGTGGTGATAATAATGTCGTTTTTAGCGATGAAACCAGCTAATTCGTCTTGTTGCTGTTGTTGTTCTTCAGCGGAGAGCTGGCGGGCATAACCGCCTTCGCCCACGGCATTGACAGAACTGGTCAAGAAGTTGGCCCCTAAAGATTCCACTTCATTACGTGAAGCCGGGCGGACATCATAACCGGAGACGATGGCCCCCAGCCGCTTGGCGGTCCCAATGGCCTGCAAGCCCGCCACACCAGTGCCTAAGACTAAAACTTTGGCGGGTTTGGCGGTCCCGGCGGCGGTGATCATCATGGGTAAGTAACGGGTAAAGGCGTTGGCTCCCACTAAGGCCGCTTTATAGCCGGCAATAGAGGCTTGGGAGCTTAAGGCATCCATGTTTTGGGCCCGGGAAACGGTCCGGGGCAATAATTCCAAGGATAAAGCTGTTACTTGGCGCTTAGCTAAATCTTGGATGACGTCTGGTTCAACCAGGGCCTTTAACAAGCCAATGAGGACCTGGTCCTTTTTTAACTGGGCCAAAGTGTCCGCATCGGGCCGATCCACGACGGCGATGAGGTTGGCTTTTGCTAAAGCTGTTTGACGGTTCACAATCGTAGCGCCAGCTTCAGTATATAAATGATCCGGGAAATAGGCGGCCGCCCCGCTGTCTTTTTCCAGCAGGACTTCAAAGCCACCTTTCACAAATTTTGCCACAACGGCAGGGCTTAAGGCCACCCGCTTTTCACCAGCGGGTTCCTTGAGCGCCGAGAGAATAATTGCCATTAGAAATACCTCCTTATAAATATATAAGTAAACTTAGATGAAAGCCTTTACACACCGATTTTAAGCTAATTTTTGCACTAATGCAATCGCTCTATACAAGTGAATTTATTAAAACGTATTAATAAAGCTAATTTGTTTATAAAATTAGGGGATACCCTCAATTTGTGAAAAGACCAGCTAATTTGAAAAGGGCCAGATACCGCCATTGTTGGGCTCAGCCCTAAAATTAAAGTTGGTGAACTCCCGGATAATTAGATTGACGGATGGACTTATTCTTTCTATAATAAATGTGAAGTTAGGCAATTATTAAGAACAGCACAGACTTTTGTTAGGACTTTCATAGGGACAATTTTGCTGCGGGATTCAGGGACAATGTGAGGCGCGCAGTTTTTTTAGCGCCACTATTGTGAACCAATTCACTTGCACCTTATCATAAAATTAAGGAAGCGATTTTTATGCGTCAAACGATGACCTTAACCCAAAAAGTGGCGCTCATAAAAAGCTATGCACCAGAACCGCAACAAGTTGTGAACATTTTGTTAGCATTGCAAGCGGTTTCTGAAGCCGATTATGTGGACTTAGCCACGGCCCGGTTGGTGGCAGATTACTTAAAGATGAACGATGCCCAGATTTTTGAATTGATCAGCTATTATCCTATTCTACATTCCAAACCCCAGGCCCATTACGTGTTGGAAGTTTGTGACAGCGCGCCTTGTCAATTGACCGGCAATCAAACGGTCCTAGACACGCTAAAAGATGCTTTAGGTGTCGGGGAAAATGAAGCCAGCAGCGATGGGGAATTTATGTACCGTACCGTGACTTGTTTAGGGGCCTGTGACCAAGCGCCCTTTATTCGCGTCAATGGGCGTATTTTCCCAAATTTGACAACAGATGCGATTTGGGAGTTGTTGGCCGACCTTAAAGCTGGCCGTTACGCGGCGCAATTGGGAGGTGCGTAAATTATGGCAGAAACAACACAATTAGTTTTAACCAAACGGTTTGGTAAACTAGACCCCGCCTTTGATGTGACCGCCTATCAAGGCCTTGAGGGCTATGGCGGTTTGACCAAGGCTGTGCAACAAGACCCAGTCGCCATTATGGCCGACATAAGCGCCAGCAAGCTGCTGGGCCGCGGCGGCATGGCGGGTTCCGTGGGGGAAAAGTGGCAGCAAGTGGCTAAAGCCAAAGGCGATACCAAGTATATCGTCTGTAACGCCAATGAAGGGGAGCCCGGGACTTTTAAGGACAAGGCTTTATTGGCCCAGGATCCGTTAGCGGTTATTGAGGGGATGACCATTGCCGCCTGGACCCTTAAAGTTAACCAAGGCTACATCTACGTGCAAGGGCGTTATCCAGAGCTAATAGCCACCATTGAAGCGGCTTTACAGCAGGCCCGCTTGGCCCATTATTTAGGCCAAGAGATTCTAGGCATCCCCGATTTTAATTTTGATATTGAAGTTATCGCTGGGGGGGGCGCTTATGTCTGTGGGGAGACCTCGGCGTTGCTCAATGCCTTAGCGGGCCAACCCGGCCGCCCGGATTCAAAGCCTGCGGATCCCACAAAGACTGGACTTTTTGGCGCCCCCACTTTGATCAACAATGTGGAAAGTTTTGCCAACATCCCCGTGATTTTACGGCTGGGCAGTGCTGCGTTTCTAGCCTTAGGCACGCCCGAAGCCGGGGGGACGAAATTGGTTTGTCTCACCGGTCAAATTAAACACCTGGGCTTGTTTGAAGTACCTTTGGGGCTACCTTTAACTGATATTTTAAATGGGGCTGAATACGGCGGTGGGGCACTTAACGGCCACCAATTGAAATTTGTGCATTTCGGCGGCCAGGCCGGGGCTATTGCGGCTGCGACTGACCTGGATGAACTGACCTACAGTTATGAAGCCCTCCAGGCTAAGAATTTGACCATTGGTTCTGGGGCCATCGTGGTGATGGACGAGCGGACCAGTATCATTGATTATTTGACCAGCGTGGCCCAGTTCTTTATGACCGAGTCCTGTGGTAAATGTATCGCCTGTCGCCTGGGGACCCTGAGGATCTATGAAATGCTCCAGCGCTTCCAACAACACGCCGGGGTGCCCGGGGACTTGACTTATTTTGAACACATGGTGGACCATGTGGCGGATCAATCCATCTGTCCCGTGGGTCAAAGCATTGGCAATCCGATTTTCAGTGCCATGCAACAATTTCCCGAAGAATTCAAAAAGACGATTAACTGGCAGGCCCAACCCAAAGAAGAGGTGCCTTGGTGATGCGGAGTAAACAAAATAAAGGTGACACCTTGCCCAACCAATATGGCCGTTTAGTGGCCCCTGTTAGTTTGGAAGGTGAGCCGGAAGTCTTAACTCGTAGTGAACAGACGCGTAATAGCCGCCGCTTTGCGGTGGATTTGGAATTAAGTAATCATGATGTAAATTGTTTTGAATGTCCGAAAAATGGGGATTGCCAGCTGCAAAGTGATGCCATGGCTGCTGGGCTATTTCATACCAGCTTCCATGGCAAACGCCAGCCGGTGGGCCAAATTGACCACAGTAATCCCTTCTTTGACTATGACCCGGCTAAATGTATTTTATGCGGCCGCTGTTCCCAAGTCTGTCACCTGCGCCAAGGTCGCAATGTGCTGTCCTTGTCCGGTCGGGGGTTTGCCACGAAGATGGTGGCTGGCTATGAAGGGGACTTTGACAGCTCCATGTGTGAATCCTGTGGGAACTGTGTTTCCGTTTGCCCAACGGGGGCATTGACGTCCAAAGTCCACCAGGATTATCGGAAATGGGAAACCACCCAAGTGAAGACCACCTGTCCTTATTGTGGCACGGGCTGCCAGATCAGCTTGGTGGTTAAGAATCGGAAGATTGTGGACGCAGAACCTGCCAATGGGGTGGCCAATAAAAATTTACTTTGTGTGAAGGGTAAGTTTGCCTCTTATAAATTCGTCACTTCTGGCGACCGTTTGAAGAAACCGTTGATCAAGCGGGATGGGGAGTTTGTCCCCGTGAGCTGGTCGGAAGCCATTAATTACATGGCAGAACGCTTTGGGGCTTTGAAGACGCAATATGGCCCGGATAGCTTGGCCGGCTTTGCCTGCTCCCGGTCCACCAATGAAGATAACTATGTCTTTCAAAAGATGGTCCGTACCGCCTTTGGCAGCAACAACGTGGACAACTGTGCCCGGGTTTGTCACGCCCCATCGGTCCACGGCTTAGGGATTACCTTAGGCAGTGGGGCCATGACCAATACGATTGCCGACATTACCACCGATGTGGATGTGATTTTACTCATCGGTTCTAACACCACCGAGGCCCATCCGGTGATTGGGGCACAAATTCGCCAAGCCGTTCAACACGGCACCAAGCTGATCATCATCGACCCTCGGAATATCGATTTGGTGAAAAATAGTACCCTGCATCTGCAACTGAAGGGGGGCACCAACATTGCCCTGATCAATGCCATGATGCACGTTATCATTAAAGAAGGCTTGGCGGATGAGAAATTCATCGCTGAGCGCACCGAGGGCTATGAAGCCATGCGGGACTTGGTGGCCGATTACACGCCTGAAAAAGTGGCGCCGATTTGTGAAGTGGCCCCAGAAGATATCGTCAAGGCCGCCCGCATGTATGCCTTAGCTGACAAAGCCCCGTTGATCTATTGCTTAGGGGTCACGGAACATTCCTTTGGCACTGAAGGTGTCATGAGCATGTCTAACCTGGCCATGTTAGTGGGTAAAGTGGGCCGCCCTGGTTGTGGGGTCAACCCATTGCGGGGTCAAAACAACGTGCAAGGGGCCTGTGATTTGGGGGCATCCCCGTTTGACTTCCCAGGTTACCAAAAAGTCGGTGATCCCGCGGTCCAAGCGAAGTTTGAGGAAGCTTGGCACACCAAACTTAATGACAAAATCGGCTTGACGGAAACCCAAGCCCTACCAGCTGCCCAAACTGGCCGGATCCGGGGCCTTTATATCTTTGGGGAAGACCCGATGGCCACCGACCCAGATACCAATGATGTGCGTCGGGATTTGGAAAACATGGACTTCTTAGTGGTCCACGACCTCTTCATGACCGAAACCGCCAAGTATGCCGATGTGGTCTTGCCAGGTTTGAGTTATGCGGAAAAAGACGGGACCTTTACCAATACGGAACGGCGGGTCCAAAGAGTCCGCCAAGCCGCCAAAGCATTAGGCGGTGTGAAAGTGGACTACCAAGTCTTCAGTGAATTAGCCACCAAGATGGGCTATGAGATGGCTTATGAATCACCTAGTGCCATCATGGATGAAATCGCCCAAGTAGTCCCTAGTTACGGGGGCATCAATTACGAGCGTCTGGAACAAAACAGTGGCCTGCAATGGCCTTGCCGCACCCTGGACGATCCTGGGACCCCGATTTTACACGTGGACAAATTTACCCGGGGCAAGGGGCTATTCAAAGCCCTGCCTTATCAGCCGCCAGATGAATTGCCTGATGACCAATATCCATTCCTGATGGCCACCGGACGCCAGTTGTACCAATATAACACCCGGGTCATGACCGACAAGACCCCAGGCATTGATCAATTGGCCGGCCGTTCTTATATTGAAATGAACACTATCGATGCTCAAAAGATGGGCATCAAAGATGGGGACAAGGTGCAAGTCAGCTCCAGACGGGGCACGATTCAAACCTATGCCGCCGTGGCCGACGTGGTCTCGGTAGGGTCCGTCTTCATGACCCTGCACTTCCACGATGGTAACGCCAACGTCTTAACCAACCCCCACTGTGACGATATTGCCATCATCCCTGACTATAAGGTCTGTGCCGTGAAGATCGAACCGGTTGCGACGCCGGTAGACAGCCACTGATTAGCGGATAACTTACAAATTATTTTTTAAATTTAAAGCATAGAAAAAGACCTCAGGAATTTGTATTTTCTTGAGGTCTTCTTTTGTTTAGGATTTAGTAACCGTAACTGGACTGGCGGGTATCACCGCCGTAAACCCATTGTTGGGCGGTGCCAACGTTATGCATGATTTGATTATTCTTATCAAAGTGATATACCCCAGAAACATAAACCGTGGAAGTTTGAATAGTGCCAGTGGGATGACTGTTAACATCATAAGTGGTCACGCCGGCATCAATGTCTAAATAAACGGGATCATTGCGGAAGTGAATCGTCTGCGTCGGATCAACGTATTTAACCCAAGCGTTAGCACCTAAGTTATAAGCACTTATTTGACCGGTCTTGTTATAAGCATAGCCATTTATTTGCCAAATATCGTAATCTGTCCCTAAGATTCCGGCAGGTTGAGTTGTTTGCGCATCTGAATATAATTGATAAGCGGCACGATTAGAAAAGAAAGTTGTAAAAGGTGCTCCAATTACTTTGAGGACTAGGGTACTCGCCGTAAAATCACTGCGTTTAACCCATTGATTATCACCTAAATCGTAAGCGGTAGCCAAAAGTGCACCATCTGAATCCATGTAGGCACCGGTGATCTCCCAACGGTCATAAGTCGTGGTCAATTGACCGTTACTTATTTGGTCAGTTGGGGAATTATATAGCGGCAGCGCTTGTTGATCTGAGTCTACCTGAATATAGCCAATATAGTTCGGATTCCTGTTAATGTCATAATCTCCGGCGGCTTGGGCCACGTGATTAAAACTCAATAAACCAATCAAGGCCAAGCTTAAACTAAAGAGGACAAGGGCAAGTTTGCGGAACTGAGTGGTAGCTGGTTTTGTCATGATAAATTCCTCCCCATAAATCTGTCTAGTAGTTACAAACAGGGCTACGAAAATAGTTGAATGTAGGTGCATTGCGTTGCAGCCGGATGGTTGGAACTGGCAGTCAAAATTTAATAGCCGTAACTAGATTGGCGCATATCCCCACGATAAACCCATTGGTAGTGATTACCGACTTGTAGCATCATTTGATTATTTTTATCATAATGATAAGCCATGCTGCCATAAACCGTGGTAACTTGAATGGTGCCGGTGGGCTTGCTGTTAAGGTCGTAAGTGGTCACACCAGCATTAATATCGTAGTAGACCGGATCGTTTAAATAATTGATCAATTGGGTTTGATCACTGGCCCTGACCCAAGTATCAGCGCCTAGGTTATAAGCGGTAGTATTGCCATTTTTATCAGTGGCAGTCGTTGTGATATGCCACGTGTCATAAGTTGTGTTCAATAAACCAGCCGGTTGGGTGGTTTGGGCATCTGAGTACAATTGATAAGGGGCATTATTGGAGAAAAAATCACTAAAGGCCACACCGGCTAAGTTTATAAAGCGGGTACTGTCCGGGATATCACTGAACTTAAGCCACTGATTATTACCTAGATCATAGGCGCTGACTTTATAATCGTTGCTACTACTGTCAACATAAGCCCCAGTAATCCGCCAGCGGCGATAAGCCGTCGATAAGGTGCCGTTACTTTGCGAACTGGTAGGTGATTTATATAGGGGTAAAGCCTGTTGTGCAGAGTCAACTTGGGTATATTTTCCATAAGCCTCGTCGCGGCTAATATTAAAACTATCCGCCTGGGCGACTTGCCCAAAGCTCAGCAGACCCGTTAGTGCCAACCCAAAACTGAAGAGCCAAAGGGTCAACTTGCGCACTCGCACTGTAGCTAGTTCTGTCATCATGAATACCTCCCAATTAATCTGTGATGCTGAAAAAGAACGGTATCAAAATTTTGGGGTTTAGTTAATAAGGCTGATAAGGGTAGTTTGAATGACGGGTATCTTTGAGATAAACCCATTGCTGCTCAGTCCCGACCCGCACCATTTGTTGATTGTTTTTATCGTAGTGAATTTCTGTAGAGCCATAAATGGTGGATAACTGAATTGTACCGGTAGGGTTGCTATTTACATCGTAGGTTGTCACGCCGGCATCGATGGTGTAGTAAGCCGTGTAATTAAGGAAAGTCATAAGTTGTGAGGGATCCTTGTATTTAACCCAATTATTAGCGCCTAAATTGTAGGCGGTAATTTGGTTAGTCTTGTTAGCGGCGTAGCCCACAATTTTCCAGACGTTATAGGCCGGGCTTAGCAGGTCAGTTGCCTGGGTCGTTTGTGGGTCTGAAAATAGTTGGTAGGCTGTGTTATTGGAGAAGAAATCTGCCCAATACCCATTTGCGTTGTGGATAATACGCGTGGCATTCGGGACATCACTGAGTTTAAGCCATTGATTGTTACCTAAGTCATAGGCGGCAATGGTGAAGTCATTATTAAGGGGCCGAACATAGACCCCGGTAACTTGCCAACGGCTATATGCTGTGGATAGTTGGCCAGCGCTGGTGGTGCTGGTGGGCGAGTTGTACAGTGGGATAGTTTGTTTGGCAGAATCTACTTGGACCTGGTCTATATAAAGCGCATCGCGACTGATGGTATAATCACTAGCCGCTTGGACCTGGGAACCAGTGGCCAACAAACTAATTAAGAGTAGTCCGCAGCCTAAGAGCCATAATATAAATTTACGAAATGGTGAAACTGAAACCTTTGTCATCTGTCATTACCTCCCAATAATGAACCAACCTTGATCCCGTTAAAACAGTGTTCCTCCAAAATACTAAGTTGTCAGCGCTATCATTTAGACTTCCGCCGACCGTGTTTGGGTTTATACCCCAAACCTTTGAACAAATTGATCCGGGTGTAGACGCAATAAATGATCGTTGCGATGGATACGATGATGGCTAAAATCAACCAGATATTAGCTGACAGAAAGTCCTTATCCTCAGAAGCTTGGAAGCTTAGGAAAATAATGACTAAATTTACGGCTAATAAAGAGAACCCCAAAATTGAAAATAATTGCAACGCCCGCTCCACTTTTTTATCAAAGCTTTTGTAATAATGCCCCAGGGTCTGCAGCAGCAAACCGGCCAGGGCCAGCAATAGAAATAAGCCAGTGGACATCAACGGGCGCACTAAGCTTGCTTGTTTTAGGAACTGAATAATGACCACTACTTTCTTTATAATTAGGAAAATAAAAGCGAACTTGCCGATTTCAATTTATTTGAAAAAGTGCGTTTATATCACTAAGCCCATTATACCGGTATTTCAGCCAGAACGGAACTGGCGGGGTCGAGTGAATAATATACATAATTTCGGTTAATTCATGTATATTTATTTAAAACCTTGCATTTTTTATTTCAAGGGTGTATATTTATCACCATGATATCACTAAATTAAAAATTCATTAAAAAACAAAAGGGAGTTTTCAATTATGGCAAATCCAAAAGTAGTATTAGCATATTCCGGCGGTTTAGATACCTCCGTTGCAATTCAATGGTTAAAAGACAAGGGTTACGACGTCATCGCTTGCTGTGTTGATGTGGGTGAAGGCAAGGACTTGGAATTCATCAAAGAAAAGGCCTTGAAAGTCGGTGCCGTTGAATCTTACACCTTAGACTGCCAAGACGAATTCGCTGAAGAATACGCCTTGATCGCCTTACAAGCTAACGCCTTATATGAAGAAACTTACCCATTGGTTTCCGCATTATCCCGGCCTTTGATCGCCAAGAAATTGGTGGAAATCGCTAAACAAACCAACGCTGCAGCCATCGCCCATGGTTGTACTGGTAAAGGTAATGACCAAGTTCGTTTTGAAGTGGCCATCCACGCTTTGGCCCCAGATATCGAAATCTTAGCCCCCGTTCGGGACTGGCACTGGTCCCGTGAAGAAGAAATCGACTATGCTAAAAAACACAATATTCCAATTCCAATCAATTTGGACAGCCCTTATTCCATTGACCAAAACCTTTGGGGCCGGGCTAACGAAGCCGGCGTCTTGGAAGATCCGTGGGTAACCCCACCAGCTGATGCCTTTGAATGGACTGCAGCTATCGAAGATACCCCAGACGAACCTGATATTGTGGAAATCGGCTTTGAAAAAGGTGTACCCGTAACCTTAGACGGCGAAAACTACAACTTAGCTGATTTGATTTTGCACTTGAACAAAATTGCCGGCAAACATGGTATTGGCCGTATTGATCACATTGAAAACCGGTTAGTGGGTATCAAATCTAGAGAAATCTATGAAGTACCAGGCGCTCAAGTGTTGATGACAGCCCATCAATCCCTTGAAGACATTACTTTTGAACGGGATTTGGCTCACTTCAAACCACAAATTACCAACCAAATGAGCAACACCGTTTATAATGGCCTCTGGTTCTCACCATTAATGCAAGCCATGGTCGCTTTCATTAAACAAAGTCAACAAGTTGTCACGGGGACCATTCGGGTTAAATTATTCAAAGGCAACGTGGTCGTTGAAGGCCGGAAGTCACCATACTCCTTGTACGACAAGGATTTGGCAACTTATACTTCTTCAGACACATTCGATCAACAAGCCAGTGTGGGCTTCATCAAACTTTGGGGCTTACCAACTCAAGTGGCTGCCCAAGTGCAAGCTAAAGGTGATTTAGAAACTAAAGGACAGGCGGTTAAATAATGGCGACAACCAAACTTTGGGGTGGCCGGTTCACTGCAGAACCCAGCGAATATGTGCAAAAATTCGGTGCCTCCATCGAATTTGACCACTTATTGGCCGAAGAAGACATTCAAGGCTCCCTGGCCCACGTACAAATGTTGGCGGATCAAAATATTATTGCCAAAGGCGAAGCTGACCAAATTCAGGATGGCTTAAAAGAATTACAAAAGAAGCTTGAAGCTGGTGCCCTACACTTTTCCATTGAAAATGAAGATATTCATTTGAACTTGGAAAAGGCGTTGACGGACTTGATCGGACCGGTAGCGGGGAAAATGCACACGGCCCGTTCCCGGAATGATCAGGTGGCTTTGGACATGCATCTGTACTTGCGCAATCGCTTGGCAGAACTGTTACCGTTAATTAAAGATTTACAAAAAACGTTGGTTGATAAAGCTGCCGCCAATGTGACCACTATTATGCCCGGGTATACCCATTTGCAACATGCCCAACCCATTAGCTACGGCCACTATCTCTTAGCTTATTACAACATGTTGCACCGGGACTATGAACGTTTTGAGTTCAACCAAAAGCATGCCGATATTTCCCCAATTGGGGCGGCAGCCTTGGCGGGGACGACTTTTCCCATTGATCGGCAAAAGACGGCGGACTTGTTGGGCTTTAAAGACATTTACCACAATAGTTTAGATGCGGTCAGCGATCGGGACTTTATTTTGGAATTCTTAAGCAACTCGGCCATTTTGATGATGCACTTATCTCGTTTTTGCGAAGAATTAGTGCTGTGGTCCAGCCAAGAATTCAATTATATTGAACTTTCGGACACTTATTCCACGGGTAGTTCCATCATGCCCCAAAAGAAGAATCCGGATATGGCTGAATTGATCCGGGGCAAATCCGGTCGGGTCTTTGGCGACTTGATGGGCTTGCTCACGGTGATGAAGGGCTTACCCCTGGCTTATAATAAGGATCTGCAAGAGGATAAAGAGGGGATGTTTGACACCGTCAACACCATCTTTATGTCTTTGAAAGTGATGAATGGTATGGTTGAAACGTTGACTGTGAAAAAGGACAACATGAAACATGCCACGGTTCACGACTTCTCCAACGCCACGGAATTAGCGGATTACTTGGCCAAGAAGGGGATTCCTTTCCGCCAAGCCCACGAAATCGTGGGGGAAACGGTCTTGAAGTGTATCCAACAGCATAAATTCCTGAAGGATATTACCCTGGCCGAGTATCAACAAATTTCACCATTGATCGATGAAGACGTGTATACGGCCCTGGATCCCGAAAACGCTGTGAAGTTGCGGGATTCCTTAGGGGGTACCGGGTTTGATGAGATTCATAAAGAAATTAAGCGGGCCAAAGCGGCTCTAAATGACTAATTTAGTGATTTGTCATAATTGAAAAAACCATCTGATCTTAACGCTGGGCGGCGTTAGGGTCAGGTGGTTTTTTAGCGTTCGGGGGCTAAAATCCAGCGCTCAGGACGTTGTTTCCACAGCCTTAGTAATTTGTGCTAAATTTTGAGGTGAGGAGATGATTTTATGACAAAATGGCTGGCCAAAGCTAAGGCCGCAGATACGCGGATGGCCCTGATCATTTATTACTTATTTGCACTGTTGAATGTTTACTTCGTGATGTTCTTATTTCCACCTAAAGGCGTGAAGACGGCGGTTCAACAAACCCTGACCAACAGTGACAGTACCGGCCTACATATTTTCACAGGAGCAACCGCAGTTATTGGTGGGGTGGTGACCCTGGTGGTCGGGTTATTTATTACGGTTTACCTAGAGTTTATCCTGTACTACATTGTCTTGACCATTACCAAAACCCAAGCGAACCCCGCAACCAACAAGTTGATCAAACGGGGGCTTTATATCAGCTATGGGATTTCCGGGGTCGTTGGCGCCATTATTACCATGGGGACAGTTTTGCTCAAAGTGCCTTTGACCAGTACACCCTATTTTGTGGTGTCGGGTTTCTTTGACACAGTAGTAACCTATGGCCTGATTTACGGGTTTATCAAATACCTGGCAAAACAACCTAAACAGGCGACTTGGTTTGCCACCATTGGCGTTGTTTTAAATATAGGGTATCTCATCGTCCAGGCTATCATTTAAAGCCCAGGTGGGCGGCTGACAAACACTTGATTCACCGTTTTTTCGCGTTCGGGGGCCAAATCCTAGCGCTCAGGACATTATTTCCACAAACCTAAAAATCCGTGCTAATGTATACCTACTGAATAAATTATTCAGTATTCATCACTACTGTGGTGAATCTAGCAGCAGTCTCAATTAGACCACGATATTTAATTTTTGAAGATTGCATTTCATTGTATTTTGACGGCAGCCATAGGCAGATGGCCGCCGTCCCCCCTCTTCTTGAAAAATACCGTCTGACAACCATGACAGCACATGGTGGGCAGGCGGTATTTTTCTAATGGGATTTAAAAAAATCCAGAACATCGTTGATTTTACGGGTACTGACTTTACAACTAATCGTTTTAGCCTGGTCAAAGTAAACCAGACGCTTTTTGGCATCAAAGGTGGTCATATTGTCGGGATTAAGCAAGTACCCCCGATCACAGCGCATGAGTTTGGGATATTTAGCCGCGAGTTGGGCCAATTCACCTCTGAATTCCACGTGCAGGCCCTTGCCAACCAATAAAAGCTGGTGGTCATAGCCCGGCTGCGTTTGAAAATAGTCAATATCGGCAAAGTCAATTTTGCGATAGACCCCAGGTAAGGCTTCGTAAGTAAAGTGGGTTTTTAGGGTGTTGCTAACCTGTTGGTACCAGTGATGGACCACATCCACGTCCTGGCGCAGGCTGGTTTTGATTTCCCCGGCACCGGTTTCCTTGTAAATAAAATCCAAGGGCGCCACTTTGCGTTTTAAGGTCAAGGGCAGGAGGTCATCGTGGGTGGTGATGAAGACGATATTGGCCAGGGGATAAGCATGGCGTAGGGTTTCGGCAATATCGATGCCACTTAAGGCGTCATCTTGAATATGAATGTCCAACACCGCTAAAATAGTGGCCTCGGCGTGGCTTTGAATGTAGTCGAGGATTTCTCGGGGTTTAGCCGTCGCCAGCGCCAGCCGCATGTCGTAGGGGTGGTCGCTGGGATTGACTTCAATGCGTTTTTTGATGATATCCGCATACCGAAGGCGCTCGGCAGCGGTATCTTCCAAAATAAGAATATCTATCATAAAGGGTTGCTCCTTTTACGTAGCCTGCATCAGCAGGCTAAAGCGGATCATTTGGTCGGTGGCTCGGACCTCGATGGCCAAATTCTTTTTGGCTGCTTGAATTTGCTGCACCGTGGCTAGCCCCAACCCCTTGTGGCCCGCCTTGGTGGAATAGCCTCTTTGAAATAAGCGATTCACATCGACGGCTTGGTTCAAGGTGTTTTCAATGGTGAACTCATAGGCCCAGTCGTTGTATTTGATCAAGGCCATTTGAATATTGGGCTGGGCTTGATCCGCCACGGCTTCAAGGGCATTATCCGTGAGAATCCCAATGATGCGGACGATATCGATCATATCCCCTGGTAATTTGGCAATTGACTGGGCGACTTCAAAGGCGGTGGGGATCTTGGCGGCGGTCATCTTGTTGAGCTTATCCAGCAAAAGAGCCCGGAGACCGGGGATTTTGATTTTGGCTAAACTCGTGACAAATTGACTATCCACCGCGGTCTTGGCGGCCACGTCTTGCAAGAGGCTGGCGATATAACGCTGAGCCGCTGGCTGGTCGTTGGCGGTGATATAGCCTTGCAGGGCCACCAGATTGTTGTGGTAGTCATGGCGAAAGCTGCGCAGGGCCTGGTAATTTTTCTCCAAGTCCAATAAGTAAGTTTGTTGCTGTTTATAAGCGGTGACTTGATTTTTAGAAGTTTGCATCGTTTGATAGCTCAAAATAAAATAACGCATGACCACCACGGTAATGCCGATGAAAATCACAAAACAGGTGATCACGATCAATTGAAAAGCTGGGGTGACTTGATAGTAAAAGGCGAATAAAGAAATGGCCTCCACCATGGTGAATAAGACCACCAGAAAACCAATGATCCGCCGGCGAAATTTAGCATCAGCGCTGAGGTAGCGGGTGGCTTTTTTAGCATGCTGTTTAAAGCGTTGCACCGCCACGACTAGTAGGACTAAGGCGCCAAATAAGACAAGTAAGGACGCCCAGTCAATTAAGTGGCGTACATTTGGGAAGCGTTGGTCTAAATTGGCCGCCACGTAGGAAATGATGTTACCGATGGGAAATACCACGATGCTGATGGTCAATAAAGCCACCGTCTGGCGGGAATCGATGGGGATTTTGCCGATGCGGTTGATGGCTATTTGGAGCAAAATCACTAAAATAAAGCTCCAATCGGATAAAGTATAGCCAAACAGGGATAACAACAAGGCCGGCACTAGACACCGCAAGATTAACACTTTAGGGGTCAGGGCGCCCACCATTTTATGATACGGGACCAAGACTAACAATAAAGCCAAGGTATCCCAAAGGTATGCTTGTAAAGGTAAAACTTGACGCATTTTTAAAAACTGCCTCCAATGTAGTCCAACAAATCGCTTAAGGGATTACTGCTACCAATGGTGCCTAGGTCAAAACGTTTTGTGGGCTGGTCTGATGTGTAATCCGGCATAGGCAAAATCCTCCTAGATTAATTTATGAGTAAGTGGTATCTATGTATCTAGGATAATACCAGAATTTTAATCGTTTGACTAATTTTCTTGAATTATGAAGTTTGTGATAATCTTGAGGGATACTCTGGACAAAGGCCAAGAATAATTAGTACTATGAGGATAGATAATCCGGTAGTGTCTAAAGTTCTATGGCAAACTACCCGACGGAGGTGGCAAATAATGAAAACAGAAGTTAATTCGTTTTTATCTAGTGACGGCAAGCATCGCCTGCCCACCGTGACCTGGTTGCCCGAAACGGGGGTCAAGCCCAAGGCGATTTTACAAATTGTCTATGGCATGGCCGAATACGCTCAACGTTATGAACCGGTGGCCCAGTATTTTACCAGCCAAGGTTTTATAGTGGCCACCCACGATCATTTGGGCCATGGGGGCGCTGTGCGCAGCGACAAGGAATATGGTTATTTTGGGCCTAAGGGCGCTGAACATTTGATTGCCGACACCTATGCCCGGACCCAACAGCTGCAAGACCACTATCCGAATACCCCCATTTACCTATTGGGACATTCCATGGGGTCGATTATTGCGGCGTTATACATGGCCCAGCACTGGTATGCGGTCCATGGCCTGATTCTCATGGGCAGTGTTTATCTGCCGCCAATTTTGCCACCGCTAATGCCATTAATCCGCTTAAAGGCGCGAATCACCGGCCGTCAACCGGACCGCCTC
Organism: Lactobacillus sp.; assembly: GCA_022484695.1. Taxonomy (GTDB): domain Bacteria; phylum Bacillota; class Bacilli; order Lactobacillales; family Lactobacillaceae; genus Agrilactobacillus. Next base: position 126,983 of record JAKVKU010000007.1, read on the forward strand.
TTAAACGCGGCCGCCTTTGGACCCTACAGCCGCCGCTTTGACCACCACGACTTTTTCTCCTGGCTCAGCAGTGATGCTGATTCGGTGGCCCGCTATGAGGCTGACCCGAAGCTAGGCTTTACCTTTACCACCAATGGCTTTCTCACATTGTTTACCTTACTCACAGATCAGGAAAAAATGCAGTGGTACCGGCAATCGCCTAAGGACTTCCCGATTTTGATTACCAGTGGCCAATTGGATGCAGTGGGGGACTTTGGCAAAGAACCTAAGGCTATCGCAGAGCATTTGACCCATGACGGCTTTGTCAACGTTTTAGAGAAGCAGTGGCCAGATTTGCGCCACGAATTATTTTTTGAAAAAGATACGGCGGCAGTAGAAGCCTATTTGGCAAACTGGATGCTGGCAAATTTAGGCAATCATCCTTTATAATGGTTAAAAATAATTTAAAAAAAGAGGCGGCACGCGTGAAAATTGTAGTTTTAGATGGTCATGGCTTAAATCCCGGCGACTTAGACTGGGGAATTTTTGAAAAATTTGGTGAGGTGACGGTTTATGACCGGACCTCTTATGATGATCCCCAAGAGATTTTGCGACGGATCGGGGATGCAGAGATTGTACTGGATAACAAAGTACCTCTGGATAAAAAGATTTTAGCAAAGCTCCCCAAAGTACGCTACATCGGCGTCACAGCGACGGGCTATAACATTATTGATTTAGCCGCGGCTAAAGCCCAAGGCATCACGGTGACCAATATCCCGGCTTATGGTACCTATGCGGTGGCCCAGTTTACGTTTGCGTTATTATTGGAAATTGCCAATCAAGTGGGCTTACATAACGATGCCGTCCATGCTGGCGAATGGGCCAGCAGTCCGGACTTTACGTTTTGGAAACGGTCGTTGATAGAGCTCAGTGGTAAGACCATGGGGTTAGTGGGCTATGGGCGCATTGCCCAAGCCGTGGCCGGTATCGCTTTGGCCATGGGGATGAAAGTGATTTTTTACAATCACCGTCCTAAAACCGACCTACCCGCTGGGGTGACCCAGGTGGACTTGGACACGTTATACGCCCAAGCAGACATCATCAGCCTGCATGTGCCACAAACGCCCGAAACCACGGCAATGATCAATCAAACTGCCATCCAAAAAATGCAGGATGGCGTTATCCTTATCAATACGGCCCGGGGTGGTTTAATAGACGAGCAGGCCGTGGCTGATGCCTTAAATACCGGCAAAATTTATGCCGCTGGTGTGGATGTGGTCTCGGAGGAACCTATTCTGCCGGACAATCCGTTGTTGCAAGCCAAAAATTGTTACATTACACCACACATTGCTTGGGCGCCAACCGAAACCCGCCAACGCCTGTTGGATATTGCGTTGGATAATTTGGACAATTATTTAAAAGAGACACCTAGGAATGTGGTCTCCTGAAGGACAGACAACTCAAAAAACAGCGTATAATGACCACGCTGTTTTTTGAGTTGTTATTCTATTGGATTTTTCTTTGGATGGACAGAGGGTAACCAAAAGTGCGAACCGGTGTTGATCATAGATATCCCGAGACATTCGCACCAAATAATTGGTTTTATAATCAAAAAACATGACAATATTAGCTTAAATAAGTTAAAATATAGATAAGCTACTAGATTTAGTTGTGTTAATGTTAAGCTAACTATATCTAGGGGGTCGCAACTCTTGCAGTTGCGTGAATTGAAATTGTTCCATACATTCGATTTTATCGGGATTGATATAGGTCGCAACTCTTGCAGTTGCGTGAATTGAAATCTAAATAATTATCCAGATTGTCCAACGCAATATCATCGCAACTCTTGTAGTTGCGTGAATTGAAATAGTTGGGGCCCACGCGATATGGGGTGTAATGTAAGTCGCAACTCTTGAAGCTGCGTAAATCGAGGCAGCAGTGAACAAAATAGTAACCAGCAAAAAACATCCCCAGAACCAGCAAAACCGCTGATCCGGGGATGTTTTTTAATTATAATTCTATCAAGTGATGATGAATGGCGTATTGGATCAATTCCGCCCGATTTTTCGTCTTTAATTTTTTCATGATGTTGGCCTTGTGGGCCTCCACCGTCTTAACAGATATAAATAGCTGCTTGGCAATTTCCTTGTTGGAATAGCCCAGGGCCACCAGGGGTAAAACTTCTTTCTCCCGGTTGGACAAGTCGTTGTATTCTTTCAAATTCAACTCGTTATCCCCAGAATTGATGGCCTCCGCCGATTCTTCCGAGAGGCGGATATTGCTATCTAAATAGGTTTGGTCATAAGTGACCTTGTTTAAAGCCGTCAATAACTCAGAGTCTGGCGAGCTTTTGAGGATATAAGCGCTGGCGCCGTTTTGTAGAGCCTGGCGAATATATTCTTCTTCTTCGTGCATGGATAAAATAACAATTTTGACGTTGGGGAAGTGGTCGTGAATGCGTTTAGTGGTAATTAAACCACTTTCGCCAGGTGGCATGGACAAGTCCATGACCAGGATATCCACGGGATTTTGCTCCACTTTCATATAAGTTTGGTTGCCATCAGCGGCTTGGTCCACCACTTCAAAGTCAGGCTGTTGGTTCAACAAAAAAGACAGACCATTGCGGACAATGGCATGATCATCGGCGATTAATATTTTATTCAAGCTAGCTTACCTCCAAATGCGCAGAAATCACTGGGAATTCAACTTTGACGGAAGTACCTTCGCCGATTTTTGATTCCAGCGTAAAGACGCCGTTTAACGCCTTGACCCGTTCATTCATATTCAACAATCCCAAGGAACGGCCGTTGGGCTGGTTCATTTTGGCCACGTCAAAGCCCTTGCCCGTATCAATGACCTCTAAAGATACACCCTTATCGTGGGTCAATAATAACAGGGTGATCTCATCGGTATCCGCATGTTTAATGGCGTTACTCATGGCCTCTTGGGCGATGCGGTAGATGACGATGGCAATGTCGTTGGGGATGGTGATATCTGGTTTCAAGCGGTTAATGAAGGTGATTTGGATGCCAGTATTTTCTTGTAGGCGCTGAATCAAGGTCTTTAAAGCCGGAACTAGGCCTAAGTCATCTAAAGCCGATGGCCGCAGGTCTAGGGCCATGCCCTTGACTTCATTTAAGACTTCTCGCAATTGGTTTTGAATCAAGTCACCTTGTTGGGCGAAGTCTGTTTTACTGGCGGTGGTTTGCTGGCTGACTAAGCGACTGATGCCCATAATGGCCGTAAATATCCCTTGGGCAATGGAGTCGTGTAAATCTTCGGAAATTTGTTTGCGCTCATCTTCGTGGGCGCGGTTGATATATTGGATCAAGGAGTGCTGCACGGATAATTGGTCCAAACGCTCCCGGGCGTCCGCACTCTTTAAAGTGATAGAATAAACATTTTCGTGACTGGACAATTGACGGTAAATCAAGGAATAAGATAACGGCTCCTTACCATCGGAATTGATGGTAAGGGGAATGGTAATATCAGACAATTGATTCTTAATGGCACAGTTAAAACAGTCATCAGACTCATTACTGTTGCGCTTCAAATATGTTAAAACGAGTTGTTGCAAATAGTTGGTATCCACATCTGTTTGGTCCAACAAATTTTGCGCCAAATCGTTCATAATTAACAATTGATCGTCTTGAAAAATCAACATGGCATCACTGGCATGACTAAAATTTTGCATAATCCAGTTTGAAACTTCAAGCATAACAAATACCCCCTCGTCATACTTAGATCAGAATTTGCTTTTGGGCAAATTAAAACGCGCGAAAATTACGCTCTTCTTAAATAATACCGCAAATTACTGATAGTTTCATGTGAAACGTTTTCGCCGTGTCGATAACCGGCCAATAACACACCGGTGACCTGTTGATTATCAGCGCTTAAGAGGGGGATAGCAGCGGCTGAAGTCAATTTTTCCACGACGGTGATGGGGGTATACATAAAGTCTTGGGGTTTGCGATTTAAGTCATTGTCATAAAAAGGTTGGCCAGTGCGCAGGACTAATCCAGCGATACCTAAGCCATTACGCAAGACGATGCGTTGGTAACGTTGGCTGGTGTTGCCCCGAACATAGCGCCATTTAATTTGACCTAAAGCGTCAGAATTTTGCAAGGCGATGCCCACAAAGTCATAGTGGGACATTTGATAGATTTCTTCCACAAGGGATTCATAATTATTTTCTTGCACGGGGTCCACCATTGTTCAACCTCCTTCACGACAGATTAATTTTCATAATCAATGTCGATTTTCTTGGCCAGGGTAGGATCTACGAATTGTTGATAGTGACGGTAATCTGCGGCGATACGCTGGACTTGCATATCGATATGTTCAATTTCGGCATCCCGCTCCATCGAGCGGGGTTGCGCTGATAAATCAGCCATGTGGTTTTCCATAAGGGTCCGGCGAATGGCCAGGTCACTTAAAGCGATTTGTAACAAACGCTGGAAGTCACCACTGGTCATGTCGCTGGGGTTGCTAGTTGCCATGGTAAAGCTCCTTTTATTCTGAGTCCTTTTGTTTGTGATAGATGAAATGGCCGCTTTTACCACCCATTTTTTCCACTAAATGGCAATTGGTCAACCGCATGCCCCGATCCATGGCCTTACACATGTCATAAATGGTCAGTAGGGCCGTTTGACAAGCCACTAGGGCTTCCATTTCCACCCCGGTGACATTTTTAGTTTTCACAGTCACTTCGGCGGTGATGGCGTCTTTGTCATTGTCTTTAAAACTGATGTCTACCCCAGTCAAAGGAACCAGGTGGCACATGGGGATGAGCTCACTGGTCTTTTTAGAAGCCATGATACCGGCGACTTGGGCCACGGCTAACACATCCCCTTTTTTAACCTTGCCAGCATGGATCCGCTCTAGGGTCTCAGGTTGCATGATAATGGTGCCAACGGCAGTTGCTTGGCGGCTAGTGATGGATTTATTGGTGACGTCCACCATCTTAGCGCGGTTTTGGGCATTGAAGTGGGTCAATTTATCTTGTTCAGACATCGCAAAATCCTCTTTTCTTTGATTAAGCCAGTGGGTAAACCAAGCTTTGCGCTTAGCACTGGTACGGAAATCCTCAGTTTGGGGCATTTTTGCTAAACTGGCCTGGGCCACCACGTTTGTTAAATTCGAGTCGCGGATATCCCCCGGGCGCATTAGGACAACTTTGGGATAGGCCGCGGTTTTAAAGCCCTCAATTAACACCAGTTGGGTGTCACTGGGCACCACAGCGGTGACTAGTTGGGGCAGGGAGGCCGGTTGGGCTTGGCGGAGAAATAGTTCTGCATTTGTTTGTAAGACTAAGGTGGTGGCCCCAGCAGCTTTGAAGCGGCTGGTATCGGTTTTGGGCTGGTCTAAATCAGCTAGGTCATGATCATCGTGTTTGATCACAGCTGTTTTTAAACCCTTTGCTTGGGCCACGGCCAAAAAATCTAGGATGGTGCTGGTTTTACCACTATTTTTATAGCCTACCACTTGTAAGGTAAGAGCCATGTGGACACCTCACTATGCAGCGGGATGGGTTTGTTGCTGCTGGGGATCTTAAAGAGACAAGTACTGGATCCTAAATTACCCAGGGCCCCAGATTGGTCACTGCCCACTAATTCCACAAAATAGTGGTCGTCTTTTTGATAATAAGTCCCCCGTAAAATCCGGTCATAGCCGTTGGTTTTATCATAAGGCTTGGCTAAGGTGGCCGTCACGGCTTGCACCCGGCTGGCTTCATGGCCCAGCTTGCGCAAGAGGGGTTCAGCAAAGAGATAAAAGCCGGTGAAACAAGCCCCAGGGTTACCAGATAAGGCCATGATTGGGGTGTCCTCAAAAATGAAACCAGTGGTGACACTACCTGGGCGCATTTTTAATTTATTAAATAACAATTTTTGGGAAGATTTGGCCGCGATGGCTAAGAAATCAAAATCCCCCACGGAGACCCCACCGGTGGTGAGAATTAAATCGCAGTCCTTGGCCATGGTTTTGAGATTTTCTAATAATAAATCGTAGTCATCTTCAATTTGGGTCTGGGCGATGATCCGGCCGCCGGCTTCTTGGACCAAGCCTTGCAGCAAAGCGCCATTACTGTTGTAGATTTTCCCAGGTTCAGCCGGGGCACCGGGGGCCAGTACTTCCGTCCCCGTGGTGATAATGCCCACTTGGGGCCGTTGGTAGACCACGACTTCTGGCACATTTAAAGCTGTCAATAAGCTGATGTGGCCGGGATTTAAAACGGTATTTTCCGGGATCAACGTATCTCCTTGGTGGAATTCAACCCCGATTTCCGTGATATTGTTCACGTCTGGGCTGATCACCAAGTTGATTTCATCAGGATGGCCTTCAACGGGGCGGCTTTGTTCTAACATGATGACTTTGCCGGCATTGCTAGGCACCGCAGCCCCGGTCATGATCCGGACGGTTTCATGATAGCCTAAAGGCCGCTTGTAAACGGCGCCGGCTTGGACTTCACCCATGACTTTGAAGGTCTGGGGTAAATCATGGTCATCTTCAGCCCGGATGGCATAGCCATCATAACCGGAGCGCCGGAAGTTAGGAAATTCATCTGGGGCTAACACGGCTTGGGCTAAGACACGGTGATTGGCCCAGGCAATGGGCAGGGTTTCAGTTTTGTAAGTAAAAGTCAGCTCAGCTAATTTAGCTTGGGCTTCAGCAATTGAAATGGGTTTACGTCGATCTAACAAGATAATAGTCTCCTTTATTTTGCCCGTTCATGTAGTAAGTGGGCTAATTCTGGTACGATAATTTTTTCTAGGGCCAATTCATTGGCTTTGGTGGACCCGGGGAGGATAAAGGTCAATTGATCGCGGTGGGTAAAGCCCGCCGTGGCCCGGGAAGCCAGGGCATGGGTGCCAATATCGGCATAGCTCAATTGGCGAAATAATTCCCCGAAACCGGGGATCTCTTCAGCCAGCAGGGGGGTCAAGGCTTCTAGCGTCACATCTCTTTTAGCAATACCGGTGCCACCGTTGGTTAAAATGAGATCCACATCCGTTAGGGCCAACGTGGTGAAACCGTGTTGAATCTCGAGGATATCGTCGGTGACCACTAACCGTTGCTGGACTTGGGCCAGGTCATGGTCGGTTAAATAGTCGGCCAAAAATTGGCCGCTTTTATCCGTATTTAAATGACGGGTATCGCTGATGGTTAAGATGGCGGCATTAAGCATGCGCCGCACCTGCTTTCTTGATTTGAAGTTGGTTGAGCAATTGTTCGTACCCGCGGTTAGCCGTAGCCTTATCCGGGGCATCGTAGATAAATAACTTGTGGTTTTTAAAATAGGTTAATTGTAATTTTTCAAAAGGAAATTGCACGGAAATGGCATTGGCCTCATTTTTGATCTGGTGTTGGTCAAGGCGATCGGTCATCTCAGCCAAACTTAAACTGTTATCCAGATAAATGGCGTAGACGTTAGTGCCGCACAGGGTTTTGAGCTGGTTGTCAAAATCTGCGCTGATGTGGGTCAAAGGTTGCCCGCAGGCCGGGCAGTGGGGGTCTTTGGTGACCTTGAAACTTTGTTGGCTCATTTGCCAATTATCAATGGTGATCAGGCGGTCAAAGTCCACCAGTTCTTTATTCACCAAGTATTTCAAAGCCAAGGAGACCTGTAAGCCACTGACCAAGGGGATGAGGGCCGTGTTGACCCCCAAGAGGTCACAGTCCGTTTGCTTCAAAGCTTCTAAATTGGGGTATAGGCAATGCAAGCAGGGATGGGTTGTGGGGCTGATGGCCATGACATTGCCACTGACCCCGGCACAGGAGCCGAAGATATAATCAAATTTATATTTTAAAGCCAATTGATTTAATAAATCCCGGACGCCATAGTTGTCCGTGCAATCAATGGCTAAATCAAAGGGGGCGACTTTTTGAAAACGACTTTCCGACAGTTCATAAGGATAGGTCGTCACGGTGACGGTATGATTGATTTGCGCCAAGCTGGTTTTCACGGCGTCCACTTTAAAGACACCAGCGGCAGCGTCGGCTTCAGTAAATAGCGTTTGACGTTGGAGGTTGGTTAAACTCACCACATCTGGGTCAAAAATGGTTAATTGACCAATACCGGCCCGGGCTAAGAGTTCGGCACAATAACTACCCAAAGCCCCAGCACCGATAATTAAGATGTGGGCATGATTGATTTTGCGTTGACCACTGGCGCCGATTTGTTTGACGCGCATCTGGCGGTCATAGCGATTGACTTGGTTTGTAGACGTTTGTAAAGTCATGTGATAAACCTCACCATATTTTATTTAGGTCATTCCCTAATCGAAGTATATCAGACTGAATGCTATCTTAATATTAGGGAAAAGGCTAACAACGTCACTAAGATTTAATCTTACATTAATTATTAGCCTTCAAACAACTTCAAATGATAATTTTTTTTAAACCGAAGTAACGCGCTGCAATTGGCGCAACTTTATGTAAAGGGGCGATTTTATGAAACGTGCGCGTTTTTTCAAGCGTGTTGACAAGTTCAACGGTAACTTCACGCAACTTGAAACAGATTCTAGGCGTTGGGAGAAATTGTACCGCCAGCGTTGGAGCCATGACAAAGTCGTTCGCACCACCCACGGTGTGAACTGTACCGGCTCTTGTAGTTGGAATGTCTATGTCAAAGAAGGCATCATCACCTGGGAACACCAAGCTGTGGATTATCCCTCCTGTGGCCCCGATTTTCCGGAATACGAACCCCGGGGTTGTCCTAGAGGGGCCAGCTTTTCCTGGTATGAATATAGTCCCGTGCGGATCAAGTATCCTTATATTCGAGGAAAATTATGGCAACTTTGGACTGCTGCTAAAAAAGAAAATAATGACGATTTAGTCAAAGCCTGGGCCAGTATCGTCACTGACCCTAACAAAACCCAGCTTTATAAAAAAGCCCGGGGGCAAGGGGGCTTGGTCCGGGTCCACTGGGATGAAGCTCTGGAATTGATTGCCACTATGGTGCTTTATACCGTGCAGACTGAAGGCCCCGATCGTTTGGCGGGCTTCACGCCAATTCCGGCCATGTCCATGATCAGCTATGCCTCCGGTGCCCGCTTCTTATCCTTAGTGGGTGGGGAAATGCTGAGTTTCTATGACTGGTATGCGGACTTACCACCAGCATCCCCCCAAGTTTGGGGTGAACAAACTGATGTCCCAGAATCCGCTGACTGGTATAACAGCCAGTACTTGATCATGTGGGGCTCTAATGTGCCGCTTACCAGAACACCAGATGCCCATTTCATGACCGAAGCCCGTTATAAAGGTACTAAAGTTGTGGCGGTCAGCCCTGATTATGCCGAAAATGTGAAATTTGCCGATAACTGGCTGGCCCCGCACCCCGGCACGGATGCCGCGTTAGCCCAAGGCATGACTTATACAATTTTAGATGAATTCTACCGCCAGAAACAAACCCCTGAATTCAGCCACTACGCGAAACAATTCACCGATTTACCGTTCTTGGTGACCTTAGATCAAAGTGATGCGGACACCAGCCACTACACGGCGGGGCGTTTTTTGCGGATCAGCGATATTGAAAAGACCCCGGTGGCCAATGGGGATTGGAAGACCTGTGTGATTGATGCCACCACCAACCAGATCGTGGTCCCTAATGGCACCATTGGCCAACGTTGGGAAGACCATACGGACTGGAACCTGCGCTTAAAGGACAAAGCCGGCAATACCATTGATCCTAAGCTTGGCTTGGATACACCAGATACCACGGTGGTCACGGATTTCCCATACTTCAGTGATGCGGGCAGTGCCGTGTTAAGTCGGCATTTGAAGGCCCAGACAGTGACCTTTACCGATGGCAGTGAGCACTTAGTCACCACGGTTTATGATTTAATGCTCAGTCAATATGGCTTGCCCCAAACGGCTAACGACGACTTGGCCGCTAAAAACGCCCAAGACGCTGATAGTCCCTTCACCCCGGCTTGGCAAGAAAAAGTTACGGGCGTGAAGGCTAGTATTTGTGTTCAAATCGCCCAGGAATTTGCCCAAAACGCCATTGATAGCGGGGGTAAATCTATGGTGATCATGGGCGCTGGGATCAACCATTGGTTCAATAGTGACATGACTTACCGGGCCATCATCAACCTGGTACTCTTGACCGGTTGTGAAGGGGTTTCTGGTGGCGGCTGGGCCCATTATGTGGGTCAAGAAAAACTGCGGCCCCAAGAAGGCTGGGCCACGGTGGCCTTTGCCAATGACTGGCAAGCCGGTGGCGCCCGCCAACAAAACGGCACCTCCTTCTTCTATTTTGCCAGCGACCAGTGGAAGTATGATGAACTGGATAACAAGGCCTTAAAGTCCCCGGTCAAAGCTACCAAACATCGCTATGACCACCCGGCGGACTATAACCAAATGGCCGCCCGCTTAGGTTGGCTGCCAAGTTATCCCCAATTTGATCGGAGTTCTTTAAGTTTTGTGAAGGACTACGACACCCAAGATTTCGACCAAATCAAGGCTAAAATTATTGCCGAATTAAAACAGGGCAGTTTGAAATTTGCCATTGAAGATCCTGATCGGGCTGAAAACAACCCCAAGGGCCTGTTTATTTGGCGCTCTAATTTATTCACCAGTTCCGGCAAGGGTCAAGAATATATGATGAAACATATGCTGGGGACGGAAAATGGCTTATTGGCCAAGGCTAACGACCAGTTCAAACCCCAAGACATGGTGTGGCATGAAGATCCTGTGGAAGGCAAGTTGGACTTAGTGGTGGACCTGGATTTCCGGATGGTGTCCACGCCAATGTATTCTGATATTGTCCTGCCGGCGGCCACTTGGTATGAAAAAGAAGATTTATCCAGCACGGATATGCATCCCTTCATCCATCCCTTTAACGCCGCTATTAATCCGCTATGGGAATCTAAGAGTGACTGGGATATCTTCAAGAACCTGGCCAAGAAATTCAGTGCCTTAGCTGAAAAATACTTACCTGAGACCCAATATGATGTGAAGACCCAACCCCTAGGCCATGATTCCCCTGCAGAACTGGCCCAGCCCTTTGGGGAGATCAAAGACTGGAAGTACGACAAAGACGTTGCACCAGTGCCCGGCAAGACCATGCCGCTGTTGCAATTGATCCCAAGAGACTATACCCAGGTCTATGACAAATTTATTGCCTTGGGACCAAATGCCGGGGGTAAGGTGGGGGCCGATGGCATCAGCTATTCGGTGGCTGAACAATACGAAAGCCTCAAGGCCATGAATCGCACCTATACTGCTGAAGGCATCAATCAAGGCTGTCCTAAGATCGACCAGGCTAAAAAAGTGGCCGATGCCATTTTGACCCTGTCCAGTGCCTCCAATGGGGCCGTGGCCAAAAAGGCCTGGTTAGCTGAATCTGAACATACCGGCGTTGATTTAAGTGAAATCGCCGCCGGCCGTACCGAGGACAAAATGACCTTCCAGAGTATCACTACGCAACCTAGAGAGGCGATTCCAACGCCGATCTTCTCCAGTGCCAAGCACGACGGGGAGCGCTATTCACCATTTACCGTGAACACGGAATTTTTGGTACCCTTTAGAACCTTGACCGGCCGCCAACAATTTTATTTGGACCACGAAATTTTCCAAGAATATGGCGAACAACTGACCACCTATAAACCAACTTTGCCCCCACAAGTCATGGGGCCAAAGGATGTGGTGGTGTCTGACGCCAAAGAAATAACGCTGCGTTATATGACGCCCCATGGGAAATGGAATATCCATACCACCTATCAAGATAATTTGGAGATGTTGACCTTATTTAGAGGTGGGCCTAACGTTTGGCTTTCCCCTGAAGATGCCACGGATTTAGGCATCAAGGATAACGATTGGCTGGAAATTTATAACCGTAATGGTGTGGTCACGGCCAGAGCCGTGGTGAGCCACCGGATGCCAAAGGGCAGCATGTACATGTACCATGCCCAGGATATGGACATTCAAGAACCCCTGTCCACCATCACCGGCAATCGGGGCGGTAGCCACAATGCCCCCACCCAGATCCATATCAAACCTACCCAAATGGTGGGGGGCTATGCCCAGTTGAGCTATGGCTTTAACTATTACGGTCCCATCGGTAACCAACGGGATCTTTACGTGAACGTACGCAAATTAGAGAAGGTGAATTGGCATGAGGATTAAAGCGCAAATATCAATGGTCTTGAACCTGGACAAGTGTATCGGCTGTCATACCTGTTCCGTCACTTGTAAAAATACCTGGACCAATCGGCCCGGGGCAGAATACATGTGGTTTAATAACGTGGAAACCAAACCCGGCGTGGGCTACCCCCGGGGCTGGGAAGACGAAGACCATTATCATGGCGGTTGGCATCTAAACGACAAGGGTCATTTGGAATTAGTGGCCGGCAATAAATTAAATAAAATTGCTTTGGGTAAGATTTTTTACAACCCCGATATGCCGGAGTTAAATGACTATTACGAACCTTGGACCTACGATTACCAAACCCTATTTAGCCCCGCTAAAAAGCACCAACCCGTGGCCCGGGCTAAGTCCCAGATCACTGGCCAGACCATGGACCTAAAATGGGGCCCCAACTGGGATGATGACCTTGCCGGTTCCACAGAGACCATGCAAGAAGATCCCAATATCAAGAAAATTGAAACGGAGATCAAAACCAATTTCGAAAATGCCTTCATGATGTATTTACCCCGCTTATGCGAGCATTGTTTGAACGCCCCTTGTGTGTCCTCTTGTCCCAGTGGCGCCATGTACAAACGGGATGAAGACGGCATCGTGTTAGTGGATCAGGAAAAATGCCGGGGCTGGCGTTTTTGCATGACCGGCTGCCCTTATAAAAAGGTATATTTCAACTGGAAAACCAACAAGGCCGAAAAATGTACCTTCTGTTATCCTAGAATCGAAGAGGGCTTGCCCACGGTTTGTTCTGAAACCTGTGTGGGTCGAATTCGTTACATCGGCGTGATTTTATATGACGCGGACCGGGTGAAAGAAGCCGCGGAGGAACCAGATGACACTAAGTTGTATGAACGGCAATTGGACCTGTTTTTAGACCCCAACGACCCCGAAGTGGTGGCTGAAGCTCAAAAGGCGGGCATCGCTGATGACATGATCGAAGCAGCTCAAAACAGTCCCATCTATAAAATGGCCGTGGAACAAAAAATCGCCTTCCCATTGCACCCGGAATACCGCACCATGCCTATGGTTTGGTACGTGCCACCCCTATCTCCAATCATGAATTACTTCGAGGGTAAGGACTCCTTGCATAATCCGGAAATGATTTTCCCAGCCATTGATGAAATGCGGATCCCCGTGGACTATTTGGCCAGCCTGTTAACTGGGGGCAATCAAGAAGTTATCAAAGCCGCCCTGTATAAATTAGCCATGATGCGCCTGTACATGCGGGCTAAAACTGCGGGCAAGGATTTTGATACCGAAAAATTGGCCCGGGTGAACTTGACGGCAGACTCGGCCACGGACTTATATCGCCTGTTGGCCATTGCCAAGTATGAAGACCGCTTTGTCATCCCCACGTCCCACAAAGAACAAGTGGTACCTGCCCATGAAGCCCAAGGCACCGTGGGTTATGAAGGCTGTAAAGGCTGTAGCTTAGCCAGTGCCCATGGCAGTATGTTTGCCGAGGCGAAGGCCGGTAAGACCTCCGAGGAGATTTATGCAGAAAGCTTTTATGGGGGGATTTGGCGTGATTAATTTTAAAGTGTTGAATCAAACGAAAGGGGATTTTTATTATTTATCCCATTTGTTAGATTATCCCCAAGACGAACTGCAAAGCCCGGAATTTTTAGCCAATTTTCAAAAAGAATATAGTGATTCCGCGGCTAAAGCTGAAGTTGGCGCCATTATCCAGCAATTTCAACAACAATCCTTAGACGACCTGCGCCTGACCTATAGCGATTTCTTTGAAATGAACAAGCGCTTTACCTTGTACATGACCTTTTATCGCTTTGAAGATTCCCGACAACGGGGCCAAGTTTTAGCCAAATTAAAGATGTTGTATGAGATGTTTGGGGTATCCGCCGCCGAACAAGAATTGACGGACTATTTGCCCTTGATGTTGGAATTTTTATCCTACGGGGATTGGGCCAATGAGCCGGCAGTGCGCACCCAGGATATGCAGCTGCTGTTTTCCGTGTTAGAAGATGGGACATACCGGCTGTTGGAAAATGGGGCAATTTATCAAGACGAGCCCTATTTTCGCCTGATCAAAATTAGCCGCCAGGAATTGGCTAAATGTGTGACTGACCGGACGATTATTACGAAAACGGAGGTGTAAAAATGGCACATCCTGTGGATTGGTTCTTTTGGACTGTCTATCCTTACTTGATGCTAGGTTCATTTTTCTTTGGGACCATTATCCGTTTTGCGTTCTATCCCGGGACCATCACGGCCAAATCCAGTGAACTGCTAGAGAAAAAACGCTTGATGATCGGCAGTATTCACTTTCACATCGGGATTATTTTGGTCTTCTTCGGCCACGTCATGGGGGTTTTGATCCCGAAATCCTGGACGGATGCCTTGGGGATTTCCAATGAACTGTACCATATGTTCGCCCTGATTGGTGGGGGTGTGGGCGGCCTGTTAGCGTTAGTTGGGATTTTCATCTTGACCTGGCGGCGCTTTTCCGACATCCGGGTGCACCTCACCAGTTCCATGAGCGATTTGATCGTGGACGTGGCGTTATTGGTGATCATTATTTTGGGGATGTGGGCTTCTTTTGTGGCCGGTCCGAGAAATCCTGATTTCAATTACCGCACCAGCTTAGCCATCTGGGCCCGGCAGCTCTTTTACTTCCGGCCCAATTACTTATTGATGGTGGGCGTACCTTTGACCTATAAGATCCATGTGGTTTGTGGCTTAGCCATCTTTGGCTTCTTCCCATATACCCGCCTGGTCCACGCCTTGGCCTTGCCCTGGCAATACATTTACCGCCGTTATTTAGTTTATCGCCGGCGGCCAACCATTTAATTAAATAGTTACAAAAAATACCTGACTACCGTCAAAAAATGACAGGGTAGTCAGGTATTTTTTATGGATTTTCTGAAAATTAGTTAGGGCTTAACGGCCTTGGCCACAAACAATTGGGCATTGAAGTCGGCGGATTGATTGGCCAGTTTCGCTGGTGTCCTTAAGAAGTAGCCCGCTGACATCAATTCATCCCCATAAAGTGGATGGGCTGTGTCGTCGTTGATAACATATTGCTTATTGGCATCTAAGCCCTTGAAATACAGCCGGTCATAAGGGGCATTGGCGGTATTTAACAATTGATAACGGGCAGCGATGGCCGTATCTTGGGCTTGATCCACCACTTGCCAGGCAATAACGTTGCCGCCATGTTCATAGGGACTTTGCAGGCGGTAGAAGGTGCCAAATTGGAATAGCTGGCGATATTGTTTATAAAAGGCTACTTGTTGGGTAATTTCAGCTTGGTCGGCTTCAGATAATTGGGTGATGTCTAACTCGTAGCCCAAGTCCCCGAAGTAGGCCACGGCCCCGCGAGTAGCCAGGGAAGTGATCCGGCCATTTTGGTCGTTAGGGACCGCCGAAACGTGGGCCCCCATCATGGCTTGGGGATAGCCGAAGGAGGTGCTGTATTGAATATTCAAGCGCTCAACGGCATCGGTATTGTCGCTGGTCCAAGCTTGGGGGGCATAGTACATCATGCCTAGATCAAAGCGGCCGCCCCCGGAAGCACAGGATTCAAATAAAACATCTGGGAAGGCTTGGGTGAGTTTATCGTAGAGTTGATAGACCCCCAAGATATAGCGGTGGGGGAATTCCAACTGTTGTTCAGGGGCTAATTTAGCCCCGTACATTTCCGTGATATTACGATTCATATCCCACTTCACGTAGTCGATGTGGTTGGCGACAATCATTTTCGTCATGGCGTCATACAGATAGTCCACCACGTCGGGGCGGGTCATATCTAAGACAAATTGATGGCGCTCGGGGCTGCTGGTGCGCCCCGGCGTATGGATCAGCCAATCGGGATGGGCTTTATAAAGTTCGCTGTCTTTTGAAATCATTTCCGGTTCAAACCACAGGCCAAATTTCAAACCCAGGTCATGGACACTGTCGCTTAAGTGTTTAAAACCTTGGGGGAACTTCTTGGCGTTGACGAACCAATCCCCTAAAGAACTGGTGTCATCGTCCCGATGGCCGAACCAACCATCGTCTAAAACTAACATTTCGATGCCCATTTTTTTGGCGGATTGGGCAAAGGCCAGTAATTTAGCGGCGGTGAAGTCAAAGGCAGTGGCTTCCCAGTTATTCACTAGAATGGGCCGTTCTTTGGTCGCAAAGTTTTGGTTCACCAAGTGTTTGGCGTAAAGGTCGCCCAGTTGTTGGCTCAGTTGATTGGTGCCCTGGTGGCTGTAACTCATGACGGCTTCTGGGGTCTGGAATTGGGTTGCTGGGGCTAAGGTCCAACCAAATTCTTCGGGATTGATGCCCGATAAAATCCGGGTGGTGTTATATTGATCCACTTCTACTTGATCCATGAAGTTGCCGGAGTAGACCAAGTTAAAGCCAAAGGCGGCGCCGGCATCCTCAGTGGTGGTTGGCCGGGTCAATAAGAAGAAAGGATTTTGTTGGTGGCTGGAAGACCCCCGCAGACTGCTGATGCCTTGGGTCCCCGCGTGAATGGGATTTCTAAATAAGTGGCGTTCTCTAGCCCAGCTGCCGGAAAATTGGATCAGGTCGTACTGGCTATCCGGCAAGTCCAACTGCAGGCTTAAAGCCCGGTTCAACACCACCGAATCTTGGCCTTTATTAGCAAAGGTAGCACTGCGGACAATGGCATCTTGATGGGGGAAAACGGCATAGTTTAAGTCTAAGGTTAACTTAGCCCAGGCATCGGTCAGATGAATGGTCAAACTGGTGACGTCATCGTCCGTGGCAAAGGTTGAAGGCAACGCACCTAATCTCGCTTTACCGGGGGTGACATCGTAGCCCGTAACGGCAAACTCGGAAATGCGACTGCCATCGGCCAAGGTGACTTGAAAAGCTGGCTCGCGAAAATCTCCCTTGCCCAAGCTGGCATATTCTTGTTTTAAGACCCCAGGTTGCAGCGTAGGCTGGTCTTCACTAAAAGCAGCATTGGCATTGCGCCATTCCCGGGCGGCTAAATTGGGATAAGCGGCCTGGTCGTGCAGGCGGGGGCCGTAGTAAAGCTGGCCCAATTCGCCATTTTCTAAGATATTAAAAATATAACTGGTGTGATTGGTTTGTAGATGAAACAGATTTTTTTCAGGGTTGATATGAATAGGCATTAAAATGGTCCTCCTTAATTAGGGGCAATAATATCTGGTTGGGATAAGGATAAAGCTAAGTCGCCGGATTGAACATCCCCGGTTGTCCGGGCATATTCAAATTTTTTCAATGTTTGGTGATTGGTGATCACCACCATGACGGTATCGTCTAGCTGGGCTTTTTTGATGACCCAATCGGAAAATTCTAGGAGCTTTTGGCCTTGTTTAACGTGTTCACCAGGTTCTACAAATTGAGTGAAGCCATTGCCGGCTAGGCCCACAGTACCCGTGCCAATGTGGATCAGGGCTAAAATGCCGTTATCCGACTTTAAGCCAATGGCATGGCGAGTGGGGAAGGTGGCGGCGATGGTGCCGTCAAAAGGCGCCACGATGGTTTGACCGGTGGGGTGAATGGCAAAGCCTTTGCCCATGGTGCCATCGGCAAATTTTTCATCGGACACTTTGGCCAAGGACAGCAATTCACCGCTGACCGGGATAATGAAATTCGTGGTGTGGTCAGCTGCAGTGGCCTGGGCGTCCACACTGGCTTCAATGTCAGCCATGGATTCGCTGCTGTCAGCCAAATGTTGATGCCAAGTTTTTTCCAGTTCTTCAACGATAACAGCGTGTTTCTTTTCGTCCAAGGTGACTTTTTTATAGAATACTAGGGTGGCGGTCAAGATGAGCACGGCGGGGATGCCAAACATCATGAATTTAAAGATCAAGGCGCCCCGGCCCGTGATATCACCTGCCGTGACCCCAGCGGTCATCCCGGCTAAAACAGCGGTCAAACCGGCTACGCCGTTGGAAACAGCACCGCCTAATTTATCCAATAAAGGCCGAACGGACAAGGTCAAGGATTCATCCCGATGACCAAACTTCAATTGACCATATTCCACAGAATCACTGATGATCATTAAGACCACCAAGAAAACTAAGGGTTGCGGGATATAAAACAGTACGGCTGCCGTCAAAACTAATGGCAAGGATGTCCCAGCCAAAGCAAAGACGATGATGGATAAGAACAACAAGCCGATGGCTAAGAAGAAGACGTTCTTACGACTGAATTTATGGGCTAATGGTGGAAAAGCCAATACGGCGAAGATACCGATGACTGTGTTTAAAGCAGCTAAGTAAGTAAATTGGGAAGGTTTACCAATGATGTAGGTGAAATAATACAATTCCAGGGAGTTGGTGATCTGAATGCCGGCAGTGTACAAGCCATAGGTCAAGGATAACCACATGAGCTGATCATTGCGACCCAACACCTTGAAAACATCTTTGAAACTTGTTTTTTCGCTATTCTTCCGCAGATCACTGTCGGATTCTTTAGTACCTACACCCACCACCACGGCGGAAATAAAGGAAATGGCGGCCACGGTGAGCCCAAAGGCAAACCAGCCCCGCATGTCCCCTTGACCGTGGTTGCTGTTGATGGAAAAGGCCAAGACCAGGGGCATGACGAAGACGCCCACAATATTGGCACCAATGGAGGAACCGACCCGGGCAAAGGTGGCAGTTTTTTCCCGTTCCTTGGTGTCAAAGGAAATGGCGGGGATCATGGACCAAAAACCAACATCTTTAAAGGAGTAAAAAATATCCATGGTGATATATAAAACCGCGAAAATAATGAGATAAAGTAGCGGATTGGAAGTGTTTAGACCACCCATGTTGGAGAACAAGATGGTTAAGGCAATCCCACCAATGGCGCCACCCGCTAAGATCCAGGGTTTAAAGTGGCCCCATTTGGTGTTGGTATTGTCGATGGTGTTGCCGATGAAGGGATCAATGGCTAATTCCACGAATCGTAACAGGAAAATGATCATGGTGATGTAGCCGATCATGCGGTCATTTTGACCCCCAGCGGATTTATCGAACAGATGGGCAGTGACGAACATGATGAAATAAACGGATAAAGTACCATAAAACATATCGTGGCCAAAAGCCCCAAAGGTATAGGACAGCCGCGAAATAATATTGCGCTTGGTGCTGGTTTTTGCTTCCATAACGAACGCTCCTTTGAATGATTGCCGGTTTAATTTTAAGTCACTCTTAATGTAATCGTTTACTTAAACAAAGTCAAGATATTTTATTAAACAATATTTGTTTAATAAACAAAATGTGACAACAAAGCGCTACAAAGGTTGGGGTAGCAACTAGAAAGCTTTGCAATGCAACACGCATGCAGTGTATGATATGTTTAAAGCAACAACTACTGAATTCAACAAGGAGAAACGCCAATGGCAACGATCAGAGATATTTCCAAGGCCGCCCAAGTATCACCGGGCACCGTCTCCCGGGCCTTAAATCCCGAACAACAAAGTTCAGTTTCCAAAGCTACCCGGCTTAAAGTTCAAAAAATTGCCCGGGAAATGGCTTACCAATTACCGCAAAAAAAGACTAAAACATCACCTAAACAAAAAAAATTACCGCCTGCGCGGCATTTTGTGGTGCTCAATACCCATACCCCCGAAGAAGAGGCCAAGGATGAATATTGGCGCTTAGTGCGTTTAGGCATTTCCGAACAGGCTAAAAAAGAAAATATTGCCATTGACCAGGTCATTGACATGAATAATGGCTTAGACCCGGAAACCATTGCCCCCTATGATGCGGTTTTAATTGTGGGTACACCCAGCCTGGATAGTGTCCACCAACTCAAACAAGCCAACCCCAACATTGTGGTGGTTGACGGGGGCAGTTATTTTGAAAACAGCGTGGACATCGTCAGCGCAAATTTCGATGAACTCACCAAGGCTATTTTAGACACCTTGGCCGCCCATACACCCAAGGATATTGCCCTGATAAATGGACCGCGGATCGAACTACAGCTGGATGGCAGCCGTTTGGATGGGGCTGAGGATCCCCGGACCCTTGCTTATCGGGAATGGGTGGCACTACACCATAAAAAACAACTTTTTAAACAGACTGCCTGGTCCAATACGGCGGCCAAACTGGCCTGCGATGAATTATTAGCCCAAAACGGGGCCAATCTAGGAGCAATCGTAGTGGCTTCGGATTCTTTATTTGTCATTGGCGTCATGAAGAGTTTGGCTGAGCACCACTTAGTTGTGGGCCGGGATATTTTCTTGGTGAGTTATGATGATGCTGATTTTGCCCAATTCTTGACCCCGGCGTTGTCCACGGCTTGGTTGCCCAAAGCCGAACTGGGGGCGGCAGCGGTGATCCATGCCAAGACCTTGAGTGAGACGACTGCCAAGACCTGGACCACGCGGGTCATCTTGCCCGGCAAAATTAAATATCGGGAGACCTTTGATCCCAAGCGCTCGTCAGCAAGCAGCGGGAAATAGCCCTTTTGCAGCAGAATGTTTTCGTAAACGTTTACATTTCATGCTTTTGTAGGTATGCTTATAATAAGCGCAGTTCACCATAAAGGAGGCATTTTTTTGTTAGGTAAACGACTAAAAAATATTCGCCTGGAGACAGGTTACCACACCACCAACGGTTTTACGGACCGCACCGAGACCATCACCAAAGATGTTTGGATTCTAGCGGGGAAGGTACAAAAGCTGCTGGACCCCGCGGATTCCCTGCCTGGGGCTGAAATTGTTGACGGCCAGGGTGCCTTATTAGTCCCCCAATTACGGGAAATGCACTGTCATTTTGATAAAAGTAAACTTGGGGTGCCGTGGTATCCCATTGAGACCGCCGAAAATATCACGGAACGGTTCAATAAAGAATTTGAATACCTGGAGAAATTGCCCCAAAGCTTTGCCAGTCGGATGAAAAACTTGATCGACTTGGAGCTCAGCCATGGGGTGACCCGCTTCCGGTCCCATATCGATATCCATCCCAAAGTGGGTCAGCGTTATTTAGAACAGGCCCAAGCAGTCTTGGCTGATTATCAAGGCAAACTGGACTACGAATTAGTGGCCTTCCCCCAACATGGGTTGTTGTTATCTAAGGCTTATGACGAGATGAAAAAGGCTTTGCAAAATGGGGCCACCATTGTCGGTGGCGTTGATCCCTTGAGTTTGGACCAGGATTTAGACCGGTCTCTAGGCCAAACCTTTGACTTAGCCGTTGAATTTGACGCGCCAATTGATATCCATATCCACGAGCGGGGGGATGCGGCCCGGGAGACTTTCCAAAAGATTTTGGCATTGACCCAAGCTGCTGGCTGGCAAAATAAAGTCACGGTGAGCCATGCTTATGGCTTACGGGACCTGGACCCCGGTGAACGGGCGGAACTGTTCCCGAAATTAGCTGCCAGTGGCATCACGATTATTTCCAGTGTGCCCTTGGATTTCCACATTCCACCATTAATGGAATTGCGGGACGCGGGGGTCAACGTGTTCTTAGGTTGTGACAACATTTATGATTGCTGGTCACCTTTTGGGGATGGGGACATTATGACCAAGCTGAATCGCTTTGCCGAGATTTTCCAACAAACCTCGCAAATCGATTTGACCGAGGCCCTGGATTTGGTCACCGACACACCGGTGATTGATCCTGAAGGCTGGCTGAAACCGGAGATGCCTGCTAGCTTCACTTTAGTTGACGCCAGTTCCACCGCTGAGTTTGTGGCCCGCCAAAAGCCGGTACAGGCCAGTTATTTACGGGGCCAACGGGTTCATTAATAAAACTAAGGAATCTTCTGCCCAGGGTAGAAGATTTTTTTGCGTCAGCTGACAATTCTGTTAGTGGCGGTCAGTCAATTGAGCCCGTATAATATGGCTGATATATATAACGGGGGAAGTGTGTAAATGACAAATTCGGGCAGAATTACAATTAGTCCTGTAAAAACCATTGTGGCGCTGTTAGTGCCGCTTTTAGAATTGAGTTTAGGGTCATTGACCACCAAGATCCCCTCGGACTTGGGCAAGGTCAGTGTGACGGTATTGATCTTTTTAGTGGGGATGTTGACCCTACTTTACTTATATGGCCATGTCTTAAAAGCCGACTGGCCGGCATTTCGGGCCCACATCTGGCGTAATTTGGGCATCGCTGTACTACTAACAGTGGGGTTATCCGGCGTTTTAGCCTTGGTGCGCCTGGGCTTGCAGCCTTTCATGCCCGCATCGATCATGCTCAGTGCCCAAAGCACAGCGACCCTGGGGTTGATTGGCAGTGTGACGGCCTTGATGGCGCCATTTTCCGAGGAAATCGTCTTTCGGTACGTGTTATTTTACCAATGGCGCAACCGGGGTTTGTTGACCCCAGTGATGTTTTTGGTCTCCGCAGCGGCTTTTGGCCTGGTCCATTGGAACAATTTCAGCGGTAACGTGATGCAAATGATTCCTTACATGGTCATTGGCGCCGTATTTTCAATCATCTATTGGGTATCACAAAATATTTGGCAAAATATTGCCACCCATTTTCTCTTTGATTTCGTGCAGGTTCTTGCCGCCATTGTCATGTTCATTTTGACCTTCGCGACAGCCTAGCAGAACTGTGATTTAAGCTTGGCCCGGTACGCTGAAAGGGCGTTAACCGGGCCTTTTTAAAGCGACGGCTAAAAAAAATTCAGCATCACAGCAAATATTTCTTCAATTAGGGAAATAACTGATAGCAATTCTCAATTAATATGTCATAATAGGGGTATATTATTGTGAAGCTATAAACTTTCGATAGGAGGTGGCGTGCTTGGCCTATATCGCATTGACCAAAGAACCCATCGACATTTTAGATTTGAACCAACGCTTGGTTGACGCCCAATATGGTGGTATTGTAACCTTTGTGGGGACAGTACGGGAGTGGACGGATGATATCCAGACCCAATCCATCAGCTACTCGGCTTATGAAACCATGGCTCAAAAAGAGCTCAAACGCTTGGCCGATGAAGTTGAAAACACGGGCAGTCGCGTGGTAATCGTGCACCGCTTGGGTCACTTAGAGCTCACCGAAGCCGCCGTCTTTGTGGGGGTTGCTTCAGCCCATCGTGCAACCGCTTTTAAGCAATGTGCGTATCTTATGGATACCATTAAAGAACATGTGCCAATTTGGAAAGAAGAATTCGATACTGACCGGACCCGCTGGGGAGGCATCGCTGATGATAAAAATTAAATTATTCGCCTATCTACAAGAAATGGTGGACGCCAACGAAATAGAAGTGGCTTTTGCCAACGACACACCCACAACCGCTGACTTGAAGCAAGCCGTGGCCGGGGCTTACCCGGTGGTGGCGGCTTACTTACCGCCGGTGCGTTTAGCAGTGGATGAAGCCTTTGTGGGCGAAGAAGCTGTGTTAGATATCACTGAAACTCATGAATATGCGTTGATCCCACCCGTTAGTGGTGGCTAGAAAAGAGGATTTACATGGAAGTATTACAAGATTCAGTACCATTAACAGGTCAAGCTGATGCCAACGAGACTGCTGTGTTAAAGGATAAATTTGGTCGAGTCCATGATTATATCCGCATCTCGGTCACCGATCGCTGTCCTTTGCGTTGCGTTTACTGTATGCCCAAAGAAGGCCTGCCATTTTTCCCAAGTGACAAGGTTTTGTCCCAAGATGAAATCGTGCAATTGGTGAAGAACTTTGCCCGCCACGGTATCCACAGTATCCGCCTCACCGGGGGCGAACCCTTAGTGCGCACGGATATTGTGGACATTGTCCGGCGCATCAAAGCCATCGACGGCATTGATGACGTAGCCGCCACCACCAATGGGTTATACCTGCCTAAAAAAGCAGCGGCATTAAAGGCGGCTGGCTTAGACCGTTTAAATATTAGCTTAGATACCTTTAAAGCTGACCGCTACAAGGAAATCACCCGGGGCGGCAATATCAAACAAGTCATGGCGGGGATTCAAACCGCCGCTGACCTGGGCTATAAGGCCATCAAGTTAAATGTGGTCTTGATCAATGGCGAAAATGATTCTGAAATCATTGATTTCTTAAAATATACTTTAGATCACCGGGTCAACGTCCGGTTCATTGAATATATGCCCATTGGCGCTGACAAAGCCGTTTGGAAAAAGGAATACCTGGGCTTAGACCGGGTCTTTGAAGTCTGCAAAGCCGCCGGTTTCAAATATGACCCAATTGATTCTTTGACCGGTAACGGCCCTTCCGATAATTACCGCATCAAAGGGGCTAGAGGTAGCTTTGGGCTGATTCACCCCATTAGCTGCAACTTCTGTGAAAGCTGCAATCGCCTGCGCATCACCGCCGACGGTTACGTGAAGGCTTGTTTGTTCTGGAATGAAGAAATCAATATCCGCAGCGCTATTTTTGATGACCAAGCCTTTGATCATCTGATTCAAAGAGCATTAGATAACAAACCAGAAAACCACGAAATGGCGTTAAGCCAAGCCGACCAAATTATTCATAAACAGCCTACTTGGCGTCATATGAGTCAAATTGGAGGTTAACATTTTTTATGTCAAAACAAGGTAAAACGGCCGCAACCATGGCCCTGGTCATGGGGACCTTGGCCATGCTGGTCTCATTTATGGCCTGGTCCTCACTGGCACCTTTAGCCAACCAAATCACCAAGGACTTAGGCCTAACCGTCTCTGAAAAAACCTTTATGATCGCCACCCCGGTTTTGTTGGGGTCCATCATGCGGATCCCCATGGGTTATTTAAGCGATCGTTTTGGGGGCAAAAAAGTCTATATCGCTTTAATGATTTTTGTCCTGATTCCGTTATTCTTTATTCCCATGGCTTTAAATGCCAGCTCTTACGGCATGCTGATTTTTCTGGCCTTCTTACTGGGCATGAGTGGCACATCCTTTGCGGTGGCCATCTCATACATATCCGTCTGGTATCCCCCCGAAAAGCAGGGCCTAGTGTTAGGTCTGGCCGGCATGGGCAACATTGGGAATGCGGTGGCCGCGTTGTCACTGCCCAAGATTTCCCAAGGCTTTGGCCTCAGTGGGGTCTATTATTTCCTAATGATCCTCTTGGTCGTTATGATCGTCTTATTTTATCTCCTGTGCCAAGAAATGCCGGTGAATAAAGACAAGACTTTAGGCCAAGCCTTTGTAGTGGCTAAAGAAGCCAACACTTGGTATTTAGCGTTATTTTATTTCTTAACTTTTGGCCTATTTGTCTCTTTAAGCAACCTATTGCCCGCCCTATTGGCGGATTCCTTTAAAATCACCCCAGTGAGCGCGGGTTTATGGGCGGCGGCCTTTGCAGCGGTGGCCACCTTATGCCGGCCCATCGGTGGGGCCTTGGCCGATAAGGTCAATCCCATGAAGTTACTGGAAGGCCTGTTTGGCTTAATGTTCATCTTAAGCCTGTGTTTGGCCTTGACCATGAGCAGTTTAGCCCTATTTATGACCAGTGTCATTGTCATTGCCCTGTTAACCGGGATTGGCAACGGGGTGGTCTTTAAGATGGTGCCCTTTGTCTCTAAAGGCAACACCGGGACCGTCACTGGTTTTGTGGGGGCCATCGGTGGTTTAGGGGGCTATTTCCCGCCACTATTCATGGGGGTCATCAAGCAACATACCGGCAGTTATCAATCAGGTTTTTATTTCTTGACGGCCATGATCATCGTTTGTCTGGTAGTGTTGTACCTAGCCTTTATTAAATCAGGCAATTCAGACTTTAATTGATTTGGGGGTAGTCACTTGGACTATCGCACGCAACAACGTAAATATCACGGTATCATGATCGGGACCCTCGTGGTTCTGATCATGATTTTTTTAGGTGCCCTTTGTGCTGGGCGCCTATTGTTGTCTTGGCCGGACATGTGGCAGGCCTTGACCCATCCCATTTGGTTGGCCAAAGCTCCCACCACCGCCATGACGGTAATCTGGCAATTACGCCTGCCCCGGATTTTAGGGGCTTGTTTAATTGGCTTCGGCCTGAGTTTATCCGGGGGTGCTTATCAAAGTATTTTCCAAAACCCCTTGGTTTCCCCGGACTTATTAGGGGTCACCACCGGGGCTTCTGTGGGGGCGGCCGTGGCCATTTTAGCCCACGGTAATATCATCGCCATTGAAATTTGTGCCTTTGTAGCCGGCATTATCACCGTGTCTTTGACCATGATGGTGCCCGCTTTACTGAAAAGCAGTAACAACTTGACCCTGGTCTTGGCCGGGATCGTGGTGGGGGGCTTTATGACCGCCATTTTAGGGTTATTAAAGTATTTAGCCGACCCGGAAAGCCAACTGCAAGATATCGTCTACTGGCAATTGGGGAGTTTGGCCAAGGTGAATTACCAAACCCTGTTGGCCACTTTGCCGGTATTTATCATTGCCGGGGGGATTTTATTGGCCCTGCGTTTTCGGCTGAATGTGCTGTCCTTGAGCCCTACAGAAGCCTTAGCCACCGGGGTGAATTTGAAATTTGAACGCATGATCGTGATTTTATGTGCCACCCTATTGACCGCGGCGGCTGTGGCCATTGCCGGCACCATCGGCTGGGTGGGTTTGATCATCCCCCACATCGCCAAATTACTCACCCAACAAAACAACCAACGGGCCCTGCCACTCATGGGCCTATTAGGGGCGTTGTTCTTGTTATTGATCGACACCTTAGCCCGGACCCTGTCTCCTGGGGAAATTCCCTTAGGCATTTTAACCGGTTTATTGGGGACGCCATTCTTTATTGGCATTTTGTTCAAACAAAGGGGGCGGCTATAGATGCCTACACTCGCCACCAAAGCCTTGACCTATGGGTATACCAAGGCCAAGATGTGTTTAAATGATATCAATCTAACCATCACCCCGGGACAGATCACCACTATCCTGGGCCCCAATGGGGTGGGGAAGTCCACCTTATTGCAACTGCTATGTGGGCTATTGACCCCGGTGAGCGGCTCGGTTTTACTGGACCAACAAAATGTCAGCCAATTGCCGCCAGCTAAGCGGGCCCAAGCCATTGCCCTGGTGCCCCAGATGACCAGCATTGGCGCCTTGCCCTATACGGTGCTAGACTATTTATTGTTAGGTAAAACCGCTCAGTTAGGGTTGTTTCAAAAACCCCGGGAAGCCGATTATGACCAGGCCCAACAGGTTTTGGGGGAATTAAATGCCAGTGACTTGTTAAATCGGGAATGCCAAAGCCTCAGCGGCGGGCAAATGCAACTGGTGACCATTGGCAAGGCCTTGATGCAGGCCCCACAAATCATGCTGCTGGATGAACCGACAGCAGCCTTGGATTATCGCAACCAGGTTCAAATCCTTAAACTATTGCAACAATTGGCTGATCAGGGTCTGGGCATTGTATTGACCTCCCATGACCCCAATCAAGCCGTTTTGTTAAAACATCACGTGGCCTTGGTGGACCGCACCGGCCATTTGGAAGTGGGTGATATGTCAGACATGATCAACAGTGAGAAACTCACCAAGATTTACGGCACCAATCTGCACGTGGAATATGTGGCCAGCTGTCAGCGACTGGTTTGCATGATTACCTTATGAGGAGGAGATTTATTGTGAAACTGAAGCAAGCATTAAAATGGGTATTAGCTGTTGGGATGTTGGGCTTGTTTGCCGCTAATACTGGCAACGTTCAAGCTGCCAAGGCTACCCGGACGGTAACGGATTTAACGGGGGCTAAAGTCACAATTCCCACCAAAGTCAACCGGGTGGCGGATTTATGGCACGCCAACAACCAAGTGGTCTTATTATTAGGGGGTCAAAAGAAGTTAGTGGCCACCACCCCAATGATTCAAAAGCAACCCTGGTTTGCCCAAGTTTATCCTGGCATTAAAAATGTAACGGCGCCTTATAATGGTGCGGATCTACAGGTGGAAGAACTAGTTAAGACTAAACCTGACGTGGTTTTAGCCTCTGATGCCCCAACCGTTGCGAAGGCCAAAGAAGCCAATATCCCAGCGGTCAACGTCATGTACCAAGACTTTAATGGCTTACAAAAATCCGTGACCACCACCGCCAAAGTATTGGGTGGCAATGCCCCGAAAGTCGCTGCTAAATATAACAAAGAATTAAAAGGCAACATCAGCCTCGTTCAAAAGAAAGTCGCTAAAGATAAAAAACCAACCGTCTTACATATTGTGAGTGCAGCTGATTTACTAAAAGTTGATGGGACCCAATCCATCGTTAATGAATGGATCAAAAATGCCGGGGGCAAGAATGCCTTAACACAAAAGGGCAATATGATCGAAACCACCATGGAACAAGTTGTCAAAGCTAATCCTGATGTGATTATTATTGGCCAAACAACTACCGCTGCTGCCCGCCAAGCTTTGAAGAATGATTCTCGCTTTGCCCAATTAAAAGCAGTTAAAAATAACAAAGTTTACGGCAACCCGCAAGGTACCTTCCCATGGGATCGTTACAGTGCTGAAGAAGCTTTACAAGTTCTTTGGGCTGCTAAATTGCTCCATCCTAAAGCCATGGCCAAAGTCGACATGGTCAAAGAAACCAAAGCCTTTTACAATAAGTACTACAATTACAAATTAACCACCACCGAAGCTAAACAAATTTTAGCCGGTGAAAATCCCAAAGCCTAGTGAGGTAAAGTATGTTAACCGTTAACGCAAAAACCTATGTGAACATCGATTTCGATGAGGTCTCTATTCAAACTTCCGGCATGTACGCGGTGCCCTATGACGACGCTAAAACCCGGCAGAAAATCTTTGAAACGCTACAAGCTTTGTTTAAACAAGCCCCTAAAGACGTGGACTTCGCTTTGTCCATCATGACCACTATGGCCGAAATCATCGTGTCGCCTTTAGGGCTCATGGATTTTGAAGCCGTGAAAGCCTACGGGCCCAATCGGGATTTGGACTACGACCATTTGAACGATGCTGACACCATGGTTTGGCCGTTAGCGGTGCGCTATATCCCCCATACCAGTGATGCCAAAGTTCAAGATACCATCGTGGCGTCCCAATTGGAATTGAAGCAAGACTTTGCCGAAGCCTTTGAACCCCTATGGCAAGCCATTAAAGCTGACCTGGCTAAAAGTGACGCCACCATGGCCCAAATGTTAAGCACCTTGATCACGGATAGCCGCCAAGTGGAAGCCGATTTTCAAAAGCAGTTAAGCACGCTCGATGCCCAGCAACGGGCGGATAAAGTGGGCTTTGAACTGCCGGAAAATGAAGTGGACCAGTTTGCCAAATACATGAGTGACTCCCACGAAGTGATGAATATTGTCCGTTCGGCGGCTAGTTTTGTGCAAAGTGAATTGGTCCAGGACAAACCCTTCAGCCAAGTCTTCAGTGATGCCCACTACCGTACCACCTATTACTGGACATTAGATAACACATTTTACGAACTTTATTACTACTATCTGCACAAGTATGGGGATAGCCATCCCAAGCTCACCAAGTTTTTGAATCATCGCCAAGATCAACTGGTGACCCAAATGCGCCAACGGGCCCTAAAGGACTCCCAACAAATCAGTGAAGACCCCAAGGCCAACTTAAAGCCGGATATGTCCAAAATCTTTGATCACATTTTCCTGCCATTAAATGAAGAAATCTTAACCATGATTTTTGATTTTGATGTGAAATAACCTGATTTCAGCAGTTTTTTCGAACCGCTTTCTAATTTTTTTGTTATAATAAACTCATGTCAAAGCTAGGAGGCTTTTATTATGGCAAGAACAATTGGAATTATTGGGTTAGGGCACGTGGGCATTACCACGGCCTTTAACATGATCACGAAGGGCATCGCTGATACCTTAGTGATTTTTGACAAGGATGAGGATTTAGCAGAGGCCGAAAGTTATGACCTGACGGATGCTTTGGGGGGTCTTGGGACCTATACCAAAATCATTCATAACGATTACGCGGCTTTAAAAGACGCCGATGTGGTGGTCTTTTGTGCCGGGGATATCAGTGCTATTTTAGGTGGCGACCGGACCAGCGAGATCCGCACCACCAAACAGGCTATTGTGGAGGTATTACCCCAATTAAAAGCGTCTGGCTTCCACGGGGTGTTGATCGATATCAGCAATCCTTGTGATGTGGCCACCACTTATTGGTCTGAAAACCTAGGGTTGCCCCAAAACCAAATTATTGGCACCGGGACAGCCTTAGATACATACCGCATGCGCCGGGCCGTGGCTAAAGTGGTCAACGTCAATGTGGCCGATGTCCGGGGCTTTAACATGGGTGAACATGGGGAATCCCAATTCACCGCTTGGTCCACGGTTCGGGTGAACAACCAACCCATTACTGAGATCAAAACCTTGGATCTAGATGCCTTATCTGAAGCCGCCCGGCTGGGGGGCTGGAAGATCTTCAACAAGAAACACTACACCGCCTTTGGCATTGCCACCATCGCCACGGAATTAACCGAGGCCGTTTGCAGCGATGCTAAGCGCATCTTCCCAGTGTCTTGTTTTGACCCTGACTATGGCGTTTGCGTAGGCCATCCAGCTACCATCGGCGCCCAAGGTGTGGTGAACAATCCACCGATGGCTTTGACGGACGCTGAAAAAGCCAAATACGACGCCACCGCTAAGACCATTCAACATAACTTAGCCACCATGAAGGCGACGGAAGTAAAAGCATAATATGCGCTAGCACTGACTGAAGAGTTAGGCCGTAAAGGGTCTAGCTCTTTTGTTTTGGGGTTAAAAAAACTGCTTTGAAACCAAATTGGGCTGTTTCAAA
The DNA here is from genome assembly GCA_022484695.1 of Lactobacillus sp. GTDB lineage: Bacteria > Bacillota > Bacilli > Lactobacillales > Lactobacillaceae > Agrilactobacillus. Next base: position 157,704 of record JAKVKU010000007.1, read on the forward strand.
GCAGTGCTTATTGATTGGTAATTAAAGGCTAAACAGTGGCCTGCCGCTGCTTGCAGTGCAGGGCGATCACGGTGACCACCAAACAGGTTAAACTCAGCACACTAAGAATGATGAAATCTTTTTGGGCGCCCCAGGCCACGGCAGCCTTGTTGGCTGTGTGTAAACTGGTGGCGGACATGACCGCGGACAACACGCCTGTCCCTAGGGAGCCGGCGTATTGCTGCAGGGTGTTGAACAAGGAATTCAAGTCCGCCTTGGCGCTGACCGGAACTTGTAGGCTGGCGTCGGACATAATATTGCCAAAGCCAAAATTAAAGCCAAAGCGCATGAAGATATAGATCAAGGTGATGCCCACCAGACTCAGGTCGTGGGTGAAGCTGGCAAACAAACAAGCGCCGATAAACATGGACCCGTTGGCGATAAATAAAGTGATGGCTGCCCCGTGCTCGTCGTAAATATGCCCGGCCACCGGGGACACCAAAGCCCCAATCAAAGAGCCGGGTAATAGGATCAAGCCGGACATCATGGAGTTGGTCCCCAGGTAGTTTTGCACGAAGACGGGGATGACAAAGGAAATGCCAATGTTCATGAATTGTAGCAAGAAGAAGTTGATGGCCCGCAATAATACAATCGGGTTGGTCAAAATTTTGAAATTCAAGATTTGATTTTTGCCGTGTTTCACATGGTACAAGAAAACCACTAAGAACCCTAGGCTAATGAGCAAGGTCACCCCTAGCGGCCAGCTGATAAAGCCATGGCGGCCACCTTGGGCAAAGACTTCGATGAAGCCAAAGAGGACCAGGGCTAACAAGGTGGTGCCCACCAGGTCGAATTTACCATTGGTATGGGCGGCTACCAGGCGAATGTTGCGGTCCCCTAAGAAGAATACTAAGATGATCACCGGTAGGATGACGATGAAAATCATCCGCCAACTGAAGTAATAATTTAAGACGCCACCATATGTAGGTCCCAGGGCCGGGGCAAAGGAAGTGATCATGCTGGCAAAGCCCATGTACACCCCCAAGCGATTTTCTGGAATCAATGATAAAATAACGTGAAACATCAAGGGCGTAGACAAGCCCGTGGCGATGGCTTGCAACAGCCGGCCGGCCATTAACAGCCCAAAACTAGGGGCCACACTGGCTAAGCTGGTACCCAACAGCGTGGCGATAATCGCCGTGCGAAAAAGGGCCCGGGTGTTGAAGGCCTTGATGAGAAAGGCCGTGGTGCTCATGACGATGGTCACCATCAATAAATAACCCGAGGTCAGCCACTGCACCGTGCCCAAGGCCGTGTTGAACTGTTTAGCCATAGTGGGGAAGGTGACGTTCAGGGAAGTCTCCACTAAAATACCCGTGAAAGATAACAAGCCCGTGGCTAAAATGGCAAGTTTGGTTTGTAGCGTAATTGGTTTGTCTGCCAATAAGTTCAACTCCTTTTATTTTGATAAGCGCCAAAATATCGTTTCTTTGGAAACTATTTAGGTCTATCGTAGCATTGCCGAAACTGAAGTACAATGGTTTTCTGGCTAGGTTATCAACCGATTCTAAGAAGGCCATGAGAAGGCCTTGACGTAGCTGGTCAGCTTTGAGAATATACGGTATAAACACAATTTTATGCACAAATTTGGGAGGGGATTTCTTGGCTTCTAAAACAAAGGGGCTATCTTTAAAATGGCTGTTATTGGGGTCTTTAGTGACCAATACCGGCATTAGTTTCATCTGGCCACTGACGACGATTTACATGCATGAGTATCTTCATGAGTCCCTGACCGCTGCCGGGATTGTCCTGTTCATCAACTCCATTGTGATGATTATTGGCAATTACGTAGGTGGTTTTTTATTTGACCGCTGGCAGCCTTATCGGACCATTTTGGTGGGGATCACCATTAATGTGATTTCCAGTATTATCTTGATATTCTTTCACGGTTGGCCCAGTTATGCGATTTTCTTAATTATCTTGAGTTTTGGTAACGGTATCGTGGGGACCACCATCAATGCCTTTGCCACCCTGGTGGAAAGTCGCCCGGCCAGCTACGTCTTCAATGTGCTGTATTTTATGAGTAATTTAGGCCTAGTCATTGGCACTTTGATCGTGGGCTTTGTCTTGCCTTACGGGATTCAATGGATCTTTGCCTTGGCGGCGTTGTTGTTTGTGATTTTCTTAGGCGTGGCCGCGGTATTCTACCGGGTCACCACCACCAAGAAACGCACCAAACGCACCAAGGGCAGCGAGCAATTAGCCCGGGCCAGTGCCCACAAGATTTTAGGCCTGTTGGCGGTCTTTGTGATTTCTTGGATCGTTTATGAACAATGGCAAAGTAATATCTCGGCGTTTATGGTCAGCCACGGCATGTCCGTGAAGGATTATACCTTTGTCTGGACCTTTAACGCTATCGTCATCGTGCTCTTCCAGCCGCTGTTGGCTCATTTTGACCGCTGGTTGTCAGACCATATGATGTTACGGCTAAACGTGGGCTTCTTATTGTTTGGCGGCTCCTTTGGCATTTTACTGTTGGCCAGTCAGTATTGGCATTTTCTACTGGCCATGGGGGTGTTGACCTTAGGGGAAATTTTAGCTTTTCCTGGGGTCTCCACTTATGTGGATGGCCTGGTCTTAGATTCCCAGCGGGGCCAATTCCAAGGCATTGTCAGCGGCACGGCTTCCTTTGGCCGAGCCGTGGGACCGTTGATCGGGGCCCAGGTGATTGAAAGATCCTCCTACCATCTCTTGTTTTTAGGGTGTATCATTGGCTTAATGATTTTCTTAGCAGGTTTTAATCTTTTGAACCGGCGCATTGCCGCACACCAATAAAAACATTTAGGAGGCATTATCTATGATCGACGGACACACCCGCTTGTATGGTTTTTTCGCCCATCCCGCGGCCCACAGTAAGTCACCCCTCATGCACAACACCGCTTTTCAGGCTTTAGGCATCAACGCCCGCTATTTAGCCTTTGATGTGGTCCCAGAAACCCTAGCAGCGGCCATTGACGGCCTGCGGGCCTTTAACATGGGCGGCGTGAATTTATCCATGCCCTTGAAGGAACAAGTGCTGCCCTTGTTGGATGACTTAGATCCAGCTGCGAAACTCATTGGGGCGGTGAATACCATTGCCAATGACAACGGCCACTTGACGGGGTATAACACCGATGGCTTAGGGTTGTTAAAGGCCTTAGCCGCCGACTTCAACCCCCAAGGGGCCAAGGTGGTACTCTTAGGGGCCGGTGGGGCCATTAAGTCCGTGGCTGTCCATTGTGCCCTAGCTGGCGCGGCGGAAATCACCATCTTTAACCGCCACATTGGCCCCGGCAGTCGGGCCCACACTCTGCAGCAGTTATTGACCACTAACACCAACACCGAGGTCCAAGTCTTTGCCCTGGATGACTTAGCCGCTTTAAAACAAGCCTTAAACCAAGGTGATTTGTTGGTCAATGGCACCGGGGTGGGGATGGGGCAACTCGTGGATCAAAGTCCAATTCCTGACAGCAGCTATTTTCAAAAGCAGCTCATTGTCTTTGAAATGATTTATGTACCTGAAGAAACTTTATTGTTACAACAAGCCCGAAAAGCTGGCTTGACGCGAACTTATAATGGCCTAGGAATGCTGATCCATCAAGGCGCGGCGGCCTTTCATATTTGGACGGGTCAGGACATGCCGGTGCCATTGATAGAAAAAACCATCAAAATTAATTGAAGTTTTATTTGACAGATTCTCATAGAGATGTTATATTTACAACATCAAATCTAAGGAGTTTTTAATTATGCGAACATCGAATTTAAACCCAACAACTCGATATTACTGGTTTAGCTAGCCTGTGGGCGGTCATGGATATGACCTCCTGCGGGGGGATCATATCTATGATGGCTAAACCTAAGTTTTCGTGTCATTAAAAACAAAACGGCTGCCACATAGATGAAATCAAGTTTTTCAACTATGTGGCTTTTTTGTATCTTAAACCAGCCCTTTAAGGTACCTAGAGTCTTGATAGTTGAAAAACTATCAGGACTTTTTTTATTGGCAGACGGACAAAACCAACCAGGATGATAAAAATGAGGAGTGATTCCATGTTCGATCAAATTGATGAATTAAGTGTTAACGCTATCCGAATGTTGAGTGTCCAAAGTATCCAAAAGGCTAATTCTGGCCACCCCGGCTTACCCCTGGGGGCTGCCCCAATGGCTTATGTCTTATACCGCAATCATTTAAAAGTAAACCCTAAGGATAGTACTTATTTTGATCGGGATCGCTTCGTTTTATCCGCAGGTCATGGCTCGGCCATGCTCTACAGCATCTTACATTTAGCTGGCTTTGACTTAAGCATTGATGATTTAAAACAATTCCGCCAGTTGCACAGCAAAACTCCCGGCCATCCCGAATACGGCGTGGTTGACGGGGTGGAAGCCACTACTGGTCCCCTGGGCCAAGGCTTAGGCATGGCCGTGGGTATGGCCATGGCTGAACGCCACCTAGCCGCCCAATACAACGACGGCATCAACGTGGTGGACCACCATACTTATGTATTAGCCGGGGACGGGGACTTGATGGAAGGTGTTTCCCATGAAGCTGCTAGCTTAGCCGGCCACTTGGGCCTAGGTAAGTTGGTCATGCTCTATGATTCCAACGATGTTTCCCTAGATGGTCCCAAGGATCGGGCTTTTAACGAAAACATTCAAAAACGCTTCGAAAGTTACGGCTGGGATTATCAAAGAGTTGAAGATGGCACGGATTTACAAGCCATTGATGATGCTATTAACCAAGCTAAAGCAGAAGTTAATAAGCCTTCTATTATCGAAGTTCGGACGGTCATTGGTTACGGGGCGTTAAATGCCGGGACCAACAAAGTCCATGGCGCCCCATTAAGCCCTGAAGACATGGCCGCCGTGCGGGAAACTTTCAACTGGAATTTAGATGATTTCGAAGTCCCTGCGGAAGTTTACGAGCGGTTACATGAAACCTTAGGCCAACGGGGTTGTAAAGCTGAAGTTAAATGGCTCAACCGCATTGAAGCCCAACATCAAGCTAACCCAGCACTAGCCCAACAATTCCTGTTGGCCCGGGAGAACCGCTTACCGGAAGACTGGCGCGAAGCGTTACCAACTTACTTAACCGGCAGCAGCGAAGCCAGCCGGAACACCAGCCATACCGTGATCCAAGCGTTAGGCAAGAAGATTCCTCAATTATGGGGCGGTTCGGCTGACTTAGCCAGTTCCAATAAAACGAACATGGAATGTGAGACCCTGTTTGAAAAGGATAACTTGAAAGCTCGAAATCTAGGTTTTGGGGTCCGGGAATTTGCTGAAGCCACCGCCATGAACGGCATGGCTTTACATGGGGGCACCCGAATTTTCGGCAGTACGTTTTTCGTTTTCTCTGATTACATGCGCCCAGCCATTCGCTTGGCAGCCATCCAACATTTACCGGTGATTTTCGTCTTGACCCATGACTCGGTGGCCGTTGGCGAGGACGGCCCTACCCATGAACCGGTGGAGCACTTGATGAGTTTCCGCAATATGCCAAATGTCACGGTGTTGCGGCCAGCCGATGCCAATGAAACCGTAGGGGCTTGGGAAACCGCGATGCAACACCAAGATGGGCCAACCCTATTGGTCTTGTCCCGGCAAAACTTGAACACCCTGCCGAATTCAGCGAAATTTACCCGGCAAAGTGTGGCCAAGGGGGCTTACATCGTCAAAGATGTGGCAGATCCCAGCCAACAAGATGGGATTTTAATGGCCACGGGTTCTGAAGTGAACTTGGCCTTGGCTGCCCAAGCTAAATTAGCTGCTGAAGATATCCAAGTTTCCGTGGTCTCCATGCCTAGCTTTGAATTGTTCCAGCAACAACCTAAGGCTTACCGGGATGCGGTTTTACCGCCCCATATCCATAAACGGGTATCCTTAGAAATGGGTAGCACCTTAGGCTGGGAGCGGTTTGTGGGCTATGAAGGCCTGACCTTAGGCATTGACCGCTTCGGGGAAAGTGGTCCGGCAGCAGACGTCTTAGCCGAATTAGGTTTCACCACTGACCAAGTGGTGGCCCAATACAAGACGTTGACCGTGACCAACAGCCCTTTGCCCAAACCCACTTTAGCACCACTGCGGGCTAACAATTCTCTCTAGTTTCAAAAAATGTTAAGATAGATGTAATAAGATTCTCATACAACGCAAAAATAAGGAGCGCAAAATTTTATGATTATTCAATTCAAAGCACCCATCCAAATGGACATCGTCACAGCCTTACAACAAAAATTAGCTGCTTTACCAGCCCAGGTTTTTGTCATTAAAAATCATTTAGCTGCCATGGGGGTTAAATCCTTTGACTTCACCACCGCTGAAGCGGCGGCCATTGATAGTGTCAGCTTTGACGATCCCAGCTACACGTTAGGCAGTCGCCAATTCCAACCTGAAGATACCATTATCGGCTTGCCCCATTCCATTATTGGTGGCGATCACTTCACCATGATGGCCGGTCCTTGTTCCGTGGAATCTGAGGAACATGTTAAACGCATGGCCAAAGTTGCCAAAGAAGGGGGCGCCACAATTTTACGGGGCGGTGCTTTTAAACCTAGAACATCCCCATACTCTTTCCAAGGGTTAGGGGAAGATGGGTTGCGTTTCTTAAGAGAAGCCGCTGATGAAAACGACATGGATATGATCACCGAAGTCATGGATGATACCCATGTACAAATGGTGGCTGATTACACTGATATTTTCCAAATCGGCGCCCGGAATATGCAAAACTTCTCCTTATTAAAAGAAGTTGGTAAAACTGACGTGGCCGTTGGCTTGAAGCGGGGCATGTCCGCGACCATCGACGATTTACTGAACGCTGCCGAGTACATCGCCAGTGAAGGGAATCAAAACATCTTCTTAATTGAACGGGGCATTCGCACTTTCGATAACAAATACACCCGCAACACTTTTGATTTAGGCGCTATTCCCGTCTTGCGCAAATTGACCCACTACCCAATCATCGCTGACCCAAGCCATGCCGTGGGTGAATGGGATCTGGTAACCCCAATGGCTAACGCGGCCGTAGCTGCCGGTGCCCAAGGGGAAATCGTGGAAATCCATGATGATCCTGAACACGCCTTATCCGATGGCCCCCAAGCCTTGAAGCCTAAGACTTACTTAGAAATGTGCCGGGAAGTTTACGCCATTCGCAAAGTCATGGATTCATTCAAGGAAGTCAGTCATGTCAACAGTTAAACTGGAACTCACCGATAAAAAATATGACATTATCATTGAACCCGGTAGTTTAAAGCAAGTGGGCACCGTGGTGGAAAAAGTCTGGACAGCGCGCCAAGTGTTACTGGTCTCCGATTCTAATGTGGCCAAGTTATATTTGACCCAGGTCCAAGAAGCTTTAATGGCCAGCGGTTATGTGGTGACCACCAGTGTTGTCCCAGCGGGGGAAGCTTCCAAAAGCCTCAATGTGGCCCAGGATCTATACCGGGTCATGTTAGACCAAGCCTTTACCCGAAGTGACGGCGTCATTGCCTTAGGTGGTGGCGTAGTGGGGGATTTAGCCGGTTTTGTGGCCTCCACTTTCATGCGGGGCATCAGCTTTATCCAGTTACCAACTTCATTATTGGCCCAAGTGGACAGCTCTGTAGGGGGCAAAACCGCCGTGGACTTTGGCACCGGTAAAAATCTGGTGGGGACTTTCTACCAACCGGATCTGGTGCTGATCGATCCCGACACCTTACAGACCCTAACGCCCCGGTATGTGGCGGAGGGCTATGCTGAAGTCATCAAGATGGCCGCCACAGCCGCCGATCCGGCGTTTTGGCCCTTGATTGAAAGCATTCAAAAACCCGCCGATATCTTAAAACAGGCTACGGCTTTGATTACCCATAGTGTACAGTTCAAAGCCATGGTGGTGATGAACGATGAAAAAGAAACCGGGATGCGCCAAATTTTAAACTTTGGCCATACCTTGGGTCACGCCATTGAACTGTTAGCCCAGGGCAAATTAGCCCATGGAGAAGCCGTAGCCATTGGCATGGTGCAGATTTGTCGTATCTTTGAAGCCAAGGGGTTGACCCCAGCTGGGACCACCGCCAAGATTCAAAAGCAAGTATCGGCAGTGGGCTTACCGGTGGATTCGCCTTTGTTATTCACCCCGAAATTTTACGATCAATTGCGCTTAGATAAGAAAAATCGTGGGGATCATTTGAACTTTATTTATTTAAAAGCTCTGGGTCAACCGGCTATTTATCCAGTGGCTAAGGGTGAAATTAAAGATTTTATCGCTTCTGAAGTATCATCTTCTTAACTTAAATTTGATAAAACGTGCCGCTTCGATTTCCTTGAAGCGGCCGTTTTTTGGCGAAAGGCGGCTTATTTATGGCAACAACGTTTAACATCGGCCCTATTACCCTGGGGCCCCAAGTACCCACCCAGGTGGCCGTGCCCATCACGGCCACAACCTTACCAGAAGTTTTAGAACAGGGCCAAGCTATTAGTAGCAGCACGGCAGATCTGGCGGAATGGCGCCTGGATTATTTGCCGGGGGATACTGGGGAAGCCAGCCTTAAGCAAACCGGGACTGACCTGCAGACCGCTTTACACAAGCAACACAAAGGTTTATTGGTGACCCTGCGGACCAAAGCTCAGGGCGGTAATTTCACTGGCGATGGCGAGGCTTATTTAACCCAGCTGCAATTTTTGCTGCAACAGGGTTTGGGGGATGCCCTGGATTTAGAGTGGACCACTGACCCAGAATGGCGTCGGCAAATTTTAAAGGCCAGCGACTTACTAGGCGTGCCCGTGGTCTTAAGCCATCACGACTTTAAAGCCACCCCCAGTTTAGCTGCGTTGCAGGATCAACTGACTCAAATGGCCACTTTAAAACCAGCCTTGTTAAAAATCGCCGTGATGCCCCAAAGCACCGCGGATGTTTTAACTATTTTACAAGTCGCCCAGTGGGCCGCCACTACCTTAGAAGCGCCCTTAGCCATCATGGGCATGGGGACCTTGGGAAAGCTGACTAGGGTCAGCGGCAACCTTTTCCCATCAGCATTGACCTTCGCCACCCTCGACCAAGCCTCCGCCCCCGGCCAAATCAGCTTGGCCCGTACCCAAGAAATTCTGGCTTTATTGCAAGGTAGTTAGAATTTACGTCTGGTTTGAACTGCGGTAAAAAAAGGAGAATGCTGATGTAGTAGCATCCTTGCGTCTGATTTGTATTTGTTTGCGTCTTATTAGACCAACGGGAGGATATATGGCATGATATAGGCGTGAGGGGGGATTTCATTGATTAATAAAATTACAACACCCACTAAGGCTCAAGCTAATTTATTTAAACTAATCGAAGAAACTAATCGTGATTCACGACCAGTCATCATTGCCGGCAGTGACGATGCTGAAAGTGCCGTATTAATTGGCAAACGGGACTATGACGCTTTGCAAGAGACCATGGCACTACTTATGAATGGGCAATTACAGACCGCTAAAACAAGAGAACATGACAAATCTGTTAACATCGATGCGATGATACACGAGATCGATAATCGGTAAAAACGATGACGAAGCAAACATGAAAATACAGCTACATTATAAAAAGTATTCAGACAAAAAGAACTCGAGACAAAACTGAGAATAGTTTTGCTTCGAGTTCTTTTCTTATTAGTTCATTTTTAGTTACCCAACGACCTTACTAGCCCGCCGTTTCAAACTACTGGTCAGAGCCTGAGTCACGTCGTGGATGATGTCGTTTTTGTTTTCGATACCCACGGAGAAGCGGACCATGTTGTCGCCCACGCCGATTTTTTCCAAATCATTGCGGGGATAAGGTTCATGGGTCATGGTTGCGGGCCGACAGACGAGGCTTTCGACCCCGCCTAAACTAACGGCTAAGTCGATCATTTGTAGGTTGTTGAAGAAGGCCTTTAAGTCCACGTCTGGGGTGACTTCAAAGGATAAAACGGCACCGTTGCCCCGGGCTTGTTTGGCCTGGATGGCCGCTTCTTCTTCGGAGAAGGAACCTGGGAAGTAGACTTTGGCCACACCTTCTTGGGTCTGCAAGGCTTCGGTGACAGCTTTGACATTTTCCATCTGGCGATCTAAGCGCAGGCTTAAGGTCTTGGTGCCTCGAATCAAAGTGTAGCTGTCAAAGGGACTGATGGTGGCCCCCAAGGTGTTTTGATAATCTTGGAATTGTTCCGCCAGGTCTTGGCGGTCGGTGACGATGAAGCCGGCACACAGGTCGGCATGGCCCCCGTAATATTTCGTGGCGGAATAAGCTACCACGTCGGCCCCTAATTGGAGGGGTTTTTGCAGGTAACTGGTCATGAAGGTGTTGTCCACGATCAAGATAGCCCCATGGTCATGGGCCAACTTGGCGATCCGGGCGATATCCACCACCCGTAAAGTGGGGTTGGCTGGAGATTCCAGGAAGACCGCCTTGGTATTAGGTTTGAAGTCGCTGGCTTTGAGTTGGTTCAAATCATAATAAAAATCACAATCGATTTTTTTCTTCGGGAAGAAGTCGGTGAAGTACCGGTAAGTGCCACCATAAATATTGGCAGAACTAATAATATGATCCCCAGGATTAAAGGCTTCAAAAACCGTGGTCAAAGCCGCCATCCCCGAACTAAAGCCAAAGGCAAACTTGGCCCCTTCTAACGTAGCAATCAAGTTCTCCGCCTTTTGTCGGGTGGGGTTTTGCGTGCGCACATATTCATAAGGCCCCTGGTTATCAATATCTTCAAACCGATAAGTACTAGATAAGAAAATTGGCGGCATGATACTGCCGTACTCATTTTTCCGAGCAGGAACACCCTGCACTACTAAAGAATCAAATTGCAATTTTTGATCATCATGATTTGTACAACCCATATTCAATCGCCTACTTCTTTCTAAATTTTAGTTGTTCGGCCAAGCGGTCCGCCGCTGTGGCCACATATTTGGGATCTGTTGCTAAATTCAACCGGATATACGTTTTATCTTTGGGCGAGAACCAAGCCCCGTAATCCACCGCTAGGCCACAGGCTTTTTGGACAAAGTCAGTTAAACCATCGGCTGGGACAATTGGCGCTAAATCCACATAAGCCAGGTAAGTACCTTGTAAGTCGGCCACCTTAACTTCGGGAATTTCAGCCAAAGTCTCTTTTAAAACACTGTAATTATAAGCAATCACGCCCCGCAACTTGTCAAACCAAGGACCCCCGTGGCGATAGGCGGCTTCAGCGGCCACCCGGCCCAGCAGACTGCCTTCGGTTTGGTGAATGGTCTTGATGAAGGCGTCGTAGGATTCGCGTTTGTCGGGGTCGGGGATGATCACGTGGGAGTTCAGTAAAGCGGCTAAGTTGAAGGTCTTGGAAGGGGCAGTCAAGACAATGACATCATCTTGATAAGCGCCATCAGCCACGGTCAACACGGATTTGAATTGACCCAATTCAGCTTCATAGTCCTGGTGGATTTCATCAGAGACCAACTGTACCCCATATTGCCGGCACAGGGTCAAAATTTTAACCAATTCGGCTTCGGTCCAGATCCGGCCCACTGGATTGTGGGGAGAACAGAAAATCAATAGCTTAATGGTATGGTGTTTGAAGGTTTTTTCCAGCGCCTCGAAGTCAATTTCCCAACCCTTGTCCCCAGATAACAGGTCCACGGATAAGACTTTGCGGTCGTTATCTTTGATGGCGTTGGCAAAGGGGTAATAAACTGGCTGTAAAATCACCACTTCATCCCCAGGATCCGTCAACCATTTCACCATGGCATATAAGGAATTCACCACACCGGTGTCAAAGCGGACCCAGTCTTTTTGTAAAGTGATACCGTGGCGTTCTTTTTGCCATTGGAAGAAGGCTTCATAATAGCTATCGGGGGTCAAGGAATAGCCAAATACCCCCTGCTGCACCCGCTCAGTTAAGGCCTGGCGCACTGCCACGGGCGTTTGGAATTCCATATCCGCCACCCACATGGGCAAGAGGGTAGGATCACCATAACGTTCCTGCAAAGCGTCCCATTTTAACGAATCGGTATTGCGTCGATCCACACTATAATTTGCTACAAATTCCTGTAAATCCCGTGATAATTCTGCCACCAAAAACACTCCTTATCGGCTTTTTGCCGCATATTTGCCGTTTTGGGCTAGTCGTCTTGCCAGACACTTTGAGCCACATCACGTACTAAGGAAAGTTTGCCCCATTGGTCATCTGGCGTCAAGCGGTTCCCTTCTTCTGTGGAGGCAAAGCCACATTGCGACGACAGGCATAAATCAGCTAAAGGATAGTATTGACTGGCTTCTTTGATGCGGGCTTTGAGGTCAGCGGGATCTTCTAGTTCAGGGAACTTACTGGTAACTAGGCCTAAAACCACCCGTTGGTCCAAGCCGTTGGCGGCAATTTTAGCCAAGGGTTCAAAGCCCCCGGAGCGTTCGTCGTCATATTCCAGGAAGTAGCCGTCGATGTGTAATTGGGCTAAGTAATCGGCCACGGGATCATAAGCCCCGGCACCGGCCCAAGTGGAATCATAGTTGCCCCGACACACATGCATGGTTAAGGTCAAATCGTCAGGTTTGTTGTCGGCAATGGCGTTGATGGCCTTCACGGCAGCTTCAGCCAGTGGGACTAAGTCTGGATTTAAAGTGTCTTTAGAAAAACTGGCCCACATGCCCCAAGAGGTGTCGTCCAGTTGCAGGTAGCGACAGCCTAAATCATAAAAGCGTTGTACAGTGGTTTGATAAGCTTGGATCTCGTTAGCTAAGAAGGCTTCAAAGTCACCTTTATAGTAAGTGTCGATGACTTTGGCTTCGTCGTTGGGGAAGAAAACAGAGGGGCTGGGGATGGTTTGTTTTAAGGTAATGCCGTCTGGCACCAAAGCTTTGGTCCGGGTGAAACCTTCAAAGAAGGGATGTTCAGGATTATAGGCTAATTTGCCGTCGATCTTGATACCGCCTTTGCGGGTTTCCTCCCCATTGAAGGTATAGCCATGCTCAGGGGTGAAGAAGTGGGCCCCTTGCAGACCAGCAAAGAAATCCAAGTGCCACCAGCTGCGACGGAATTCACCATCAGTGACCGCTTTATAGCCTAGATCCACTTGTTTGGCGATGATCGTCTTGATTTCTTCATCTTCAATTTCATGCAATTGTTTCGGGGTGATCTGCCCATTTTCTAAAGCTGCCCGGGCTTGTTTCAAGTGTGCGGGTCGTAATAGACTGCCCACTAAATCGTAACGATATGGAAACTTAACTTTGGTTTCAACTGCCATCTTTTAAAACTCCTTTGTTTATCTATTTGGAATCGCGGGTATAAAAAAACGCCCTCAGCAAAAATTGCTAAGGGCGACTACATCGCGGTACCACCTTAAATTTTGGCGGTCTTCACAGGCCACCACTTCACCGGTACCCTAAAGGATACCGTAACGCGCTAATGGGCGCACCCATTTCAACTTTACCCTAGGGCTCAGCTGAAAAACGCTCAAAGACCATTTTCGTATTCGTAAGGCCATCGACTCACACCAACCGTCGACTCTCTTAGACCTGTAAAATACTACTTATCTTTTCATGGCGTTCTAATAATCTGCTAACTTGTTTGTAAGTATAGGGGGCTTTGGCAGGTTTGTCAAGGGGTGGTGTTTGGCAAATTGGCGGGATTTTGATTTAGTTGCGCTCTCGAATAAATATCATAAAAGGTCCGGGCGAATAAATGGGCATCCCCAGGCCAGCGGGCAGATACGTATTGGCGGTCTTGGACCACAAAGGCCGGCCTGAAATTCGTGGCGGTGTCCCGACCTAGGGGTAAGGGGCCAGTATGAAATTGTTTGGGGTTATTTAGCGCCGCGGTGACTTCGGTTTGCACCAGCTTAGGGTAAGTCCGGTAGTACCGACCCAACCACAGGCCCGTCAAGGCATAGGCCGCCAATTCCTGGGTGGCCAATAAGGCCGTGGTGTTGTAATCGGCTAAGTTAGACTGCCCAGTTTGGGCGTTTTGACTGCGGGCGGCCACAATGGTGCCATGGCAAATGGCCCCGATGGGTTTAGTGGCTTTGAAGAACGCGGCGACTTTTTGTTGTAAAATACCGCTGCCCAAATAACTTCTCATGCCAGGATCATGTCCCCCAGGTAACAATAAGCCTTGAAAGTCAGCGGGGTTGATCTGTTGGTAGGGGATGGGATGTTGAAAGCCATCAGATTGGACCATGGTTTCATAGGCGGCAATGGCACTGGGGGCGGCCATGAGGACTTTTTTGAAGGGCCCAAAGCCCTTGCCCGTCAACAGCCGGCGGTCGCCTTGGGCCACTTGGCCCCTGGGGGTAGCGAAGACCACCCGGACTTGCTGTTGGGTTAAAAATTGCCAAGGGATGGCCACTTCCGTAGGGTCAAAGCCATAATTGGGTAAAGGGATTAAAATCAAAACTATCAGCTCCCAACATTAAACGTGGTGGGTAATGTAAATTACTTACTGAAAATCGTCGTCGGCAAAATCTGCTGGGGTGTAATTGGCCACCGCTTTACTGAGGTATTCATGGAGCTCTTGGGCCAGTTTAGTGTCCTCATCCCCGCTGTAGACTTCCCAATTACCAATGAGTTCAATGGTATTCAGTTCGATTTTATCCGGGATCACAAACTCGTTTTGAATGGTGGTGGCCAAATCTTTGACGACTTCGTTAACCTGATCCAGCGACTCAAACTTATACGGCAGCGTGTCCGGCATATCGAAAACGTCAGCATACTTCTTGGCAAAAGCTGTCTTGAGTTGGTTGAAAGCCCGCCGATACTTCCGAGCCAGTTGTTTGCGACCCTCTAAATTTTCCGTGAAATAGGGACTGCGGGCATAAAAACGAATTTGGAAAAATGGGGCGTCATCCACCATCCCCGAAGCATATTCTCCCTGGTCTAGGGTAATATCGGGATCGTTAAAGATATTAAATTGTTCTAATACAATAGAAACAGCCATTTTGAATTCCCCCTTTGTAAGTTAACTTCATTATACTAAATTATACTCAGAACTACTATCATAAACGCTGCGTTGGGCAAACAAATTTTTGTAGAAGGATATTTTTCAGCATTTTAACGCTTAACGTGTTATATTAAACTTGAATTTAAGTCATCTAGCACCCAAAGGAGGGGCAATTTATGGATTTAAATGGGCATCACATTTTGATCACCGGTGGCACCACTGGGATTGGGTTAGGCTTGGCGAAGGCGTTTGCGGCACAAAACAATCAGATTTTGATTGTGGACGATAGTGCCGAAAGGCTGGCACAAGTGAAGGCGCAATTACCAGATGTATTGATTTACCAGGCTAATTTAAGCAAAGCGGATCAGCGTGAAGATTTGAAGTATTGGGTCGCGGATAATTTCGCGGATATCGACATGCTGATTAACGATGCGGAGATTCAGCGTTGGGTCAACTTGAAGAATTTACAGCATGACTGGCATTGGTATCATCAAGAGCTAAATTTGGATTTTGAAGCGCAGATTCATTTGACTATGTTATTTTTACCGCGAATTTTGAAACAACCCAATGGGGCTATTGTCACAGTGTCATCGGGCCTGGTCCTTAATCCTGGGGCTTGGGCGCCCCTATACACCGCCGCCAAAGCTGGGGTGCATGGGTTTACCCAAGCACTACGTTTGCAGTTGCAAGATACCGACACCAAAGTGTTTGAAATCTTACCCCCAGTGGTGAACGGGGATTTAGAAGATGAGGATGCCCGGACTTATGGGGCGGACTTAGACGAATTTATCGCCGCAGTGATCCAACAATTCCAAGAAAACTTCCCAGAAATCACCTTTGACACTTCCTGGGACCAATTGCGGGCCAGTAAAGCGGATAATAACGCCGCGGCCCAAGAAAATTGGAACCGATTTAAAGATAACCAACGTTTTCTAAAAGCTTAAACTAATTAATGAATTCAAAAACCACTCAGCGAAAAATTGGCTGGGTGGTTTTTTGCGAGCTTATGACATAATTTTTAAAATATCCTGGGGCTGGGCCAACTGATAGCGGGCTGTGGGGAAGGTTTGGCCTGGGGCCGCCCCCCATAAGGCGGCGGCAAAATCAATGCCAGCACTTTGGGCGGCTTGGGCGTCACTTAAGGCATCCCCGATATAAAGTGTCGTTGCAGGGGGCACCTGTAATTGTGCCGCGGCATGCAACAGGGGTCGGGGGTCGGGTTTGTGATAGGGCAGGCTATCGGCAGTAACCACCACAGCCATGGCATTTAAGAATTCAGTGGGGTCCATCTGTTGTAAATCAGCGTCATTGCGGGCCGTGACCACGCCTAATTTCACGCCGGTTTGTTGCAGGGCGAACAGCGTAGCGGCTACCCCTGGATAAAGGGGCTCCAGATATTGTCGGTGCTTGCTTTCGGCGTCATAGGCGGCCAACAAGCGGGCCTTTTGAGCTGGGGCAATATCCAGGGCGGCCATTTCCTGGGGGACAGCCATTGCAAAAGTTTGGCGTAACTGCTGGGGTGTGGCCTGCCGGTGAAATTGGGGCAAGATGGCTTGCATGATTTGTTGATAGGGGCTGAAACTGTCGATCAAGGTGCCATCAATATCGAAGAGCAGCAATTGATAAGTCATGACCTCACCTCAAATTGAATAGTCAATGGCGTTCATGGCGGCAACGGTTTGCGCGATGTCGTGGCTGCGGGCAATCAGAGAAATCACTGCTGCCCCGGCCACCCCCGTTGCCGGTAATTCCTTTAAGTTGGCAGCGTTAATGCCGCCGATGGCCACAATGGGCCGGTGGCTGATTTGGGTCAGGGCTGTTAACCCCGCCAAGCCAATCACCGGGGCACTTGCCTTAGAGGGACTGGTGTAAATAGCACCACTGCCGATATAGCTGATGCCTGGGATGTGATTGGCCGCTTCAACTTGGGCTTTGGTGTGGCAAGACAAGCCAATGAACATTTCTTGGCTGACCTGGGCCACAACTTGGGCCGCCGCTGCATCGGTTTGACCCACGTGCACGCCATCGGCATGGAGGCGATGGGCTAAATCCACATCGTTGTCGACGATAAAGGGGATGTGATAAGCCCCACAGAGTTTTTGCAGACGTTGGGCCATGGTCAACAGATGCAGGCCTGTCAAGGCATCTGGCCCTTTTTCCCGAAATTGAAAGGCGGTGATGCCCGCATCTAAAGCTTGCCGTACCACGTCTTCTAAGGTTTCACCTGCTGGAATATCCGGTGTGCCGGCAATAAAATAAGTATGGAGCATGGTTTTGTCAAATTTCATCAGGCTCAAAACTTCCCTTCACGCCGCTAATCAAAGCGGATTTGTTTTGCAATGGTCACCACATCGATCCAGCTCAGATCATCGATCAAACTGGCCGCAAAAGCGCTGGGTTGGGTGGCTTTCACAGTCTTGGCCACCAATTCTCCGGTGGTGCTGAAAATGCCTGTGGCAACTTGGGCCGCTTCAAAGTAGTCCGTGGTGATGCCACAGAAGCAGCCAATGATGCTGGACAACATGTCCCCAGAGCCCACGTGCAATTTGAATAGATCGGTTTCGTTGTAGACTTTTACCACCACACTGCCGTTGGTGATGATATCAGTTTTGCCACTTTCCACCACCACACAATGGCGCTGGTTGGCTAAATCTTTAGCAATGGCCACGGGGTCAGCGCTACCTTCACCGGCATCAATGCCCTTGGCCTGCCAGTCGGCCCCAGCTAAGGCAGCAATTTCCCCGGCGTTACCCCGAATAACGGCCACTTGATGGCGGTCTAATAGGGCTTCGGCGCGCTTTTTCCGCGCTGGGGAGGCACCCACGGCTACCGGGTCTAAAATGATGGGTTTTTGATACTGGTTGGCAAAGCCCATGATGGTATCAATATTGTCGATGCGGGGGTCCACAAAGGCCCCCAAGTTCACTGTCAAGGAACTGCAGATTTTGGTCAAATCTTCGGCTTCTCCGGTTTCTTCCGCACCTCCAGCGGCGGCTGGTGAAGCCCCAATGGCGTTGACGGCGTTACAAAGGTCTTGGACCGTGACAAAATTGGCAATATTATAAGCAATGGGATTTTTCGCCCGTAATTCATCTAATAATGCTAGTTTCAATGTAAAATTCCCCCTATAAAAGTAATTAAAAAAAGCTCACAAGAAACCAGCTTGTCAGCGCTTTGCAATCCTAGAGAGATGTTTGAAAGACAGAGCACACATTCCCTACGCAAGCACTAACTTACAGGTTCCAAGGGGCCGAGCCCAACAGGCCCATCTCAGTTGCTCACGGCAACATCCCTAGTGTTTTGTTTAACAATAAGGTTGTACCATATAACCGCCAGGCGCGTCAATTTGAGGCGGTGCGGCTTGAACAAGTTGGTAATGTTAACCAAAAGCGGCGTTAACAGCCCAGCAGACAGCTAATTTGGCCCTTTGCCCAAGTTTTTTTGGCAAAGTGGGGCTGGTTTTAAGGCCGTTTAAAGTTGTAGAATGTAACTGTAGTCGTTACAACTGGTTTCTTGGAAAGGGGATTTGTTTTTTGAAAACATTGAAAATCGCTGACCGAACCGTCCCAGCCGTGGGTGTGGGCACTTGGTATATGGGCGAAAACCGGGCCATTCATCAACAAGAAGTTAAGGCCATTCAAGCCGCCGTTCATGCCGGGGCCCGCTTGATCGATACCGCCGAGATGTATGGCAGTGGTCAAGCAGAGACATTGGTGGGCGAAGCCATTGCACCTTTCAAGCGGCAGGACTTGGTCATTGTGGACAAGGTCTTACCCCAAAACGCCAACAAAAAAGCCATGGCTCATAGCTTAGAACAAAGCTTGCGGCGCTTGCAAACCGATTATGTGGACCTTTACTTATATCACTGGCGGGGCAGCACACCTTTAGCAGAAACCGTCAGCGAACTACAACGCCTCCAAAAAAGCGGCAAAATTTTACGGTGGGGTGTTTCTAATTTTGATACCGATGACATGCAAGAACTCGCCCAATTGGCCAGTGCACAAGAAATTGCCACGGATCAGGTTTTGTATAATGTGAACCAACGGGGACCAGAATATGATTTAATCCCTTGGCTGGCCAAACAGCAGATTCCCATGATGGCCTATTCCCCAGTGGATCACGGCGGGTTAAAACGCAGTGCCCAATTGAAGAATCCAGCCTTATTAGCCATGGCCCAGGATCATCAGGCCAATGTGATGCAAGTTTTATTAGCCTGGGTGATTCAAAAGGACAACATCATCGCGATTCCCAAAACCAGTGTCCCGGAACATGCCCAAGAGAATATAGCCGCCGCTGGTATCCAATTAAGCCCGGCAGAATTAAAAACCATTGACGGTATCTTTCCCGCACCAACTCGAAAAGAACCTTTAGCTATCTATTAATTTCAGACTATCAAAAACGTCGGTCCAGCAACTGTTGTAAGCTGTGGGACCAACGTTTTTTTGATGTGGCTATTGAAGCCCAGGCATGATTAATTTATGATTAACTTTAAATCACAAGGGAGCTGATTACCGTGCAAAAAGTTGGCATTCTCGGTGGCCTAGGACCAGAGGCCACCATGATTTATTACCAAGACATCATTAAAGGCTTTCAAAAACGGGTAGGTCGGCAAGATGTTCTGCCCGAGTTGATCATCAATAGCGTCAATATGTACCATTTATTCGAGCTGTTAAATCAGCAGGATAATGCCGGGGCTGCGGCTTACCTGGGGAAAGGCATTGCCCAATTAGCCCAAGCCGGGGTGGACTTTGTGGCCATGTGTGGCATGACCCCGCATATTGTTTTTGATCAACTGCAAGCAGCAGCCACCGTGCCCCTATTAAGCATGGTGCAGACTTCGGTGGCTGCGGCCCAAGCCCAAAACTTTACCAAGTTAGGCTTGTTCGGGACTAAATTCACCATGAGCCATGATTTTGCCACTAAACCCTTTGAGACCCAGGGCATTACCATGTGTTTACCCAACCAGGCTGACCAGGCCTACATCCATGAGAAAATCGAGAAGGAACTGGAAAATGGCATCGTCAAACCAGCCACCAAACAGCAATTGTTAAAAATTGCCAATAACTTGATTCAGACCCAGCAAATTCAAGGTTTGGTCCTAGGCTGTACGGAACTACCTTTGATCATTCAGCCCAATGATTTGCCGGTACCGGCCTTTGATATTGCCCAAATTCATATCCAGGCCATTGTGGACCGCATTTTTCAATAAATAACTGGAACGGCGATTGGAAAGGTGTTAAAGACTCTGCAACCGCTGTCTTCGATTGTGTTATGATTTAAGTAACGAATGATGGGGATTCAAATTTTGGCTGTACATAGGTTTTACTAAGACAAAAGGAGCGGACAAAAATGTCACAAAGTTTTTTGGGTAATTTAACCACCGGTATTTTGTTAGCAATTGTCATCGCGTGGTACTACTTCTCAAGAGATAACCCGTCGCTTATCCTAGTTATCCTAGGGGCACTGGCAGCGGCCGTTTTATTTGCGGCGGCCATTGCTGAAGTCGTTACTGGGCGGGCGAATATTAAAAAAGATGATTGAGTCATTCTCCATATATACACCGGTTAGGTGTAATTAATACTGAAATAAGCCTGTTTTTGTGTAAATCTTGCTGAATGGGTGTATCATTGTATTATGGAGGTGTATAGAATGGCAACAAAAGATGCAAAAAAGCGGTTAAATGTCAATCTGAACGAATCTTTGTATGAGGAAGGCAATGCCATTCTCGATCAGCTGGGTCTCAGTCCATCGACGGTGGTGACAGCACTATATAAGCGGATCGTCGCTGAACAAGGCATTCCCTTCAAACTAGCGCTCACACCGCGAGAAACAGTGGGCAATGAGTTGGCCCAAACGGTCATGGGCTTACCGGCAAAGCCATTCAAGAATAAAGAAGAGATTCAGAAATGGCTGGCGGATGATGAAAATTGGTAATGGCGATCTCTTTGGTTTATACGTCGCTTACGTGCCCGGCCCTGGTGGTAAAAGACGCCCAGTAGTCGTCTTTGTTGGCGAGCAACAACAGCTGCGGGTCATGCCGATTACGACCAAGTACACATATAAATCCGACCGGATCAAACGTCAATACTACACGATTCAACAATGGCAAGCCGCCGGTCTAACAGAACCTTCGTGGATCGACATCCGCGACGTCCGGGCCTTGAACCGGCGTGAATTTTTAGCATTGCGGCCAAAGCCATTCGGTCAATTGACGATTGATGACCTGCAAGGACTGCTACAATTTATCAAAGAATATTGGTCTCGGACCAATGATTAATACCTTGAAGCATCGTGGGCGAATGACTGCGGTGCTTTTTACATGGCCTTAAAACAGCCATTTTTCATAGTCATCAAACTTATTATCAAAAAAATTCTAAAAGTGTAACAGGTGACGTCATAAGGCAAAATACGCCGTTTTTATTATCTGGTGGATGTCTTAGTATGTTGAATTAATTGATATGATAAAAGTAAGAGACAGAGACTTTGATCATTTCTTAAATAATTGATATTTAAGTTATTTCGAAAGCGAATTCTATCTAAGGCATCGCAATCTTCCAATATACTTTCATCAGCAGATTCTCGAGGGATTAGCTCAGGTTTTATTGGTAAATCAATAGGTTTAACGGGTATTGAAAGACTATGGTTTGTAACGATGTTTGTAAGGATAATAACATCATCTTCAGAAAACCGAATAGGACTATTGCCAAACAAACTCTCATTAATAGCCTGGTTATTAAGCTGTGGGATATTTAGAATCTGGCAGAGAACTTGGATTGATTTAGCGCCATGGTGTTCGTCGGCTAGGTTGGCCCAGTTTCTGCCAATATCATGTATAAAGGCTGCTAGGATCAAAGTTTCAGTACGAGTTGCGGTAAAATGATTGATTAAAGATTCAATGGTAACTAGCTTAGCAACTCTGTAGCCGTGATTATAACCATGACCAATTACAGGATTGTCTAATATGGATGAATTGAATATGCGAAGTTTAAGCAACTTTGCCAAAAGTTGGAATTTGCTATTGTATTTACTGTATTTGGGATAATTTGTGATAGCAGCCTGTGTTAATTGTGGATATTGTTGAATTGTTGTGCCAGATCGCATATTTAAGACTGATTGGGGCTGCCTTAGCAAACTATTTAATGCAATATATGGATTATGAGTCCACTGACTAACAACCTTATGCTCAATATCAGAAATTTGAAAACTTTTTTCCATGAAAATTCCTCCTTGAAAATAATGAAAATTCAACTATGATGAAATTGCAATATACTTTATTTTCAGTAACATCATTTTAGATTCTGGAGTGCACTCAATGTCAAGGGGGCAATTAAAAGTGAGTTATGGAATTGGCGAATTTTCAAAAATAGTGGATATTTCTATTGATACACTTAGGTACTATGAAAAAGAGAAATTAATTGTGCCAGAACGGGATAAAAGTAACCGACGCTCTTACACTGACCGGGATATAAAATGGCTTAACTTCATTAAACGGTTAAAGAAGACTGGAATGCCGATAAAAAATATTAAGTATTATGCCAAGCTGCGCTATCAAGGAGATGAAACGATTGATGAGCGTCTTAAGCTTTTGTATGATCAGCGTCATCGCTTAGAGGCGGATCAAATTGAATTACAAACACACATAAATTTCTTGGATGCAAAAATAGAGACTTATCATCAGATTAAGCATAATCTGCAAAAGCAGAAAAGTATTGAAGCATCATCAAATTGAATAGAAAACAAAAAAAGTTGGCTGTGAGCCAATTTTTTTGTTTTTCGCTTGACATGGAGTTCACTCCAGCAATTAAGCTGACCTTAATCAAACGAAAGAAGGTTATGTCAATGACAACAAGATTAAGTAACGGCCAAGCTACTTTGGCCAAAGTAGATGATGCTGCAGCCGTCAATGTTATGGATTCCCTTAAAACCATCGCCCCAGATGTGGGTAAGTATATTCTAGAATTCGCCTTCAGCGATATTTATAATCGACCGGGGTTAGATTTGAAACAACGGGAGATGATCACCATTACCACACTGTTGACCCAAGGCGATACTGCAGGTCAGCTTAAAGTGCATATTAATGGTGCGCTAAATGTTGGTCTATCAAGACAAGCAATTGTTGAGACTTTTATCCATTGTATTCCTTACGTCGGATTTCCAAAGGTGTTAAATGCAATCACAGTTGCTAAAGAGGTTTTTAGTGAACATGATTAATAAAGCAAAAACTAGGGCCGAACTTCTTGATACTGTTGCCGAGTTACTCAGTAGGTCCACTAATGCAGTAGCGTTTACCGGCGCTGGAATTTCAACGGAATCAGGTATTCCAGATCTTTCAGAAATTTCTAGGATTTTAAATGCCGATAGACAATTTAACGCTGGTGTATTTGGTATGTTGAATAGCAGATTTGCAGAAACTAGCCCGGTGACGTTTTACAGACTTTATCGAAAAACTTTTTTTCAACCCAAGGCTCAACCTAATTTTGCACATACATTTTTAGCAAATCTGGAATCTCAAGGAAAACTTAACGGTATCGCAACAATGAATATTGACTATTTGCATCAATTAGCTGGAAGCAAAAAAGTTTTTGAGTATTGGGGCGATATGAGGAAAAATCATTGCATAGGTTGTCATCGCGCCTATGATTGGGACATTATTAAGACACACTCGGTTCCATATTGCCCAGAATGTGGGCACTTAATTGTACCGGATTTTGTGATGCGAAACTTGGCCACATATCGGCGTGAAGTTAGCGGCGGCCAGAATTTACTAAGACATGCGGATTTATTATTTGTAATTGGAACGCAACGTAGTTCAGAGAGTTTTTCCTATAATATTCCGAAGATTGTCGTTAATGACGAGGTGTCAAATGGGATTGAGAATCAAACGGTTAGTATTCATGGGAAGGCTGCCGAAATTTTCAGACAATTAAATGACCTGCTCCAAAATTGAATGTCCATGATGTTAAAATAGTTTTCTTATACTGCCTGGGAGATTATAATGACAGCAGCAAAAGTCTGACAACCGTTGTTTTGGAAAGTAGCTGATACCTGTGTTAGTGGGAAAGATATTAGTCATGCTTTACGGTGTTCTCTTGATAGTTGTTGCTATAAAGATACCGGATTCGAAGATTCACGAAGGCTTTGATCAGTGGCCAATGGGGGATACCGTATTGGCCATTCTGCTTTTGGGATGGGTGGTAAAGAAGACCGGGCTAAATCTGCCCTACCGCAAGACTACGTTTATAGTCGGTTTGGGACTGATTATTATCCCGGCAATTGTTATATTCTATGAACAATAGTCGACGTTGAAATTTTAGTTGGGATTATTAAATAAGACAGCAAAATACCGCAAAAAACGAGGATGCCAGTTCAATGGCTGTCCTCGTTTTTTGTTAAAACTAAATTACCCCCGCTGATTCGCCTGGCTATTTAAATCCCCAAAAATCGGCGTCGCTAAGCCAAAGCCGCCAGAGACGGTGAGAATTTGCCCGGTGGTATAGGCACTGTCATCACTGGCAAAGTACACGACGGCCGCGGCGATTTCTTCGGGTTTGGCCATGCGTTCTAAGGGGATATGTTTCATAAATAAATTCTTGAAGTCGTCACTAAGGTTATCCTTAACCGCATCAGTAGCCGTCATGCCAGGCAAAACGGCATTACAGCGAATTTGATGTCGGGCTTCTTGAACCGCAATCAGTTTGGTTAAGTAATTGATGGCTGCCTTACTGGTCCCGTATGCAACTTGGGAAATATCCGGGACTAAACCGCCGATGGAAGAAATATTGATGATACTGCCACCATTGCCCTTGGCCATATATTGAATGGCACTTTGGCTGCTGATAAAGACACTTTTCAGGTTCATGTTGACGGTGTCGATAAATGTGTCTGGGGTGGTGTGGGCGATGTCTAGGTCGACTTTAGGATCAGAGGTGCCAAAATTATTCACCAGCACATCGATGCGGCCTTCTGCTTGCACGATGTCGTCGATCATGGTGCGGTAGGTTTCTGGTTTTGAAGCATCATTATAAACATATTTGACGGTATAGCCGGCTTTTTGAAACGCTTCGATTCGTGCCTGGGCCCGTTCTTGATTCCGGGCGGCCATATAGACGATGGCGCCTTCCTGGGCACAGGCGGTGACGATGGCATAGCCAATCCCCCGAGTGGATGCGGTGACAGCAACGACTTTGTTTTTTAATCTCATGATACAAACCTCCAATGTATAGTCATAAATTGCATTGAGCAGTGTATCATAGGACTGGGGGATTTGCAAAAGCGCTTACAAAAATAAAAAAACCGCAGTGCTATTAGCAGCTGCGGGCCTGATTTAATTTTGAGTGCCAGTCTTCACCGGGCCGCCGTTAAGACAAAGCTGGGAGCCCAGGGACCGCCCCACCAGCCATCATGGCCGGCGGAGTAAGTGGTGAAGTGATTGAAACCTAAATCTTTTAAAATGCCTAAATATTCCTTATCTTTGTAGGCCATATCCACGATGAGCAATTCACCGGTATCCTTTAAGACCCGGGTGATTTCCTGCAATGCCTTTTTGCGTTCGGCTTGAGATTTTATGTTGTGGATCGCCAAACTGGCGGTGATCAAGTCAAAACTATTGGCTTCAAAGGGGATTTGCCGCATGTCGGCGGTTTGGACCTGGAGTAAATGGCTAAGGTTTTTAGTGGCAATTGCGCTTTCAAGATTCGCTTGACTGTTATGGGACTGGTCCTTGGCCCGCCAAATATCAATGCCTAAAATTTGACCATGGGGCACATAATTGGCCAGTTTAAACATCACCAGGCCATTGCCGCAGCCCACATCCAGACACCGAGCGGCGGGATCAATGGCAACTTTATGTAATAAGGTGTCCCAAATTTTACCCTTGCCGGTCATGCTGGTCTGCAGGAAGCGCAAGCCGCAAGCTCCTAGGAAAAGGCCCGCAATGACTTGTAAGAAAAAGCCAGGGCTGAGCCTAAAAGGGGGCAGGCAGGCTAAGATAATCAAGATGATCGCCCCTAGTCCGAAGAAAATTGGGACGAGTGGTGCGTCGATGCTTTTTCGCATAGATAAAACTGCCTCATTTCTGAATAATAAGCACTTAAGTAGTTAGCCTAGCACATTCCGGGACATAAGTCAGCAATAACTGCCGTTGTCAGGTTAAGGTGGCAAAAATACCCCGCATTGCTGGGGCCATATGCTACACTTATTGCAGGAGGTGTTGGTATGCAACGAGCAGATAAGGTAAAACATTTTCAATTAGGTCGGGCGAAGGTGACCTTGACCCTGCACCACAATAATCGCCAAGAAAGACACCAAGCCGCCTTGGAATGGCTTGGGGTGGTCCTTACGATAGGGTTGCTATGGTACTTAAAGCGGCGCTAAAGCTAATGTAGGCAAATTAAAAAGCTGACTTAACAGCCAGCTTTTTAATTTGCCTTTTTACAGTATTTATAAGCGAAATAACTACCAAACACAATGATAATGGCCAGCCACCAATACTTGATTACATAAACAATAATCAAGGCTGGTATCAACCACCACACCCATTTGGTGAAGAACTTGTAACAAATATAAGCTAAACCAATGACAACTAATAACGACAAAACCAAATGACCCCTTTGTGAACTAATACAAATTTAAGCAATCGCACTATCAAAGAATTGCAGCATATCGTCTTTGCTCAGGGCAGCCTTGGCGGCGGTATCGTAGTCGCCTTCAATGGCCCCATCGTTTAACACGATCAAACGATTGCCATATTTCAACGCATCATCCAAGTGATGGGTGATCATCAAACAAGTCAAATTACGCTCTGAAATAATTTGGTGGGTAAAAGCCATCAATTGGTTGCTGGTCTTGGGATCAAGGGCGGCGGTATGTTCATCTAACAGGAGTAATTCGGGTTTGGCCGAAATAGCCATCATCAAACTCAAAGCTTGACGCTGGCCCCCGGATAGATCCCCAGTAGGGGTATCAAAGCGGTCGGCTAAGCCATTGTCGAACAGGCCCAGTTCCTTTAACAATTGGGGTTTCTTTTGCCGTAGGTGGCGCAGGCCCAAGGTACGGCGTTGGCCCCGTTTTTCCGCCAATAGCATATTTTCGCCCACGGTCATTCTTGGGGCAGTGCCCAGCTTAGGATCCTGGAAGACCCGGCTGATATAGCGGGCCCGCTTTTCTTCAGAAAACTTGGTGATATCCTTGCCATCCAGTAAAATCTGGCCAGCTGTGGGGGTTAAATTCCCACTGATCACATTGAACAAGGTGGACTTCCCAGCCCCGTTGGTCCCCAGAATCGTGATGAAATCGCCAGGATTGACACTTAAATTAATATGATTCAAAATATTTAAACTTTGGCCGCCGTTGGTCACGGTGACCGTTACGTCATTTAGTTGCAGCATGGCTTGTGTCATTTGGCTTCACTCCTTTTTCGATAACTTTTTGAATTTGGAATTTGTCTCTTAAAGCTGGTAGCATCAAGCAGATGGCCAAGACGATGGCGGAAATCAGCTTCAAGTCGTTGGTATTGAAGCCCAGCTGGAGGACAAATAAGATGACGATCCGATAAATGATACTGCCGAAGATCACGGCGATCAGGCGTTGGCCCATGGTCAAGTTGCCATAGACCACTTCCCCGATAACCACAGCGGCCAAGCCAATGACAATGACCCCTAAGCCCATGTTAACATCGGCGTAGCCATCGTTTTGGGCTACTAAGCCTCCGGACAGGCCCACAAAGCCGTTGGAGACCACCAGCCCAATAATTTTCATAGTATCGGTTTTGATCCCTTGGGATTTAGACATGGCCTCGTTATCCCCAGTGGCGATAAAGGCTTGGCCCAAGTTGGTTTGTAAGAAGTAGTTCAAGACCACGAAGGTGATGATCACCACGATCAGGCCAATGATGACACTGTTGAAATACGGGGGCAGGCTGTTGACGAATTTGTTGGCAAACAATGTTTTTGTATTTAATAGGGAAACGTTGGACTTGCCCATGATGCGCAAGTTCACGGAATAGGCCGCGGTCATCACTAAGATACCAGCTAAGAGCACGGGAATCTTGCCCTTGGTGTACAGCACCCCGGTGGCTAGCCCCGCCAGCCCCCCCGCCACAAAGGCTAGTAAAGTAGCTAGGAAAGGTGACATGCCGTTGGTGATACAGGTAACACAGACGGCAGCTCCTACAGGAAAGGAACCTTCAATGGTCATATCAGGGAAACGCAAGATCCTAAAACTGAGAAATAAGCCGATACCAGTGATGCCGTAGAGCATCCCCTGGCCGATGGCAGAAGTTAATAAGTTCATTTGACAAGTCCTCCTTTAGCTTTGGCGTCATCCAATAAGTGCTGAGGAATCTTGATGCCTAGCAATTTTGCTTCAGTGGTGTTGATGTAAGGCTGACCTTTACCAATGACTTGCACCGGCGTGGTGGCAGGCTTACTCTTACCATCTAACACATCGGCGGCCATGTTCCCAGTGGCCACCCCTAAATCATATTGGTTGATCCCAATGGTAGCCAAACCGCCATCTTGAACCATGGTGCCTGCTGGTGGGAATAAAGGAATCTTGGCAATATTGGCATTTTTCACCAGGGTCTTCATGGCACTGGCGATGTTGTTATCTTGGGGAATATAAACGGCTTTGACTTCTTTGAGCATTTGTTGGGACACTTGATCTAAGTCGTTGGTGGTGGCAATCGTGTATGGCTTAATGGTCATGCCATACTTCGGTGCTAGGCGTTGCAGTTCTTTAACGGCAACTTGGGACGTGACGTTACCGGCAGTGTAGATGACCCCTAATTCGGTGACGTTAGGGACGATTTCATGGATAAGTTTCAACTGATCGTTGGTGGGGTTGGTGTTGGACACCCCGGTAATGTTATGGCCGGGATGTTTTAAATCGGTGACTAAGCCGGCTTGAATGGGACTGGAGATTGCCCCCATGATCATCGGCGTGGTCTTTTGCACGTTGGCCAAAGCTTGGGCGGCTGGGGTGGCGATCCCAATGGTTAGGGCCGGGTTTTGGTCGTTGAGTTTTTCGGACATGGATTTCAGATTACTCTGATCGCCTTGGGCGTTTAGCAACGTGATGTGAGCGCCCTTGCCATCTTTATAGCCCCGCTTGGCCAATTGGTCCACGGTTCCTTTGGTGATATCATCTAGGGCCGGTTGGGAAAGGGACTGCAAGATGCCGATGGTGGGCGTCTTAGCGCTGGAATTGCTGCTCTTAGATTGGGCGTTACCGGGATGATAGCTGAAAAACGCAACTAATAAAAAGCCCAACACTAAGATGATTGATGCATATAGTCGTTTCATGTCACTGCCTCCAAAATAATTTTTAATAAAAAAAGACGCGGCCGTTTGCGGGCTGCGTCTAGCAACTAAAAAACCCGCATGAATCGATTACCGATCCATGCGGGTAGAACTCAGCATAGATACGGTCTACATTTGGTAGACCGCAACAAACACGACCCACCGCTAGCGGCTTTGCCACCAGGCGGTGTTGGACAATGTATTCAATTGCAACATTGATTCGGTCATGTTTGAGTCCTGCTTTCTAATTGTTTTTTAACTTGATTTCATTAAACCATAAGCTTTTTTAGCTGTCAAGCCCAACCTGTTGCTCGTTCGTGGTAAACTATTAACTATATTTATGATTACCGGGAGGACGCAGTTGTGGCACGAGTTGGCAAATTTTTTGATCAGGCGATTCAGTTGATATTTGGCACCCTAGTGGCAATTTCTTGTGTCTTTGCCTTTTCCAGCCCTAACTTTAAAATGGTTCATTTCTTTGGCCACTACTGGGCTAAAATCATCGGCATCTGTGTGACGTTGCTTTTATTGTGGCTGTTATGGCGGCCAAAAGTGCGCCACTGGCTGCAAAACTTCGCCTTTTCCTGGCGCTGGGCCATCCTAGGTGTGGTGGTGCTGTTCGTATATCAAATGGGGATGTACTGGCAGTTGACCCTGATCCCCAATTGGGATCCGGGGACCATTATGAACAATGTGCCAGAAAACACCAGTTATTTTTATTTTTCGGTGAATTATAATAATACCTTGCTCTTGTTACTGGAAAAGGGGTTGTGGCACTTAATGGTGCCAGGGCTGTTCAGCCAGTTCACCAGTGCCTTATTGGTAGTGAACGCCCTTGTCTTAGACAGTGCTTTACTAGCCGTTTATGGCATTGGCCGGCGCTTAAAAGATCAACACCTCGCCAGCCGACTGTTTTGCCTAGGCCTGTTATTTTGGGGGCTGTCGCCTTGGGTCTTGGTTTTTTATTCGGACACCTTAGGAATTTTTGCCATCGCCTTTTTGATGTTGGTGGCTATCATGTTGTGGCAGGCTAAACACACTTGGCAACGCCTGGTGTGGGCCGGGGTTTATGGGGTGTTGGCTTTGATTAGTTTTTGGCTGAAACCCACCAGTTTGATTTTTAGCATCGCCTTTTTATTGGTGGTCTTCGTCCAAACTTTGCGGCGATCCAGCACCTGGCGCCATAAATTAGTGGGTTTGGTTTGTATATTGGGCATCGCTGGGATTTTAGGGGGTGGCTCAAAACTGTATACCAACTATATTTACAGCACCATGACCTTTCAAATGTGGGGCCAGCAAAAAAAGCTCAATCCGGCCCTGCGCATGCCCCCCAGCCACTTCATTGCCATGGGCTTGACCTTGATTGGCGGCTTTAACCCGGAAGATACTAAGGCCAGTTATGAAGCGCCCACCTATCAAGCCCGGGATGAAATGAACCGGCAAAAAATCAAGACCCGTTTGAAAAATTATGGGGTCTGGCGTTATTTAAACTTTTTGATTTTAAAATTTAATAATAATATTGGTAATGGTAATTTTACCTGGGATGGGGATGTGACCTTCCGGGCTAAAAATAATCCCCGCCCCCTGAATCTGATTTCCCGGGTCAGTCGAGCTTTGAATTATGGCAAGGCTAAGCTCAGAGACCCTATGCGCTTTGTCAATCAGATCACCTGGATCTTGTTATTGCTCATGAGCTGGGTCAGTGTCTTGGCTCATCCTAAAGCTGGTCGGTGGCTGTTGCGCACCTGTCAGCTAACGGTGGTGGGGGTGTTGATTTACTTGCTGATCTTTGAAGGGGGTACTAGTCGCTATGTGTTCATGTGGCTACCTTGCTTCGTGGTTTGCGGGGCCTATGGCTTAGACCAATATTGGCACTTGCCCCTTGACCAATTATTGAAGCGCAAGGCATAAAAATACCACCTGGTTTTAAAACCAGGTGGTATTGCTGTCATGGGGCTGTTTAAGAATTAGACATTCCCAATTTCATTGATTTCTTTTTCAGCTTCTTGGGTAATTTTAATTTCCTTATTGTTAGAAACTTCGGATAATTTATCCATAGCTGCATCCCGAGTAGGGATAATGTCCATATTGAAAATGATGCCTTTGATGACCCCATTTTCGTAATCGAACAATTCATGCACCAAATAAGGTTCTTTGTTTTCCTTATGAATTTCTTTATCTAACTTATCGCGCAAAGCCGCGCCTTTTTCATCGTTGTCGATCTCAGGGGCATCAGCTGCCGTGAGATAACCCTTTGTTAATAATTTGTCAGTCATTTCAGAATCTGTCATATTATTTCGCCTCTTGAGTTCATTATAGTTCAACTTGAAAAAAGTGACGAATTAATCTATATTTTCTTAGAGAATTCTAATTAACGGCAATTGCACTTTGGGTACAGGGATGTCGTATAATGTGAGTGTGGCAATTGGAGGGATCATGGATGCTGGTACAACCTAACCCGGACAAAGAATTATACACCCAATTATTTAGGGGCCAGCTGGGGCTTGATTTCAGTCAGGCCCAAGCCACTGGCGACTTAGATTTGATTGAACCTGGGCCCATCGTGCCCCGGGATGCGGTTAAAATCGATGCGGTTTTAGTCCGCCGGGGGGCTTATTTTGCCCAGGCCCAACTAAAGACCCAACAGACCGATCAAGCGTTAAAACAGGCCCAGGGGCGCCTGACCCGCTTTCAAAACCGCTGGGTGGCGCTAAAGCAATTAATGACCAGCCAGCTTTTGAAAACCCAGGGCCAGCAGCAACAGTTAATGGCTGAAATGGCCCAAGGGCAACAACAGACGGATAACCAGCAGCAACAATTGCGTCAAGCTCAACATGCCCAACAACGCCAGTTACAGCAACAACAGCACCGCTTAGCGAATTTGCTGGGGGATTTAGATGCCAGTCAAAGTGCGGTGATCCCTGGGGGCCATAACGCCCCCCAACGGCGGGTGGCCCGGGTTTATTATCACCAGCAACAAGCCTATGTGTTACAACAGATCCAACAAGTCCAACAACGGCTTAAGCAATTACAAAGTCAGTTGACCTTGCTGCAGCAACAGGCTAAGCGCCAAGGGGCGGCCGAGCAAACCAACCTGCAAGCCTTAATTAATCGCCAAGCGCTAATGGGGGCTAAGTTGGCTGATTTATTGGCTAGTCATCAGACCTATATCCAACGTTTTCAAACTTCCCAAGCCGCTTATAAGGCGGCCTTAGCGGCTCAACAGACTACCTTTGCTCAATTTTTAGAGACCCACCAAGCCCACCATCACCTCACTTCAGCTCAGCAGGCGGCCTTTGCCCACCTGCCGGACTTAGTGACCAAGGAGCAATTGCTGACCCAAACCCGCTATGAACAAAGGGACGGGGGCAGTTTGGCTGAAACTAACACCGAAATTCAACCCAAATTGCACTTACATGAACCCCGGGTCTTACCGGGCTTTGCCTTGGATCTAGATGCCAGTTATTGTTGGAATGACCAGGGCCAAATTGGCAGTTTGCGAACCTTGATGGCCGCCTTTGGCTTTAAAACCCCGAACGGGCTGGTGGCTTGGCTGAATACCACCAGCCATAATCCCACCGGCACTAGCCAGCGATTGATTATGAATTACGTTTATCAACGCTGGGTCCGCTTAGAAGTGGCATTTTTGGGTCAAACTGGGTCCAAGACCAAACCGCTACAGGCCAAAGAAGTGGTGGCGGCCACCAAGCCCAAAGCCTTTGAATTGCCCCCAAGTTTGGTGGGCTATCAGTTGAATTGGGATCAAACCGGCCTTTATCTAGACCAGGCCCCTAAAAACTATTGGCCGGATTACCTGAAGTTAGCCCAGGGCCAAGGCCCTGAGGCCATCAAAGCTTTGAATCAAGATATCACCGCCAACCGCTTAGCGGCCAGCCAGGTAACCTTGGTGTGGCTTTATACCGCGTTACCCAAAACTAGTAAATTACCAGCAGCGGTGACCTTAAATGCGGATTCCCACATCGCCCAACGCTTGGCCAAGCGCCTAGCCGTCGCACCGCCCAAACCAATTCGATATTAAATTTAGAAAGTGAGTTAACAACATGGGTGAAAAAACCGAGAAATTCAGAGCTTATATTTTAGAACGCACGAAACCAGAAGCCCAGGCCGATATGAACGCCTTGATCGATGACGTGGTTGCCAAACAAAAAGCTGGCAATTTAAGCACCACCAGCTTAATGACTTTGGTACCCAAGGCCATGGGGATGATCCAACCTGGGGCTTTAGGCGAAGTTCGGGATTACATGATGAAGATGAAAGATAATCTCAAATAGCAATAAAAAATGAAGCTCGCGGCCAAATTCGGTCAGGGGCTTCATTTTTAGTTATTTGTGATATTTCGGAAAGGCGGTGTTCTTGTTGGTAATATCAATAAACTTGGCTTCCCCGGCAACGGCCTCAGCGGCTTCCACAGCTTCTTGCAGCCGGTCTCTGGAACCTTCGGCTAAGCGTAACTTGATCAAATCCTTGGTGGCGTGGAGTAATTCCTCTTCATCGGCCACAGAGTCCTTCAAGGGTCTAGGGTTGGTGGTGTCCAGCGCCCGGACCACCACTGGTTTTAACGGGCCCATTTGCAACAGTTCTAACACGGTATCGTAGTCAATGGCATAGGCATCAGCTAAGTCCAAGGTTTCCCGAATGCCGGCTTCAGCGGCCATGATACCCACGTTGGTGATCAATTTCAGCTTGGCGCCATTGCCCAGGGGCCCCACATATTTCACAGTGCCAAAGACCTGCAAAATCGGCAGGACTTGATCCACCACGGCCTTATCCCCGGCGGCGATCAAGACCAAAGCGCCTTCCCGGGCATATTTGACCCCACCGATCAAGGGCACATCTAAGAGGTGGGTCTGGTCTGG
The DNA here is from genome assembly GCA_022484695.1 of Lactobacillus sp. GTDB lineage: Bacteria > Bacillota > Bacilli > Lactobacillales > Lactobacillaceae > Agrilactobacillus. The sequence continues at coordinate 191,793 of JAKVKU010000007.1, forward strand.
TAAGGCATCGTGAATGGCGTAAATCTTCGCCGGGTCCAGGGTGGAAGTAACGATCAAGGTGCTGTCGGGTTGTAAGAAATTCACAATACCAGCTTGACTTGCGGTCCCCAGGTGCAAATCTAAAACATCATTAGACATAACCGAAGTGATGACCACCTTAGATGCCTTGACCGCAGCCTCTAGGGAAGTAGCCGGTTTAATTTGGGGGTCAGCAAAGCCCGCTAAACGGCTTTGGTCTGTATCCCAAATTGTAACGGTATGGCCTGCTTTGGCTAAATGGGGCACCATTTGGGAGCCCATGTTGCCAATACCAATAAATGTAATATTCATGACGGATTTATCCCCCTTTATAATAGTAAGTTCAGTGATACATATATTGTAAACAAAAAGAGCTAATCTGTATAATGATTAGCTCTGAGGCATAATTGTTAAGTTTCATCAGTGCTGGTGGTTAAGGTGTTAAATAGCCATTCCGTGGCCAGGTCAAACCACTTGGCCACATGGGGCAAATCGGTACCCGACCGCCAAGCCGTCAAGCTATTGGCCAGGGCTAAGCCGTGGGGACCGTGGTCAAAGACATGGAGTTCTAGGGGAATATTGGCGGCATTTAAAGCCGTCGCATAATATAAGCTGTTGCGAGAAGGGACCATTTCATCATCGTCGGTGACCCACATAAAGGTGGGGGGATTTTGAGCGGTGACGTGGGTGTCAGCGGCATAAAAGGCCAGATCATTGGTAATGGCTAACGCATCGGCCTTGGTTTTAGGGAAGCCGGCATCTAGTCGGATCACGGGATAACCTAGGATTATAGCGGCGGGTTTGCGGGTGGCCGGTTGACTGCCACTGGCTTGCGCCAAGAAATCGCTGGCCCAATAATCCCCGTAAAGGGCGGCGATATGGCCCCCTACGGAAAAGCCGGCCACCACGATTTGATTGGGATCTAACGCCAATTTTTGGTGGTTTTCGGTTAAATAAGTCATAGCGTGGGCCAAATCCACTAAAGGTGCTGGCATTAAAGGTGCTTTTTCGCTAATGAAGTGGTACCTTAAATAAAAAGCCTGGTAACCCTTGGCAAAAAAAGCCAGGGCCAGGGTTTCAGCCTGATGGTCGGGAATATGCGTATAAGCGCCACCAGGCACAATGATGATGGCCGGATATTGGGTTTGTTTGATTTCAGGATTCGCTTCGTGAAGATAACCCTGTAAATAAGCCGCCGGTTGACCGTCTTGTGCTCGCAGGGGTAAGGATTCATGAACGCTAAACATACAATTACCACAACCTTTCAATAGTCTATACATATATAGTATACCGTTTAAATATTAATTTAAAAAAGGAATTGAGCTTATGATATCAGATACCATCGTCAGTCAGCGCCTATTGCTCCGGGGCTTTAAGGCCACTGATATAGATGATTATTTTGAAATATTAAATGATCCCCATAATTTAGCCACTGCTGGTCAACCCGTGCCGGAAAACAAGCGCCATGCCAATTTAATGCTGCGCCAAGCCATGCAAGACCAAACCCTGGCCGTGGTTTTAAAAAGTGCGGACAAAGTTATTGGGCTTATCGAACAAAGGCCCCACTTTGAAGGCCGCCTACCCCTGCCAGCCCCGGATCAGTTAGAAATTGGCTATATTTTAAATCAACATTATCGCCGCCAAGGTTATATGTATGAAGCCCTTTCCCATTTGTTACAGGCCTTGGGGCAACAAAATTTTCAAACCGTTTGGGCGGCGGTTTTTAGCGATAATCTAGCGTCCCGGGGGCTCTTGGAAAAGCTCAACTTTACTTACCAGCAAACCGTGGACTTGAATTTACCCTTTGCCGGGTACCAACAAAAAGAAGATTATTTTGTCTGCAAAATAAAAAGCTAATTGGTGCTAAGTTTCTGAAAGTTCCTATGCTATAATAAACAAGGATACTGAAAAGAAGAAGGGACGCGTTAGTGTTGCAACAAGAATCTATGCTGGTAAAGGCATTTGAAACTCGACTGAAAACGATTGAAGCCGACCCAAACTTAATCGTTTTAACGACGATGGATCAGCCGCAATTAAACGATAAAGATAAAGTATCGCAGTATATTGTGTATACAAATTTCAAACCTGGGCTCAAAAAACAACAAACCGCTGCAATTTTCGTCTATACGCCATTGGAAAATATCGATCATTATCAAAACAACAAGGTGGACTATCAAAGTGAACTGCTATTTGAGTTTGACCCTTGGGATAAAAAGATTCATATCTCGGTGTTAGAAACATTAGGAGCCGCTTCTAAATTGGCTTTTTATGATTATCAAAACCATGGTTTGGCACAAATGGCCTTACAGGCTTTAATTAAGATTGCTAAGAAACACGAAATAGAAACCATTGACGGTATGCTGTCTTCCTTTGATGGGGATGATTGGGATCGGGTCAATCATTTATTTGGCAAATTTGATTTTGCCACGATTGCTGCAGACAAAACCCGGGGCGTAGCCATCTATCGGCTGCAATTCTGAGTTAACTGGCAGTATTAAGATTGGCCAGAACACATGTGTACTAAAACAGAAAAGACGCCTAGGCGCCTTTTTTTGTTTCACGAGCCTCCAATATGATAACAAATAGTAAAACAGTTTAGTCCTTATGTACCATAGTGTGTAATCGAAATGTTTTTTAAATTGTTGCTTGCAATATAACAGAAAAGTAGTATTATTTGAAACAGATTACAAATGAAGAAAGAGGTCTAGCAATGACTAACAAAAAAGATTACCGTGGTTCCGATGCCATCGTCGATAGCCTGATTAACCATGATGTGAAATATGTATTTGGGATCCCGGGGGCCAAAGTTGACCGCTTATTTGAAGACTTAACCCATGGTGATGATCCTAAGACACCGCAATTGATCGTCACCCGCCATGAACAAAATGCGGCTTTTATCGCCGCTGGCATTGGCCGAATCACCGGCAAACCCGGGGTCGTTTTAACCACCTCTGGTCCTGGGGCTTCCAATTTAGCCACGGGTTTAGTCACCGCGACGGCTGAAGGGGACCCGGTATTAGCCATTTCTGGGCAAGTTCAGCGGGCTGACCTGTTGCGCTTGACCCACCAAAGTATTCGCAGTGCTGCCTTGTTTGAACCCATCACCAAGTACAGCGCCGAAGTCCAACAACCAGAAAATCTATCTGAAGTCATTGCCAACGCCTATCAAGAAGCTGTTAGCTCTAAACAAGGGGCAAGTTTCGTCAGTGTGCCCCAAGACGTGGTGGACGCCCCTGTCCACACCAAACCCATTGCCCCGCTGAACCGGCCCAAATTAGGCCCAGCCAGCCCGGCTGAAACTACGATTTTAGCCCAAGAAATCAAAGCCGCCACCTTACCCGTGATCCTGGTGGGGATGCGGGCATCCTCGCCGGAAGTCACCGAAGCCATCCGCAACATTTTGCGGGTCTCAAACATTCCCGTGGTGGAAACCTTCCAAGGCGCCGGCATTATTTCCCGGGAATTAGCTGAAACCAACTTCTATGGCCGGGTGGGCTTATTCCGGAACCAACCTGGGGACCAGTTATTAAAACGCAGTGACTTGATCATCACCGTGGGCTACGACCCGATTGAATATGAACCTAGAAACTGGAATGCGGAGGGCAACGCCCGGATCATTGTCATCGATGACGCCCCCGCACAAATTGACCACAATTTTGAACCCGAAAAAGAACTCGTGGGGGATATCGCCCAGACGTTAGACTTCCTGTGGCCATATTTACGGGGCTATAAATTAGCTGACAGCTCCCAAGAATATCTAGAAACGCTCCATGAACAGCTAGAAGAGCGGGATGTGCCGCCAGTTCAAGAAGATACCCTGGCCAGTCATCCTTTAAATATCGTTCAGAGTTTACAAAACCATGTCACTGACGACATGACCGTGACGGTGGATGTGGGCAGTCATTATATTTGGATGGCGCGGCACTTTAGAAGTTATCAACCCCGGCATTTGTTGTTCAGTAACGGGATGCAGACCCTAGGGGTGGCTTTACCTTGGGCCATTGCCGCCGCTTTATTGAATCCGGCAGAAAAAGTCGTTTCCGTGGCCGGGGATGGGGGCTTCTTGTTCTCCAGTCAAGAGTTGGAAACGGCCGTGCGCTTAGGGTTAAATATCGTCCAAGTGATTTGGAACGATGGCGGTCACTACGACATGGTGAAGTTCCAAGAAGAAATGAAATATGGCACCAGTGCCGGCGTGGACTTTGGCCCAATTGATTTTGTGAAGTATGCCGAAAGCTTTGGCGCCACCGGTTTGCGGGTCAATAAAGCTGCTGATTTGGATAAAGTCATGGATCAAGCGTTTAAGACCCCGGGTGTCGTTGTGGTGGATGTGCCAGTGGATTACTCAGATAATAAAGAACTGGGCCAATCATTATTGGCAGATCAATTATAAAAATTGGCAATCAATAACGAGAAAGGCGCGATTGGCTTGGATAAAGAAGATACATTATATCAACATGGCACATTAGCCCTGTTGGTGCCGGGGTTGTTGACCGGGACCTTAACAGTTGGCGAGTTGTTAGAACATGGCGATTATGGCATTGGCACCTTGCAGGGGTTAGATGGTGAATTGACCCTGGTGGATGGTGTGGGTTATTTAGCCCAAAGTGATGGTAACGTGGTCACGGTAGATCCTAAAGAAACCGTGCCCTTTGCCAACGCCCACTTCCAGCGGGCCACGGATAAATTAGAACATACCCAGATCACCAAAGTGGCCTTGGAAAAAGAAATCATGCAAAACCATGATTATGAAAACATCTTTTTTGCCGTTAAAATTCATGGGGTCTTTGCATCCGTTCGGACCCGGGTGGTGGCCGGCAATCGCCAACCCCCATTTAAGCCCCTGGCCATCGTGGCCCAAAACCAAGAACTATTCGCCGCTGAAAATGTCACTGGGACCTTGGTGGGCTATTATAGCCCAGAATTATTTCAAGGGGTGGCCAGTGCCGGTTTTCACGTGCACTTTGTCAGTGATGACCATCAATTTGGCGGGCATATTCTAGACTATGCTTTGACCCAGGGCACCGTTGAATTACAACGGTTTGAAAATTTAGACCTGCACCTGCCTGTCCATGATTCCACATATCGGAAACATCGCTTTGATTATGATGATATGAGTTCCGTGATTCGCAGTGCTGAGGGTAACGAATAAGACTTTCTGCCACCGAAATGGCCAAAACCTTTCGGTGGTTTTTTTGGTCATTTTCTGTAATTAAAAAATTGACGCCACCGGTTTTTTAGGATAACCTATTCTAGATTGTTAATCTTAAACTGAGCGGGTTAACTACATTTTTAGGAGGCAGGATTGTGAATTCAAAAAACAGTGACACTGAGGTGCGGCGAGAGCTCAAAACTCGCCACCTCTCAATGATTGCCATGGGTGGCAGTATCGGGACTGGTTTATTTGTAGCCAGTGGCTCGGCCATTTCCCAAGCAGGTCCTGGCGGGGCGTTATTAGCCTACGTGGGGATTGGGATCATGGTTTATTTCTTAATGACCAGTTTGGGGGAAATGGCGACTTATATGCCAGTTTCCGGGTCTTTTGCCACGTATGCCACGCGCTTTGTGGATCCGGCAGTGGGTTTTGCCTTGGGGTGGAACTATTGGTTTAACTGGGCCATCACCTTGGCCGTTGATATCAGTACCACGGCGATTATCGTGCGCTTTTGGTTTCCTAACTGGCCAAGTTGGGCCATTAGTGTCTTCTTCTTGCTCTTGATATTTGCCATCAATATTATTTCCGTCAAATCCTTTGGTGAAACCGAATATTGGTTAGCCTTCATCAAAGTCACCACCGTCATTATCTTCTTGGCCGTGGGTTTGTTGACGATCGTGGGTATCCTTGGGGGCCATGGCCCGGTTGGTTTGAAGAACTTTACATATAAAGGTGGCCCCTTCATTGGGGGCATGCCCGCGATTTTAAGTGTCTTCGTGGTAGCTGGGTTCTCGTTTCAAGGGACTGAATTGATCGGGATCACTGCCGGGGAATCGGCAACGCCCGAAAAGAGTATCCCTAAGGCCATTAAGCAAGTCTTTTGGCGGATTTTACTATTTTATATTTTAGCTATTTTCGTAATTGCTGCGTTGATCCCTTACACCAGTCCGAAGTTATTAGGCTCTAGTGCCTCCGACATTGCCACCAGTCCCTTTACCCTGGTCTTCCAGCGTATTGGGTTAGCTGGGGCAGCCAGTGTGATGAACGCCGTGATTTTGACCTCTGTTATTTCGGCGGCCAATTCGGGGATGTACGCGTCGACCCGGATGCTTTGGGCCATGGGTAAAGAAGGCCAGGCCGGCCGGATCTTTGCTAAGACCAGTCGCCGGGGCGTGCCGTTGATGGCATTATTGCTGACCACCTTCGTGGGGGCCTTTACCTTATTGACCAGCATCATGGGACCCCATGTGTATACCTTATTGGTGGCGGCCAGTGGGTTGACCGGGTTTATTGCCTGGTTAGGGATAGCCGTTTCCCATTATCGTTTCCGCAAAGCCTTTCGTTACCAGGGCCATGAGTTAGATGAGCTAGCTTATAAAGCTAAGTGGTTTCCATTTGGACCTATTTTAGCCATGGCGTTAAGTATCGTGGTCATCTTAGGCCAAGACATACCGGCCGTTTTACATTTGAATTGGGAGCATTTAGGCATTAGTTATATGTCCATTCCACTTTTCTTAGTCTTATTCATTTACTATAAAGTTAAATATAAGACCAAGGTTATTCCGTTGGGTGAAGTGGACCTCAGCCCCCATAGGGATGATCCCGCTTATGAAGCGAAACAAGCGCGGATGAAGCAACAACAGAAGTAGGGAGTGGATTTGGAATGCTTAGAAATAAATATCGCTTATTCTTGATTTTGCTCAACGGCCAAACCAAGGCTAATGCTGTTAACAAGCGCTATTGGACTGAGCGTTACCATATTCGGTTTCAAAAGTATTTGCAGCGGGCCATGCATCATAAGTTTTTGCGGATCAGTGTGGACCCCATGGACAAACTATTGAACTTACCCACCAGCCATCTTAAGGAATTTGCCCGAAGTTTTGGCATTGAGGTGGATAATCAGGATGCAGGCCAGCTGCGGCTATCAATTTTTAAAATGTATCAACAGCACCAACAACAACACGATTTAAGTCCAGCTTTGCAAGCCTGGTTTGATGGGGAAGTTTACTTGCTTACGCCAAAGGGCAGTGATTATGTAGCCAGTGCCCAGCATTTATGGTTCATGCATCATTTTTATTACCCGGATGTGGTGGACTTAAAGCACTTGTTGCCCCTTTACAAACGCCAACCAGCTCTGCTGGCGTGGCAATATGTGGCGGAGCTATTGGATCGGGGCATTCAAGCTGCCCAGGCCCAGGGCAATGTGACCGTAGCCTTGATTTTACAAAAACGCAAGGTCCGCTTATATCGCCAAGTGGCCTGTTATCCCGAAGGCTTAGCTTGCTTGCAACAGGTCCTCTTTAATGAATTGGAGCACCACGTTGTGCCGAATGTGCTGGCTAGAAATGCCAAAGGATATCTGCCGGCCATCAAGCATTTAAGCCGTTATGAGATTCAAGAATTGCATTTTTTCTTAGTCCAATTGAATCTGAGCCTGGATGAATTTTTGATGGGCTTAAGTCATTTTCTTCAAAGCCAAGATATGAAACATAACGTCATGACCCGCATGGAAATGATGCGGGCCGTGATGTTGGCCTACTTAGAAGATTTTAATGGGCTGGCCCAACTTTATGATCACGTCCAAGCACGCCAAGAATCCCCACAATTAATGTCATAATGGTTAACTAAATTTGAATTTAACGTTATAATTAAGACGAATCTCAGGATTACATTTTGAGATTCGCCTTTTTTATAATTTTAGCGTGAAATAAGACTGGTGAGACATTAGCTGGGGTTAACCTCGGCTGAAAAAAATAAATTTTCTTTGAAAAAGCGGTATAAACATGAGATTATAGAATTATATAACAATAATTATTTAGATATATTGCGATTTTTATTTTCTGAAAGCTATAACCTGTTCGGACCGATCAGCTTATTGGGATTATGCGGTGATGGGAGTGCCTATTGATCCAGAGCTGACAGACTAAAAAAGAATCTAAGGGGGGACTCAGTATGGAAAAGGTTGATGATTTATTCCTGTCTTTTTCTGATATGGAAAAGTACAATTTATTTGTGAATATCATTGAAATGAAGCAAAAGGAAACCACACCGGCGAAACTGTTGGATTGCATGGCTGATCGCAAACAACACATTACCGATATCAATATCAAACAAGTGGCTGAACTACTAGGCCGTAGTTATGGTAGTATTTACAACACTTACATGGGCTTGATCAGTGATTTGAATAATCTGTTGGGCACAAAAGATGCTGATTTAGAGACGCTTTTTAATGTGGAAGCCAATGAATATTATGCTTATTTGACCAAACGCTCTTATCCTTATCAGTTTATCGATACCATTGTCCAGGGCAAAACCACTTCCTTCCGCGACTTCTATACCAACCTTGGCAGTAGTAAGGCAACTGTCTTACGGCACTTAAAAACCATGCGCCACTTTTTAAAAGAGCGGGGCATTCGCATGACTTATGAACCCATGGGGTTGGTTTCAAAAAACGAATTAAGTGTGCGGATCGCTTTAACCAGTTTGTATTGGCGGGCGGGCTCTACTTACACATGGCCTTTTAAAGACACTAAGCGCCAGGATGCCATTAAATTAGTCAAGGGGGCGGCCAAGGACTTTGACTTTGCAGCCCAATCTGAAGGCGTTTTGTCCTTGATGGCTCTGTACTTTATGGTGAGCTACTTCCGAATTCGCAATGGGCGGCTAGTGGATCCTAAGAAGTTCCATAGTATTTTGCACTACGCCTTTCCGAATTTGTTAAAAGAATATCTTGAAGCCTATCCAGCACCGGAATTGCATTTGGACGAGGATCAAATGATGGAAGAGACCAGTGGCCTATTTTTAGTTTACAGCCTGATTCCACTTTACTCTGAAACCAATAAGCTAACTGTAACCAAGTTTTTACAAAAAATTGATTATTACAACCAAGAAATTGCCGACTTCATCAATACTTTTTTGGACAATTTGCCCTTGGAAGAACATGATGCCTTGTCAAAGACGGCCATTGATATGCAGGTGATCAAGGCTAATTTGATCGCGATTTTTATCGGGACTGTCTCCTTTGACAATCCTAAGATGTTCTTGTTTAACACCGATGATCAAATGGCACTGAATGCTCAGCCGCAAACCAACTCAGCCCTTTACCGCAGTCTGCGCAACACGCTGAGCCATGTGGTGATGTATCCTAAATTCAGCCAGTACAAGCCGTTGATCGATGACATGCTACCCATCTTTTATGCCGTCTTAAAGCCTTATTTGGTTTTGTACCGGCCAGAAAGCACGGTGAATGTCTTCATTGCGGTGTTGCCTAGCTTCTTTGATAATTCCCGTTTGGAACAAATGCTGAAATCCATGGCCTTCGTGAATATCTTGGATGCCTCTGATGATTTATCTACAGCTGACTTAATGATTTGCTCCAGTATCCGCAGTTTACCGGCAGATGTGGCCCCTCAAGCAGCCGTTATGACTTGGCGCACCGGGGCCAGCAGTGATCTATTCGGGCGCTTGTATGGTTTATTGCGGCAAATTCAGCTCAATAAAGAACAAGTTCCTAACATGGCCCACGTGGATCCAACCCGTTCTAAAGAATCGTAAAAAAGAGCGCCTGACAAACAGTTTGAAACGTTTGTCAGGCGCTTTTTCTAAGCGGCGCTTTGCAGCCAATGGACCATCAATAAGACCCAAAGGTTGATGTATTCATTTTTATTGATTTCATAGATGTCATCATATAGTTGGGGCTGCGGCAGTTTTGCCGCGGTGTAAAGGGCCTGCATTTTTTCCCGCAAGTTATGATAGTGACCAATGGTCGCTTCGCCATAAAGCCAAGGATAAAGGTCGTCTAGCAGTTGGCTTTGCCCTTGATCGGCCAAAGCCTGCTTTAAAGCTTGGGCGTCTGTAGCGATTTGAGTTTGGAGATGGCCATCGTTGATGCGGTTATGATAATTGATGCGTCCACTAAGATAGTGGTTGGCTTCAAAGGCCAGGAGTTCATCGTGGATGGCGGCTTTTGAAGTGTGCTTTAACTGGGCCGTCTGTTCAATGAAGTCAGCTGGTAATTGACTAAAGCCGCCGGGTTCATTGATCGCATCAGCCCGTTTTGTCAAATCGGTTTGAATGGGTTCAGGATATTGCGCTAATGTCAGATCTTTTTGCTGTAAGTATTGTGTTAAGGTTGAATCTGCTGCCATATAAAACCCTCCCTTTCATGATTGTCTTCATTATAACAAAAATTACTTTTTTAAGATAAAAATTGCCTTCTGCCCGGCTGAAAATAGCGAACATAATTTTGAATGTTCGCTATTTTTGCAGCTGGGTTTATTTTTACCCCGAATATTGACAAATTATGCATAAAAACACATACGATAGATTGAATATTCAAGGCCAATTAACTGCTTTACTATTCGGAAAAACCGGTGCTAAAATGTTTGACAGAGGCCGTGGATGCTGGTATAGTATTTCTTGCAGCCAAGATAAGTTGTGACATGCCGAATTAAAAAGTTCAAATAATGTTTGACTTTTGGTTCTGATGTCTGTATAGTATATTGAGTTGTCACATGTCTAACGACAATGAATAAATATTCAAAATGTTGAATTTAAACCTTGACATTGAGAATGACAGCTGATATGATATATAAGTTGCTGTCGCAGGTTGACGCTGAATATTAATTCAAAAAAATGAATTAATATGTTGACATTGCTGATAACATCTGATATAATTTAAAAGTTGTCTAACGGCAACGATTTAAAAAGTAGATCTTTGAAAACTGAACAAAGTTTCGATTTACCAAATGTGCAGGCTTCAACTTTTAAGTTGAAAAATGAAACATTTGCGAAGTCAATTCGCTAGCAATAAAAATTAATGAGTCACAAA
>JAKVKU010000008.1 GCA_022484695.1 Lactobacillus sp.
AACCTATACCAGTTGGATCCAATCCAATAGACAACTAGAGAATATCACGCAGTGCCCGAAAACAAAACGAATTTTAACGGACCAATTTATTGGTTCTAAACTTAATATACGAGGAGGACCGACCATGCGGCAGAATAAAATGCAGGCCTTGTTAATTTTTGTATTTGTCCTCAGCCTCAGTGTGTTGATATTTCAAAGGTTTGAATTGGCCATTGGTGTCGACCACCAAGAAGTTGCCCAAGATAGGCCAATGGCATCCAAAAATGACATCGCTATCCCGGAATTACCGGATCGCAGTGCCAATCCATTATTGGAAGCCGCCAACTTTCATATTTTTACCGAAGAATTTAATCATAATCACGGTAATGCCCATACCGCGGGTAATGTGGCCACCAACTTTTTGAACTCCAATGCGCCCTTTGGCAATGAATATCGACCCACGGACTGGCAACGCACCTCTTATGTGCGGACCTTTAGCAACAGCTTAAATGGCAATCACCTAAAGGCCTGGGCCACGATTTATGGTTTAGACCATGTGTTAAGCGGCAATGGCAATCAACGCCAAGTCACTAATCCTGAGGGGATTCGCATGAATTATGAGTTTAACGCCGATCGTCAACAGGGGGCGGCCATCAATGATGATTATGTCACCATCACGGCCACCTTGGCCCAATTATATGAACAGTCCAAAAGTTATCAAAATCATGAAGCCGTGGACTTTTTCAACAGTCCTTATGTGACGGAGACCAACGGGGACGTGATATTAGACTTGACCGGGGTGGATGCCGATCCCAATGGGGTATTTTACTTGAATATCACCCAAGCAGACTTTTTATCCAATCGTTTCCAAAATAAGGGATTGATCATCAAGTCCAATAGTACCCAGCAGTTGATTTTTAATGTCTTACCCAATCCTCCGGTGAACGGGGTGGTGCATATTGGGAAAGAAACCAATATGCGCACCAAGGTCTTCGTGGATGGCATCGAAATCGTGCCGGACCCAGAAAACAAGGGGACTTATTACCCCGGCAATCCGATTTTGTGGAACATTATCCCGGTCCAAGATGACCCGGAGAATAAATTGGTTTATAATTTGCAGCACAAATTTTTTGGGGCCATTTTAGCACCGACCTTGCGATTGCGGGCAACGGCGGCCTTTGAAGGCAACTTGATTGCCAAAATTTACGAAGGTTCCGGCGCTGAGACCCATAGTTGGACCTATCACCCCAAAGCCATTGGCCAACTGTGGGTGGCCAAAAATGTCAGCAGTCAAGACCCAGCTGACCAAGACAAGTTGTTCGAGTTTAAAGTGACTTTGGATCGACCCCTGACGGCAGCTTTTAAAGTCAGTGGCCAGCACAATCTGGAAAATAACCGGCTGGCTTTCAAAGATGGGGTGGCCACCTTTACCTTGAAGCATGGCCAACATATCGTGATCGACTTGCCGGAAGAAATCAACGCCCAGGTGCAAGAAACCAACGGGCAGGACTTTGAAACGACGATTAATGGGGACGTTCACCCGGAGAATCAATCCAACAAAATTCCCATCATTAAACATGAAACCCAACAATTGCTGTTCCAAAACAACAAAGGTACCGTCCCGGAAACTGTAGATGTACCGGTGCAAAAACATTGGGCTGACCGGGACAATCATTGGCAGCTACGCCAAGATGTGACCTTGCAATTGCAACAACAAGTTGGCCCGGATAGCCCTTGGGTAGATGTACCCGATCACAGCGTGACTTTTAAAAAGGACGCCACCAATTGGAACCACGTCTTCCAAGGCCTGCCCAAAGTCATTGACGGCCAGCCCGTCAGTTACCGGGTCACGGAAAACCGCTTGCCCGGCTACGCCGACCCAGCCTATGACCCCGCCAGTACCGACCATGGCAGTCAATTAGGGGTCACCAATCAACTGCTCACCACGGCGATTCAGTTCACCAAGCATTTCAGTGGCCGCGCCGACACCGGCAAACAAGCCACGTTTACCCTCTATCGCCACAATCCTGGGTCGGATCAATATGAGCAAGTGGCCCATCATATGACCGATATTGAAAACGGCACCATTAGTTTTAAAAATCTACCGGTGGGCAAGTATCGCCTCAAGGAAACCCAACGACCAGCCGGGTATCAAGCCATCGCCGATTATGACTTTGACATTCAAGATGTTGAGGGGCAGTTGGTGATAACTCCAGATTTCGCGGACAAAGTCTTTGACAATATGCTAAAGGACTTTGAACTGCTACTAACGAAAAAAGACGAATATGATAACAAGCTCACCGGGGCCAGCTTCAAACTCACCGGCCCTGATGACTATGAAGTGATCATTACCAGCACCGCCGCTCATCCCCTGAGTGAATTTAAGTTTGAAGGCTTAAAACCTGGCAAATACACCCTCACGGAGTTGAAAACCCCAGGGAATTACTTGGGCCTCAGTGAACCGGTGACCATTCAGATCAATGACCAGGGCCAAGTTCAAATTGAACACGGGGCGGTGAGTCAGCTACAGGTGGTCTTAGGCAAGGGCCAGCAGGCTAATCAAATCAGCTTTGATTTGGAAAACCGGGAAAAACACGCCCTGCCGGTTACCGGCGGGCAAGTCCGGCACATCATTACTGCATCGGCTTTGGCCATGGCCATCATGAGTGGCTGTTATCTAGGTTTACGTTATCTCAAAAATAGAAAGGGTGGGGGCTGACATGTTTGTAAAAATAGCCAAAATTTGCGCCGTGTTGGTTTGTCTGCTGGGGGCCTTGGTCACCTGGCTGCCAACCAAAGCCGTTCAAGCCGCCGACCCCCAAGCTGTCCTGTTGCACAAACGTATCTTTCGGGATCTGGATGTGTCAGAAGACTACAAATTTCAAAACACGGGTCAGGCCATCACCGATAGTCAAAGCGACTTCATGCAAACCACCTTTGGCTTAAACAAAGCTACCTTTGTGGTCTTTGATGTCACGGAAAAATACGACGAATTAGCCAACGAGGGTCTTAGTTATGACAAGATGGTGGCCACTTATTTCAACAAACTGCACTTGGCCCGCAAGGATTTAAGAGCCCTGGTGGACAGCACGGATCCCCGCCATGACACGGTGAAAAACGATGCCAAATACGCTTTCTTGTTAGATAAAAATGGCAAAGTTAAAACAGTTTTTCAAGGGGTCACTAAGTCCGGGAATTTCAACGGCAGCGATGGGCAGCAGTATTCCGAAGATGGGCTATTGGCCTTTGATTTACCCAAGACCGTGACCATTGCGGGCGTCAGCCGTCCGGCGAAATATATGATTTGTGAAATCGATGTGGGTTTAACGGATAACATCGATTATGAACGCCTAGCCCGCTACATGGTATTGACCTTTCCCGTGATTGATCCGGACACAGGTTTAAATTTCAAAGATACCCTACACCTTTATCCCAAAAATATTGGTTATGCCCGGGACCCGTATTTCCTAAAAGTGGGTAAGAATACCCTGGAAGCCCCGGACAGCGAGGCCATCCCCCTCCAAGGTGCCAAATTTGTGCTATGGCAAGAAATTGATGGGGAAAAGCAGTATCTGGATATGAGTTATGAAAGTGCCCTGCAGAATAAATGGATCCCCCATTCCCAATTACAGGGGGCCTCGGCTTTAGAAGATCACCGGGTGACCGTGTTTACCTCCCAAGCCAATGGTTTGGTAACCATGGAAGGGCGCCTATTGGCCTCTGGCACCTATTACTTTGAAGAAATGGCTAGTATCCCGGGGTATGTCATCCATGCCAACGCCCAAAAGGTTAAAGTTGAAGTCCCTAGAAGCTGGGAAGAGCCGGTCTTAGTCAACGGCCAGCCTTTAAAAGAACCGGAACCGGAAAATCCTGAAATCGGGGATGAATTTGTCCCTTTAGTTTATAACTTAAAAGAAAACCCCGATGTGGTGGGGAAGAAGTTCCAAAAGGTCGCCGTCAATAACCACGAGCAAAAATTAAGCGGCGCCCAATTCGTCATTGAAAATCCCGAAGGCAAGTACTTGCAACAAAAAGCCGGTCAGAATAATTGGCTGACGGTAGGTGATGATATTAAGGCCCTGCAAAAGGCCGAGCTCACAGTTTTGACCAGTGATGCAAACGGCAACTTCGCCGTGAAAGACCTGGCAGCCGGCACCTATCGCCTCCGGGAAATCAAAGCGCCAGATGGCTATCAACTAAATGAAAACCCCGTGACCTTTATCGCTGATGACAGTAGTTATGAAGGTACGCCGCAAAAAGTGGTGAACGCCAAAAAGAGTCTGTTAGACCTCATCAGCGGTGGTGGCAGTGGTAGTGGTACCAGCAGTACCAACGGCCCCGGGGCCACGAAGACAGCCAGTGGCAAAGATAGTCCTAAATTAGGTGGTTTTTTACCCCAGACGGGTAATGCCATGCTCAATGGCCTGATCCTAGTAGGGATATTATTAATAGCTTGGGCAATATATCGCAAAGTCAAAACTGCAAAACGTTAACGCAAAGAGGAGGAAACAATCATGATTGCGACAACTAACCGCAAGATTGGCCAGTTCTTAATGGCCCTAATGCTCTGTCTCCCATTATTCATGGGCCTATTTCAAGCCAGTGTGGTCCAGGGCGCTGAAGCACCACCAAGTCAAACTTTGACCCTGCATAAACGTTTGTTAACCGAAACTGGCAGTATTACCAACGACGGGAATATCCTGCCCAACGCCCCGGGGAAACCCCTGGCGGACGTGGAATTTACTGCCTATGATGTCACCGATTTATTCGTCGCTTTGAAAAAACAACATCCCACTTGGACGGCGGATCAAATCTTCACCGCCCTACAAGGCACGGCCCCTGAAGATTATCAAGATAAAAAGAACTTTAAATTCAAAGCCACTGATGGTGAAGGGGTCACCAGTACTGATTTACCAACCAAATCTGAAGACAATAACAACAAGAATGCCGTTTATCTGATTGCCGAAACCAAAACACCAGCCGGCATCGACAGTACCTCCGTGCCGATTATCATCGGCCTGCCCTTTACTGGGACCGGCACCACGCCTCTAGAAAACGTCCACTTGTATCCGAAAAACTACATGCCCACCAAGGACATTGAATTCACCAAGTATGCTTATACCCATGGTAATCAGGCTACCAAGGAATTAGCTGGGGCGACCTTTAGTTTAACTAGAGAAGTGGCTGGGGGCACGGAATACTACACGGGCCTTGATAGCGATGGCCACCCAGTCTTTGCCGACGATGCTACTAAGCAATTTGTCTTTACTTCCGATGCCAAAGGGCTGGTTCAAATTGAAAATATCGCCCTGCCAAATGGCACGTATCAATTCCGAGAAATCGCCAGTGTAGATCCTTTCCACATGGTGAACTGGGGTCAAGATGGCACCATGGTCAAAGTCACCGTTAATGGTAAAACCGTTACTTACGATTACTACGATTTAGCCGGCAAGCCCCAAGCTGGGCAAACCACGGCTAAGGTTTATAACTACGATGTGCCCGAAGTCGATAAGAAAATTGCTGGGGACAAGGCTGACTTTGACTATAACCAAGAAATTCCCTTCCAAATTGAAGTCCCGATTCCCCTAGACATGACCAGCTACACCCAATTTGAATTGATCGATACTCCGGATGCTAGATTGCAGTTATTAAGTGCCTTAGATGCCTTAAAGGTTCAGGTGTTAGACGGGGATACGGTGGTGGCGACCTTAGGGGCTACCGCGACGGCCACCGATGATGGCGGCTTCAAGTTTGATTTGATCGGCGACAAAGAAGTGCTATTAGCCCATCCTGGCAAAATGCTGCGGGTTGATTTCAAAATGAAAATCAAAGCCGGCGCTGACTTAGACACCAATATTGAAAACCGGGTGGACTTCAACAATAATTTCACCAATCAAACCGATAAAGAAATTGTGACCACCCACGGCTATAATTTCTTGAAAGTTGACTCCCATAATGACAAAGTCCTACCTGGTGCGAAATTTGTGGTTTATAAAACCGTTGGCGACCAGAAACTGTACCGCAGCTTTGATGAGAAAACCAATCTATGGGATTGGGTGGAAGACATTGACAACGCCTATGCCTACACCTCTGATAAAGATGGCCAACTCAGCATTCAAGGCCTAGCCACCGGCGACTATGTCCTCCAAGAAACCCAAGCGCCGGATGGTTATATTCTACCCACCGGCGACGGCGCCCTAACAGCATTTACGGTCACCGAAGACAGCTTCACCACCACAAAAACTGAACCGAAAAAAATTGAAAATGGCTCTAAATCTAGCCTGCCCATCACCGGGGGGTTAGGGATCATTGGCTTAATTGCAGTCAGTGTCCTAGGGGTTACCGGCGCGTTAGTCTACTTTAAAAAACGTCGGGCCTAATGCCTAAGTTGTCAAGGCTGGGAAAACCAGCCTTGACCTACATAAAACAACCAGGGGGTGCTACAAATGGGGACAAGACAAGGACCGGTTAAAAGCACCAAGAAAGTGCGCCGGCGCATATTAGATGGGGTCATGGTCCTGTTATTACTGGCTGGTATCATTGGTCTCAGTTATCCCTTTTTCAAAGATGCCCTCAACCGCAGTTTGAATCAACAAATCGTCAATTATTATCAGCGCCAAAGTGATCAGGCCCATGCCGCAGAAATGGCCAAACGCCGGACAGCCATCAAAAAAGCCAATGCCAAATTAGCCAAAAAGGGCAATAATCCCGGCAAAGACACCCTGGCCCAACAAAACACCACCAAACTGCCCCCGAGAAAGCTGTCTTATTACGAACAAAATACCGTGGGGACCCTTTATATCCCCAGTATTAAAGCCAGCATGCCAGTTTTTGGGAAAACCAATGAATTATTGCTGCAACAAGGGGCCACCTTGTTACCGGGAACCTCGAAGATTGGTGGGGGTAAAGATACCCATGCGGCGATTTCCGCCCATCGGGGATTGCTGGAAGCCAAATTATTCTCGGATTTGCCGAAAGTCAAAAAAGGCCAGCTGTTCTACATCCATACGAATGGGGACAAGCTAGCCTATCAAGTATTTAAAAAACAAGTAATTACCCCAGATCAAGTGGAGCAACTGCAAATTCAGCCCCAAAAAGACTTGGTCACCCTCATGACCTGCACGCCGTATATGGTGAATTCCCACCGGCTATTGGTCTTTGGCCGCCGGGTACCTTATCCTAAGGCCGCCAGTCGCCAAGCCGACAAGTTAGATGTGCAACAAGCCAGCGGATTATTGCAATGGATCGCCGGGATTATCCTGGGGGTCATGGCCTTAATTGTGGGCTGGGCTATCTGGCTGCGGCGCAAACGCCAGCGGCAAAGCCAAGCAAAGACCAATGTCAAGTGAACTCGTCTAGTCCTTCTTTCAGGTATTCAGAGACCAGTCGATCTAAGGCGACGAAAATACTGCTGAAGTCGTTGGCGGTCCCGAAGTCTTTGACCTTGACCACATTGGCCGGGCTGTCCACGGCTTGATTGACCATGACCGAATGGGCGGTATTCGTGGTTAAGACTAAGTCATAATGGGTATCCCGCACAAAAGCAGTGATATTGACGTTAAAATTCGCAGAAATTTGGTCGTCGAAGGCTTGAATCAAATAATAATTGGTGGACGGCTCGTGGATATCGTAAAAGCCAATTTGAAAAGTTTTATCGGTATTGTTCAAAAGCATTAATAAAATCATCGTCAAATAGCCCTCCAGGAAGTGAACCACCGTGGGCTGGGAAAAGACCGGGTTCATTAACTGGAGCCGCTTGATCAAATAATCACGATATCGAATCTGACCACTCTCCGGCTGCCAATAAACCCCCCGCATGGCCGTGTACAGCAGTTGATAACGACTGCCCATGACCCCTGGGATATACATGATACTGCCTAACTCTAGATATAAAGAGTAACGCAGGGAATGATAGTGGTTACCAAAGTGGAATTTCACGTTTAAGACATCTAGAGCTTCAGAGATCACTTGGCGGAGATTACGAATATAAGGGAATTCGGAACTAAATAGAAACTTGAAAAAGGGGCTATCCATAGGGACCGTGTTTTCGAAGGATACGAAAATAATAAAGGCTAAAATTTCAGATTTAAGTTGAGGCTTAAAGAAGAAGTTAAAGTTTTTTTCGAAAATACGGATCAATTCCCGGCCGTAAGGTTTGTTTTTGACGGTTTGAATATTCACGATATCAAATTCGTATTTCAGGTCTTTGGTTTTAAGCCGTTGAAAGACCATGTTCCAATAAATCCGCAGTGCCGTATGATTCTTTTCCGACAGGGGGCTGCCTACCAAGGTTTCATAGTCCTTTAAAAATTGTTGGGCATGGGGTTCGGCTAAGGTATTCAATTTCAAAGAGCGGGCATTTAAGGTTAAATACAATTTGTAGTAAAAATGGCGAATATTGATTTCACTGCCATTGATGCGATTATTGCGAATCGAGATTTGAAATTCTGACAGCAGGTTATTGATGCGATTCATCGCCCGAAACAAGGTGGATTCGCTGATCAATAAGTCCTGCTGCATTTTTTGCATGGTGAAGTTATTGTGCCAAAAGACGTAGGATAAAATCTTATAAGCCAAAGAGTTACGGATGATGCGGTTAGTGATCTCTTCAAGGATTAATTCCGGCTTCATCTTTAAGACCACCGTAGTGCGGGTTTCCGTCAACTCGATGTTGTCGTCAGCACAAATAATTTTTAAATTATCGTTTAACGCAGCCACGTGGTCTGACAGCATCCGGGGTGTGGTGTCCAAATTGGTGATCAATTCTGATTTGGCAATGGTGCCGTGCTTGTGAAAAATCCACTCCAGCATATGCACGTCAAAAGCCGCCTTTGGATCTAGTAGATCTTGTTTATCCATGATGGCTTCAACCCTCCTTTTACAAATAGCGAAGGCTCATCACAAGTTTTTAAAATTAAGCTTTGATTTGTTGATAGGCCAAGCGTTCCCCGTTGGCCACTGCCAAGTGGACGATGCCACAATAGGTGAAATTCGTCTTGGTGATTACGTGTTGCATGGCCAAATTAGCCCGATGGGTGTCAATGCGGATGTCGGTAAAACCCAATTTTTTAGATTGGTCTATTAACTGTTGCAACATCTGAGTGGCGATACCGTGGTTTTTAGTGTTAGGTAAAACCGCCAGGCGATGAATGGCGATATAAGGGGTGGTGCTGGCCGGACTCCAAGCCCCATCAATGGCCTCATAGGCTGGATCCAGGTCTGAAATTAAAGTGCCAATGGCTAAAATTTCCTGATTGTTTACTAATACATAATGGCGGCCTTGGGCGATATCAGCGGCAATAATGGCTTCACTAGGCCCATCCCCGTTTTGCCATTGGGGGATGTGGCGTTCATTTAATAACGATTTGGCACCGTTAATGATAGCCATGATAGCTGCTAAATCACGGGGTTGGCTTTTACGAAAAGTGTACAAAATAACTGCCTCCGGAGAAATCAATAATTTAATTAGGATTATCATAGCAAGTTTTCATGGGATTTAAAATAGAAAAGACTTATTTTTAATAAGTTAGGCAAGCCTTAAATTTTATTTTACTAAAGCTAAGAAAGGGTGTATAGTGTTTTCTGGAATCAATAAAAATGGGAGATGAAAGTTTCATGTCAGAAGAAAAACCTAAGCGCCATAAGCTTATCGAGTATGCCAATGGCCCTTCGCTGGAAGAAATCAATGGCACAGTGGAGGTGCCAAAGGGCAAAGGCTTCTTTAGAACCTTGTTCGCCTACTCTGGGCCAGGTGCGTTAGTAGCTGTGGGTTATATGGATCCAGGTAATTGGTCTACATCAATCACCGGTGGTCAAAATTTTCAATATCTTTTAATGTCCGTAATCTTGATGTCTAGCTTAATTGCCATGTTATTACAATATATGGCGGCTAAGCTCGGCATCGTCACTCGAATGGACTTGGCGCAGGCAATTCGGGCCCGCACCGGTAAGACACTAGGAATTGTACTTTGGATATTGACAGAACTTGCTATTATGGCGACAGATATCGCCGAAGTTATTGGGGCAGCTATTGCACTATACTTATTATTCCATATACCCCTGGTTATCGCCGTCTTCATTACTGTTTTTGACGTATTGTTACTGCTCTTATTAACCCGAATTGGTTTCCGGAAAATCGAAGCCATCGTGGTGTGCTTAATTTTAGTGATCTTGTTAGTTTTCGTTTATCAAGTTGCCCTATCAAACCCTAGCTGGTCTGGGATTTTCAAAGGCTTGATTCCAAATGGGGAAACCTTCTCTGGCGCTCATTCCGTGAATGGCATGTCGCCTTTAAACGGGGCCTTGGGGATCATTGGGGCCACGGTTATGCCCCATAACTTGTACCTGCACTCTGCTGTTTCGCAAACTCGGGCCATCGATCATGATGATGAAGAATCTGTTGCCCAAACTGTCCGGTTCACCACTTGGGACTCCAACATTCAATTGACCTTTGCCTTTGTGGTTAACTCTTTACTGTTGATCATGGGTGTGGCCGTCTTCAAGACTGGTGCCGTCAAAGACCCATCATTCTTTGGTTTGTTTGATGCTTTGTCTAACACCTCTACTTTAAGCAACCCGGTTTTAATCAGTGTTGCGAAATCTGGGGTATTGTCTGTCCTGTTTGCCGTTGCCTTATTGGCATCTGGTCAAAACTCCACCATCACCGGTACTTTGACCGGGCAGGTCATCATGGAAGGGTTTATCCATATGCGTATGCCACTGTGGGCCCGGCGCTTAGTGACCCGTTTGATTTCCGTGGTACCAGTGTTGATCTGTGTGGGCTTGACCAGTGGGCAATCCGCCATCCAGCAACATGAAGCGTTAAATAATTTAATGAATAATTCCCAGGTATTCTTGGCCTTCGCCTTACCATTCTCCATGTTACCGCTGTTAATGTTTACCGACAGTCGGTTGGAAATGGGTAAGCGATTCAAGAATAATATCTTAGTGAAGTTCTTTGGTTGGGTTTCAGTTATTAGTTTGACCTTCTTAAACATGAAGGGCCTACCTGATTCTATTGAAGGTTTCTTCGGGGATAACCCGACGAAATCCCAAACGGCAACGGCTGACATCATTGCTTACATTTTGATTGCTGCTGTCTTAGCCTTATTAATTTGGACGATCATCGAATTACATCGGGGCAATAAGCGGCTGGAAGCTAAAGTCGCCGCTGACAAACTTGAGGAAGCTAAACTCAGTGATTAATTGAGTTTTCCGGTGAATTTTGCCATACTGAAAGTAACAACAATTATGATGGATGGGAATGATAAAGCCATGAGTGATACACAACCAAGTAAAGTGAAACATTTTAGCCGTGTTTTAGTCGCCGTAGATGATTCCGCCGATTCGCAATTAGCCTTTCGTTACGCGTTAAATCGGGCTAAAGAAGATCAGGCCACCTTGATCATCTGCTCAATCTTAGAATCCCAGGAAATGAATATCTATCAAGCCTTAAGCAAAGACTATGTCCACGGTCAACGTTCAGATCTGGAAAAGCATATTCAAGATTATGTGAAATTAGCTAT
This sequence comes from Lactobacillus sp., assembly GCA_022484695.1. Classification (GTDB taxonomy): domain Bacteria; phylum Bacillota; class Bacilli; order Lactobacillales; family Lactobacillaceae; genus Agrilactobacillus. The sequence goes on from JAKVKU010000008.1 coordinate 11,505, forward strand.
GAACTTTGGCATCGAGAAAGTTCGCGCGGTTATCGATGAAGGGGAAGCTGGGGAAACCATTGTTAAAAACGTGATTCCCCATGTGGATGCTGATGTGTTGATCATCGGTTCCCGGTCTAAGAAAGGCTTTGCCCGCCACTTTGGGAGCCAAGCCGCTTACATGGCCAAATACGCGCCGATTTCGGTATTCGTTATTCGCTAAACCAGTTAAATTAAATCCGCAAGTCGTGAGGCCAGTACACCCTGGTCTCATTTTTTTGCAAAAAAATACCCATTTTCAGAAAATATCATTCTGGCAATGGGTATTTTTAATGAGGATTTTTAAACATTAAAATAAGTCTTATTTTCCCAATCCGTGACACTGATTTGATAATCGGTTAATTCCCGTTGCTTATAAGCCACGAACTTCGGCACAATGCCATCCAGGCCGGCCACCAGCACGGAATCATTTTGCAAATTGACCAAAGCTTGACTCAAAGAGCGGGGTAATTCGGTGATGTGTTGGGCCTTTCTTTGCACCGGGGTCATTTTGAAAATATCGGCTTCAATGTTAGCCGGAGGGGTCAATTGTTGTTGCAGACCAGCCAGCCCGGCTGCCAACACCGCTGCCATGGCCAGATAAGGATTGGCTGAGGTGTCCCCACTGCGCAATTCTAAACGGGTGGCAGCCCCGCGACCATCAGGGACCCGGACTAAAGCGGTACGGTTGGCCATGGCCCAAGCCACATAGGTAGGGGCTTCATAGCCAGCAACTAGGCGCTTGAAGCTGTTGATGGTGGGGTTGGTGAGGGCCGTAAAGCCCTGGGCGTGGGCCAAGACCCCAGCTAAGTAAGCGGTGGCGGTGCTGGACAGACCGTTTTCAGCCTTCGGATCAGCAAAGAGGTTTTGTCCGTCTTTAAATAAGGACATATTAAGATGCATTCCCGACCCATTCACCCCAGTCATGGGTTTGGGCATAAAGGTGGCACATAGGCCATGTTTCTCTGCAATGGTCCGGGTGGTGAGTTTTAGCAATTGCACACGATCCGCAGTTAAAACCGCGTTATCATAGCGAAAATCGATTTCACATTGCCCGGGGGCAACTTCATGGTGATTGGCTTCGATGTGAAAGCCCATTTTTGCCAGGGTATTCACCGTGTCTCGGCGACAACTTTCGCAAGCATCGCTGGGGAAAGCATCAAAATAGGACCCCGCATCATTTAAAATCTTAGTTGGTTTGCCATTTTCGTCGGCTTTAAACAAGAAATATTCCATTTCAGCGCCCACTTGTAATTGCCCATCACCCAAGTCAGCCAGTTGGGCCACTAAATGTTTTAAGACCCCCCGGGGATCCCCGGCAAAGGGTGTCCCGTCGTTATTATAGACATCACAAATTAAAGCGGCAGTTTTGCCAGCAGGGGTCAGCCAGGGATAAACCGTCCAGGAGTCTAAATCAGGGTGCAGATACATGTCGGAGTTTTCAATGGCGGTAAAACCAGTAATGGAAGAGCCATCGATTTTGATTTGATTGTTTAAGGCGGCATCCAGCAATTCAACTGGGATCTCCACGTTTTTTAAAGTCCCAGTCAAATCAGTAAAGGTCATGCGTAAGTACTCAATTTCCTGTTTCTTCGCTAATTGCAAAATATCAGCGCGCGTATACATAAAAAACCTCCAAGTTCTGTAATTGTTTTAAAATTCTAAGTAATATATTAGGTATTCCTAACAAATCCATTATACGCTTTATCAATCTTTAAAAATAGGCTAAAAAACACGCCAATTCCACTTTTAGAAGCGAAATTGGCGTGTTTTGCGGGTGCTAAAACTGGCGGTGCTATATGTTTGGTCACCTCAAAAAGTGACTCAAAATTAATAATGTAGATGATCATTCATTCGGTTGCCCACGTCTTCAGCATGGTGAGTCGCTCGGCTTTTAAGGAGCCGTAACGTTGGCTCAACGTAATATGTGTACGTCTCCACCAACAACCCAATACAAATACCTAATACGCAGAAAACCAAAATAGTGATTAAATCCATAACCTGACAGTCCCTTCCTTTGATTATACCCGGTCATTGCCTGATCTGGTACCGCCTTGTTAACTGGTTCCATCTACAGATTAGGTTAATCAAAATAAAAAAGCAAGCCTAAATTTCAGCTTGCTTGGTTAAATCAGTTTATTTGTAGCTTTTAACGTAAGCACTCAAGCGTTCAACGGCCTTGTGCAAGTTGTCCATGCTGGCCGCATAACTAATGCGCACGTAACCTTCGCCACCTAGACCAAAGGAAATGCCGGGGATGAGGGCTAATTTTTGAGTTTGGGCCAATTCCCGGACAAAAGTCCAAGAATTTTGCGGACAATTAGCTGGGATTTTCGCGAAGAGATAAAAGGCACCATCGGGACGGGCCATTTCAAAGCCTAAAGGTTTCAAGGCATCGATCAAGTAATCCCGCCGTTCGATGTATTCTTTAGCCATTACTTGGCTATCTTCTTTCCCATTGGTCAAAGCCTCTAAAGCCGCGAATTGCACGAAGCTCGTTGGAGCCGTGACCATATATTGATGGGTCTTCACCACTTGTTCGATCACAGGATCTGGGGCCAAAATGAAGCCTACCCGCCAGCCAGTCATGGCATGGGACTTGGATAAGCCATTGATGACGATGACTTGGTCCGGGATGAAGTTGGCCAAGGATTCATGGGGTTCACTGTAAGATAATTCCGCATAAACTTCGTCGCTGACTACCCACAATTGTTCCTTTTTGATAACTTTCGCCAAGCCCGCCAATTCCTCATGGTTATAAGTGACACCAGTGGGGTTGTTGGGGTAGTTCAAGACGATGGCCTTGAAGTTGGCATTGGGATATTCCGCCATAGTAGCGGCCAATTTCTCCGGCGTCAAGATAAAGCCGTCCGCGCTGGTATCAATGAAGACCACCTTGCCGTGACTTAAGAACGTATCGGGGATGTAAATAGGGAAGATTGGCGTAGGCACGATGACCACATCGTCGGGATTTAAAATGGCCTGCAAGGCCGCCGCGATACCTTCCGTGGCTCCAACGGTGGTGACGACATTTTTAGCTTCGTAGTGCCAGTCGAATTTTTCGTTGTAATATGTAGCTGCAGCTTGGCGCAATGCCGGAATCCCTGGGTTTGGGGTGTAGTGGGATTGGTCGTCGTTAATGGCTTTGATAGCTGCTTGTTTCACGTGCTCAGGGGTATTGAAATCAGGTTCCCCCAAGGTTAATTTAACCATACCAGGGATTTGGCTGACTTCGTTGTCGAATTGACGAATATCGGATACCGCAATCTTTTGGACCACTTCATTAAAATCTTTTCGCAAAATTCTACCTACTTTCTAAGTTTATTCTAATTATTATAACCCATTCAGAACTGAATTTAAAAGTTAATCCTGAATTAGTGCTCGCTTAAAAGTGATTTTCTGTGGGACGGACAACGGTGCCATCGGGATAGACAACATAACCCTGGTCAATTCCAATCCAATCAAGACCGACATTATCCACAACTTCAGGTGTGCCTTCATAGATATGATAATAATCTTCACCCCAATAACCAGTGTTACCGGTTTCGTGATCGGCTCTTAATAGGTGAGGAACATAGGCCAGCGGTAAACTCGAAATGGCTATTTTATCTGTACTGCATTTATCTTTTTCAGGATATTTAATCACATAATCTAAGAAAGCATCATTCTCATCACCAACAGGTACTTTGACCTGATCTCCCTGTAGCCAAAGGTTATTGCCGACATCGAAATAATACCCGTCACTGCGCTTGGTATAACCATAAACCTGCCATTGGGAACCCTGGGGTAGGATCCACTTGAAGACTTTTTGATTGTCATTGCCCTCAAAAACATTCGCACCCCAAGTCCCGTCAACGGTGGCCACGGTATCATAGTCGTTGTAGGTATTGATGGGTTTAAAGCTGAACGTCGGTTGTTGATCATCGGCGTGGCTGGTTTGCGGGGCCGCCAACGTTAATAGGAATACCATGCATAAGCCCAATAAGCCATAGATAAGTCGTCTCAATTTAACGTTTTTAAACATTTCCAAATCCCTTCTCTCATGGATTTAATATAGCACAATTGCGGCGTGTTGAAGCTAGCAAAAAGGACAAAGTCAAATTGCTGACTTTGTCCTTTGGAAATAGACGCTTAGTTTTAGATTGTTAAGCCCGTTGGCCGCCATCCACAACGAATTCAGCGCCAACCGCAAAGGTAGATTCATCACTACCCAGATACACACAGATTTCCCCCACATCTTCGGCTTTGCCCAAGTGACCTACCGGGATGGTCTGGATAATTTTTTCCCGATAAGCTCCGGGGATGATACCGGTGTCGATCCAGCCGGGATGAACGCTGTTGACCCGAATGTGGCTGCCTTCCCGGGCCAGGGATAAGGCCGTGGCATGGGTCAATAGGCGGGTGCCACCTTTACTGGCGGAATAATCTGGACTCAAAGGCAGACCGACTAACCCAGCAACAGAAGAGATGTTAATGATGGAACCATTATTATCATTGTGGGCTTTCATGGCCTGGATGCCATATTTTTCTCCCAGAAAAGTCCCGGTTAAGTTGATATCCATGGTTTTTTGCCAAACCGCTAGATCCATCTTGTCCACGGGCACACCACTGCCCCAAATACCGGCATTGTTGACTAAAATATCCAATTTGCCAAATTTATCGATGACTTGTTGAATGGTAGTTTGCCAATCAGCTTCTTTAGTGACACTCATTTGCACGAATAACGCCTTATCTGCACCGAATTCTGCGACAGCCTTTTTACCGCCTTCGATATTACGGTCAGCCGTGACCACAACTTTGGCGCCTTCTCTGACGAAACTTTTAGCGATGCCCAAGCCGATACCAGCGACACCGCCGGTAATTAGGGCAACTTTATCTTTGAGACGATCCATAGAAAATTACCTACTTTCTAAAAAATTGGGTGACGATTTTTGGGAAAGTAACGACCGATTGCCGGATGGGGGAGAAGATTGACATTTAAGTTTAAGTAAACGCTTTCAACTACTACACTGCCAGTATATGGGAAATAGGGCTATTAGACAAATTAAAAGTCTGGCTAGCATAATTTTTTTATATAGGCTTAATAATGATTAAGCGGGGATATTTGTAGCGTAGACATGCCGGCAATGGCTACGTAGGTTGCTGGCAGCTAGATAGTGGTTAACGGAAGGGCTGGAAGCAAAAAGGACAAAGCCAAATTGCTGACTTTGTCCTTTGGAAATAGACGCTTAGTTTTAGAGATTAAGCTCGTTGGCCGCCATCCACAACGAATTCGGCCCCAACTGCGAAGGTAGATTCATCACTGCCTAGATAAACACAGATTTCCCCGATATCTTGGGGTTTGCCTAAATGGCCCACGGGGATCGTTTTAATAATTTGGTCTTTATAGGCGTCAGGGATGATACCGGTATCGACCCAGCCTGGGTGAACACTATTGACCCGAATATGGCTGCCTTCTCGAGCTAGAGACAAGGCGGTGGCATGGGTCAACAGACGCGAGCCACCTTTACTAGCAGAGTAGTCTGGGCTCATAGGTAGGCCCACTAAACCGGCTACTGAAGAAACGTTGATGATAGAACCGGCATTATTATTGTGGGCTTTCATGGCTTGGATGCCATACTTTTCACCCAAGAAAGTCCCGGTCAAGTTGATATCAATGGTTTTATGCCAGTCTTCTAATTTCATCTTATCCACCGGTGTACCACTGCCACCCACACCAGCGTTGTTGACTAAGATGTCTAATTTGCCAAATTTCGCAATTGCGGCATCGATAGTTCTTTGCCAATCGGCCTCTTGGCTGACACTCATTTGGACGAATAACGCTTTGTCATCGCCAAATTCTTCAACGGCCTTTTTACCGCCATCCACATTCCGGTCGGCGGTGACGACCACTTTGGCACCTTCACGAATAAAGCATCTTGCGATTCCTAAACCAATACCAGCCACGCCGCCTGTAATTAAAGCGACTTTATCTTTGAGACGATCCATAAAAAATTACCTGCTTTCATAAAATTTAAATTTTGTGTTTAATTAAGAAAAGTAACGACCAATTGTCAAAGGGTTGTTGCTTATTTTGCGGTTTACATTCCTGTAAACGGTTACGACCACTACACCTTTAGTATAGCGTACTAGCGATAAATAACAAGTTATATTATGAGCAAAAATAATTTTTTTATTTATGTCTAAGAAATTGGCATTCCAGCGACAATGCCAGCCAGCCTAGCATTAGATGTCGTGGCAACGCTAAAAACCCAGGGCGGTAATCATCGTTTTTAGACCCCATTTAGGTTGGTCGTCAGCTGGCAATTGGGCCAGGGCCAATTGCAGTTGCGTGGTGGCTAATTGCCGGATGGCCTGTGGGGATAAATCCGGGTTGTCTTTAGTTAAAGTCAAGGCAAACTGGTCCCAATCAATGTCAATATGGGTCTTGAGCCAAGCGCGGATACGTTGATTGCGCCGCTTGATATTCGCATTTTTTCGACCGGTGGGATGATGTTTTTGCTTGTAGGCAAAGCCACGGTGCGCCTTTTGGGCGGAGGTATAGCCGAAACCCTGGGCATCATCTAATACTTCGCCGGTATCCGTATCCACCACGCGATACCGGGTTTCAGTTTCAGTAAAGGTTTCTCCGAAATCATCAGCAATTACTTGGCGGACTTCATAAGAAACTACTCTAATATTTGGTGTTGGCATATAATCTTCCTTTCAAATCAAATTCAATCTAATGATAGATACGCCAAAAAGTAGCCCTAAGTGTTTTTCAAAGTGATCGGTTTAAAATTGCCAGTAATTTGCCGGGATACCTGACTGTCTGTCCAGCAAGTGAGTTTAGGATATCAAGTGATAAGCCAGCAATTTCTTGGCCGCAGCCAAGACAGTTTTTTCAGGGGGATATTGGGTCCAACCCAAGTCCGTGGCGGCGGCCTGGGTCGTGTGGTGATACTGCCGGTTTAGCATGGGTACCAATGAACGCATAGCGGGGATAAATTTGGCTAAAAGCGGCGGTAACCAATTGGGCATTTTTCGAACTTTTAGCTTTAATGTTGGGAAGCCCTGTTGATATATCTGGGCAACTTCGGGCATGGTCAAGGTTTGCGAAGCGGCTAAGTAGCGTTTGCCAATGGCCTTGGGATTTTCAAAGGCCAAGCGGTGTAAGGTGGCTAAATTGCGGACGTCGCTGATTTCTAAGGGGACCTGGGGAATCAGCGGCATCCCCTTTAACAATTGTAATAAAATCCCATTGGAACTTAAATTCTTTGGGGATAACACCGGACCAAAAATAGCTCCGGGCAAAATCGTGGTCAAGGCTAAGTCATGAGCCTTCGCAAACTGCCAGGCTGCTTTTTCAGCTTCAATCTTAGAAATCCGATAGGGATCTAAATCAGGGTTGTTTAAGTTACTCCAGAAGCTTTCGTCTAAGGTGGCCCGGCTGTCGCGGGTGGGGGTGGATGCGGCTTGGGAGCTGGTCATGACCACCCGCTGAACACCTGCATCATGAGCCGCCTGCAACACATTTAACGTCCCATTTTTAGCAATCGCCACCATTTCGGCGGTGGATTCAGTCCCATGACCCAAGGGCGACGCCACATGAATCACCCCAACGGCCCCGGCCATGGCGGCCGCCCAATTCTCAGCGCTGGTTAAATCCGCATCAAAAAAGGTCAGGTGGTTGCGCTGCGCTGGGGTCAATAACGGTTTTAATTCCGCCAATACCTGAGTTTGTTTGGTCAAGTCCCGCAGGCTGGTGGCGACGGCATAGCCCTGGTTCAAAAATTCGTAAAGGACCCAGCTAGCCACAAAGCCGGTGCCACCGGTTACAATGATTTTTTTAGACATTTATCTGTCTCCTTTGTCCAATTATTTAGACAAATAATAACATATATTGTCTAAAAATCAAAAATATAGTATCCTTTGCCCAGGAGGTAACTGCAATGATCGATAAAAAAGAGTTAGCCATCGCTTTAAATCACGTGATTTTAATCAAGGGTTTTAAGAACATTTCCATGACCCAGCTGGCTAAAAGTGTGGGCATCAGCCGGGCCAGCCTGTATTTGCGTTTCAAGGACAAAGCCGATATCGTCACCGCTGTAGTGGACCGGCATTTACAATTTGTGCAAAGTAACCCCATCCCCAAGGAACCGACTTTAGCTAGTCTCGGCAAAGTTTTGCTAGATTATGCCCTATTGGTGGGGTCCACCACCGATATTTTTTTAAATGACCTGCAAAGTGATTTCCCCCAATTAGCCACGCAACTGGCCCACACCCTGACGGTATACTTTACCCACGTGGCGACGTATCTTACCCAAGCCCAACACTTGGGCTATTTAAAACCGGATTTTGACAGTAAGTTTATCCTATTTGAAATCAAGATGGGCATTGACACTATTCTCAAAGCCGTTTTAAGCCAAGCACTGACCACGCCCCAGGCTGAAGACTATCTGCGGCAGTTTTTCCAATTACAATTGGCGGGGTTACTGACTGAAAAAGCCCAAAAAAAAGTAACTCTGAAGCAACTTCAGAGTTACGAAAATAAAATTTTAGCGGAATTTGAACAAACCTATGCCCAAGTTACCCAATAAACAGTGGCGTTAAACCATTATTGCGCTGTGGTCCCGCCATCCACCACAAATTCACTACCAGTGGAATACCCAGATTCATCCGAAGCCAAGTAGAGGATCAAATTGGCGACTTCTGAAGGGTCAGCCATGCGGGCCAGGGGCGTGTTGGCCAGAGCTTTTTTAGTCTTGGCCGGGTCGATGCTTTTGACCAGTGGCGTGGCTGTGACCCCAGGGTGCACGGAATTTACGCGAATGTTATATTGGGCGGCGTAAATGGCGGCGGATTTTGTCAACATCCGCACACCACCCTTGGCAGCGGAATAAGCCGTGGCCATGGGATTGCCCACCAAGCCCGCCGTGGAGGACATATTGATGATCGAGCCGCTCTTTTGGTCGGTCATGTTTAAAACAGCATGTTTGGTGCCCAAAAAAGTCCCGGTCAAATCAATGCCGATGATTTTTTGCCAATCGGACAATTTGGCATGGGCAATATCAGCCATAATATCAATGCCGGCGTTGTTCACCAACACGTCAACTTTCCCGAATTTGTCGATGGCCCATTTAAATAACGCTTCCCAATTGGTTTCATCCACCACATCCAGATGGTAGAAATAAGCATTGTCCAGTTTGTCGATGTAATCCCGACCCGTTTCTTCGTTTAAATCGGCCACAATAACTTCCGCACCTTCAGCCACAAAGCGCTCGGTGACTGCCCGGCCAATGCCCATGGATCCGCCGGTGACGATTGCAACTTTACCCGTTAATCTAGTTCCCGTCATGATAACTCCCGTTCCTTTCTCAATGTCGAAACGAAGTAATTACAAGTAAATAGGTAAGCGCGTTCCCAAAATAAAGACTAATTTGACACCCACATTGTAGCAGATTCCTTGAGAAAATTCGCTTGAATAGACTTGAGCAAAGCGGGCAATTTTTAACAGGACTATTGACCTAGCTTAAGCCGGCAAATAGTCTTTTTTTCGGTAAAATAACAAGCTGGTTAAACTAGCCACTATTAAAAAGGGCAGGGCCAGACGATAAGGCCGCATAAAAGCCTGGGTAATTTGAGCTTTGGTGTTAGCTTTGATAGTGCTGACCGTGCGGTTGATGCTGGTATTTTCTTGGCGAACTTTGCGCTGAACGCCAGCCGCCACTTGGGCGTGGATTTGCGCTTTAACAGCCGTTGGCAACAGGGCCGCGTTGCCGATTTTAGCCAAGGCCTGTTGGTAATTCGTTTCGATCAGTTGACTGATTTCAGCAGCTGAAACGTATTTTTTAGGGGTAGTCGTCCCACTGGGTTGACTGTTGGCATTATTGATTTGGCGGTCAGTTTGTTGTTGCATCGTTGTTTTAGCCGCTCTTGGGATGTTCAATTGTTCAATTTGCTGATTGGCCGTGTGGGTTGCCGTAGCTTTGGCAGTATTGAGGTTGGCCGTTAGGGCCGAGACAAAGATAGCCACGGCTAGCACTGAGCCGATTTGGCGAAACAGACCCAAGACACTTTGGGAGGCCGTTAGCAGTTCCCCCGTGAAGTCGGCAGCACCTAGTACCACAATGGGCCCGGCAATGATGCCAAAACCCATGCCAATAAACAGGCAGGCCCAAACCACTTGGTGATAGTCATTAGGATTCATGGTGTAAAGGACCACATAGCCGGCAATTAGGCCCAAAAAGCCACTGGCAATCACCAAACGGGGGCCTAATTTGGCCACTAGAAAGCCGCTGATGGGGGAAAAGAGAAAAATCATCGCCGAGGTGGGCGTGATCATCAAAGCCGCCGCCAGTTCGCTATGGCCTTGGATTTTCGTAAAGAAGGTGGGCATGATCACCATAAAGGCCACCAAGAAAATGCCGGTAATGATCATGGCAATTGAAGCCCCGGTAAACTGGCGATTTTTGAATAACGCTAGGGGGATCATGGGGTGCTGACTGTGACGCTCGACCAAAATAAACCCAAGCAAGGCCACTAAGCTCAACCCGAACAAACTAAGAATCAACGGGCTGTTCCAATGCCAGTCGTTGCCCTTAATCAAGGCTAAGGTCAAAGTGAATAAAGTCACCATGGACAGCAGCATCCCCGGGTAATCGATTTTGGCAGCGATGGTGGCTTCGTGTTTGAAACTTAACGAACGGCTCACCAGTAAGGCAATCACCAAACAGGCGGGGACGTTGATCATAAAGACCCAGCGCCAGCCCAAAAATTGGGTGATGATGCCGCCGATCGTGGGTCCCAGGGCGGCGGCCAAGCCTTGCATGACCCCTAAAATCGCCACGACCTTGGTCCGCTTGGCCATACTGGTGGCGCTGATACCAATGGTCATGCCCGCTGGGAAAATCGTGGCCGCCCCTAGGCTTTGGATGCCCCGCCCGGCAATCAACAGGGCTAGATTTGGCGCCAAGCCCGATAAGGCGGACCCCAGGGTGAACAGGCCAAGTCCTAAGATATAAAGTTTATGCCGACCAAAAATATCGGCTAGACGCCCCAAGGGGATTGTAAAAACGGCAAAAGTAATGGTATAAATATTTAACGCCCAAGATAAATCGTCTAAACTCACGTGCAGGCCAGTTTGGATGGCCGGTAGGGCGATGTTCATGACGGTCGTGTCCAAAACGCAGAGGAAAATGCCAATGGCCATGGCCAAAATAATAATTTTTTGTTTTGATTTCAAAATAAAAGCCACCTTTTCGGTATGATTTGTTAATTGACAAACCGTAGCCTAACATGGTGGCCGCTGAGCGGGAATATATCGATTACAGAAAGCGGGGTATTTGTAAACCATGATGCCAAAAGATGTACAAGATCAAAAACTCATGGCCATCTTTGAAGCGCTGATTAGGCTGTTAAAGACCCAAAGGATGGCGGATATTTCGGTCAGCGCTTTGTGCCGGTCAGCGGGGGTTTCCCGGACCTATTATTATCATAAATTTAAATCCTATGAAGACATCATTGAACAAGCCAGTCTGTTGAATATCGTCAACTACATGCGCCACTTGCCCCACCAAGAAAATCTTGATTCGGCCACCTTTATTGGCAACTACTTTCAACTGGCCCAAAACATGCGCAGTGTTCAGTTGACCATTTTCCAAGTGGGCCAAGAACGGAGCTTGATTTTGGCTTTTCAAACCGCCTTTAATTATTTATTGACCCATGATTTTATTGACGCCCCACAAAATGATCGGGTCCATCAAAAATATTTCAGCGAATTTATTGCCGGGGCGGCTATCAATATGTCCCAGCGCTGGTTGATCGAAGGAATGCCCGAGTCCGCCGCCCACATGGGGCAGTTAGTGGCCCAGTTTATGAATGCTAGGGATGTCAAACGATAGAATATTTATTCCATATCAGAGCTGTGCCGCTTGTTGACCAATTCGTTTTAAGAATTTTTTTCTAGTATCCAGGGAACACTTCTCCGCGTTGTACAGGGTATTGAGTTTCACCGGTTTAACTCCGCAAAGTCTGAGAATTTGTCGTTGCAAAATATGGCCATAGTCTCCTAGGAAGGGTTTGAAAATCACCGGTGAATTACAGGTGGTGATGATCCAGGCCCGTTTGCCGCCTAATAGTCCCAGCATCCGCCGGCCTTCGTATTTGTAGGCAAACCCCAGGGCGAAAACCCGGTCAATAAACCCCTTTAAAATCGCCGGCATCCCTGACCACCAAATCGGAAATACAAAGATAAGCTGGTCGGCCCAAGTAATCAGTTGCCGATAAGCGGCAGTCTCTGGGTCATTTTGTAAATCACGGCGCCGGTGGGCCTTATCAAAATATAAAACTGGGTTAAAATGTTCGGCGTAAAGATCTAGCACTTGAACGTCAGCATCAGGTTGAAGCTGCTGTTTCACTGTGGTTAAAATGGCATGATTGAAGCCAGTATGGTTAGGATACGCATAGACAATCAATGTTTTCATAGGCTTACCGCACCTCGAAATCAGGCAGTGGCAATTGGCTAATACTTTGAATCAGATTTTTAACATTCGCAAAATCCTGTGTTTCTGCACCAGTCTGAATAGCTTGCGCAATTTTATCTAGCGCTTGATAAAATTGGATTTTAGCTTGAAAAATTTGGCGTTTATCCGCCAAGAAAGCTATCGTGTCCTGCTTACAAGCATCGGTAATAGGCGCATCCATCAAATTGGTAATCATTTTGATTTCCACCAGACTTAGCCCGGCATATTTTAAATTCTGAATAATATTGAGGCGAGTTACATCTGCTGTGGAATAATTGCGATATTGATTGGCATCCCGAGCTGGTGATAAAATGCCTTCTTGGTCATAATAGCGCAGTGTATCTTTACTTACCCCCGTAGCTTGGGCACATTGATTAATATTCATGTCACAATCAACTCCTTTATGTTGATGTTATATCATTGGAGGCGACTCGAAGGTCAAGGGCTATTTTAGAAACATCGTTTTATTTTCACAAGACTAACATGATGGTCCGCCAATTGACAGGTTGGAAAAACAAGGCATACAATTGTAGTCGTATCATGATGCTCACCGCAACTAAGAAGGGACGTATGTACATGGCCTATGAATTTTTAGAACCATATGAGTTTGCCCATAAAGCGATTACCGTTAAGAATCGCATCGTTATTCCCCCAATGACTGAACAGATGGCCTTTGAAGATGGTTCCGTCACCAGCGACGAGATCGCCTATTATGCCAAGCATAGCGGCGGTGTGGGGATGTTTATCACCGCCGTGGCCAACGTGAATCCCTTGGGGAAAGGTTTTGAAGGCGAACTCAGTATTGCCGATGACCGCTTTATCCCCGGTCTGCGCCGACTAGCCCAAGCTATTCAAAGCAACGGCACCAAGGCCATCATTCAAATCTTCAGTGCTGGTCGCATGAGTAACTCGAAAGTCTTGCGGGGCCAACAACCCGTCAGCGCCAGTACCGTGGCCGCTGAACGTCCCGGTGCAGAAGTACCCCGGGCCTTGAGTGAAGCTGAAATTGAACAAACCATCCAAGATTTCGGCCAAGCCGTGCGCCGGGCCATTGCAGCTGGTTTTGACGGCGTAGAACTCCACGGTGCCAACACTTACTTATTACAACAATTTTTCTCACCCCATTCCAACCGCCGCACCGATGCCTGGGGTGGCACTCTGGAAAAACGCATGACTTTTCCACTGGCGGTTATCGATGAAGCCCAACGCATCATTGAACAATATCCGAAAAAGCCCTTCATTTTAGGCTATCGTATCTCTCCGGAAGAACTGGAAGAACCCGGGATCACCATTGAAGACACGCTGGCCTTCATTGATGTTTTAAAGACCAAACCCCTAGATTACCTTCATGTCTCTACTGGGGATGTGTGGCAGACAGCCATGCGGGACAAGCATGACACCAGAATCACCACCGAGCGCATTCAACAACAAGTCGACGGCGCTTTCCCGTTGATCGTGGTGGGGGGCATTGCCACCCCGGCCGAAGCTGAAAAAGTTAAAACCAGCGGCTTTGACTTTGTGGCTTTGGGTCATGAAAGCATCCGTGAACCCCAGTGGGTAGAAAAAGTGCAGCAAAACGACGAAAAATCCATTCGCTACGCCATTTCTTACGCAGAACTTGCCGAATTAGGCATCCAACCACCGTTCCTGCAGATGCTCTACACTGTTTCCGGCGGTCCCGCTGGTGTCCCAATGACCACACCACAAAATAAATAATTCACAAGGCCGCCTCGATGAGCCGTCATCGGGGCGGCTTTTTGTGTTATCCTTAGTTGTAAGCGTCTAAATATCAGCGCTTGCCAGACTTTAAGATAAGGAAATGATAACGCATGTCTACTGCACAAACGTCACAGACGCCACCCCAAAACAAACGTTGGATCGTGATGGCGGCTGTATTTATTGCGACCTTTATGACCTCCGTGGAAGTGACCATCGTCACCACGGCACTCCCGGCCATCATCAGTGAACTCCATGGCCTGGCTTATCAAAGCTGGATCATGAGTGCTTATTTATTGACCACGGCCATCACCACCCCCATTTATGGGAAATTGGCCGATGCCTTTGGGCGCCGCCGGGTGTTCTTATGGGGGGTATTGGTCTTTACCTTGGGGTCTTTTTTAAGTGGCTTATCCCCGACGATTTTCCTGTTGGTCTTATCCCGGGCCTTGCAAGGGATTGGGGCCGGGGCAGTGATGCCTTTGACCTTTACCATCATTGCCGACAATTTTGACTTTGAACAACGGGCCAATATCTTAGCCCTAAATAACACGGCCTGGGGTTTGTCCGCTTTAGTGGGGCCCTTATTGGGGGGCTTTTTAGTAGACCAGCTATCCTGGCACTGGGTCTTCTTCGTCAATGTACCCTTGGGCATCTTAGTGCTGTTATTAGTTTGGTTTGGGTACCATGAAAAAGCGCCGGAAAAGGTGTCTATCCAAGCCGATTGGTACGGCATCACTTGGCTGGCCCTGGGTTTGGTGGGGTTATTGCTGGCCATTCAATTCTTAGACCATCAAACCTGGTTAGCCCTGGGTCTGTTCCTCATCGCCATCATCAGTTTTGTATTGTTAGTCCGGCGGGAACGGCGCTTTAGCGACCCTTTGATTTCACCAAAAATGTTTCGCAATCATACCTTTTCCATTCAAATCATCACCGCCACTATTTTAAGTGGGGTCTTAATGGCCTATCAAATTTACTTCCCCATTTGGCTCCAGTCCTTGTACCGACTATCTGCCACCGAAGCCGGGTTAGTGGTGACCTCCAGCTCCGTAGTCTGGCTGGCCGCGTCATTTTTAGTGGGCCCGCTGATTGCCCGCTTCGTGCCAAAACGCATCGCCTTGACTTTGATCACGATGCTGTTGTTGATCTATGTCAGCTTATTATTTGCCGGGCTGAATTTCCCAGTCTGGACCTTTTATGTCATTGCCATGCTCAATGGCTTGGGGATGGGCATCATCATCAGTATGAACATCATCTTAAGTCAGCACCTGGTGCCGGAGAACATGGTGGGGTCAGCCACTTCCGTTCTAACCCTGGGCCGCTCCTTAGGGCAAACCGTGATGACCGGCGTTTACGGAGCTATTTTTAACCTGATGATCCGGACCAACTTACACAGCGGTGTCACCTTTGGCCAGGTCAACAATATCATCAGTGCCAAACACCGAGGCCCAATTTTACACCAAGCCTTGATCAATCCCATTATTTTAACGGCCTTACATACGGTCTTCTTCGTGGTGGTGGTGATAATCGTGTTAGTTTTGATAATCAATTGGTTAGACCCTAATCGTAAGGTAATAGAATAACTCTTACTGCCAAATTAATTTCGGCCTCGTCTTGACAAGCTTTCCTAAAACGGTTAAATTAGCATTAAGCTTTGATGAGAAGAGTAATGCCAAGAACCTAACCAAAGAGAGCTTCGTTGTGGTGGAAGAAGACTAGGGGACTGGCATGAAGATGAGCTCGGAGCTAATTTGGCGGTCTAGCGGCTGCTGAATTCGGGTGCGCCCGTTATCCGCGCCAAGTATCCAGAAATTTGGGTACTTATGGAGCTTGGTATCGCGAGGTATCAAGGAATTACAGGTGGTAAAGTGGTGCTCCACCCTGTGCATGATGTGCATGGGGTGGGGCTTTTTTATTGCCCAAAGTTAGGCAAACACGCATCAAAAAAATACTTGGAGGTTACATAATGAACAGCAAATTTCGTCGTCCCATCGCCTTGATCCTTAGTACCGTCGCCCTGGTGGCTGGGCTCATTTTAGTACGACCCAGTACGCCGGCCCAGGCCGCCCAAAGCGGGAAAACTATCCGCCTAGGGACATCCCCTGGCCCCTACAGCCAACTGTTTTTAGATGGGGTCAAACCTATTTTGCAAAAAGAAGGCTATACCGTCACCACCCAATCTTTCTCCGACTTGATTCACGCCGACTTGGCCTTGAGTCAAGGGGATGTGGACCTCAACGTGGAACAACATTCCGCCTGGTTAGAGAACTTTAACAAAGAAAAACACTCGGACTTCGTGGCCTTGACCCCAATCCCCACAGTACCTGCGGGAATTTTCCCCGGGTCCAGCAAGTCTTTGAAAAATATCAAAAAGGGCGCCAAAGTGGCTATCCCCAACGACCCTTCCAACCTATCCCGGGCCTATCAACTGTTAGCCCAAGCTAAACTCATTACTTTGAAATCTAAAGCCACCGCCAGCAATGTGACCCAGCATGATATTAAAAGCAATCCCCACAGCTTAAAGTTCGTGGAAATGAGTTCCGCTCAAATCCCCCGGGCCATCAAAGATGTGAATTACGCCGTGATCCCCGGCAGCATCAGCTATAATGCTAAAATCCCAGCCAAATCGGCCTTGAAGACAGAAAAACTTCAGAAACAATATCTCCTGGTGGCCACCGTGAATAAGAGCGAGGCCAACAAACCTTGGGCCAAAGCCGTGAAGAAGGCTTATCAGTCCAAGACATTTAAAGACTATGTGAAAAATCACAACAAACAAGGTTACTGGTACATTCCTAAATAAAGTGGAGGGTCGATCATGACAGTTATTACAGAAGCAGAACAATTAAAAATTTTAAAGGATTTAGTAGCCATTCCTTCGGTCAATGACCAGGAACAAGCCGTGGCCGAATATCTCCAAAAACTGTTAGCTAAGCACAACATCGCCGCTAAACTCGTGCAATTATCCCCAGGGCGGGCCAGCCTGGTGGCCGAAATCGGCGCCGGGAAACCCATCTTTGCCGTATCCGGACACCTGGACGTGGTAGCTCCCGGAGAATTAGACCAATGGGCCACCGACCCCTTCACCTTGACCGAAAAGGCTGGCAAGCTCTATGGTCGCGGCGCCTCCGACATGAAGTCCGGCTTAGCCGCCATCGTCATTGCCCTGATTGAAATTCAAGACCAACATTTGTTGAAAAAAGGCACCATTCGCCTGCTGGCCACTGCCGGGGAGGAAATCGGCGAACCTGGGGCTATCCAACTTTATCAAGCCGGCTACCTGGATGATGTGGATGCCCTCCTAATCGGCGAACCTTCTGGCTATAACATTACTTACGCCCACAAGGGACCTTTGAATATCCGCATCACCTCTAAGGGTGAAGCCGCCCACAGCTCCCGGCCCCAACTGGGGTACAACGCCATTGACCCATTGATAGAAGTATTGCACAACGCCAACCGGGAATTTCGCAGCTTGACGCAAACCGATGATACTTTGGGCAAAGTTATTTTTAACGCCACCGTGATCCATTCCGGTGACCAAGTCAACACCATCCCCGCCTTAGCCTATGCCCTGGTCAACGTCCGGGCCACCCCAGCTTTTACCAACCAGCAAGTCATTGACCTGTTGCAACAATTGCTCAAAGCCCAAAACGACCAAGGCGCCCGTTTGAGCCTCACCGTGGAGATGTCCCTAGAACCCGTGAAGGCCCCCAAGGATTCCCGCCTGGCCCAATTGGCTGTTGAAATTGGTAAGCCTTATGCCAAAACCGATATTCCGTTGCAAGCCACGGCTGGCGGCACCGATGCTTCGAACTTTTTAAAAGACAAACCAGCTAGTTTTCCGTTTATCGTCTTTGGCCCCGGCAATCTCAGCTCTCACAAGGCCAACGAGTACGTGGACCAAGACATGTATCTGAATTTTGTGAAACTTTACCAACAGCTCTTTAGCACTTACGTTAATGAAGCGAAGGACGATACCTTAAATTAAAAAAAGCAATTCCCAGTCAACGCCGAATTTTCAGGCGTAATGGGGAATTGCTTTTTTAGCTGGGCTAGTGACCAGCGGGGCTGCAGCTAAAGGCTACATTTCTTTGATATAAATCAATGAGTCCCGTTTGGGAAAATCCCAGTGGAATTTCAACTGGTCTTCCGCAATTTGTTGAAAGCCTTGCTTTTCATAAAAATGGTGGGCCCGAACTTGGCTCCCCGGGGTATCCAGGGCGATTTCTGAAAACCCATGGGTCTGGGCAAAGGCCAACAGGGTCGCCATCAAAGGCCGCCCCAAGTGCTGGGGTGCACCCCGATAAGCCGGTAGGGTAAAGAATTTTTTCAAAATACCTGCCTGGCTATTCACCGGCATTAAACCAATACTGCCCACCACTTGACCTTGATCTAAAGCCAGCCAAAACTGGCCGCCAGAACGCTGGTAGTGGTTCTCGATGTCAAAAATATCAGCTTGGTCAGCCATTTTCATCCCCAACCCGGCCTCAATGTTCTGGCAATAATTGATCAAATCCACCAGCTGGGCCAAGTGGTCCGGGGTAAATACATAAGGTTCAATTTTTATCACAACAATACCTCCATCCCCGCGCCATCAATCAGCCTGGCCGGCGCCTTTCACAATATCAATAAACTGTTTTTCCACTTCTGACAACAAGTAATCCTGGCGATAAGCCAAGTAAACTTTGAACTTGGGCGGGTCATAGTCCTTCAAGGTCAAAGCCTGCAACTGGTCACTGCTATCGATGGCCAGGCTGGTGAGCAGGGCTACGCCAGCGTTTTGGGCCACCATGCTTTTTAAAATGTTGACATCACTGGCCCGATAAATCACCCGGGGTTTGTGGCGGTGGTGGCTGATCATCTCCGCAAAGACTTTATCGTGGCTGAAGTTCTCGTTGAAAACCACAAAGGGTTGGCGCACCAGGGTCTTGTAATCTACCACCGATTTGTCCCCCAAAGGATTAGCAGGACTGGCAATGATGTTAAAGTCATAGGCCGCTAGCAAGTCCAAATGCAGGCGACTGCTGTCCAGGGGTTGACTGGCGCCGATGAAGGCCAGGTCCAAGTTACCCGCCAGCAACAAGTCCAACAACTCCTGGGACCCCACCGAGGTACTGACTAAGTTTTGAATCAAGTCGGCTTGGTTCAAGGCCGGGACAAATTGGGGGAAGAAGTGGCTGCCAATGATCGGCGGCAGGCCCAATTTGATTTTAGGGATTTTGTCCTGGGCCACCTCTTGAATGGCTAGATCCAACTCCTCTAAAATATTATGGGCGTGGATGACAAATTGCTGGCCTTCCGGGGTCAAATCCACCGAATGATGGGACTGGTCCCGGTGAATCAAATTGCCATTGACACTTTGTTCCACCCGCTTGATGGCATAGGTAATGGTGGGCTGGGACACTTGAAAGAACTGGGCCACCTGGGTAAAGTTCTTCAGCTCCGCTAGTTTCACAAAATATTCCAAATCCCGAATCTGCATGAAAATGCCTCCAAAATGTAATAAACATAGCTTATCATTAAATCTTAAATGCGCAAAATAACTTATGATGAATTTTTAAAGATTGTCAAAATAGATTTACGCCGGAAATATCTTAGGTTATGCTTTGAAGTATTGATAGGGGAGGTGGACCAAGTGCCACGTTGGGATGACAACTTAGATTTTGTGCGCTTCATGGCGGCGGTTTTAGTGGTGGTGGTCCACGTCTTCGCCAACGCCGTGGCCCATAACCCGGTGGCCTTTTATGGGGATCTTTTGGCCAGCGCGGGGATTTTGATATTCATTATCCTGTCCGGCTGCACCAATAGCCTGGCCTACCGCCATAAGCGCCGCCTGCCCAAATACACCCAACTATGGCAGCGGGCGGCCACCAGATTATTTATCCCCTATTTACTGTGGACGCTGATTTACCGCATCGCCAGTCTGGTCAGCCACGGCCAAACACCAACGAGCTTCGCCCTATGGCATAACTTAGGCTGGCACTTATTCACCGGGGATGGCTGGTTTCACCTGTATTTCATGGTCTTATTGATCTATTTATACCTCGCTTTTGGCGCCTTATTTCGAGCCGTGCGCTTTTACCCCCGGACCACCGTGGTGATTTTTGCCCTCAGCCCCATCCTCACCACCTGGCTCATCCAAGTCGGGCAAATTAAAGGGGCACTCAACAGCTTTTTGTTCCTATTACCCACCAGTTGGTGGGGGATTTTGTTCATCATCGGCATATTCTGGGCCCGCCACGCCCAGCCGGTACAGTGGGTCCAAAGTCGAAAACGCCAAGGGATTCTCAGCATCTTGGTGGTGGGGTATTTTGGCTTTTACAGCTGGGTAGCCACCCAACTCAGCCACAACAGCCAATGGTATATCCCCGACATGATCCTCCGCAGTGTCTACGCCTTTTTAATTTTTTTGAGCCTCTACATCATCGGCCAACACCTGATCCAGCGCTGGCCAGCCACTAAAGCCTGGTGGCACTATTTAGCCGGCCGGGCCTACACCCTATATTTCTGCCACCCCTTGGTGATTCTGGCCTTTGACCACCTCAACGCCCAGGGCCAATTATTAAATACCCGCCACGTCGGGCCACTATTGCTGGAATTATTAGGGGTATTGGTGGTATCATTACTGCTATCCTCATGTATTGATGGGGTTACACCACATTTTCTGAAAATAAAAATAGTCAAGAAAGTATTTGCATGACAAAAAAACATAAATTTCTTAGATTTTTAGGCGTGCTGTTATTAGCACTGCTGATATTATTGCCAATTTGGCAGTCCCACCAAATGAGTTATACAGATGACATTCAAGTACCCCAATCAAAGACCGCCACGGTGTTCGTCCCGGGTTATCGGGGCAACTGGATCTCCTTTGGCGGCATGATTTATCGCTTGAATCACCAAGGCATCGCCACCAAAGCCCTAGTGGCCCATGTGGCCAAAGATGGCCAAGTGACCTTTGATCAAAAAGCCAAAGTCGCTGACAATAACCCCATGGTCCAGGTTTTGTTCAAGGATAATACCCAAGAACATAAACAAGCTAAGCAGCTCCAGGGGGTGCTAAGGGCTTTGAAAACCAAGTACCACATTACCCAGGTCAATCTGGTGGGTCATTCCACGGGGGGCAATATTGTTTTTGATTACTTGACCAATCCCAAGTTGCGCGACAGCAACGTCCCCACCACTGTTAAGTTTGTGAATATTGCCACGACTTTTCCCGGGGATGCTAAAAAGGGCAAGTACCTGCCCAAGAACCTGCAAGTCCTCAACATCGCCGGCAACATTTGGCATGCCGGCACCGATGGCGGCGTGCCGCTGAAACAAGATCTGGCCTTGGGGGATATCGTGCGACCCTACGTGGCCCGCTACCAAGAACAAATCGTCGAAGGCAGTCCCTTGACCGTGTATCATAGCCTGCTCCATGAAAATGGCCGGGTGGATTTGATCATTAGTGACTTTTTATTCCGTATCGATAAGTTTTAAAAGCCCGTTATTTTGATGGAACGTATGTTATGATTAAGCCACCGCATAGTACGGGGGCAAGTTGTCCGAATTAATTAGAAAAGCTAGCTATGAGCTTTCGTGGTTGGCACTGACATAACAAGCCCATGCACAGGAATTTTGGCGTGCATTGGCTTTTTTATTTTATTTTAAAGGGGGCCGTATGATGATAGCGACGATTATTACCAGCGTGGTGGCCTTTGCCAGCACGAATATTGATGATGTCTTTGTGCTGACCCTGTTATTTTCCCAGGTCGATCATAAAATGAAACGCAGTGATGTCGTTATCGGCCAATACTTAGGGGTCTTCTCACTGTTTGGCATCAGCATCTTGGCTACTTTTGGGTTGCATTTTATTAACATGGCCCACTTGAATTTATTGGGGATCGTGCCGATTTTTTTAGGGATAAAAACTTGGTTTGATGCTAAAAAAACGCCAAAGCAGCCCCAGCTAAAAACACCATCAGCCATTCAAACAAAGGGCTGGGTGACAAAAATTATCCGACCCCAAATTTTAAGCGTGTATCTGATAACCGTCGGCAACGGCGCCAACAATATTGGGGTTTACGTGCCCTTATTCAGTGAGTATTCCCCAGGAGGATTGGCGATCACCACGGTCATTTTTGCCGTGATGATTGGCATGTGGTGTTACGCCGGCTATAGACTGGCTAGTCTGCCGCTGGTTAGGGCCAAGTTACTTAAATATAAGCATATTGTCATCCCAATTATCTATATCATCATAGGGTTGTCGGTTCTTTTTGACTGACCGAACGATTTGAAATAGGACACACTGACCTCAAATTCAGCTAACAAATAATTTTGTTGACAGAATTTGTCAACAAACGTATACTTTTTTTGGAGGTGACGCCATGGATCCATCGATATTGACCCTGGCAGAACTAGGGCAAGGGTATCGCCAGGTAGGGGACCTGCTGATTTGTAATTACTGTCAAGCGGCCTTTATCCAGCAACCAGCACTAACTAGCCATTTAGAAATGAAACACGGCGGCGCTTTAACGGCGTTGTTAGCCACCGATAGCAAATATAACACGCTAACACCAACCCAGCAGACCCTTTTACAGGCCTTCAGCCAAGGCTTGAAGGATAAAGATATTGCCAGCCAGCAACAAGTCAGTGACTCCACCATTCGCCATCAAAAGTTTACGTTTCGAGAAAAGGCCAAACAAGCTCAGCTCTACTTAGCCCAATACCAAGCCGTTTTTGGGACGAAGCCTGGGGCAGATTTGTTACCCATGCCCCCAGGGACGGATACCAAGGATGCCCGCTTTAAGCTGACTTCCCAAGAATATATCAAGCTGACCCAGCAATATCTTGATTTTTCAACGCCACAATTGACTTTGAAGCGCCTGCCCAAGGGTCAAAAAAAGATTATTGCCCTACTTTATCGCATACGGGCCGAATTTAACTTTGATACCAAATACGCACAAACCGATTTGGATGCGAAACTAAAAGCCATTGCCGCCGATTACGTCACGCTGCGCCGCTACTTAATTGATTACGGCTTTTTAGCCCGGACCACGGATAATCGCACGTACTGGCGCATTTTTTAGGAGGAATCCCATGAAACAAGATCGTAAGGCCATCATTCAGGCCTATAAATTACAACCGACTTATTACGGTGTGATTCAAATAACCAATACCGTTAATCATAAAATTTATATTGATGCCGTGCCCAATACCAAGAATCGTTGGGTTTTTTATAAACTAAACTTGAACAATCATTTTTATGGCAAATCTGCCTTACAAACCGATTGGGATAAGTATGGGGAAGCTGCTTTTGAATTTGAAATATTATGGGAGAAAAAGACCGATGACGTCCTTAATATGCGAGCCGAACTCAAGGACCTGAAGCAAAAGTGGTTTGCCAAGTTACAACCCTTTGGCCCTCGCGGCTACAACACCCCACCTAAGGAGCTTTTACAATGACACTAAAGAAAAATAGGATTGATCTAGCTACTTGGCCGCGGCGGGATTATTTTTATTATTTTACGAAAATGATGCCCACTGGCTTCAACGTTACGGTCAATGTGGACATCACTAAGACTTACGCAGCGGTTAAAGCCAAGCACTGGCACTTTTTCCCGGTATATCTGCAGCTCATCACCCGTTTGCTCAGTGAACAACCGGAATTTATGGTGGGCCAAACCAATGACCAGCTGTATCATTTCGAAAATCTAACCCCGGCCTATTCTATTTATCATACAGATGATGACACGATATCGGGAATGTGGACGGCCTACAGCGCCAATATTGACACCTTCTATCAAAACTATCTGGCTGACAGGGCCGATTACCAAACCCAACACGGCCCGGTCATTAAACCTGACCAACCGGAAAATGCCTATATGATCAACATGATTCCAAACTTACACTTCAGCAGTTACACACCGCTAAGTTTCAACGGCCTGCCCAACTTCTTGCCGGTGATTGAAGCCGGGCAATACCAGGTGACCGCCACCGGCACTCGCCTGATGCCAGTATCCTTTACCATTCATCATGCCGTCGCCGATGGCCATCATGTGAGCCGTTTCTTTGAAAAATTGCAGGCTAATTTAAACGATCCCGCCCAGTGGTTGGTCTAGCCACTAAAATAACCCTTTAGCGGACACCTTGAGAAATCTTGACTTTTCTCCAAGGGGTGCTAAAGGGTTATTCTTATACGAAAGTTATGTTGCGATTATCTCTAGAAGAATGAAGGACTTTCTTCGGCTTCGGTTGCCAGTGCAGGTTCTGGGGCACTTTTTCGGAATTTCACAAAAACCAAAATCAGCGAAATTGCCAAGGAAATGACCCCAATCATGACCAGATGTAAGCCGGGATTCGTTGATGTGTTGGTCCCAAACAAAACATCCATATTTAGTTGCCAAGCACTTGGCACAGGCAAGATTTGGCGCACAAATCTGTAGAAGGGCAGCATCACCGGCACGGACATGACACTACCAGACGAGATAGCTTGCACTAACACCAGCGGGATGTTGACGATCATTGAAAGAGCACCAAACAGTAGATTGGTCACGTTGAGCAATTGGAAGCTGGCGAAGGTCAGGGTAAACGAAATGCCAAATAGTTGTAGGGCCATCAAAGGGGCGATGCCGTTTATCAAAACTACCATCAATGAGGAGGCAATGGCGGCAGCTGCGGAGACACCTAGGTAGATAATTTCCAGACCCCAGAAGGCTTTCCACTTATTTTTGCCCTTTCGTTTAGCTTCTTTGGTAAAGGAACTAAAGAGAATTGAGGAACAAGTCATGGCGGCTACGAAACCGGCCAGGCCCACCATCATGGGTGCCATCAATTTGTTCATATTCGTACTTTTAGTATTGATATCGGTCATGCTTGAAGAGACATTGTTGAGCTCCGCCATTGATTTGGCTTGTTTGTCTATTTTCTGCGTAAATTGTTGGGTGATTTGCTGCTGTGTGGCGGCGAACTTGGCGGAATCCGTGGACAGTGTTGGGTCAGCGCTGACTGCCGCTTGGACTTGGGCATCAATTTGCGGTTTAGCTGCCGCTAACATGGTCGAAGACAAGGTAGCCATCATCTTTTTGCTGGTGATGGCTTTATTTACTTTATCAGTAAGACCACTGGCAACGGAATCGCCGGTCTTACTGGATATTTGATCACCGGCACTGTTGACGTAGAAATTAAAATGAGCCTTCTTGCCGGCGGCTAAATTTTCAGAATAATGCTTAGGCACATTGATGACCAAAACTGCATCGTGGTCTTTAAGGGCCTGTTCACCGGCCTTGACCGTTTTGACATGTTTAGACTTGAAATTCATGCCACTGCTTAGGGAATTGACCAGCTTTTTACCAGCGGCGCCGTCTTGATTGACATACACAATTGTTGAGTTGTCCATGTGGGTCGCGGTGTATTTATAACCACTGAGATAAATCCCTAACATGAAGACCTGATATAAGACAGCTAATATAAAAGCTATCAGTGTCATTTTATTAAAAATAAATTTTTTTAGATTCATTTATTATCCTCCTTAAACGATCAAGATGAGTTGTTTTCTGGTAACAGGATTAGATATTAAATGAAAATGGCAGGCGATACTAGGTCATTTTTAGACGATGTGTATTAAATAAGACATAATGCCTTATTTTGTGTTACACTTAGGTCATCTTTTTTAATAAGGGAGGGCTGGATTTGGCGTATAGTCATGCAAAAACGGTTACAAAAAAAGCTCTAGAACATTCGCTGATTAAGTTGTTAGTAGATAAGCCTTTGGATGCGATTTCGGTCAATGAGATTACGACGGGGGCTAGATTGACCAGAAGTTCCTTCTATCGTTATTTCGATGACAAATATGACTTGGTGGAAAGTATCGAAAAAGACTTACTCCAGGAAATGGTTGAAGCCCACATTGAAAGGAACCCCTTTGCGCTAAACGGTGGGGCCATGGCCACTGGGTTAAAGTTTTATCGGAAGCGGGCAGATCGCTTTGCCAGTTTGTTGGGGCCGAATGGTGATCGCTCCTTTGAGTACAAAATTAAAAAACAACTTTCAAAGGACTTCGACCAACAATATGCCTGGGAAGATTTGACGTTGAAAGAACGTTATCTTGAAGATGCCATGTTAGATTTAGGCATGAATATGGTGAAATTTTGGGTCACGAATCCGGCCATGTCCGAAGCAGATATGGTCGAAGTGATTTATGGCATTATGGAAAGTGGCCCCACGGCAACCATGAAAAAGTTACTCAACGAATCCTGAACAAAAAGGCGCACCTGAATCAGTTAGGAAAAAACTGGTCAGGTGCGTAGTTGCTTAGCCGAAATATCAGAAGGTTACTTTTTCTCGAAAATATGCTATGACAGTAGTAATTATGTATTTTTTAAAAGATTGTGGGGGAAATTGATGCCAACAATAAAGGAACTGCGAATATTTAAACTGCAAATGCCACTGATCCGTCCCTTAATTACCAACATTCGTACGTCAACAGATTTACATAGCTTGATTTTTCAACTCGTGTTGACTGATGGCACCGTTGGTTGTGGTGAAGCAGCTGAAAATGTAAAATTAACCGGTGAAAATTTGGCAACAATGGCAATCAATGCCCAAAATTGGGCTGTTGAACTAAAGGGTTTAGAGGTAGCTGTAGCTTTACAAAAAATCACCCATGAACCAACTTATCACGCGGCCCGATATGGCATTGAAACGGCATTGATAGATGCGATAGCCCAAACACAGCAATTGGCTATGCGGTCTTATCTTAAATTGCCGGGGACAGGCACGACACTTGCTGATGATACGACCATCAGTATTATGGACACAGCGGCCACCAAAGCAGCTACCCAACGCGTTATTGCTGCTGGGTACAAACACATCAAATATAAAGTTAGTGGGGCACCTTCTGAAATTGACCGGATTTTAAGTGTTCAAGATTTATTACCAGAAGATGTGACCCTGCGCATTGACCCCAATCAGGCGTGGTCTTATGAAGCCGCTGTAACAGCGATAAATCGGCTCCAACAAGCAACCTTCAAGCTGGCATTTATTGAACAACCAGTGCCAGTGGACCAATTAGAAGCCCTGCGCAAATTACGTCAGAACAGTTCGATCCCCATTGTAGCCGATGAAGCTGTTTTTAGTTTCGCGGATGCCCGAAAAATTATTCTTGGGGGTTATGCCGATATGATCAACATCAAGCTGATCAAATGCGGTGGTCCCTTGGAAGCTATCAAAATTGCCGATTTTGCAGCTGAACATCACGTGAATTGTTTGTTTGGCTGTACCGCAGAAGTCAATGTCGCCTTGACCATGGCGGCTTGCTTAAGTGCTGGTCTTAAGAATGTGAAATATATTGATTTAGATGGCTTGGATTACGTCACGGCACCACCGTTTACGGGCGGTATCACCTCTGAAAATGGACAAATCACCTTGCCAAGAACACCAGGACTGGGGATTACCTTGGTAGCGAATAGTACATATTTGTCAAAAATTTCATAAAACTAGCGAGACAAATGTCATTCTGAACTTTAGAAAACGACATTTGTCTTTTTGTTTGCCACCGTAGTCGACTTTAAACACCAAACATGTTGAAAATGTAACTGTGTCAAAGTAATAACTGATATGTAAGTTAAATTTATTAGGATGAATGTCGGGTTTTGCTACCAAACATACCTAATGGGATATTTTCCCACCACTCGTAAGGGCTTACAATTCATATTGTTAATAAAACGTAATGCGCTTACAAAAAATTAAGGGGGAAACACCATGAGCGTCGATTTACATCATGCAGATGCAGAAACCATTGATAGCAATGCCGCTTCTGCACAAGCTATTTTGAGCCGGGATGACCATTTGCCATTCCACCGGAAAGTCACCTATGCCTTCACGGATATGTCTGGGAACCTGCTGTACTGTATTATTTCCAGTTACATGCTTTACTTCTTCACCAATGTCTTTGGCATGACCGTTGGGACTGCCGGGACCTTGCTATTAGTTGGCCGGGTCTTTGATGCCATTGGGGCACCCACCATGGGCTTTTTGATCGACCATACCCACAGTAAATATGGGAAAAGCCGGCCTTGGTTCTTATGGATGTCCTTACCATTTGCCGTATTCGTTTGGTTGCTATTTACGACACCTGGTTTGAGCGGCACAGCTAAATTAATTTATGCCGGTGTAATGTACATCTTAGCTGATCTGTCTTATACAGCGATGTCCACACCAATTACTTCAGTTTTGCCAAACTTAACTTCTAACCCCGATGACCGGACCTTAGCCAACTCTATTCGGTTAGTCGGTGGGAACGTGGGGAATTTCTTCGCTGTTACTTTCATTATTCCGCTCGCCAATGTGTTGGGTGGTGCCAACAAACAAAAAGGTTGGTCACTAGCCGTTGGGATTTATGCCATTATTGCCTTAGTTTTATTGTTAATTGCCTTCTTCGATATGCGGGAAAAGAATATTGAGAAAAATGAAGTCATTACCATTCGGGAAAGTCTGAAAGCTGCTAAAAGTAACTGGCCTTGGATCTTAATTGTCGGGGCTAACTTGATTTACTGGACCGCCTTCATGGTTCGTAACTCCACTTTGGCTTATTTCTTCCAGTACAATATGGGACATGAAAGCTATATTTCTCTATTCAATGGTTTCTCGATCATTCAAGTCATCGGGATGGCATCTGTGCCACTATTCGTCAAATTTATGAAAAAATGGGGCACCACCGTCTTTATGTTAGTCCTGACCTGTGTGGGCCAAGCTATGATCGGCTTTGCAGGCACAAATGTGACTGCTATGTTAGTTGGCTGGTGTATCGCTTGTATCGGTTCCGGGAGTGCTTGTACCATGTTCTTCGGCATGGTAGGGGACACTGTGGACTATGGTGAATGGAAGAACGGCATCCGGGCTAATGGGTTCTTGACTGCCATTGGGGCATCCTTCTGTATCCAAATGGGTTCTGGCTTTGGTTCCTTCATCCCCGCCCAAATCCTCAAAGGTTTCGGCTTCGTGGCTGGGGCTAAGACCCAAAGTGCCAGCAGTTTAACCGGAATTCGCTTTGCCTTTGTTTGGTTACCAATCATCATTTATGCCTTCAGTATTATCTTGATGGTGCTCTATCGCAAATGGGAAAAACACGAACCAATCGTTCGCCGGGATTTAGCTAAAATTCATGCCGCTGAAGCCCTGGAAGCTGAAGCCAAATAACAATTATCTTGAAAGAAAGAAGCGTGCAAATACATGCAACTTAAAACCAATCTTGATTTAAATCAAGTTGAAATCACTTCTGACTTCTGGAAACATTACCGGGAGTTGATCGTCAAAGAAGTATTACCGTACCAATGGAAAGTCATGAACGACGAAGCTGATATCAACATTGCTGACGATCCACAAAATAACGGCCAAACTAAGAATAGTCATGCGGTGGCTAATCTGAAAATTGCCGCTGGTAAAATGAAGGGGCATCATTTCGGTTTTCCATTCCAAGACACCGATGTCTATAAATGGCTAGAAGCTGCTGCCTATAGTTTCAGCTACCATCCCAATCCTGATTTGAAAAAAATTACAGATAATTTAGTAGATTTGATTGCTGAAGCCCAAGATCCCGATGGTTATTTATCCACAGAATTTCAAATCGATATGCCTGACCGGAAGTTCAAACGCCTGCAACAATCCCACGAACTTTACACCATGGGTCACTACATTGAAGCCGGCGTGGCTTATTACCAAGCCACCGGTAATGGCAAAGCTTTAGAAATTGCTGAAAAAATGGCCGATTGTATCGATGCTAACTTTGGCTTAGAGCCCGGCAAGATTCCAGGCTATGATGGCCATCCGGAAATTGAACTGGCCTTATCCCGCTTGTATGAAGCTACCCATGAAGAACGTTTCTTGAAGTTGGCCCATTACTTCTTGCAACAACGGGGCCAAGATCCAGCATTTTTCGAGAAACAATTAGAAGCAGACGGCCTGGGTGCCGACCGGGATTTGATTCCCGGGATGCGGGACTTCCCCAGAAATTATTACCAAGCTGCTGAACCCATTGTGGATCAAAAGACCGCTGATGGCCACGCTGTTCGGGTAGTTTATCTTTGCACGGGCATGGCCTATGTGGCCCGCTTAACTGGGGATCAAGACCTGCTGGCTGCTTGCCATCGGTTCTGGAATGATATTGTTAAACGGCGCATGTATATTACCGGTAACATTGGCTCCACCACTACCGGGGAAGCCTTCACCTATGATTATGACCTGCCCAATGACACCATGTATGGTGAAACTTGTGCCTCTGTGGGAATGGCTTTCTTCGCAAGACAAATGTTGAATTTAGAAGCCAAAGGTGAATATGGCGATATTTTAGAAAAAGAATTATTCAATGGTGCCTTGAGTGGTATTTCCTTAGATGGCAAACACTTCTTCTATGTCAATCCCCTGGAAGCTGATCCTGCAGCTTCAAAGGGCAATCCTGGCAAATCCCATATTTTGACTCGCCGTGCTGATTGGTTTGGCTGTGCTTGCTGCCCTAGTAACGTGGCCCGCTTGATTGCCTCTGTTGATCAATACCTTTATGCCATTGAAGATGACACGATTTTGTCCCATCAATTCATTGCCAACCATGCCACCTTTGATCAAGAAATCACCGTGGACCAAACTAATAATTTCCCTTGGGATGGGGCCATTCATTATGAGATTCAAAATCCCAACCGTAGTAACTTCAAGTTTGGGATTCGGATCCCTAATTGGTCCCAAAACAATTATCAACTCAGTGTCAATGGCGAAGTGCTCAAAGCCCAATTGGTCAATGGCATTGTGTACATCCCTGTCACTGGGACGAGCTTGACCATTGATTTAACCTTAGATATGCAAGTTACATTAATGCGCTCTAGCAATCGGGTTGAAGCTGATTTCGGCAAAGTTGCGGTCCAACGGGGCCCGTTAGTTTATGCCGCTGAAACGGCTGACAACCAAAACCCACTTTGGGCTTATCGCTTGAACAATCAATCTGTGGCAACGACGCAGTTTGAAAGCCAATTGTTAGACGGTGTGACTATCGTGAAATTACCTGCTCAAAAAGCAGCCGTAGAAACTGAAGACGCCGTGTTGTACCAACCAATCCAACAAGCACCAATGAATTGGGAAGCCACAACTTTAACTATGGTACCTTATTATGCTTGGGCCAATCGTGAGAATGGTCAGATGTTAGTTTGGCAACATTATCAAGATTAGTGCTTTAGAATTCCGGGAGGTGTTGAAACATGCGAATTTTAACGAAAAAATGGGGCGGCCAGTCCATTGTGGCTTGGTTCTTGCAGGTGCTGCTCATTGTGTTAGCGGTGGCTGTTGCCCATCATCATCTAGTCAGCAACCCAATTACTTTGATTGTTGCCGGAATTCTCGTTGTTCTAATCTATTTGACCATCAACTTAGATCACCGAAGCTAATTTAAAGATACAACCCTATACGAATTGAATAGACCACTCAACTAGTCCATGACGCTAGTTGAGTGGTCTATTTGTATATTAATGCCATTGATCATCTTTGTCCAAAGCATCTTCCAATTGTTTGGGGATGGGAATTTTAGGATCAATTTGCGGGTTGTTCAGGTGGACGTGGGTATAGGCATTACGATAAGCACTGGGGGTGAGGCCGGTATGGTGCTTGAACTGGCGCATAAAATTCTTATCATCCATGAAGTAGGAAAAACCGGCGATTTGCTTAATGGTCAAATTACTGTGGAGTAAGAGGGCTTTGGCGGTTTCTAATTTCAGCTTCATGATGTATTGGGCCACGGTCATCCCAACCTCCCGTTTGAAGACTCGGGTGAGGTAATCAGGATTTAATTCTATGGCTTCAGCCACGTCTTTGACAGTGATATCTTCGGACATGTGGGCCCGGATCCATTCTTTGACCCGGCCCATCTTTTCCGGGGCCCGGGTCCCCATGACACTATAGATAAATTGATTGCTGAGTTCTAATAATAAAGCTGTGATCAAATAATCCGGTTCCTGGGCCACATAATTGGGGGCATCATTGTAGTCTAAAATTTGCCGGACTAAAATCAATAATTTCTCGATGCTTTGAGCCTGGAATTGCAGGGGCAACACGACTTTATGGGTGATGACTTTAGGGCCGGTGGTGGTCTTCAGGGGATTGATCAGCTCCTTTTCAAATTGGCTTTTAGAAAGGACTGTCGGGGTTTTCCGGGCAAAGAAGTGCAGCCAAAAAAAGTCCACTGGCTGTTTGGAAAGCTGCGTCCCGCCAAAGTGCTGGAAGGGGGGCACCAATAAGATATCCCCGGAATTTAAGGTGAAGTGTTCTGCTTCGATATGTAGATACATGGTGCCCTTTAAACAAATAATAATTTCGTAGTCACCATGGCGGTACATGGGATTATGTTGCCAGGGGATGTCGGTGGAAAATTCGCCGCCTTTGTAAAATAAAAAGGGCTCCGATAAGGGAAAACTGTAATGATCCATAAGCTCAGCTCCGTTACGATCAGATGGTGTGATAGCGTTAACAATATTGTATCATAACTAAAGCCAACGAAAAACAGCCACGGTATCCAAGTATACTTTGGACCCATGACTGCTTTATTAGGGGATTTGAGGAGGAAATCTCGGAGTGGAGAGATTGCTACCACTCCATAAGTACGGTGATAATCAAAATTGAAACGGGATTAATACCAAGCCGGTTTATCACCATCAGTATTCGGTTTATTCACCCCAACTGAATGTTTTACTTCGAGGTTTGGTTCCTGTATCAAGTGTACCACAAAATTGGCCACACTTTTACGAGAAACTTCGGTTCCTTTAAATTCTTCACTTTTTTCTGTCGTTTCGTAATCAATTTCATCCTTGTTGGTCAACCAAGCTGGCCGAACCAGGGTGTAATCCAAGTCTGAGTGTTCAATAACTTGAGCAGCAGCGGCATAATTTTGAATATAACTGCCTAAGGTCTTGTTATTCCACTCGCCAAACTTCCCAGGTACTTCATCATAAATGCCCAGGGTGGAGATCCAAATCAGGCGTTTGACTCTAAGTTCGTCCATGACACTGACCACATTTTTAGCTTGGGCTTCAATATTACTGCCGGCTAAATTAGCATAAACCACATCTTGGCCGGTCATGGCCGTTTTCAAAGCAGCGGTATCGGTGGTATCCCCATCAATAATCGTGCTATCAGCGGGTGCAATGTCTTTGATACGGTCCGCATTGCGCAGGAATAAAGTTAATTTCATAGCGGCCTTGCTGCTTTTTAGTTGGGCGATAACTTGTCTGGCGATTTGACCATTGGCGCCTAAGATTAATACATTTGTCATTAAAATTCCCCCAGAACGAATTGATTTTCTTTACGCCTCAACTGTAAGGCTTCTCTTTACAATATGCAAGTCATCCTACTCAATCAGAAGGCCCATCAATTGAATTCACTGCCCCAAGGTTGTAAAATTTAATGTAGGACCTGTTTCAATAGCTTTGTAAAGAACCGGACTCACAATAAGCATTAGGGAGGACGAATATTTTATGAAAATTGGATTTATTGGCGCTGGCAACGTGGGGCGCAACTTGGCCCGTTTGTTGACCACCCATGGTTATGATGTGATCATGAGCAATTCTAAAGACCCAGAAACCTTAAAACAAATCGTCACGGAACTAGGCCCCCATGCCACGGCGGCTTGGGCCAAAGACGCGGCGGCCCAAGGGGATATCGTCGTGGTTACGATTCCCTTGAAGAACTACAAAGCCGTTCCCGTTGAACCCTTAAAGGGGAAAGTGGTTATTGATACCATGAACTATTACCCGGCCCGGGATGGCGATATCGCCGTCTTAGACGACCACAGTACCACCACCAGTGAGCTGCTCCAGGCCCACTTGCCAGAATCTAAGGTGGTTAAAGCTTTTAATTCCATCTATGCCAGAGACCTCATCACCACTTCCCATTCGGCGGGTAATGAAGATCGCCGGACGTTGCCCATCGCTGGCAATGATGCGGCGGCTAAAAAGACCGTCAGTGACTTGATTGATAAATTAGGCTTTGACGTCTATGATGCCGGGCCTTTATCTGAAGGTTTCCGCTTTCAAAATGGCACCCCGGCTTATACCATTCGGGCCAATCGGGCAGAATTGATTGCGGCTTTAAAACAAGCCTAAATTATAGAAATTAGCGTCCTGCTAGCTTGGCTAGGGGGCGTTTTTTAGTAAAAAAAACGCTTGCAAGACCTGGGTAAACTCGTATACTGAAGTATGTAAAGAGAAACATAATTTCTTAAATAGAAATATTTTAGTAAAAAGGAGTTTACTTGGCATGGAAATTACGATTGAATTATTAGATAAGCAGGGGCAATTAAAATCCGGGGCGATTTCCCCAGATCATGACAGCACCCCCTACAAAGTCAGCGGCGAAGACTTAGCCGCCTTTGGCACCAAGGCCATGACTTGGGCCGCCGGGGACAAAATCCGGGTAACAATCCCTAAACCGAACCAGTATTTGTGGGTCCAACTAGATGAGACCCTGGCCCCCAGTTTGATTTACGTCACCGGGACCACTTGGGAATACCAGATCCCCTTTGCCGAGAATTTGTTAAATAGTGAAGTGGACACCGCCTTCCGCTCTAAAAGTCACTACCTCATGGTCCGCCTTGCTGAGCCCTTTGAGGTGAATCGTTATCAAAACTTAGCCTTCAACGCCCATGATCAATATCATGACACCGGTGCGTTTCCCCACGCCTCCGCCAATGTGGAAACCAGAGGAGAGTCGGTGTTTTTTGCCAAGAACAGTATTGACGGCAAATTGGCCAATCAAGCCCACGGGGAATATCCCTTCCAATCCTGGGGCATCAATCAACAAGCTGATGCCGCTTTGACGGTGGACTTTGGCCGCTCCGTGGCCGTGGATCGAATCAAACTGCTGTTGCGAGGGGATTATCCCCACGATAGCCACTGGACGAAAGTGGCGGTGGCTTTTTCCAATGGGTTAGTGAAGCACTTTGACACCACCGATACCCTGGGTTTTCAAACCTTTCAATTCCCAACGATTGAAACCAGCTGGGTCACCCTGCAGGATTTGCAAAAAGCCGGGGATGCCTCGCCATTTCCAGCCCTGAAACAAATTGAAGTCTACGGCTGGAATCTACCCGGGGTCAAATAAGCAAGTCAGCAATCACGGACGTTATCGCCATCTTAGCCGATAACGCCCGTTTTCTATTTCCCCCTTTGGTTGACGGGGAACTTCCGGTATAATGAGAAGTATCTCACAATCCCGTAAGGAGGCGGAAAACATGCTAAGTATTCAGCACCTCAGCAAAAAATTTGGGGACCTGCAGGCGCTAGACGACATCAGTTTTGATGTGGTGCCTGGGGAAATCACCGGACTCATCGGCCAAAACGGGGCCGGCAAGTCCACCACCTTTCACAGTATTTTGAATTTTCTGGATTATGAAGGCCAAATCCGTTGGCATGGCCAACCCGTGGATGAAACAGTCTTTGATACCATCGGCTACCTCCCGGAAGAACGCAGCTTAATGCCCAAGCTGACTATCGAGCAGCAAATCGTGTATCTGGCCCGCCTGAAGGACAAAAAGGCCAAGGACATTCGCCCGCAAATTGACCCCTGGCTTAAACGCTTTGAAGTCAAAGGCCAAAAGAGCGATAAAATCAAAAGCCTATCCAAAGGGAACAAGCAAAAAGTCCAGCTCATCTGTACCATGATCCACAATCCCAAGCTACTGATTTTAGACGAACCCTTTAGTGGGCTAGATCCAGTGAACATGGATATTTTGAAACAAGCCATTTTAGGGGCGAAGGATCAAGGCGCGGCCATTATTTTTTCCAGCCACGATATGGCCAATGTGGAAAGCGTCTGTGACAACCTAGTGATGCTGCGCAACGGCCAAGCCATCTTAAATGGCACCCTAGATGATGTCCGCAATCAATTTGGCAAAAACCAAATCCACGTCACCGGCCCTTGGAGCGTCCAGGAGTTGGCCGACTTGCCCCATGTGACGAAAGTGTTGACCCCAAGGCCCCGGCAATTTGTCTTGCACCTGGACGACCCCGGCGCTGGGCCAGCCATTTTTGAAACCTTGACCCAGGGTAAATACATCGAAGCCTTCGTTCAACAAGCTCCAACTTTGGATGAAATTTTCCGCATGGAAGTAGGTGCCGGTCATGAATAAACTCTGGATCGTCACCGCCGAAACCTATCTGCGTCAGGTTAAAACCTGGAGCTTTCTAATTTTGATCTTATCCCCATTTATCTTCTTTGGGATTTCTGCAGGGGCCGGCTATTTTGCCGGCAGCAGTACCGCCGGCCAGGATAAAATCGCCGTCATCAGCCAGCAACAACCTCTGCGGCAGCAAGTCATCCGCCAAAATAAAGGCGATGTGAACCAAAAGATAATCACCCAAAAAGCCGCCGAAAAAGCGGTGAAAGCCGAAGACCTGGCAGGTTATCTAATCTTGAGTCAAAGCGGCCAGCGGGTCAAAGCTGTTTACCACAGTACCCGCAATATGGACGACACTTTAAAGAAACAAGTCCAGGCTAGTTTAAGCCAGTACCAGCAGGCCTTGAACCTCAATGAGGCGAAACTTACACCACAACAGACCCAGGCCCTGCAGCAACAGCCAATTTTCCAACAACAGCTCAAGGAGAAACAAAAAGATGACAGCCTGGCGAAATTGCTGTCCTTTTGGATCATGGCCTTCTTGGCTTACATGATTTTGACCACCTATGCCTCCATCACCGCCCAAGAAATTGCATCGGAAAAGGGCACCAAGATCATGGAAATCATCTTTTCCAGTACCACCGCCCGGAAATATTTCTTTGGGAAAATCCTGGGGGTTTTACTGGTGATCCTCACCCAAATCGGGATTTATCTCGGGGGCGGGGTGTTATGTTATCTGCTGGCCCAACGCTTGACCTTCAGCCGGGAGTTCTTGGCAGATAATCACACCTTGATTAGCGCCGTGCTCCATAATTTAGTCAACATCAACTTGCTTTATCTACTGTTAGGCGTTGTCTTGTTCACGGTGCTGTCCGCCTTCAGTGGCGCCCTGGTGGCCAAAGCCGAAGATGCCTCTAAAGCCGCCACGCCAGCAGTCTACTTGAACATGATCGCGTTCTTCTCTACTTTCCCATTCCAAGGCAACACCCACTCCATCGTGGTGACCATCTTGTCTTACGTGCCATTCTTCTCCTCGTATTTCATGCCGTTCCGCATGATCAATTACACCGTCAGTCCCGTGGAAATCACCATTTCCCTGTTGATTTTAGTGGTTACCATCATTGGCTCCGCCGCATACATTGGTAGTATCTACGAAGGCTTAATGTTACAAACCGATGATTCCAGCTTCTTCAAACGCTTTAAGCGGGGCTTGTCTTACCGGAAACAACGCAGCTAAGCTTGTTAATAATAGAAACATACTGAAATAAATCCTATGCTTCATGGTATAATATCTTGGAAGTGTATGATCATAATAATCACCAAAGCCCCCAACTACGGCCAAGTAAGTTGAGGGTTTTTTTGCGGGCTGCAGTTAACCAAACACATTTTTTAATTGTATATGCAATTAAAAGGTGATATGCTATTAAAAATGATTGCAAATGCAATCTAATTAATTCTAAATCACTGGGACACTGATGGGGGTAGATTACTAAAATGACCGAAGCTGTATATTTAACTGACGCTAACCAAAAACAATTAACCACAACCGTTGTGCAAGCACAAGACAACCAGGTAATTTTTGCCGAGAGTATTATTTACCCGGGTGGTGGCGGCCAACCCCTGGACAAAGCCGAAATTAGGCAAGGGGACCAGACTTTTCAAGTTTTAGCTGCCCAGCAACAAGGGAATGATATTGTCTATACCCTGGATAATCCTTTGAATCCCCAAGAACCGGTATTACAAGTTATTGACTGGCCGCAGCGTTATCAAAATATGCGCTATCACACGCTGTTGCATCTGATTGCCAGCACGGCCGCTAAGTTAGTCCCTTGTCGGGTGGCCAGTAACCAAATCATGGCCGACCATGCCCGCATCGAGTTACAATTTCCCAGCCCGGCAGCCAAAGCCGGCTTTGATATCACGCAATTAGCCAACGCCATTCAGACTGAAATCGCCGCTGGCCACGCCGTTTCTTGGCGCAGTGTGGCCCGGGATAAGATTGCCGATGAAACTAAAGAAGTCCGCACCTTAGTCAGCCTCATCCCCGCCACCGTCACCCAAGTGCGCCTAGTGGCCATCGCCGGTATCGACGAAGAAGCCTGCGCCGGGACCCACGTGGCTAACACCGCTGAAATTCCCCAGACTATCAGCTTTAGCGTCAAGAATAAAGGGGCTAAAAAAGTGCGGATCAAGGTCACGTTTTAAGGACTTGAATCCAGGATTACCACCCAAAATAGGACCCGGCAACTGCCTAGACAGCTGTCGGGTCCTATTGATGTTGTTGGGAATGGCTGTGACTAAATAATGCCGGTTTTTGCCGCAACTGCGATAGCCTGGGCACGATTGGAAACTTGCAGAATGTCATAAATTTCCGTCAAGTAAGCCTTTACTGTTCGATCCGTCACAAAAATTTTAGCAGCGATCTCTTTATTGGTCATACCTTGGGCTACCATTTGTAAGATGGCGACTTGTTTTGCATCCAAGGTAACGATTGGCCGCGGTTTATTTTGAGATTGCATTACTTTTGCGATGACCGCATCACTCATGGCCAAATAGTCGTCATTTTTAGCGACTTTTTTAACAAATTGTACGATTTTGGTTGGAGGTTCATCTTTTAGGATGTAGCCATGGACACCCAAGGCCAACATATTCGCAGCAACGTCAACATCTAATTCGGTTGATAAAATAATAATTTTCGACGTCACGCTGATTTGTTTGATGAAGTCCGTACCATTCATTTCAGGCATTTGAATATCTACCAAAATCACATCTGGGTCGCTAGGCAAGGCTTGTAAGCACGCAATGGCTTCAAGCCCATTGGCAGCTGTGGCGACCACATTTAAGTCATCTTGGATGTTCAACACCATTTCCAAACCTTCACGAACTATCGGATGATCGTCCACAATCATAACGGCAATCACTTTTTATCACCTCTTACTTTGATTTCAATCATAACAGAAGTACCTTCTTTTGGCGTACTTGATATCTTGATGTCGCCGCCATGGGCCTGGGCTCTTTCACGCATACCAATTAAACCATAGTGATTGCTACTTTGACTAAGCTGATTGGTGAATGTTTCACCATCATTGTGCACTCGAACAATAAGGCAGTCGTTAATCATTTTTGCCTGAACGGTTGCTTGATTGACTTTGGCGTGCTTGACTACATTCATCAAGGCTTCATTGATAATTCGCACCACATCGATCAATAATTCACCACCTAACTCAATATTTTCGGGAATTTCCAGGGTGGTTTGTAGCTGATATTTAGCCTTTAGTAACTGGGCCTTCTCCAATACTTTATACTTGAGACTCGTAGTCACTTCGTTATCTGGTAATTGCCGATATCTGGTGATAGTTTCCCGGGATTGTGTAATGGCAGCTTGTGTCATTTGTTGAAGCAATTTTATTTTTTCATTGGCATTATCAAGTTGTTTTTTGTCTAAAAACATTTTGACGGCTGTGAGTTGAAAATTAATACCCACTAGGTCTTGTGTAATGGTATCGTGCAGTTCGCGAGCCATTTTTTGGCGGATCTCTTCGGCCGTTAAACGAGCCACCTCATGATAAGCCTCATTTAACTCTTCATTGACCTGCTTTAATTGCAATGTTTGGAAGAGGCGCGTATAAGTGCTGGAACAATAATAAGCAGCAACAAACCA
This sequence comes from Lactobacillus sp., assembly GCA_022484695.1. GTDB lineage: Bacteria > Bacillota > Bacilli > Lactobacillales > Lactobacillaceae > Agrilactobacillus. Next base: position 51,526 of record JAKVKU010000008.1, read on the forward strand.
AACTGCGACAATTGCTTCAAGTAAGAAAAATATGTCTGCTAGACTTGCATTCACCATACCAAAAGCCAAAATAACCGCAATATAAATTAAAAGTGCCGGTGAAATTCTACGTTTAATTTTGCCGCTGAACGTCATTTCTTCGATAACCAATACAGGAATAAAACCAACCAACCAGGATAATCTAGCAATTGGGCTGGTTATCAAAAGTGCAATCACTGCAGTTGTCATGACTTGCAGTGAGAACAAAACATAGCCTTGCTTAAAACGTGAAAGCTGGTTGGCAAATAACAATAAAAATAAATGAATGAACATTAAAAAACCAGACATATAGTTTGAAAGAGCGATGTTTTCAATTTTTGATCCGGCCAGATATAAAGAGAATATATAAATTAATGCTAACCAAATCAAGATAGCATACTTATTTCTTTTGAAGAATTGGTGGCGAATAGTGTTTTTGATTTCGTTATCCATATTCATACCTGTAAACTCCTAACTCAAAAAGTAAGACCGTATTTTATTATACGCCCCTACTTTATTTTTACTCATGTGCCAGATAGCCTTGATAGCTTTGAGCAAACTATAACGGTAAATCTTTTTTCACAAAGGCAATCGTACCAATACCAAAGGTCGTCGCCGCAATACCGCCTAGGAAGACTAATTTTGGCAACCACTTGACCCCCTCGACCATAATGTTTTTATAGTCAAACAAGGAAACAATCGTTAAGTGTTGAATACTTTCTAAGCCCTTTACCCCATAATCGGCGAAGGAACCAATTATGGCCAGTAAAATAAACGTAATAACTAATAGACCGCCTGTGCTGAAAGCAAATTTCGATAAGTTAAAGATACCAGAGGCCGCAAACATAATACCAGCAAATGCCAGTGCTACCAGCAATGCACCTAAATTCAGGTCAACGATTACTTGACTGTGAAAACCTGCGTCTGCAAGATTATTAACAACAAGTCCAGTGGCAGTCAGTAATCCAAAAGTCACTATTAAAGACCCCACGAAATAGAATATTTGGGTCAAAGCTACCGTACTGCGTTTGATTGGGGCAGTTAGAATATAGGCCATGGAACCTTGATCGACTTGACCGGCTAGTAATTTGTTGCCGCTAATGACCACGAATAGGGCAATAATCGTAGAAACTAACATCCCATAAAACATGGGACCAACGATAGCTTGTGTCTGTTTCATCATGATTAATTGGCCTAGGATAATATTCATCACCAGGGTGACTAACCCCCAGACTGCAAAGTTTGATTTAAAGGTTTGTTTAAGTAAAGGAAAACTCATTTCATAATTCCCACTTTCATTTTTTTGTTTTTATAGTGCCTAGATTAATTGCGTGCAAGTTCTTTTTCAAAGTAATTGTCTAAAGTCTGGGTCGCAAAATCAATGTCTTTAATGTGAATATGCTGTAATAATTCTAAGAATAGCTGGGTTTGATTCTCAGCAATGACCAAGGTTACAATCCGCTGGTTAGCGTCGAAGCGAGTAACTTCAAAATTGGATTGCAGTAATTGTTGTGCAGAGTTACTATCGGTTGTTTGAATAGTTACCCGTTGATAATGATGCAGTGCGGCGATTCTTTCCTGATTTAAGGTATCAATAATTTGACCGTTTTTTAAAAATAAGATACGATCACAGGTTCGTTCTAACTCATTAAACATATGGCTGCTGAGAAAGACAGTTGTGCCGTTTGCCTTCACTTTTAAAACCAATTCAATAAAGGTCTCACGCATGACTGGATCTAGACCAGTTGTTGGCTCGTCCAGAAGTAGTAATGGTGGTTTGGTCATAAAAGCACAGACCAGTGCGGTTTTTTGCTTCATCCCTTTACTCATTCGCTTAATATCTGCCGTTAAGTCAATTTTGAAGCGCTGAATCAATTCATTAACGTAGTCATCTTTTGCGGCATGTAATAGTTCTAATTGGGTCTGTAGAAAGGTTGTGCCAGATTTCGTATCCGGAAAGGCGATTTCGCCGGGAACATAGCCAATAAATTTCTTCGTCTTAGCAGATTGTTGCCAAGTATTTAAGTTATTAATTGTGCTGTGGCCAGATGTGGGTTTGATAAAACCCATGAGCATGCGCATGGTCGTTGTCTTACCGGCGCCATTTTGACCCACAATACCAACGATTTCACCTTGCTTAATGGTCAGATTCATGTCGAAAATACCACGTTGTTTGTGATAGTCTTTGGTTAAAGCCGTTATTTCAATTATTGAACGCATTGTTTTTCTACACTCCTTTAAATCCCTTTGAAGACTTTATCCGTGCGATAGAAATCTAAGAAATACTGTTCTAAGTCAAATTTGTGTTCAACTAATTTTGTGACATGACAATAGGGTAACTGATAATTAAAAAATTGACATAAATCCTCAGTTTTAACTTTCACGATCAAACTATGTTTTTTTCTTGTGACTGTTAAAACAGCAGCAGCAGCTGCTAAATCTGCCTGGTTCGCAAAATATAATTCGAAAATTTTCTCGCCTTTATTTTGCAGTTTATTGGCGTTCACATTCGAAACGATGTGACCTTCCTTAATAATTGCAATGCGATCACAGGTCGCTTCGACCTCTGGAAAGATGTGACTGGACAGCAGGATGGTTTTGTGGCGCTTTTTTTCTCGAACCATGAATTGCACAAACTTATCTTGTAGCGCAGGATCCAGGCCACTGGTTGGTTCATCCAATATGAGGATTTCGGGATCCGATAGAAATGCCGTCACAACGGCTAATTTCCGCTTCGTACCTAAACTCATCCGTTTTGTATTGCCACTTGGATCAAGGTCAAAAAGTGCTAGTAATTCATTTAAATAATGATCATCTTTGACACCTCGCATTTGCTGCATCATCCGAATGAATGCCCAGCCGCTGATACCCTCTGGGAGTGCAATTTCACCGGGGAGGTAGCCGACATGTCTCATGATTTTGTCATATTGAGTTGTCGCATCAAAGCCCATTACTTTCACAGTACCTTTATCAGGTTTGGTGAAACCCATGAGGTGGCGAATCGTTGTGGTCTTTCCAGCACCATTGGGTCCCAAAAAGCCAAATACTTCACCTGCTTTAATTTTGAAATTGACATTGAAAATACCCCGACCATGACCAAAATCTTTGGTCAAGTTTTCAATTTTGATAGTGTCTTCTGTCATTTATTTGCCTCTTTTATGCAATTAATTATTTCAAGTAGTTGGTTTTGCTTAACTTGATGTTATTATTATCTATTTATCAGTTGCTTTTGATAATGGACCTTTGGGAATGATTTTACTTCCCTAAAGGGAGATTCTGCAGCAGCAAGAAATGAAATGAATTTAGCGCTATTCATTTTAATTGGGATCGATATGATGCTAGCTTATGAAATATTTGACTTTATGAACAATAAATAGGACCTATGCAACTTTTAACCAAATTGCATAGATCCTATCTCTTAACGATAAAATAAACAAACAATCCCACCGACAATCAATAACGGTAACGTGACTAACATCAACACGGGTGTAAACAAAGGCAGCAGGCTGGCCAGTAAAAGAATAGCTGGACCAAGTAGGGTCTTATGGAAACGCCGGGTTACTTTTAGGCGCCAAGCCTCCCGCAGTAGCGTCAGCAATAAGACCGCCAAGCCCACAAAGTAGCCCAGATAAATGAGGCGACCTAGGAGATTGAAGGTGGCCAGTAGCCAAGTTAGTTGCACCGGCCCCAGAGTGGCGGCGATGCTGCCCAGGGGCGCCACAATCGAACCGATGCCCAAAATCAGGGCGATCACGCCTAAAACTAGACTTAAATAATGCCAAATAAAACGTTGTAATCCCACCATGATCCTCACCTCGTTAGCAAACGGGTTGACGTAACTTACTAACTTGATTTTAGCGATAACTTGGCAATGATGACAGCAATTAGTCCTAGATTAACACGACAGCAACATTTTATTAGTACTTCGCAAACATTTCCCAGGCATAATAGAATCATGGTCAAGGCAAGCAATAAGGAGGTACATCATGGCAGTCAAACAGATTCATGCAATCCTACTGAGCATCGTGGGGGGTGTCGCTTTTGGCTTAGTCATGTGCTTAACCTTAAAGCCAGAAATTAACGCCTTGTTGCAACATATTGTATTTCAGGGAATGACCCAAATCGCTGATTGGCTCACCAAGCTGATCTAACCAGACAAGTCAAGGAGGACTGCATCATGACAGACAAAAATTATCGTTTGAAGACAACTAATCACAATGGGGAACCAACTGTCAATGAAAAAATCGGTGGCACGATCAAAGCCGGCAATGACAAAATTGCCAAGACGCTATTCGGCGCTAACAAAAAGATCGAAAAGGGCGTTGTGGGGACTTACAAGAAAATCGAGTCAGCTTTTGTGGACAAGTTCTTAGAAGAAGTGCCGGATGAAGCCAGTCAAGCTAAACCAGTCCAAGCCAAAACAACTAAACCAGTGGATAAACCAACAGAACAACTATAAATAAAGCAATTCGCGCCAGCCGTCGGTAAATTTTACCGGCGTTTTTATTTACCCGGAAATATAGTCTTCCTTGACGCTCTTTTCATACCAGGTCACCGCTGATGACCGGCGATATTCAGCGGGACTCAGTTTATTCAGGACTTTAAAATTGCGATTGAAGGTGCGCTGGTTGGCATAGCCCACGTTAAAGGCAATTTGGGTGATGGGGTCATCGGTATTTTTCAACAGCTGCCGGGCCTTAGAGATCCGGAAACGGTTCAGGTATTGGGTGTAGGCCATCCCCATGACCTGCTGAAATAATTTAGATAAATAAACATAATCATATTCCATGACCTGGGATATTTGTTTCAGCGTACAAGTTTCCATATAATGGGCATTAACGTAATCTAAAATATTATGGACAATATTTAACCGGGACGAGGTTTTCCGCGGGGTAAAGGTGGTTTGTTCCACCAGGCGATCACATAGGCCGTAAAGTAGGCTCTTAATGCCAAAAATGGTGGCGGTCCGGTTAAAATTAAGGGCTTGATTATAAAAGACAATGGGATTTTCCGGGACTAAATCCTGATATTGTTCATTAAAGGCCCCAATGATTTCCGGGGAAAAAAGGACAATTGTTACCTTGGTATTGGGCGCCATCTCAAAACTATGCATTTGATTGGGAAAGACCAGGGCAAACTGCCGGGCATTGACCCGGTAAGTCTGTTCTTCGATTTGCAGGTGCAATTGACCTTGTTGGATCAAGATGAGTTCATAGGCCCGGTGGAGATGGACGGGGAAGTTGAAGTTTGTGAGTTCGAAGTGTTTAAAAATTGGTGAATTCTCTAAGCCAAAATGCTGAAATAAGACCATCTTTTAAATCCCCCCTTGAAATTATCACAATTATTGTCCATTGAATGACAAATTGCAATCTATCATATCCATTGTAAGCGCTGTATTATAAATATACCAAATCGAAAGGAGAATGGCACATTGACGACTTATCATGTCACGAAAACTGGCGCCGACACCAACGCTGGCACGGCCAAAGCCCCATTTTTGACCATTAATCAAGCTGCTCAAGTTGCCCAAGCCGGCGATGAAGTCCTTGTCCATCAAGGGATTTATCGAGAATGGGTCAACCCTAAATTTGGTGGCCAAAGTCCTGAAAAAATGATTACTTACCAAGCCCAGCCGGGGGAGCAGGTGGTCATTAAAGGTTCTGAAATCATTGCGGACTGGCAAGCCGTTGAAGCTGGCGTTTGGCAGGCCACTATTCAAAATGTCTTATTTGGTAAGTTCAATCCCTTTGCCACCAAATTGGCTGGGGATTGGCTGGAACAGCCCCAAGGCCGCCATGCCGGGGCAGTGTATTACAATGGCCGAGCCTTATATGAGGCCAGTGACTACGGTGAAATGCTGGCCGGCAACGCCCCGGCGGCACCCGTGGATTATATTACCCAAAAAGCCGTTGCTGACCCGGACGCCGATTTTAGAAGTTATCGCTGGTTTGCCCAAGTTGAACAGACGGAAACCAAACTATTCATCAATTGTCATGACCTGGACCCTAACCAAGGCCTAGTAGAAGTCAATGTGCGCCCATGCTGTTTTTATCCAACGCAAAAGGGCCTGAATTATATTCGCGTCACGGGTTTTGAAATGGCCCAAGCAGCCACCAACTGGGCTCCGCCCACAGCTACGCAAGAAGGACTCATCGGCGTGAATTGGTCGAAGGGCTGGGTCATTGACCACAACGATTTACACGACGCCAAGTGCAGTGCCCTCAGCCTGGGGTCCACCCCCATGGCCCAGGAAAATCAGTTCTCCAAGCGCCACGATAAGCCCGGGTACCAATACCAAATTGAAACCCTGTTTGCCGCCTATCAAGCAAATTGGGATAAAGCCCATATTGGCAGCCACCATATTCACCACAACCACATCCACGATTGCGGCCAAGCCGGGATCATAGGCTTTTTAGGGGGCGCCTTTAGCAAAATTGCCGATAATCATATTGCCAATATTGGCACCCGCTGCGAATTCGGGGGCTGGGAAATCGCCGGTTTAAAACTCCACGGCCCTATCGATACCATTATCCGCCATAATCTCATTGAGCACTGTACCCTGGGGATTTGGCTGGATTGGCAAACCCAAGGTACCCGGATCACTCGCAATGTACTCACCGACAACCTCCGGGACCTACTATCGGAAGTCAACCACGGCCCATTTTTAGTGGACCATAATGTCTTCTTATCCCCGGTGGCCATCCATGAATATGCCCAGGGCGGGGCCTTTGTCCACAATTTAATCACTGGCAGTATTGCCATTCAAAGTGTGCTGAACCGCACCACGCCTTATCATGTCCCCCACAGTACCGCTATTTTAGGCTATGCCTGCGTTTACGGTGGGGATGACCGCTATTACAATAATATTTTTGCTTCACGAAAGGGCTATGAACCCACGGGGACTCAAATGTATAACGGCAGTCCCCGGGATATGACCGCCTTTATTCAAGCCGTCACGCTGCGGCTGCCCGGGGATGTGGAGTTATTTGAGACCGTCCGCCAACCGGCTTATATCAAGGGCAATGCTTATTTTAAAGGCACTTTGCCCTATGCTGATGAAGATTTAGCGCTGGCGGCCACCACGAAGACCCTGGGGCTAAAAGTCCAGCGCCGCGCCACAGCCATCAGCTTGACCTTAAAGGTGCCAGCGGCCTTGGTGGCCTTCAAAGTGCCCCAACAAAGCACGGCAACCTTAGGCCAGGCTCGCTTAGCTGGCGCTAAGTTTGACAACCCTGACGGCAGCCCAATTGTCTTAAATGAAGATTTCTTTGGCGAAAAAACAGCTAGCGATCAGCGCTTAGCCGGCCCCTTTGCCCATTTAACGGTAGGGGATAACATACTGGATTTGTTTGATTTGTAAAGGGAGGTAATCAAAATGCAGATGATTTCTGGACAAGCTAATGATGGCATCGCACTGAATTTAAATAACACGCAACTAAAGATTTGTGACGCCTTTGTGGCGTTAAACGACCAGTATCCGGTGGATATGATTTCTATTCAACAATTATGTAAGCGGATACCCATCGCCCGGACCACATTTTATCGTTATTTTAACAATATTTGCGAAGTTGAGAGCCTAGTTGAAGCCACCAGCTTGCAGCAATTACAGGCTTTAATGCAGGTTTTAATGGGTGAAACTACCGATAAGACCGCTTTGTTGGCCCAAGTTCGCGCGCTTTTTGCCCGCAACTGGGCGGCTTGGCAATTACAATTAGTTACCCGCCGAGATGGGGATTGTTTCCTAAAATTAGAGTCTTTGATCAAAGCCGAAGTGGCCCAACATAGTCTCACCAGTAATTTGCATGCGGAATTTATCGGGTCGGTGATCGTGAGCTTCTTAGTGGGGGTATTGACCCGGAAATTTGCCCTGAGTACTAGTAGTCTGGGGGAGTTGACCCAATCCATCGCCCAACTATCTCGGCTTAAATAACGATAAAAAAATCGCGCATGCTACACAAATTGGTCAGGGTGTAGTTTGCTAGTCATCAGGAAGCGGTTACAATGATGTTGGTTGATAAGTTAAACCAACCATCGCGATGGCATTGCTTACTTTTAAAAACGCAACTAACATGCATTTAGTTACGATCACACAAGAAAAAGGTGAAAATAATGTCAAAAAGTACCGAAAATGAAGTTGTTTGGCAAGATACCATTGAAGACAACCAACAACCAAAGGCACCCATTAAAATTGGGCTGGCCACTGGCCTCGGGGCACTGCTGTGGTTAGGCCCGTACCTGGGGGTCAATGCCGTCTTACTACCCGCCAAAGTCCAACAAATCGTACCCGCTGATAAAGCCCAAGTTGTGGCTTTACTGGCCTCGGCAGCCATGATCGTGGCCACCTTAGCCAATATCATCATCGGGGGCTTATCAGATTTGACCCGCTCCAGATGGGGGCGCCGGACACCGTGGATCATTGCCGGGTCCGTTGGAGGCTTAGTTACTTTAATTTGGTTTAACGCCGCTAGTTCCGTGATCATGATGGTGGTTTCCTGGTGTTTCTATCAAGTTTTTCTAAACGCCATTGTGGCGCCACTGCTGGCCTTCTTACAAGACCAGGTCGCGCCAAAACATCGGGGCACGATTTCTTCCATCTACGCCTTTGGTTACGTTATCGGGCAATATGGTGGTCAAGTTTTAGGGGCCCAGTTCTTAGGCTCTGTGGGCACCGGGATCATCGTCATGGGTGTGTTAACCCTCTTTGCCGGCCCATTAGCCGCCGTCATCGTCCGGGAACCCTCCAGTAAAGCCATGCCCAAGAAACACTTTACCTTTGACATGTTCGTGCAAAACTTTGTCTTTCCAATTCATCACGCCCGGGATTTCTACTTAGCCTTATTCGGGAAAATGATGATCAATACCGCCACAACAGCTATTATGGGTTATCAGCTATACATTTTAAGCGATTATATTAAATTAAATACCAGTGGCCAGCAAAAATATGTCTCCATCATTTCAACCTTAATGATGGTAACGGCCATTGTCATGTCCATCACCGCCGGCCCAATTTCCGATAAAATCAAGAGTCGGAAAATCCCCGTGTTCACTGCTGCTTTGTTAGTAGCCATTGGGGTTGCCATGCCAGCCTTCTCCAACGCCCCTTGGACCATGATCGTCTATGGGTTAGTCGCTGGTTTAGGGATGGGGATTTTCTTCTCCGTGGACCAAGCGCTGAACTTGGAAGTCTTGCCAGATCCTAACACCGCTGCCAAAGATTTGGGGATTTTGAACTTAGCTAACACTGGTTCCCAAATTTTAGGACCCATCGTGGCCGCTGCCATCGTAACGGCTGCCCATGGCAGTTACTACGGTATCTTCCCAGTCTGTGCTGCCTTGTCCTTAGTAGGTGGCATCCTAGTCCTGATGATCAAAAAAGTGAAATAAGTAATAGTGACCTAAATATTATATAGAGGTGAATCTAATGACTGCAACACAAATCGAAAGCACTAAAGCCGTTCAATTAAAGACTAACGTGCTATCAGAGACAACTGCAACCTTACACAATAATTTAGAAATCGGCACTGAAAAGCGCCAAGAAATCTGGGGTTTCGGCCATACCTTTAATGAACTGGGCGCCGTAGCCTTGGAGAATTTACCCGAAGCTAAACGCAACGAAGTTTTAGATGACTTATTTAAACCCGGTGTGGGTGAAAACTATACCCTGTGCCGCATCCCCGTTGGCGCCAGCGATTATGCTTTAAGCTGGTATTCCTTGGATGAGACCCCCGGTGATTATGAATTAAAGGACTTTTCCATTGAACGGGATAAAGAACATTTAATTCCTTATATCAAAGCTGCCCAACAACGCAACCCCAACATTCAGTTCTCCGCTTCTCCCTGGAGTCCGCCAACGTGGATGAAATCCCACCCGGTTTACAACTACGGGATTTTAAAACATGATCCTAAGGTGCAACAGGCCTATGCGGATTATTTCGTGAAATTTATTCAAGCTTATGAGGCTGAAGGCATTCATATCAGCCAATTGTTCCCCCAAAATGAACCCCAACGGGATCAAAAATTCCCATCTTGTTACTGGACTGGCGAAGAACTGCGAGACTTTATCAAGTTATACTTAGGCCCAACTTTCAAAAAAGCTGGCTTAGACACAGAAATTTGGTTAGGCACCATCAACTCCCCATTGGAAGACACAGAAATGACCAAAGATGAGACCACCGACTATCCAGTGATCACCGAAACGGTTTTGTCAGACCCTGAAGCCTATCAATATATTAAAGGGGTAACTTACCAATGGGCTGGGAAAATGGTCTTACAACGCACCGTCCAGGCTTTCCCAGAATTAGGTTATTTACAATCCGAAAGTGAATGCGGCAATGGTGACAACACTTGGACTTATGCCGAATATGTCTTCAATTTGTTCCGCCATTACTTCAGCAACGGCGTCAACGGCTACTTGTATTGGAACAGTGTCCTGCAAGGGGGCTCCAGTACTTGGGGTTGGCTGCAAAATAGCATGATCTCCGTGGACGCGGACAAGGGCGAGGCTACTTTGAACCCAGAATATTATGTGATGCGCCACTACGCCCACTACATTCAACCTGGGGCTCACTTGTTGACCTATGGTGGCCACGCCGCCGGAGAAGCCACAGCATATGAGAATCCCGATGGCAGTGTGGTTGCCGTCATGTCCAATAGCATGAACCACGCCCGGGACATCTCTATTCAGGTCAAGGGCAAGAACTATCAAGCCACAGTCCAAGCTCATTCTTTCAGTACGTTTGTTTTTGATTAAGCCAGCGTGCCGGCCCCATGACCGCCGGCCGCTTGCCAGCCATTTGGATCTTTTGTAACAAGGTATCACGCTCAAAATGACAGCGATTCGCTGTGGCAATTGTTGTCAGAAGTCGGGGGGAGAGGCGTATTCAGCCGCTCCCCCTGTTTTAATGTTCTGGCAAAATATGCCAATTTAACAAACGAGGAGGCGATCTTCATGATGGCCAAGCAAACTGGACAGGGCGGGTTACATCAACATAATTTAAGCCAAGTCCTGCAACAAATCTTCAACAATCAGCCCATTTCCCGGGTTGAAATTGCCCGACGGTTAAACCTGAATAAATCAACGGTGTCCGCTTTATATCATGAGCTGGACCAGCAGGGCTACATCCATGAAATTGGCGCTGGCACCTCCACCAGTGCCGGGGGCCGCAAACCCGTCCTGGTAAAAATCAACGGGCGTTACGGCTATACCATCAGCTTTGATCTGGGCTTTCGCCATCTCCATGTCATCGCCAATTACTTGGATGGTCGCATTATTTTTAAAGGTCGGATTCAACTGCAGCAGCATGACTTACAAGAAGTGTTGCATTGTATCAATGACCAAATTGACCGCTCATTGGCGGCCGATACCACCCAGCGCGGGCTATTGGGGATTGGCTTTTCGATCCATGGGGTAGTGGCCAACAATCAAATCATCAGCTCCCCCTTTATTGATATGGGCAATCTAGATTTAGCCGATTATTATCAGCAACGTTACCAGGTACCTGTGTTACTGGAAAACGAGGCCAATCTCGTGGCTATTTATCAGCGGGATTTTGGCCAAGTTGCCAATGACACCAATATTTTAGCCATCAGTATCCATCGGGGCATTGGCGCGGGTATTATCTTAGACGGCCAGCTTTACCGAGGTCGCCATGGCCAAGCGGGGGAAATCGGCCGCTCATTAATGTTTACCCATGATACCGACGACCAGCAGTATTGCAAAGTGGAGGATTTTTGTTCAGAAGATGCCATTATTGAACAAGTCCAGCACCAAACTAACCGGGCAAATTTGGACCGGCGAACCTTGGTGCAGTTGAACCAGGCCGGGGATGCCATTGTCCAGGCCAGTCTCAACAAATTCAGCCGCTCCATTGCCAAAGTCATCTACAATGTGGCCATTAGTCTAGCTCCCACAACGATTTACTTGAGTTCCCCTTTAATTGAAGCCATCCCCGAACTGTTAACGGCCATTTTAGCGGAAATTACGGCATTGGGCCTGCAAACCCCCATTCAATTAACAACCCCGGCCAACCTAGCGCCTTTATTGGGCTGCTGTGCCCTGGTGACCCATGAAGTTTTAAACTTACAAGATTATGAGCTCTCCTTTGCGAATCTGGCTAATTTATAGCTGAGCGCCCCCAAGAACCGCCCTAATGGGCTATTCTTGCGGGCACTTTTTGAAAATATTGGAAAGGAAACACGGGATTTCAATCCTGTTAGGAATTCCGATCGATTTTAAAGAATGCAAACAATTTATAAATATGTGCATATTTTGATCACAATTCTTTCTTTGGCGTTGTTGTATAAGTTATAATAGCTATAAGGATAGTGGGTGATCAAAATGCTGTTAAGTCTAAGGGCAAGGCTAAACTCAAACTAGATAACGCTACCGATGCCGCTAAATTTCAGGAAATCAGGGAACAATATCGCTTAGCCTCCAATCATGTTTCTGAGTACATTTATAACAATAGTTTCGAATTGAGTGTCCTCAATATTCATAAAAAACTTTATCAAGACTTGCGGCAATATTTTGGCTTGAAATCACAGCTGGCCAGCTCTGCAATCAAAACGACGATTGCCCGTTATAAAACTGTTCAGACACAACTGTGACGAAAACTCATGACCTATCTCACCTGTAAGAAAGCTAAAAAAGGTAAAGAAATTTATCTAAAAGTTTCCAGAGGCTTGCACTGGCTTTGTCAGTCGGTCTGGTTCAAGCGTCCGCAAGCTGACTTAGTCCGTAACCGGAATCAGTCTATCATCGCAAACGGCGAAAAGTTGTCTATCATTACGCTCGCCTATGTTTGCAAGAGTAGCGGAGTTAAATTGTCTAAGGAAGTTAAGCTGACCAACAACTCAGTTGAGTCAGAAGAAAGGGCGACGGCATAAGGAGTGAACGAGCATGGCTTGGAAAAGCGTACGTAGTCAACCGTGACCCCTCACTAAAGTAAGGGGCTTGAAGTGCTTACTTCAAGTCTGGTTGTCTAGACTCAGTGTCGTTTAGACACTACGTTATCTTGGTGATCACACCTGGGAATAATACCCTAGTTCCCAGCTCTGTGTGGGCGCTGTAAACAGTCCTAAGGTCAATGGGACCGTCAACCCGTGAGAAAACTGCTGCTCGTCAGCGGTTAAGCCTTGATAACATTGTCGAAGGGTAACCTCACGAACTCAAGTCTGATGAACTTGACGCCGTGGTCAGGTCACTTTACCTGACGAATAACACTCATCAAAGGAGGGCATCATGCAAAATCGCGTATTTGTCATCAATCGCCAGGGCGAGCCACTGATGCCCTGCAAACAACGTAAATGTCGTAAATTATTACAATCTGGCAAAGCTAAAGTTATCAAAAAAGAACCCTTTACCATTCAACTGCTCTTTGGCTCAACTGGTTATAAACAACCGCTAGCTATTGGCGTTGACTCCGGACAGCATCATATCGGCCTGGCCGTTACGTGTCAGGATAAAGTTTTATTTCAAAGTGAGATCAGCCTGCGCCAAGATGTGAAAAAATTACTGGATACCCGGCGGATTTATCGGCGTGGCCGCCGCAATCGTAACACCAGATACCGGCCGCCCCGTTTCCTGAACCGGGCTAAGACAGCAGGTTGGTTACCGCCATCGGTGGCCAGTAAAGTTCAACACAATATTACCTGGATTCAGCGACTTCAGGCAGTCCTGCCTAAAGCGGAACTGTATATCGAAGTGGGCAAGTTCGACATGGCTAAGATGAAACAGCTAGGTATCACCGGCTTAGGCTATCAGCAAGGCGACTTATATGGGTATGAGACTGCTAAACAATATGTCTTAGACCGGGATAACTATACCTGCCAGATCTGCCAGGGTAAAAGCAAAGACCCAAAACTGAAGATCCATCACATCATCTACCGGTCCAATGGCGGCACCAACCAAGTCAGCAATCTGCTCACAGTCTGTGCCAGCTGTCACACGCAAACCAACCATCAACCTGGGGGCAAGCTTTTTGTCTTGCAAGCTAAGAAATTTCAAAGTCATCGTTCTTTAAAAGGGGCCACCTTCATGAACATTCTACGAAGAAGGCTATTCTCGGCTTTTCCAGAGGCGCTCTTTCAATATGGGGCCCAGACGACTTTAGATCGGGCCAAGTTAGAGCTGCCAAAAGCCCATTATAATGACGCCGTGACCATCAGCGGCATCCAAAAAATCGCACAGCGACCCACAGCCGTGGTGATGTTTCAACAGTTCCGCAAAAAGAAACGCTCCCTACATGAAGCCACAGCCCGTAAAGGCCGTAAAGTACCCAATATTACGAGTAAACGTAATGCTAAAAACACAAAATTTTCAAACAGCTTTTATCTTAATGACTATGTGCAATTACCTGACGGACAAAGGGGCAATATTTCTGGATTCAGCGGTCAGTACAATTGTTATGTGAAAGCTGGGGGCGGCCACTATTTGACGATCAGTCCAAAACATGACCAGGTCAGTTTAAGCAAACTTAAAGTGATCCGGCACCAAAATACCTGGAACGTTCAAGAAATTAACACAGTAGACTATATGATGGCATGATAACTTTCTACGAAAGTTAGGGGATATCCCACCCTTGACTGAAGTGAAGGGGATTCTCATCGAAAGGGCTCTGGCGACTGGGGTGGCCCATTGGTCATCACCCCTATAGCTCAAAAACATAAGTTTATTTATGTCACCGGGGGCAATCGCCCCAAGATCGTGGATAAAATTGAAAAAATTACCGACATGAAGGCCATCGATAGCTTTAAAATCTCGATTCCAGAAAATGAAACGGTTCTGGCCATTGTGAATTGCGGCGGGACCTTGCGTTGTGGCCTTTATCCTAAAAAGGGAATCTTAACGGTCAACGTGATGCCCACAGGTGAAAGTAGGTCGCTACAACATTGTAGCAATTGGCAATGAAGCCCAAAAGAATTTGGAAAATTTAGGCCACGTGGCTGTGAATTTCACCGGGGATCAAACCCCTGAATTAGCCGGTTCGGTTTATGTAGAGGCTAAAGCTTATCCAGAAATCAAAGTGGGTTCGAGAATTGCGATTGGTTAGATATGGTAAATCAAATTAACCCTAGGCTGTGACGGCGGGGTTATTTTTGTGCATGAAAATACGTAGTGCGTCGTCAGGAATCGTTTGGCGTTTCATTTTTCATTAAAATCAAGATATGCTACAATTACTTATAGAAGATGAATCAACATAGTGACACCAAATCCCCCAACTACGGCGAGTAAGTTGAGGGATTTTTTTGGCACTTATATCTCAAGCAGGTGGGTCAGATTATCGCCTAAAGTGGACTACTTGCGGCGTTGACCTAACCAACAATTTCAAATTAACTTCCAAAAAAAGACTTGCACTTTTTAACCAGAAGCAGTAAAGTAATCATAAATAATCGTGCACGATTGAATGGAGGACAAGTCAGTTGATTCCAGAAGAAATGAAATTAGCAAATCAATTATGCTTCTCGGTCTATAATGCCAATAGATTATTTATCCAATTCTATCAAAAGGCCCTAAAGCCCTTTGAATTAACCTATACCCAATACATTGTGCTACTAGCACTGTGGGAACAAGATCATCAAAATTTACATGACCTGGGGGCCAAATTAGATTTTGGCAGCAATACCTTGACCCCTTTATTGCGCCGTTTAGAAACCGCCGGCTGGCTGGTGCGCCTGCAACCCGCCGCAGATCGGCGCCAATTGGTAGTTGAACTCACTGACAAAGGCAAGGCCAGTCAAGGCCCAATCTTTGCGGCCATCAAAGCCTGCGTGGGCCAAGACCAATTGGATGTGAGCCAGTACCAAGAAGCCCTTAAAATCAATGATGCGTTGATTGCAGATTTAAAAACAGCCGTGGGATGAGGATCATCCCCTTTATTTACCGTTAACAATCGCGCACGACTGAAAAAACATTTCATCCAAAAAGGAGTTTTTCAACATGACTATTTATGATTACGAAGTTACCAGCGAAACCGGCGTCAACTATGCTTTGGCTAAATATCAGGGCCATCCCATGATCATCGTCAATACCGCCACCAAGTGTGGGTTCGCGCCCCAATTTAAACAACTAGAAGCATTATATCAAACATACAAGGACCAGGGCTTAGTGGTTTTAGGCTTTCCCTCCAATCAATTTCACCAAGAAATCGCCGATAGCCAAGACGCTGCCGCCGCTTGTCGCATGACCTATGGCGTCAGCTTTCCCATGCATGCCATCCATGACGTCAACGGCCAAGATGCTTTGCCATTATTTACCTACTTAGAAAAAACCATGCCCGGCCACTTTGGCAGCCGTATCAAGTGGAATTTCACTAAATTCTTAGTGGACGCTCAGGGTAATGTGGTGAAACGCTATGCCCCTGAAACCAATCCCTTGAAAATGAAACCCATGATTGAATCTGTCTTGTCAGTCAAAAAGTGAGGTGCGTACCATGCAAAAAGTGAGAAAAGCGCCATTTAAATTGCCCTTTCTAAATCGCCAGCGCCAAGTTTCCCTGGCGGAAAAAATCAATGTGCTCCGGGCCAGTGTCATGGGGGCTAACGATGGGATTTTGTCCATCGCCGGCATCGTCATCGGTGTGGCCGGGGCCACCAGCAACAGCTATGCCATCTTCTTAGCGGGGATAGCGGGGATGTTGGCCGGCACCGTGTCCATGGCCATGGGGGAATATGTGTCGGTGAACGCCCAGCGGGACACCGAGCGCCGGGCGGTTCAGGCTGAAACCCAACGGTTAGAAAAGGATTATGACGCCGAAGTGGCCCACATCGCCCAGCAATATGTGCAAACCGGCATTAAACCGGAGCTGGCCCAAAAAGCCGCCCAGGAAATGATGACCAAGGATGCTTTGAGCACCGGCGTCCGGGAACGCTACGGCTTTGATGCCAACGACCACACCAATCCCATTTCCGCAGCCCTGGCATCCATGGTGGCCTTTCCCTTGGGCTCGATTTTACCCCTGGTGGCCATCACCTTGTTCCCCGGCAATATTCGCCTGCTGGCCACGGTGGCCGCTGTGATCATTGCGCTGGCCTTCACCGGTTATGCCGCCGCCGCACTGGGCAAGGCCAACCGCTTCAAAGCCGTGCTGCGCAATGTGATTTCCGGGTCTTTGACCATGTTGATGACTTATTTGATCGGTAGCTTGTTTGCTAGATAGGAGGACGCCGCTATGTTAAATATTTTACCCCATAAGAAAACGGCCATGACCATCCAAGAACGGTCTAACACCTTGCGGGCCGGGGTGCTGGGGGCCAACGATGGTATCCTCACCGTTGTAGGCGTGTTATTTTCCGTCGCTGTGGCCACAACCAATGAATTTACGATTTTCATCGCTGGCTTAGCAGACCTATTAGCCTGTGCTTTTTCCATGGCCGCTGGGGAATACGCTTCGGTGAGCTCCCAAAAAGACACTGAAAAAGCCGTGGTAGCCCAAGAACGGGCGTTATTACAAACCGATTATCAAGGCCAATTAGCAGCGGTCATCGCTTATTACGTACATAAGGGTGTTTCCAAAGCCACAGCCACGGAAATCGCCACGGACTTAATGGTCAAGAAACCCTTGGCCACCGTGGTCCGGGTCAAACACGACTTGACCTTGAATCACTACATGAATCCCTGGTCGGCCGCATTTTCTTCCATGTTTTCCGCTGCCAGTGGGGGCATCTTTCCCTTGGCGGCCATGACTTTGTTGCCCGCTGGTCTCAAATGGCCGGGCACGATTTTAGCCGTGGCGCTTTCCGTAGCCCTCACCGGCTTCTTGAGCGCCAAAGTCGGTCGGGGCCTGGTGAAAAACGCCATTGCCCGCAGTGTCATCGTGGGGATCATCACCATGGTCATCCATTATGCCATTGGATTGGCCTTATAAAAAGCCTATCAAAAAATCCTTAGCCCGTGATGGACTAAGGATTTTTGCGTTACTTTTGAATCGTGCTTAAGCTTTGACCGCTTGACCTGGTTTAGCTTTTTTAGCTACTTCTGAACTCATGGCCATGTTGTCGTTGTAGCCCCAGACCCAAGTCACGATGAAGCTGACCAGGATCGCAGCGCCACTGGCAATCAAGAAGGCCCAGAAGCTGTTTAAGTCAGTTGGATTCTTCGGATTGAAGAAGGATGGGAAGCCGATGAGGCCGCCGGTGAAGCCAAACATGTTACCGTGCATCAAACCGGTGATAAAACCACCCACGGCGGAACCAATCAAACCGGAAACGAAGACTTTGCGGAAACGCAGGTTGATCCCGTAAATAGCGGGTTCAGTCACGCCACAGAAGGCGGAAATCATGGCCGCGAAACCTAATTCTTTGATAGCGGCTTTCTTAGATTTGATGGCAACTGCTAAGACCGCGGCACCTTGGGCCACCATGGTGGTACTGATGATGGCGTTCAGTGGGCTGGCCCCATTGCCGGAGATTTGTTGGGCCACCAATGGCACCACGCCCCAATGTAGGCCGAAGATAACCAGGACTTGGTAGAAGCCGCCGATGACCAAACCGCCGGCCCAGCCAGAAACGCTAACCAGCCAAGTGATGAAGGTGGCTAAACCGTTGGCGATGCCTTGAATCACTGGGCCGGTGACGATCAAGGTGATGGTGGAGACAATCAAGATAGTAATTAGCGGGATGAAAATCATTTGCAGGTAATTCGGCAGATGGGCTTTGAGCCAATCTTCAATTTTCTTGGCCATCCATGCGGCCAAAATAATTGGGAAGATCGAATAAGTATAGTTCAGGAATTGGAAGTTGAAGCTGCCGATTTCAAACATGGTCTTAAAGGACTTACCCCAAGTGATCATTTGCGGATAGGTTAAGAAAGCCCCAATGACCGCGGCGATAATCGGGTCGCCTCCCAAGCGCCGGGCGGCGGAGAAGCCCACCATCACCGGCAGGAAGAAGAAGGCGGCATCGGCCATGGCGGAAACGGTCAAGTAAGGGACACTTTTAGGGTCTAATAACCCGCCTAATTGGGGGAGGGTCAATAGGGCCAACAAGCCCTTGATGATCCCGGATGCAGCCAAGACCCCGATGACCGGGCTCATGGAACCGGTGATGACCCCTAGTAAGTTATTGAAGCCATTTTTGAGCTTGTCCCAAAAATTCAAGTCAGGATCAGCATCGCCCCCGGTGGCGGCCACAGCGTCTTCCGTGGCGCTGGTATCGGCAAAGCCGGGGCCTAATTGGTCAATCACCGCGTCATACACATTGGCCACGGCGTTCCCGATGACGACTTGGTACTGGCCCTGGGCTTGGCGCACGTCGATAACCCCGGGGGTGTTCTTCAACACGTCAGTTTTTGCTTGATCCGTATCTTTTAGGTAAAAACGCAGGCGGGTAATACAATGGATCAAACTGTTGACGTTTTGCGGGCCCCCAACGTTCGTAATAATTGTTTTCGCTAAATCGGTATAATCTTTTTTAGCCATGTTGCTTCCTCCTTATTTAGCAGTGGCCGTGCCCACCACGTCACCAGCTGCAATTTCCCCAGGTTTGATTGAAAGTTCTGCTAATTTATCGTTGGAATTGGTGATCACCACGATGATGACAGTATCTAGGTCCGCTGCTGCAACGGCTTTTAAATCCATGGTAGCTAGGGGCTGGCCCCCAGTGACCTGGTCGCCAGTTTTCACGTTAATGGTAAAGGGTGCACCCTTTAAGTCCACCGTGTCCACCCCCATGTGGATCAAAACTTCTAAACCGTTAGCCATGGTGATGCCCACGGCGTGTTTGGTGTCGGCCACCATGGTGATGGTGCCGGCAACTGGGGCCACGATGGTGTTATCAGTGGGTTTGACCCCGAAGCCGTCGCCCATGGCCTTGGAAGCAAAAACTTGGTCGCTGACTTGGGCTAAATCGATCAATTCACCATTAACAGGGGCGTACACTTGATTGTCCACAACGGGTTGGCTTTTCTTGAATAATTTAAACATATTTTTTAGTCCTCCTAATACGTGGGTTAAATCGCTTACAAAATAATGGCTATAAATTCTAAAACGTTTTCATGAGTTCAGTATATAACCTGTACGTACAGGTGTCAAACTTTTTGCGTTAATTTTTTATAAACGCTGTTATAATGGCACTTTAAACGATTATAACTAATCAATTTACTTGTCTAAACAAGTGTGCTATAATCCGATTTGTAAACGTTTTAACTGTCGAAGGAGGCGTTCGGTATGGACACAACAGTTAAATATTTAAATATTGCCCAGGATTTAACCGATAAAATTAAACATGACCTGTATCCAACAGGGACATTGTTGCCCAGCGAAGCAGACTTGACCAAATTATATGGGACGTCTCGGGCCACCATTCGCAAAGCTTTGACTGAACTGACCAATAATGGTTTGATTCAAAAAATAAAGGGGAAGGGGTCGGTGGTGTTAAACACCGCTCGCTTCACTTTCCCAATTTCGGGCATCACTACTTTTTCCGAATTAAATGAAAGCCAGCAAATGCACGCCACCACCAAGGTGTTGACCCTGGCTGAGGGCAGTCTACCCCAAGACATCATTGACCAAACCCAAGTCAAAGATCCCCGAGTTACCTTTGTGCAGCGGTTGCGGACCATTAATGAAGAACCCATTGTGGTGGATGAAGATTATATTCTCAAATCCGTGGTGCCTAATATCCCGGAAAAAGTCGCGGAACATTCTTTATACCGGTATTTTGAAGAAACCCTGGATCTGGAAATTGCCTATGCCACCAAGACCATCACGGTGGAACCGGTGAGTGATAAGATGTGCCAGTTCTTAGGTCTAGGGGCCACCAATAATTTGGCGGTGGTGGTACGGAGTTTAACTTACCTGAACGATACCACCTTTTTCCAATACACCGTTTCCCGGCACCGGCCGGACCGCTTTAAGTTCGTGGACTTTGCCCGGCGCCACCATCACGGCCAATAACTGGAGGTAAACTTATTAATGAATTTTGAAAATAAAATAATTTATCAAATCTATCCCAAGTCCTTTTACGACAGCAATGGGGATGGCACAGGTGATTTGCCTGGCATCATCGCCAAAATCCCTTATCTGGCTAAACTAAATATCGACATGATTTGGTTCAACCCGTTTTTCGTGTCCCCCCAAAAGGACAACGGCTATGACATTGCCGACTATTACGCCGTGGACCCCATGTTTGGTACCATGGCTGACTTTGACCAGTTGGTGGCCGCCTTAAAAGCCGAAAACATTGAAGTGATGTTGGACATGGTTCTAAATCACGTGTC
This sequence comes from Lactobacillus sp., assembly GCA_022484695.1. GTDB lineage: Bacteria > Bacillota > Bacilli > Lactobacillales > Lactobacillaceae > Agrilactobacillus. Next base: position 72,758 of record JAKVKU010000008.1, read on the forward strand.
CACCGCCAGTACTTGGTTTCAGAAGGCCTTGGCTGGGGATAAGAAGTATCAAGATTTTTTCTACATCAGAGACCCTAAACCCAATGGCGACCTACCCAACAAATGGGACTCTAAATTTGGCGGCCCCGCTTGGGCACCCTTTGGCGATACCGGCAAATATTACCTGCACTTATATGACCCCAGCCAAGCCGATTTAGATTGGCATAACCCGGTGGTTCGGGCAGAGTTGTTCAAAGTGATCAATTTCTGGCGGGCTAAAGGGGTTAAGGGCTTCCGCTTTGACGTGATCAATGTCACCGGCAAGCCCACGGATTTGGCTGACGCCCCTGCTGGCACCGACAGCAAATTCATGTATACCGACACCCCCGTGGTCCAACAATACTTACAGGAGATGAACCGGGCCAGCTTCGGCCAGGATGCGGACAGCATCACCGTGGGGGAAATGTCCTCCACCACCATCCCCAATTCCGTGGCCTACACGCTGCCGGCCAACCACGAGCTCACCATGGTATTTACCTTCCACCATCTGAAGGTGGATTACGACCACGGCGAAAAATGGTCTAAAGTTCCTTTTGACTTTCAATTGTTAAAAAAGACCCTGAATGACTGGCAGGTGGGGATGGCCCAAGGTGGGGGCTGGAACGCCCTGTTTTGGAATAACCACGACCAGCCTTGGGCGTTGAACCGCTTTGGGGACCCCGGGACATATCGGGTGAAATCCGCCACAATGTTGGCCACGGCCATGCATTTATTGCGGGGGACCCCTTATATTTATCAGGGTGAGGAAATTGGTATGATCGACCCGGCCTATGAAACCATGGCGGATTATGTGGATATTGAAGCCAAGAATGCCTATGCCCGGCTTTTAAAGCAGGGTAAAACCTCAGCCGAAGCCTTTGCCATCGTGAAATCTAAGGCCCGGGACAACTCCCGCACACCGATGCACTGGGATGACAGTAAAAACGCCGGCTTTACCACGGGGACGCCATGGCTGCGGCCCACGGACCAAGGTCAAATCAACGTGGCCGCTGAATTAGCCCATGGCGAAATTTTTGATTATTACCAACAATTGATTCACCTGCGCCACACCGAAGCAATTATTTCAAAGGGGGATTATGCCCCGGTAAGCTTAGGGGATGCCCAGGTTTATGCCTATGTGCGCTTGTATCAAGGCCGACAATTGCTGGTGTTAAATAACTTTTATGGCACTGAGACGACCTTTGCCGTGCCAGAAGCTTATCAAGTGGCCCAGGCGAAGACCTTGATCAGTAATTACGGTCGGGACTTGTCCGCCCTGCCAGCCCAAATTAAATTACAACCTTATGAAGCCATCGCTTTGGCCTTCTAAAAAGCAATTTTAAAAGAACCCAGCAATACTGTGACGACAGTGATGCTGGGCCTTTTTCATAATGTTTTCTATTATCCCAACCCCCTTGGTAGGCGTATAATAAACCCATCGGGAGGGATAGCCATGTTTCACAGTTCGAAGTCTAGATTAGATGCTATTTCAGATGGGGTTTTCGCGGTGGTTTTGACCATCATGGTGTTGGATATCAAAGCACCCAGCAATTTATCCTGGCAGCATTTGGGTAATTTGCCGGAAGAAATACTGACCTTTTTTATCAGTTTTGCGGTGATTGGCCAATATTGGATTTTTCACCAAGAACTTTTTAGTAAGTTAACCAAACCCACTACAAAATTATTGATCCTAAATCTGTTCTACTTATGTTTTGTCTGTTTGATGCCTTTTGCCACTTCATTGTTAAACAATGATTTAACGGCCCGCTTTAATACCACGATTTTTGCCCTGGTAGTGTGCTTAGTGGACTCCTTGCAATTCATCTTGTTCCATCAAGTCATGGGCCACTGGCAAAAACAAGGGCAAAGCCCCACCAAACACGACTTACAAGAATATCATTCCGCCATCATCATGTTTGGCTTTAGCATCGTTTACTTACTGGTGGGCATCTTGTGGCCGCTGTTCTTACTGCCCACCATTGCCCTAAGCTTTTTAGTCCGAACGATTATTTCCCGGACCTTGACCCACAAATAGTTTGAGACCTTCAAAATAAAAGCCGCTACCAATGTTTTTTTAAACACTGGCAGCGGTTTTTTTGACTGAACAATCAACTTATGTAGTCGGTATTTTAAGCCTCATAGTCCCGATTCACCATGAAACGTTTGGCTAATTCGGCCAAAACGGGGGTCAAGGGCTGGGCTAAACTGGTGTAATTCCGTTCTAAGAAAGGCTGAAATTTACTTAAGGCCCCGGCTTCAATTTTTTTACTGGCGATCAATAAATGGCGCAGATCGATGGCAAATTCCTGCAGGGTCAATTGGTCAGTCTTATTGGCCATTTTACCCCGATAACCTAACATCTGCCGCAGGTATTGGTCATAAATATCATCGGCTTTGGCCGGCCGGTCTAAGTCTAATTCGCGCTGCCGGTTGGCACTTTCCTGGCGTTGTAATTTTTTGAGATAAGTGCCGCCTTGGGGGCTGAGCCATTGAGTTGCGTCGTGATTGAATAACTTCGTGCCATAGATAAAATCCAGCTCAAAGGTAGCTGTCAAAATTTTCTCATGATCGGCATCCATCTGGCTTAATTCCTCGAGGATTTCCGGTGGGGTATAGTTGTTGTTTTTACCAAAGTCAATGAGTTTTTGGACGGTTTTTAAGTTAATTTGATGGGGTTGGGTGGCCAAATACGACAAAATAAATTCCCGTTTCTTTTCTTGAAGTCCCATAATATTTATCACCTCAGCGAATTAGTTTAGCTATGAAATAATTTCATTTGAATATCCTGGTTATAATTGCCAAAATTCTGACCGAAAATCGTACAACCACCCTGATGCTTGGCGTCGGGTTTGATGGCAAAGCGCACGGTAAAAGTAGGTTCCTGCCAAGCTAAGTCAGCGATGGAAACATCAGTAAAGGGCTGGCCGTCTAAATAGCTGCCGTGGTCAGTGATCCGTAAGACCTTAAGTTGGCCGTACTGATTCACATTATCCGGGACCCAGTCAGGGGTGTACTTCCCTCGAATATCGGAGAAATCCCCGGGGCTAGTCCAAGTACCCACTTCCACATTGTTGATATAAAAAGTGATATCAGAGGGCCAAACGTTGTTGGAAAAGGGGAATTCAGACCCCAGTTCCATGGATAAATCTAACATTTCTAAGTGATCGTCAGCTTCCAAGTAATTGGGGAATTGGTATTCCACAAAGCCAGCGGTCCACCAAATCATCCCCGCCTTGATTCGATCCGGACTCATGAAGTAAGTGGGGTTATCCACTTTGCCAATATAATCCGTTTTTCCAGCCAGCCCACAAGAAGGGGTCACCGCATACTTGGTGAACTGCCCCACCGGAACTTGGGTGTCATAGACCGCAAAAGCTGGATAAATCGTTTGGGGAAAATGTATATTGATATTATCCACTTTGAGATAGGATATTTTTTTATGTCCCGTCCGTTCAAAGCCAATGATGTTGGCATCAGCCAGCTTATTTAAGTGCATCAAAATAATGGCACTGCTTAAATGCAATTGTTGGGACAGTTCTTGGACACTTAAGCGCTTTTCGGATAAGGCTTGAATAATATCAATACGCACAGAACTGGCCAAGGCTTTATAGACATTTAAAGCGTCTGGAGAGATGTCTAAATCCATCAAAATCAACCTTTCTTACCAAAGCAAACACAGAATAATCAGCCGTTATATCTTTTCGAATATACGAAAGATTCATATTTTTATAAATGTTAAAAATTGTAACCGCTTAAATGGCGTCTTTATATTAACAAAAACATTTTTCCATGTCAAAAATATTTGAAAAGTTTATAAAATCGTTGTAATCGTTTTCTCCAGACCATAAGATAACGGTGTGCACAAGTAATAAAACGATGATGTCGACAAAAAGGAGCGAACAATATTGGCAACTTATATCAATCCCTTAATTATTCAACGGGCCGATCCCTTTATTTATAAACACACGGATGGCTATTATTATTTCACTGCCTCAGTCCCGGCATATAACTTGATTGAGATTCGCCGGGCCAAAACTTTGGCCGGCCTGGCCCATGCGGCCCCCAGAACGATTTGGCGCAAACACGACACCGGGCCCATGAGCCAACTGATTTGGGCGCCCGAGCTACACCATATTGACGGTAAGTGGTTCATTTATTTTGCCGCTGCTGAAACCACCGACCTGGACGCCAACGGCATGTTCCAGCACCGCATGTTTTGCATTGAGTGTGACACCGCCGACCCCATGGTTTCTGAAGACAATTGGGTAGAACGGGGTCAAGTGCAGACTGGTCTGGACAGCTTTTGCCTAGATGCCACCTGTTTTGAAAAGGACGGGGAACTTTATTATCTATGGGCTCAAAAAGACCCGGAAATCAAAGGTAATTCCAATTTGTACCTGGCCAAAATGCAGAACCCTTGGACCTTGAAGACTAAGCCAGTCATGTTATCAAAACCGGAATTTTCATGGGAAGGCAAGGGCTTTTGGGTCAACGAAGGCCCAGCCATTATCCACCGCAACGGTCGTTATTTTGTCACTTATTCCGCCAGTGCCACCGATGAAAATTACGCCATGGGGATGCTCAGTGTACCGGATAATGTGGATTTATTAGACCCCAGTAACTGGTCTAAGTCCAAAACCCCGGTATTTAGCAGTGATTTAACCACTCATCAATATGGGCCAGGACATAATTCCTTTACCGTGGCTGAAGATGGCCAAACTGATATTATGGTCTATCATTGCCGAGACTATACCGAAATTAAAGGCGATCCCTTGTACGATCCCAACCGGCATACCAAGGTCCAACCCTTTACTTGGCGAGCAGACGGGACGCCGGACTTCGGCAAACCGGTACCCTACAACTACGATTAGACCGGCTGGCACCAAAATAGGCAATTATGAGCTGCTATCAAACATATCTGGAACTTGTTGCGACTTGACTTGGAGGGTTAAATAATGCAAAACAGCACAAGTGCACCACAGAAAAAACGAAAAAAGAATTTTTGGGGCTTTCCACTGACCCATTTCACCTACTTCTTCATGTGGCAAATCATCTTTGGGTATTTGACCCTATGGATGGAACAAGTGGGCCATATGAATGGCGCCGAAGCCGGGGTCGTTTTCTCAGCCATGGCCGGCTTATCCCTATTATTCCAACCAGCCTTTGGGGTGATCTCTGACAAATTGGTCTTTAAGAAAAATCTATTATTCACCATTTCCATCGCTGCCATGTTAATCGGTCCTTATTTCCAATGGGCATTCTTGCCGTTAATGCAAATTAATTCCATGCTAGTTGCCATTGTCACCGGGGTATTCCTCTGCTTCATTTTCAACGGTGGGGTTTCGGTTGTGGAGCAATATGTGCAGCGGGCCAGCTTAGCCAACGGCTTTGAATACGGCCACTCCCGCATGGGTGGCTCGCTGGCCGGGATGACTGCTTCGTTTGTAGGGGGACAAATTTTCCTCTGGCATCCCAATTCTATTTTCTGGGCCTGTACCATTTCCGCCACCTGCTTGACCCTGTTATTATTATTCAGCGATAAAATCAACATGGCCAATGCAGCTGCTGCCGGGGAAGACGACGGCAATAAATTAGATTTTAAGCAAATCAGTGCCATCTTTAAAATCAAAAATTTCTGGTTCCTCTCCATTTTCTATATCGGCGGTTCCGCCATTTATGACGTCTTTGACCAACAATTCATCATCTTCTTCAAAACATTTTTTGCCAACGCGGCGGCGGGCACCCAAGCTTACAGCTACATGACCACCGCACAAATTGGCTTGGAATTCTTGTTGATGTTCCCCATGCCTTGGATTATTAATAAAATCGGGTCTAGAAATGGCCTGATTGCCTACGGGGTAATTTTAACCATCCGGATCATTGGTAGTGCCCTATCCCCAAGCCTGGCCTGGGTCGTAGTTTTACGTCTATTAGCCGGTTTTGAAATGCCATTGGTCTTGGTTTCCATCATGAAATATATTGCCGGGGCCTTTGATATTCGGGTTTATGCAACCGTTTACGCCTTGGCGGTGAATTTTGCCAAGCAGATATCGGTGTTCATCTTCTCTGCAGTTGCCGGGAAGATGTACGATTCCATAGGATTCCAACACACTTACTTAGTTTTAGGAGCAATCGTGGCGGTGGTGACTATCTTTGCGGCCATTACCTTAGCCAAAGAGGACCCCGTACAAGCCGGTGAAATTGACCAGGCTTAACAGTCCCAGTTAAACTTAAAATATACCCAAAAAGGGACCGCCAAGCGCTGCTGAACAGCACTTAGGGGTCCCTCTTTATTTGGACTAGCTGGCTTGTTTCATCCGCCCATCCAAAATTTCATAAATATGATCGGCATATTTTTCCAGGCGCATGTCGTGGGTCACTACTACCAAGGCTTTGTCCCGTTGCCGGGCTAGGTCTTGGAACAATTGGCCCACCACGGCCACCCGTTCACTGTCTAAAGCCGCCGTGGGTTCGTCGGCTAAGATGATTTCTGGGTCCGGGTACAGGGCCCGGGCAATGGCTACCCGCTGCATTTGCCCGCCGGATAATTCGCTGGGGTATTTTTTCACCAGGTTGGCGATATCTAAGTCCTGTAATAACGCGTTCAAATCGCTGGTGGAGAGGTTGTGTTGCGTTTTGATCCGGTCCACAAATTGGAATTGTTCGGCGACGGTCAAATAGGGGACTAAATTATAAGCCTGAAGAATAAAACCAATTTTGCGCAGGCGCAGGGCATCCCGGTCTTTAGGGGACAACTGGCTCATGGTCTCAGATTCCACCACCACTTGGCCAGAGCTTGGGGTCTGCAGGCCCCCGGCGATGGTCAAAAAGGTGCTTTTCCCAGAACCCGAGGGGCCCACGATGAGGCTGACTTCGCCTTTTTGGGCGCTGAAGTTGATATTTTGCAGGACGTCGATTTTGCTGGTATCCACGCCAAAAGATTTGTTTACATTGGTTAATTCGATAACGGACATATTTTCAGAAACCTCCTATGGTTAACCGATGACGCTGACGGGGTCGACTTTTAAAATTAAACGGACGGGGATGATGGCCCCTAAAATCCCGGTGAGGATGATGCCTACGGTGATGACCGCTAGTAGCGGCAGGTTAAAGCCGATGGGCACGCCCATGGGTAGGACGCTGGCGGTCAAGGCCGTCAAGGCGATGGCCAAAACTAAACCGCCACTGACCAACAACAGGGCTTGGCTAATGGTATTTTGCACCAGGGTTTTAGCCGGCACCCCTTGGGCCCGGAGCACCGCGTAGTTGGGTAGCTTTTGAATGGTCAAGATGTATAAGAACACGGCGATGACCACGATGGAAATCACCATCAAAAAGCCGATCATCAAGGTGAAAGTGGTATTTTGGGCACTATAGCCGGGCAAGGCTTGAATGAAAGTATGGACATCGTAACTCTTCAATTGGGCGATGCCCGACGTATACTTGGCGTTTTTAGACACGATCCCACTGGCGGTAAAGCTGTCCGGCAGGTTCTTCAAAGTCCGCCACGTGCTTAAATTCCCATAAATAATCGGGGCGATATTCAACTTAGCATTTTCTGTAAAGCCCACGATGGTGTAAGCCTGAGTTTTAGAATTAAACTTCAGCGTGTCCCCTAATTTATAGCCATCTTGTTGAAATTGGCTATCCACCACCACTTGATTGGCGCCGTTAACCTGATGGCCGCTGGTCAATTTCATATCCTGAGCAATATATTGCTTGGTGTCCAGGCCGATGAACTGGGCGGAAATATTCCGCGCCTTAGCTCCCTTAGCCACCACGGAACTTTGACCCACATAACTCTCGTTTTTGGATAAAGTCAATTTGTCCGTTTGGGACTTGGTCAACAGGGACTGTTGTAAGCTGGTGTTGGCATCTTTATCCAAGACGATGCGCTCAGCTCCCCAGGATTCTACCCCTTGGGTATTTTGCTGGGCTAAGCCAAAAGCTAGGCCGCTCAAGATATAAACTAAGTAGCTGATCAACAGCACCATGCCAATGATCAGACCGTAACGTAATTTTTCGTGTTTGATTTCCTTTAAAGCTAAAAACATTAAGCGTCGATCCTTTCTAAGGCCTGTAAGCTGGCACTAAGTTTTGCCAGGAGGCTGGGTTTTAATTCCGGGGTGATGAGGATTTGGCGCAGGGTTTCATGGGTCAGGACCATGGCCGCCCAAGCGTTGGCCGGCGTACCTTCCACCCGAGCCACATCCACTGGGGGCTGGGCCCGATTTACGAGACCTTCGTTTTGCATGAAGTGCAGCCGAATCAATTGGCGATAGGCATTATTGGCTACGTTGTCTAAGAAGGCTTCGGTATAATGCAAGTAATCAGCGGCCACCATGGGGGTGGACAGATTTTGCTTGATATTTTGATGAATTTCCCCCATGGCCGTGCCATAAAGATAAAGATAAGCATCTTCAATATCGGTGAAATATTTGTAAAAGGCCCCCCGGGAAATCCCAGCGGTTTTAATGATCCGGGCCACCTGGGCCTGGGCTAGCGGGTAAGTAGAGAATTCCTGGAGCAGGGCCTGGGTCACCAGGTTTTTTTTATCAGTTTTTAAGTTGTCGAAGGTTGTACTGGGCATGGTTCCAAAATTCCTTTCTTGAACACTTTTTAAAAAGTGACACCGTGTCACTCATTGGGACTACTATACCGAAAAAGTGACACCGTGTCAACATTTATTAAAAATTTTTCTGAAAGGCACAAAAAAAGGCGCCACACCGGGGAGGATCGGTGTGACGCCCTGAATTACCTATTGATTTTTAAACTTCCGTACCGTGATAATATCCATGACTGCCATGATCAACAGCAAGACCCCAAACAATCTAACCGCCAACAAGGTGGCACTGAATGGGTTAAAGACTAAGACCACGCCCACGATGACTAACAACACCCCATAGAGCACGAAGGGCAGTGGGGAAACGTTGACGTATTGCTTATGGTTCAACGCGTTCATGATCTTGGAGATCCCGTTGACCCCTAAAATGACCCCCATGATGACGGGCAAGAAGGCCAATAATGGTTTGGCTAAGGCCCAAATCATTAAGGCCGCTAACAGTTGCAAAACGGCTAAAGTTACGCCAATATTAGATTGACCACTACTGCGCCGTTCTTTGAGGGCGGCCACCAAATTGATGACCCCGAAGACCCCCACGAAGGCAGCCATGACGATGATAAAGCTGTTCAGCGTCCTACTGGGTTCAAAGAGGGCAAACAGACCAAAGAGCACATATATTAAACTTTTGAGCCAAGTATATCTGCGAATCGTACCAAAAAAGTTACTCATTTCTTCACACCTCATTATTGAAGTACAACATTGACATTTATTTTATAGTTCTATTTTAAACATAACGCCCATAAATAAACAGGGACTTAAGGAGTACATAATGGAATATTCAAATCATCATTTAGCCCGATTTATCGATCGGCCCAACCGTTTTATCGCCCACTGTGCCTTGCTAGACACCGGGGAAGTGGTCACCGTTCACGTGAAAAACACCGGGCGCACCACCATTTTACAACCTGGCGTCACCACGGCTTTGGTGAAAAGTGATAACCCTAAGCGCAAGACCCAATATGATTTAGTGGCCGCTAAAAAATACGACCGCATTTGGATCAACGTGGATTCCCAAGCTCCCAACGTGGTGGTTAAGGCCGGCTTGGAAAGTAATTATATCAAATTGCCGGGTATCAAGTACATTGAAACGGTTTTACCGGAGACGAAATTTTTAGATTCCCGCATCGATTTCATGGGTTTCGACGACTTAAAGCGGCCCTTTTTCCTGGAGGTGAAAGGCGTCACCTTGGCCAATGAAGGCATTGCCGCCTTTCCCGACGCCCCCACTACCCGGGGGTTGAAACATGTCCATACCTTAGAAAAGGCCATGGCTGAGGGGTATTTGGGCTACTTGTTATTCGTGATCCAAATGGCCGACATCAAAGCCCTGACCATTGACCGGGCCATTTACGAACCCTTGGCCCTGGCCATTGAACAGGCCCAAGCAAAAGGGCTCAACGTCTTGGCCTATGGTTGTGCCGTGACGCCCCAGACGTTGACCTTGACGGACCCGGTGCCTTTTGATTTATACCAGCCCTTTGTCAGCGACGGGTTGCCCAGTTCCATCAAGCCTTTGAAAAAATAGGGTATTTGCTTTTAAAGTGTATTTCCCACATAATAATAAGTAAGACTGTAACCATTTTCAAAAGATAACGGAGGTTTTATTTTGAGTATTCGCTTGGTAGTAACTGATATTGATGGCACTTTTTTTGACGACCAACATCACTATGACGTGGACCGCTTTAACGAACAATATCAAGAGATGCATCGCCAGGGCATTCACTTTGCCGTGGCCAGTGGCAATGACTTGATCCACCTCCATGATATTTTTGAAGACAAGACCCCCCTGCAAACCTTTGTGGCTGAAAATGGCGCCAATATCGTGGACGGCCAAAAGCCCATCGCCCAAAGCCTGATCAAACCCGCCATTTTAGAACCCCTAATTGACCGCCTGGAATCCGACCCCTTATTTGCAGGCGCCCACATTCACTTGTCCGGCAAGCAAGGGGCTTATGCTAGAAAAGATGACCCCAGTATCCATAGCGAATTAGTGCGCTATTATATTCCTAAAATGATGGCCGTTGATGACTTGCGGGACGTCAGCGATGACATTTACAAATTAAATTTAGGCTTTGACCAAGGGGATGTCATGACCGAAGCTCAAAAAATCAACCGGCTCTTCGGCCAACACGTCTTCGCCACCCCCAGTGGTTTTGGCAGTATCGACGTGATCCCTAAAGGTGTTAATAAAGCCTATGGCATCGACCAACTCCAGCAGCACTGGGACTTGACCCCTGATGAGATCATGGCCTTCGGGGATAATTTCAATGACCTGGAAATGCTGCAACACGTGAAACACGGCTACGTGATGAAAAATGCCCCTGAAGCCATGCATCAATTTGACCTGCCGGTAACACCTTTGGACAATAATGCCAGTGGCGTTTTGGACATGTTGGACCGCTTATTGGTGGGGGATTTATTATAATTTTTCGGGAAAAATTGTTAAGCCTGATAAAAGCAAAAAGCGGTACGTCGTAGCCTTTTAATTCGCTACGTCGTACCGCTTTTACTGTTGCCTTAATTTTTAGGATAAATGGCCGCCACTTGTTCCTTGACGACTTTGTGATCTAAGAAATCATCATAATGGGTATCGGCTCTGTCCACCACACCCAGTGGGCCAACTTCAATAATATGATTGGCGATGGTTTGGATGAATTGGTGGTCATGACTGGTGAAAATCACGGCCCCCGGGAAGTCGATCAAGGCATCATTTAACGCCGTGATACTTTCCATATCCAAGTGATTGGTGGGGTCGTCTAGCAATAAGACATTGGCTTTACTGAGCATGAGCTTAGCCAAATAACTGCGGACCTTTTCGCCCCCGGATAAAACCGGGACAGCTTTCAAGACTTCTTCACCGGAGAAGAGCATCCGGCCTAAAAAGCCCCGCAAGAAGGTGTTGTCATCTTCTTCTTTGTTCTTCACAAACTGCCGCAACCAGGACAAAATATCCAGGGAATCATCGGTAAACTCTGGGGTCAAGTCCTTTGGCATGTAAGCTTTGTTGGCGGTGACGCCCCAAGTGATGGTGCCACTATCCGGCTGATCTTCCCCGGCCAAGAGGCGCATTAAATGGGTGGCCGTCACGTCATTACGGCTGACAATAGCCGTCTTGTCCTCAGGGCGCAGAGTGAAGCTGACATTATCAAGGACTTTAACGCCGTCCACGGTTTTAGACACATGGTCCACCCGCAGCAAGTCGTTGCCCAAAGGCCGTTCCATTTCAAATTTGATGAAGGGGTACTTGCGGCTGCTGGGTTTAATATCGTCTAAAGTAATTTTTTCCAATTGCTTCTTACGGGCCGTGGCCTGTTTAGACTTAGACGCATTGGCGGAGAAGCGGGCCACGAATTCTTGAAGTTGCTTGATCTGCTCTTCTTTTTTAGCGTTGGAATTGGCTTGTAGTTGTTGGGCCAACTTGCTGGATTCTAGCCAGAAGTCGTAGTTGCCCACGAACATCTCGATTTTGCCAAAGTCTACGTCGCACATCATGGTGCAGACTTTGTTCAAGAAGTACCGGTCATGGCTCACCACTAAGACGGTTTTGTCGTAATCGGCTAACCAGTTTTCCAGCCACGCAATGGTCTCGGGGTCCAGACCATTGGTTGGTTCGTCCAGTAATAACACATCGGGATTGCCGAAGAGGGCTTGGGCCAATAGGACTTTGATTTTTTGGCTTTCTGGGAGTTCGCCCATTAATTTTTCGTGGTCACCTTCAGGAATACCCATGGATTGTAATAATTGGGCAGCGTCGGATTCGGCGTTCCAGCCGTCCATTTCCGCGAATTCAGCTTCTAAGTTGGCAGCTTTATTGCCATCGGCTTCAGAGAAATCCGGTTTGGCATAAAGGGCATCCTTTTCAGCCATGACCGCATACAGGCGTTCATAGCCTTGGATCACGGTGTTCAATACGGTTTGGTCATCAAAGGCAAAGTGATCCTGGCGCAGATTGCTCATGCGTTCGTGGGGATCTAAATGAACAGAACCGGTGGTTGGGGCCAATTCCCCGGACAAAATTTTTAAGAACGTGGACTTGCCAGCTCCGTTGGCACCAATGATACCGTAGCAGTTACCCGGCGTGAATTTTAAATCAACGTCTTCATAAAGCTTACGGTCGGAAAAAGACATGGAGACATTCGTTACAGTTAACAAGGCGTACCTCACTTTTCTTCTAGTTGTGATTAGGACATGACGATAGATGGCAACCCCACCAACCAAGCGAATCAATTGGGCAGAATTGCCATTTTAGAAAGGTTATTTCAGATTCTTTAATCGTATCAGAAATACGGGGTATAAACAATAGGGAAAATCAGGGTGGGTTGGCCGGCTAAAAAAGGGCGAAAAAAAAGCCGTTATTCACGGCTAAACCCCCAAGTGCTAGTTTTTGCGGTATCCATCCCTCGATCAAGTTATGCGGTATATAAACGGAGGGATGTGGTACAGGTATGCAACTAAACGGTATGGAGGTTTCTGGTGCTTAGTCTGATTATTCAGATTGTGGCGTTGATTGCCGGTATTCTGAGTATCACCAAAAGTACTGCAATGCTATTACAGCGGCCGAGTTGTCACCAGCAACGCGGCTTGTTCTGAATTAACGCAAAATATTACTAAAATATTATCAAATAAGACTAATAATATAGAAATTAACTGCGTGCCTCACTAGCTTGTAGTGAGACCAACATATGGGAGGAGTTCCTGCCGAAGTATTCGGGGCAGAATGTGGTGTTTATGCAAATAAACGGGTTGGCCAAACGGCGATTATAGCTGGGCACGTAGTCTTTTTCGTAGGTTTATTATAGGGGATGTCATATTAAATGTCAATTAAGCGATTAAAATAGACACTAAATGCACTTTCCGGTATACTTACCCAAGTAATAGTTTTTGCGGTATCCGCCTTTTCATCAAGCAATTTTAATATTACGGGAGGGTTGTGGTGCCAATGCAAAAAAACAGTATGGAGGATACTAGTGCTTAATCTGATTATTCAGATCGTAGCGTTGATTGCTGGCGTTTTGAGCATCATTAAATTGATACTCGAAATTAAAGACAATCTAAAAAAATAGCCGTTATTCACGGCTAACCAAAAGTACTGCAATGCTATTACAGCGGCCGAGTTGCTAGTACAACTCGGCTTTTTATGTATCTTATGATACATGTTTTACTCATTTCGGTCAATATTTTTGCACCAAAATCAGTACGAAATTGTCATTCATACAGCTTCTTCTTCTCCAAATATGCCGCAAACTTATCCAGACCTAAATTAACTGGCTTCATCAAGAACTGCCGGATATAGTCCACCACAGCCCCTACCAATAAGACCACCAGGGCGGCCCCTAAGCCGTAGAGTAGGATTTGACTGGTATGGTGGAATTGGGTGCCTCGAATGGCCCAATTCCACAACGGGGTGACTAAGAAGAAGTTGGAGTGGAGCAGGTAGACCCCATACATGGTGGTGGCCAAGGAATTGATGATGGTGCTGTGTTTGATGTGCAGATCCTTGAAGAATAGGAACAAACAGGTGCCGGCAATTAATGGAAAGGGACTATTGCCATCCATGAAATAGCCGAAATAAAGGGTCTTGTTTAAATATTGCAGGTTGTGGGCTTGCATGTAATCTAATAAGAGCAGGGACAATGCCGATAAAATCACGGCTAAGAAGAATAAGCCCACATATAACCAGCGTTTTTTAGGACTAAAGTCTTCTGGATAATAGCGAATATAAGCCCCAATCAAGTAGATCAAAATCAAAGACACCGCGTCATAGCCATTGCTGCCGGCCGCCGGACTTAACATGAATACCTGGGTGATGGTCAAAGTAATGCCCAAGACCACCAACAAGGTGCGGTACTGGGTCTTGCTCATGTGCTTTAAGGCCAGATTAATGAATGGAAATAAGAAGTACAAAATGATATAAGCGGTGGCGTACCAATTGGCCACCCCGAAGGTCACTGGAAATAAGTTCCGGACAAAATCCACCGGAGAGACCTCGGGTTTTCCCACAATTTTCACCAAAATCAACACGGCCCAAGAATAAAAGAGGACTTCGGCCCAGTTATGTAAGAGGCTGCGCCATTTGAAGCGGCTTTTGGCCAGGAAGTACCCGGAGATCAAGGTGAAGGTGACCACCCCCATGCGGCCCCCCACCCATAGGAATTGCACGGCTTCTTTGCGCAGGAACATGGTGTTAGTGGCAAAGTACCAGTTGGTGCCCAGGGCGTAATGGCCCAAAATAATAATAAACATACTGACGATACGCAGCAATTCAAAGTTGGAGCTGCGTTTTTGAATGCGATTATCCATATGTATCCCCCTCGAAAAAAGCGTTCCACGGTACTATCTAGAAAACTAACACCGTGAAGCCCTGCTAATATCATACACCGGCGCCATGGGGGAAAGATAGAAATTTAAGCAAAACTTTGACTTGTTTTTTGTCGAGAAGTAATTATAATAAAGGCGAAGTGAGTGAGTACTCACTTACAAAAACGAGGTGATCGTCATGTCAGAGACAATTCACGTGTCCAACCTGCAGCAGGGCTATGGGAAAACCGTCGTGCTGCACGACATTAATTTAAGTATTCAAAGTGGTGAAATATTGGCCTTGATTGGACCCAGTGGCGCCGGAAAAACCACTTTGGTCAGTACCATTATGGGGATGCTAAAACCCCAACAAGGCCAAGTCACCGTACTGGGGCAAACCATGCCCAACCGGCAACTATTAGCTAAAATTGGCTACATGGCCCAAACCGATGCCCTTTATGAAGCCTTGACGGCCCGGGAAAATTTGAATTTCTTTGGGGCCATGCAAGGCCTGACGCCAGAGCAACTCAAGCAGCAAATCCCTTACGCCGCTGGGGTGGTCAATTTGCAAGATGATTTGGATACCCGGGTGCAGGCCTATTCCGGGGGGATGAAGCGCCGGCTATCCCTGGCCATCGCCCTGGTATCGGACCCAGAACTATTGATCCTAGATGAACCCACCGTGGGCATCGACCCGGAGTTGCGCCAACAAATTTGGCAGGAACTCCATCAATTAGCGACTAAAGGCAAGACCATTTTACTCACCACCCATGTGATGGAAGACGCCGAACAAGCCGACCAATTGATGATGATCCGCAACGGCGCCGCCATCGCCCAAGGCACACCTAAACAATTAATCGCCGCTTACCACGTGGACAGCGTGGAAGCCGTATTCTTAAAAGCCGGGAGGCAGCAAGATGAGAACAATCGCCATATTTAAACGGGTATTGCAGGAAATGTTTCGAGACAAGCGCACCTTGGCCCTCATGTTCATGGCGCCCCTGCTGATTTTGACCCTAATATATTTCTTATTCCAGTCCAACAACGACCAAACCACCACCCTGGGCGTGCAAAACGTCAATTCCACCCTGGTGAAAGCCATCGACAACGACCACGTGACCATCCAGCAAGTAGCGCCTTCAGCTAGCGCTAAAAGGGTCATTCGCCAAAAGGATTATGCGGGCGTGTTGGTTCAAAAGAGTGATAAACTGACTTTAACCTTACAAAATAGTGACCAAAGCAAGAGCGCTATTCTCAAACAGAGTTTACAAGCCGCTCAGATCAAATTAAAGACCCAAGCCATGGCCACCACGCTGAAGCGCCAAGGCCAAGCCCTGCAAAAACTCCAGCAGGCCCTAGCCGCCGCCACCCGCAATCCCAATGTGGCCCAAAACCCAGCCGGGGCTCCAAACGTCCCGAGTTATAAGCTGACGACCCACTATCTCTACGGCAATGCGGATTCCACCTTCTTTAACACGTTACTGCCTATCATGATGGGCTTTGTGGTGTTCTTCTTCGTCTTCTTGATTTCCGGCATTGCTTTATTGAAGGAACGGACCACCGGCACCTTGTACCGCCTGTTGGCCACGCCCGTAAAACGCAGTGAAATCATCAACGGCTATCTGGTGGGCTACGGGCTCTTCGCTTTGATTCAAACCCTCTTGATTGTGTTTTATAGCATCTTCGTGTTCAAAATTCAAATCCTGGGCAGTATTTGGAATCTGCTGATCATTAATGTGTTGCTGGCCTTCGTGGCCTTGACCCTGGGCCTATTCATATCCACCTTCGCGGCTTCGGAATTTCAAATGGTGCAGTTCATCCCCGTGGTGGTGATTCCCCAAATTTTCTTCTCCGGCATCATCCCCATCAACCAAATGGCCCACTGGCTGCAGCCCATCGCCCGGATCATGCCCCTATATTACGGCGCCGACGCCATGAGCAATGTGATTGAAAAGGGCGCGAATTTCATGAATATCGGCTTTGATTTAACCATTCTATTAGGCTTTGCGGTGCTGTTTTTAATGCTGAATATGGTGACCATGCGCCGTTATCGGCAAGTTTAGGGGGGATAAAATGGCAATTAATGATGTTCAGACCCTATTTGCAGAAAGTTTAGATGAATCCAGCTTAACTGCTAAACAGAAGGCAGTCCTGCGGGCCAGTTTGACCCTCTTTTCTGAAAAGGGCTATGACCACACCAGTACCAAGGACATCGCCCAGGCGGCGGCGGTATCTGAAGGTACCGTTTATAAACAGTTTAAAACCAAAGAAGGCATTCTCACGGCAATTCTGGGGCCCTTTGTCCAACAAGTCTTGCCCCGGATCGCCACGGAGTTTTTCGGGGATGTGATGAATACTTCTTATCCAGACTTTGCCGATTTGCTGCGATCCATTGTCAAAGATCGCTTGAAATTTGCCTTGAACAATCGCAAACAATTGCGCATATTAGCCCAAGAAATGGTGGCCAATGCTAAAATCGTTCAAGGTTTTCAGCAACAAGTTAATCTGGTACTCCCCCGAGTTTTCCCGGTGATTCAGCACTATCAACAACAGCACCAATTGGTGGATTGGGCACCTAGTCGCATCGCCCGCTATATGGTGAGCACCATGCTGGGCTATGTCTTGCCGGCTATCCTCAGTGACGCCGATACTTTTGACGTTGCGGAAGCCAGTAAGGAAGCTACTGAGTTTTTGTTGAAGGGCTTGCGACCTTAGATTTGAAGCAAAATTCTAAGTTGTAGAAAAGTGCTAAATAAATACTGAATAATTGAGTGTTTTAACCAAATTTCATAATACTAGAATCTAAAAAGGGCATAGATGCAAAAATGATTCAGATTCAATGTGAAAGGACTTTTAAAACGCCAACTAGTGACAAGACAATATTGAAGTCATTCTATGCAGCCGATGAAGTTGCTTTTAGGATGGTTTCTTTTTTACTATTATTGTATTGATGACAATCAAAAGTAAGGGCTCAGAAATAATTCTGCTTTATCATACCTTAAGAGTTTATAAATGATTAGTTAATTCATATTCGGATTGGAAGTTAATATTTGGAAATTTCTTGAAGTTACTACGCTACTCCCAAAGCGCTGATATTAATTTTAAAAACAATATCTTGGATACCTACTTAACAATACTTGACATAGTTCAAAATGTTGCAATTTATTTATCTATTTTGTAAAATTAAGGTACACTAATGGTTTTTGGCTTGTGAATTTATAAACAGTTGTGAGACGGTAGCCTGCATCAACATTTAAAACTATGACATGAGGGAAATAATGAAAAAAGGAAAAACGTTAGATGGCCTGATGAGGCATATTAGATCTGAGCATAAAATAGAAATTAATGGTAGTGCCGACAAAAGAAAACTAATTTCAATGGGATATTTTCATGGATACAAGGCATATCGCTTTTATCAGCGTATTGAAACAAAATTTGATTTTGAAGTGTTTAGTCAAATAGTTGCAATCTCAAATTTTGACAATATGATGAAAACAGCATTTTATCCTGTTGTAATGAAATTTGAATCCTTAATAAAAAATTACTTAATCGAACAGTCTGTTAAGGGGAGTGATCCGTCATATGATTATATTTATACGACGAAATTAACAGATTATAGATCACTTTCGCCAAAATCTAAATCATCAAGCAAGCAGTACACAGCGGCAGTTAATAATAGGCTAAGATTGAAGAAAAGCTTAGATAGTGCAGTTGCAGCGAATTATCAGAAAAATGAAGCTTTGATAAAACATTATATTGAACAAAATGCGCCCATCCCCTTGTGGGCAATATTTGAAGTTATCACGTTAGGTACTTTAGGGGATTTTGCTAAAGCGTTCAACAGTGGTGATAGAATTGAAATATTGAAAAATCTGAATTTATACGATGCTCAATACGATCCTAAAGGGACATTTTTATACAAATTAATCTACGCCATCCGTCCTCTGAGAAATTCCATTGCCCATAATAACGTAATATTTGATTGCCGTTTTAACAAGCCGGAACATATACACCATAAGAACCAAATTCCTCAATTATTACGGAAGACTACCGCAAAGACTATTGGATTGGCAGGCAATACAGAATTTAACACTTTGTTTGATTATATGGCGTTGTTAATTATTATTTTAAAAGAAAGTGGAGAGACAAAAAGAAATTTAAAGCATTATGTCAAAACATTTTCAGATGCAGTTGATACGTTGTTCGAAGAAACAAAGATAGTTCGGGAAATTGCTGATGATGGTAAAGTAAAGAAGAGCCCATTACCAGTCAACATTTATGATAAGATTGTCGGAAGTGGCATTAACAATAGGATCAGAGCTTTGCAAACTTATATTTCTGAATAGTTCTGTTCAAGTTAATTGACAGGTTGCAAATTGTTTTCTATAATATAGTTACTAATTGAAGTTAGAGGCCGTAAGGTACTCTTGCTTAAAGCCACAGACATGTCTGTGGCTTTTTTTATGCCTTGATCTGAAATCGAGCTTCGCCAAAAATTAGAACAAACAGCCGATAAACGAAATCAGGAATTCTGGTGTTTAAATGATTTATTAGTCGAATTTGAAAGTATTTGGATACTAAAATTACGGGTTATATTGACAGATATGTTAAAATTAGATAGCTTGCGAAGCAAGCTATCTTTATTGAAGTCTTTGTAAAGCTACTCAGTATGAAGGCCATTTCATCCTTAAATAAGGCGGAGACTATGACAACTCAAAAAGAAGATTTAGACCAAGCAGCTTACAAAATATTTTCAGAAAAAGGCTATAAACACACCAACATTGCCGAAATTGCCAAAAGCGCCAATATGGCCGTGGGGTCGTTTTATAAATTTTACAAATCAAAAGAAGCCCTGTTTGTAGTGCTTTATGTCCAGGAAAATGACCGGGTCAAACAGCAATTGAAAGAACAAGTTGACTGGGAAGCTAAACCGGCAAAAGTTATTGATCAGCTGGTGACCACTGCGTTAACAATCGGGGCGGACAATCCGATTTTAGCAGAAGGGCACAATCCTGATCTGGCGGAGGCTTTAGCAGCTCATTATGAGGCCCAGACCGGGGATGGCCAAGAGACCTTGGTACAATTTCTAAACAAAGCCTTGGCAACCCAGCTGCACCAAGCCCAGTTGGGCAAGAAGAAACGTAAAGCCTTCTTAGGTGTGTATGACCTTTTGGCCAATATGCCAGCCCCGACAGACCCGCAGGATTTGCCAGCCTACGATGAAACCCGCAAGAACCTGATTAAATATTTTGTGAAGGGCATTTTGGCATAGGCCACCATTACAACAAAGCCTAATCAAGCCAGCTAAAAAGCGCGAACGAATCCAATGTCATATTCGTTCACGCTAAATATTAGCCTTGATTACCAAGGAAATGCCTCTTCAAAATAACCTCGAAATAAGCCTCATTCTACCAAGCTACCGGCCCATGGGTATTGGTAAAAGTCGCTGTGCTTTGATTGTCGGGGTCTGTGGCCAAAGCCACCGTTTGGGCCACACCAAAATCTACCGGCTTGGCACCCATGGCCTTGGCTTGATCAGGGGTGACCCCGCCGAACTCGGTGGCCACCATCCCCGGGTCAATGGCATTCACCGTAATCGGCAACCCAGCCTGTTGCAATTCCTTGGCCAATTGCACCGTGTACATATTTAGCGCGGCCTTAGAGGACTGATAGCCCACCGCGCTGGCCTGATAAACCTCAGATTTAGGATTCAAAGCATTGCCAATAGACCCCATCATGCTGGAAATATTGATAATTTTCGCCTGAGGTGCTTTTTTCAGCAAGGGTAGTAGCTGCTGGTTCACGTCAATTAGGCCAAAATAATTCAGGTCAAAATCCGCCCGCAAAGCCGATTGCAAAATTTCAGACGGCTTTTTCCGAGCATCGAAAACCGCCCCTGCATTGTTGATCAGAATGGATAAATAGCCATATTTACTGGTGATTGCCGCAGCCGCTTGCCGGACGGAAGTGGGATCAGTCACATCGAGTTGCAAAACGTCCACAGAAATATTGGCAGCGGCCAATTGCTTTTGCGCCGCTTGACCCTTTTGTAGGTCCCGGCTTCCTAAAATAACCTGCTGGCCCTTTAGCGCCAATTCCTTGGCGATTTCCAAACCCATCCCCCGGTTGGCCCCGGTAATCAGCGTGATGATTGTAGTTTTTGTCATGATTAAAGTCCCCTTAGTTTGATTATGGACAACTATAGCACGCTGGTGTTACACTAGCGCAAACAAAATATCATGAATTGAGGTGGTTTTTTCATGAAGACTATTAAGGCCGTTGCCCAACAGTATGAGGTGACTTATGATGCTCTGCGTTTTTACGAAAAGGCAGGCTTGTTACCACCAATTCAACGAGATCAGCAGGGCCGGCGGGTATACTCGCCGACAGATTTGGCAGAGCTAGACAAACTACTGCATTTGCGAAAACTTGGAGCCTCCGTGCAGGAAACCAAAGACATGTTGGCACTATTTCATAACGACAAACCAATGGTGAACAAATATGATGCCGGCATTCAATTATTGCAACAGTTAGACGCTGATTTGGATAAACGAATTGCCGAAATCCAGCAGCAAAAGGATTTTTTAAAGGACAAAATCACGCACTTAAATCAACTTAAAGCAGAGTTAGATTAGTAGTTGGAAATAACCTAGAAACTTCGAAAAATCACAAGATCAGGTCGAAATTTCTATTCCTCAAAGGAAATTTCAAATTTTTCTATAATGATTGAACATTTTTGAAATATATAATGATATAAGAACATAAACAAAGGCCTAGATTGCATGAACAATCTCGGCCAGCACAAAGCCGTTTTGGAAACGGTGACCAGGGATAAGACAGAATAGAGCCATCCTAAGCAACCTGCCAAAGTTACGATTAGGACGGCTTTTTATTTTGCCATTTTTTAGCACTTTTCCAGCAAAACGAGACATCTCAACAGATTCAAAATAAGCAAACCCAAACAAAACGGCATCAATAAAACCACTGTCACATCGTAGATAACTAGCAGACAAGCTTGAAATCCATAGGCAAGATCGCTTAGATTATTTTTTGAAATAATTTTACGGAATAATCTCCAAATCTAATGATAATCTAATGCAATCAAAAATGACGCAACAAACTAACCCTATAAAAAATAACTATCAAACCAAAATAATCACAAATTACCGACAAGGCAAGCTAACTCGGGCCACTCAACCGATAACCAAAGCCAGTCTAACCCTCGAAATACCGGTGGCTGATAAAAATAATCTATCAGCCAAACCCCGGAAATTACCTGAAAACACCTTGACTTTGACCCGCTAACCCCTATAATGAGAAACAAATTAGATGATAAATGTGTTTCTAATTTGACGATTTCCAAAAGTGAATAAATTAATGTTGATGAGAAGAGTAAGTTTGCGACTAAGTTAACAGCGACCGCTGTCAGTGTAAGAGCGGAACCTAAAGCAAACTGAAGATGAGCTCGGAGTTATGGTGCAAAGTGCAAGCTTTAAACCCGTTAGGATACGATATCATCCCCGGCATACGCGCAACGCGTGCGTCTTTGAGGCTATTTCAGCAATGACATAGCGAATTTGGGTGGTAACACGAATATTTTCGTCCCTGTATTTAAAAATACAGGGGCGTTTTTTTGTACAAGGAGGTTTTTCAATGTGACAATGCTTCAACAATGCACCCCTAAAGATGCCACTGCTTTGGCGACACTATTACATCAAGCCTACCAGGCAGATCTGGATTTAGGCATTCACTTTAAAGCCGCCACCGTCACCCCTGACCAGGTGGCCCAGCACCTAGCCACCACGCCCACCTTCATTTGGAAGCAGGGTGGCCAAATTGCCAGTACCGTTTCGGTCCGCTTGCCCTGGTCCGCCAACCCCGGACCTTACAACTTGCCCCATCTAGGCTGGGTGGCCACTGCCCCAAACTTTGCCCGCCAAGGCCTAGCTCAACAGCTCATCGCCCAAGTAGAGCAAATCTATATCCAAAATGTGCTCCACGCCCCGGCCATCACGTTGGGGACGGCCGTGGAACATCCCTGGTTGCAGCAAACCTACGAAAAACTAGGCTACCAACCTTTCCAACGGCTGCAAAAGTTCCCAGATCACCACACCGTCTATCTCATCAAAGTCTTGAACCAACCAGCCTTAGCACAAGTCCCAGACCAAAAGCTCCAAAGCCAATTGTCCCAGCAATTCAGAAAAGAGGTCCAGCATGAAATTTGATTTCGGCTATTTTATCAAAGTATTCCCCCAATTGTTAGCCTATATCCCCAGCACCCTGCTCATGGCCATCGTGGCCATGATTATTGCCACCATACTAGGGGCCATCATCGTGACCCTACAATTCTCTAAGGTAAAAATTATCAAAGGTTTTGCCAATTTATATATCTCCATTTTTCGGGGTATCCCAACCTTAGTTCAGCTCTTTATCGTTTACTACGGCTTACCCCAATTGTTCCCGATTCTCAAAGGATTGCCAGCCTTATTCATCGCCATCGTGGGTTTGGGGATCAAGCAGTCCTCATACTTAGCAGAGATTTTTCGGGCCGCTATCAATTCCGTGGATCACGGCCAAGTGGAAGCCGGGTTGTCCTTAAATATCAAATACACCCAGTTATTCACCCACATTATCTTGCCCCAAGCCACCGTCAACGCTCTGCCCGCCACCGGGAATACTTTTGTCAGCTTGTTAAAAGAGACGTCCTTGGCCTTTACCTTAGGCATCACGGAACTCTTTGCCCAGGGGAAGATGTTAGCTGGCGGATCCTTTAAATATTTTGAAACCTATGCGGCGGTGGGGATTACTTACTGGTTACTCATCGTCATTTATACCCGCCTGCAACATCTATTGGAAAACTACTTAACACGACCATATCGGAGGGAAAGCCATGTCACTGATAAACGTTCAGAACCTGTCCGTGCAGTTGGGACAGAAGCAAGTGCTGAGACACATTAGCTTTGAAGTCCAACCCGGGACCGTCACTGTCCTAGTTGGCCCCAGCGGCTCAGGCAAAACCACCTTATTGCGTACCTTGAATCTGTTGCAATTACCCAGTGCCGGCAGTGTCACCGTGGCCGGGGTACAGGCTCAAGCCGGGCGCATCAATCAAAGGGTTATCAAAAGTGTCCGGGCCAATTCCGCCATGGTATTCCAGCAGTTCAACTTGTTCCGCAATAAAACTGTCTTAGAAAATGTGGCCGCAGCTTTGGAATATAACCACATTTTGCGGGTGGAACCGGCCCGCCGCCGGGCCAAGGCCGTGCTGGATGATTTAGGCTTGTTGCAGTTTGCCGACCAATACCCGGTGACCTTATCCGGGGGCCAGCAACAACGAGTCTCCATTGCCCGGGCCATTGCCGTGAAACCCAAGGTCATCTTGTTTGACGAACCCACCTCGGCCCTAGACCCAGAGCTGGTGGAAAGTGTGTTAAATACCATCGCCCACTTGGCCCAGGAAAAAATCACCATGGTCATCGTCACCCATGAAATGGAATTCGCCCGGCAAATCGGTGATCAAGCGCTGTTCTTGGAAAATGGCACCATCATCGATCAAGGCCCCGCCCGGGAACTGCTCAGCGCCAATAATCGCGGCCGCATCGGGTCCTTTGTCAATTCGTTACACTCAGTTCAAGTTTAACTTTTAAAAAACTAAAAAATTTAAGGGAGATTATCATATGAGTCAAAAAATTACCGAAGATTTACAAGCAGAATTAGCTGGTATCGATGTGACGGAGAAATTATCCGCTTGCCCCATCGACTTTTCTAAGAGCCGGGTGGCCAATCCCCGGGTCAACAGTCACCAAAAGGAATACACCAGTGCCGTGGCCCAATCCAACTTCAACCGCCGGGCCAAGTACCAAGATTCCCAAGAACCTCAATTCAACCAGTTGTTCACCGATGGCACCTTGCCCGTTGAACCCGGCCGCTACCGCTTGATTTGGTCCAAGCATTGCCCTTGGGCCACTCGCCTAGCCATTGCCATCGACCTGTTGGGCCTGGACCAAGTTATCTCCAAAGGGGTCGTGGATCCTTTGCGGCCAGCTGGGGTGGTGGGGGATTGGTTCTTCACGCTAGATGACAACAACGAAGACCCGGTTTTACATACCAAATCCTTGTCAGAAAGCTATTTAAAAGCTGACCCAGATTATGACCTGCGCACCACCGTACCAGCTTTGGTGGATATTCAAACCGGTAAAGTGGTGAATAACAATTACAACACTTTGATCGATGAATTCGATATTGCTTGGCAAAAGTATCAAAGTGATAATGCTCCAGAACTCTATCCCGAAGCGCTACGGGGTGACATTGACGCCTTAAATCAAATTTTATACGCTGATGTGAATGCCGCCGTTAACGAAGCCGGCTTAGCCCGCTCTCAAGAAGATTACGAGAAATATTACAACCGGGTCTTTGACCGCTTAGATTGGCTGGAAGAACGCCTGTCCCATCAACGTTATCTCTTCGGCGATCACATCACCGATAGCGACATCCGCCTATATGTGACCTTGGCCCGCTTTGACCTGGTCTTCTATCAAAAATACTACGTGAACAAGAAACGTCTGGTGGATTATCCGAACCTGTGGAACTACACCAAGGATTTGTATTCGATTCCTGCTTTCAAGGACAACACCGACTTTGATTCTATGAAAAAACGTTTCTTCCAAGTGGACCACACACCACAAGCCGATTTATTGCGGATCATCCCCGCTGGCCCGGATTTGACAATTTGGAACGCCCCTAACGATCGGGCCCGTTTCCAAAAGTAGGCCGCGCCATGGCAAAGTCAGTGACCAATACCACCCAAGTCGCCCAACTCCTATTCCAGCGTCCCAGTGCCTTTCAGCAGCAACAACTAATCACCCAGGCGAAACTCTGCCTGCTGGATGACTTAGCCGCCACGTTAGGTGCCCGCCAAGCCCCGGCTTTAAATCAACTCAAGGCAGTCTATCACGCCCAAGATTTACAGTTACCGGCAATCGGGGCCCAGCCTGCTGTAACCCCAGACCACGTGGCTTTATTAAATGGGTTTAGTGCCCATTACTTGGATATTGATGACACCAACGCGGATCTGCGGGGCCATCCCAGTGCGGTGATTTTTGCCAGTTTGTTTGCCTTAACTGACGGGTCTGAAACCTTGGCCCAGTTGTTATGGGCCGCGGTGGTGGGCATTGAATTTGCCGGGCAATGTGGCCGTTTGTTAAATCCCCAGTTGGCTTTTCAAGGTATTCATACCACTGGGGCCATCGGAACATTGGCAGCCGCCGCAGCCATTGCCAACTACAAGCAACTGACCCTGGGGCAAACCCAAGCCCTGTTGTCCCTGGCGGCTACCCAAGCCACGGCTTTAGAAATTGAAGCTGGCAGTGATGGCAAACCGTTAAACGCCGGTTATGCCGCCCGCAACGCGGTCACCGCCTATCAACATGTTCAGGCCGGCTTAACGGCGAGCTTAGATCCTTTTGACAATCAGCGGGGCTGGTTTCATGCTTTCGCCCACGCGGATTTTGACCCCCAAACCTTCGCTAAATATTGGCTGCAACCCGGGGAAATCCTGACCCCGGGGATGTGGTATAAATCCCAACCATTTTGTTCCGCGGCCATGTCTGGATTCGACGCCGCCGTGGCCTTGCGAAGTTATGGCATTGATTTAGCCCAATGTGCCCATATTCAAATTGACTTTCCAGAAAACGCCGACCATGCCCTGCGTTTTACCAACCCGCAAACGGGCCAGGAGGGGAAGTTCTCCAGTGAATACGTGGTGTGGCTGGCCCTGCAATATGACCAATTGCCAGCCACGGCGTTTTCCAAGCAAGCCACATCCCAAGCCTTTCAACGAGCCAGCCACTTATTTCAACGGACCCACAACCTGCGGACCCTTGATCCCAGTACTCGGCCCACAGCTGTGACCGTCACCACCAAAACCGGCCGTTCCTTGACGATTCGGGTGGATTACCCCAAAGGCTCGCCCCAAAATCCCTTGGACCAAAGTGACCTGTTTGCCAAATTTAAACAACAAGCTGGCCTCACCACAATTGAATCTGTTCAAGCTTTTTGGCACCGGCCCAATAATCAAGTGACCGTGGCTGATTTAGCCCAATGCCTCACCAATCTATCCGATAGGAGTCTATTCCATGAAACCCAAGTGTCTCAATAAACGTTTAATACTGATTACCATACTCACCAGCTTATTGGCCGGGTTAGCTTTATTCAGTTCCACCCCAACGGCCCAAGCCGCCAGTAAAACCGTCACCTTTGCCGCTACCGGCACCAGTTTTCCCACCGCCTACAAAGCCAATAACAAATTAGTGGGCTTTGACGTGGAAGTGGCCAACACCGCCGCCAAGCGCCTAGGCTACACTCCCAAATGGATCACCGGCTCCTTTGACGGTCTGTTTGGTCAGCTAGATACCGACAAAGTGGACACCATCCCCAACGACGTGGCCATTACCCCAGAACGGGCCCAGAAGTACTACTTCACCACGGTCTACAATAAAGAAGATACCACCGTGGCCGTGAAAAAAAGCGCGCCTTATAAGACCCTCAAAGATTTAGAAGGTAAAAAAGTCGCCGGTGGTGCTGAATCCAATAACACCACCAATCTCCGTAATTACGATAAAAAAATTGATTTGGTGACTTTCGAAGGTCGCGATGACATCTATCAAGCCTTATTAGCTGGGCATGTGGATGGGGTAGTCAATACCCGCACCAATCTAAATGCCTTGATCAAAGAAAAAGGTTACAAGTGGAAAGTCCTCAAAGGTCAAGCCAAGAGCGTAGATGTGGCGCTGCCATTTAAAAAAGACGCCCGGGGCAAGAAATTACAACAGCAATTCAGTAAAGAATTAAAAGCCATGATCAAAGATGGCACCATCAAGAAGCTATCCGACAAGTATTTTGGCTATGATATTACCCCTAATCTGAAGGCTTAAAGGCGCAAATTATAGGCCCAGTTTTAAAAATTGCCTGTTTTCAAAATATATTGTAATATAATATCAACAACAAAAAGCCCTAGATTGGCCCAACAATCTAGGGCTAGTACCAAGCCGTTTCAAAAACTGTGAGATCCTTCAGAAATTTTCCCATATTCCACTGAACTGCACCTCACCAGTAAACGGCTGCCCATCAAAAGACCACAATCCCAGAAATCACTGAGATTGCGGTCTTTTTTCATGGATTTTCATTTGCCGTTAGGAATTGCCTGAATAAACTCCTCGATCATCAGCACGAAACTTTCGTCGGCGTCAAAGCGTTCCTTTTGAAAATAACCCAGCTGATTTAAGACGATATAGCCGTTTACCAAGCTGCGGAAGGCGCGATTTTTGACGATGAGTTCTTGCTCGGATAAGTCAAAGGATTGGATGATCTTGGTAATGATGGCGTTGTTTTGCCGGCCGATTTTGGTGAGTTCGGGGCTGTCGAAGTTGGGGATGGTGTTGAGTAATTCGTAGACACTTTGATAGTCCTGGGCAAACTGCCGGTAAACCAGGGCATAGGTCTTCAATGCCGGCCCGCCGCTTTGGCCCAAGAGGGCATCAAGCAAGCGTTCGTGCAATTTGGTGTGCAGGTCGATGGCCGTTTGAATTTTCAAATCCGTTAAATTTTTGAAGTGATTGTATAAGGAAGGGGGCTTGATAGCCAGCCGTTCCGCAATTCTTGGGAAGGTCACCTTGTCCAGCCCCAGCTCCTGGGCCAAAGCAATATAAGTGGTCACAATTTTGTCCCGGGAAAGGTCGCGTTTTGTCATAAGCATTGCCTCGTTTTTGATGAACTTTTAAATATAGTCTACCACAAGTTATCTAGATTAACTACGGAGAATAGTTGACAAACTACGAATAGTAGTTTATTATTTTGCCAGTAGAAAAGAGGCAGTTTTATGACAACACCAGATACTAAGGTCAAAGAACGGCCAATTTGGCGGCGCAATTTGAAGATCCTGTGGTTTGGGACCTTCATGACCGGCGTGGGGGGCAGTATGATCTCCCCGTTCTTATCCCTATTTATTGACACATTGGGTCATTTCACCCGGGCCCAATTGAGTTTACAAAGTGGCCTGATTTTTGCCAGCACCTATTTGATGACCGCCATCGTTTCCCCGTTTTGGGGCAAACTAGCGGACACCAAAGGCCGTAAGCCCATGTTACTAAGAGCCAGTTTGGGCATGGCCATCACAATTTTTGCCATGGGCTTTGTCACGCAAACCTGGCAGCTGTTAGGCCTACGGTTACTATTAGGGGCGTTTTCCGGCTTTGTCAGCAATTCCGTGGCCTTAATGGCCGTCAGCACGCCCAAGAAATATTCTGGTCGGGTTTTAGGGACGCTCTCCACGGGGATGGTGGCCGGGACCTTGCTGGGCCCCATTGTGGGAGGGGTCATTGTGAATCAAACCAGTTACCGGGCCACCTTTTGGATCACAGGGGTTATCATGTTGCTGGTGTTTATCCTCACCGTATTTTTCGTGAAGGAACAATTCACCCCTCAAGCCAGCGCCAAAACGGGTTCTCTGAAATTACTGGCCCATTTGCCCAATTTGCAAGTCATCATCAGCATGCTCTTGGTCACCTTAGTCATCCAGCTCACCGACAAATCCATCATGCCGATTCTAAGTCTCTACGTCCGCCAGCTGGTGCATGATCCCCACCAAGTCACCATCATCAGCGGCATCGTGGCCTCAGCCCCTGGCGCCGTCATGATCATCACCGCCCCGATCTTTGGCCGCCTAGGGGACAAATACGGCCAGCACCGCATCTTGCTAGGGGGCATTTTACTGGCCTTGACCCTGTACATCCTCCAGGGCTTTGCCACCAGCATCGTGGCCGTGATCGCTTTAAGATTGCTGGTGGGTGTCAGTGATTCAGCCCTCGCTCCCAGTGTACAAATTATTTTATCCCGGTTTGCCCCAGCCAGTGCCACGGGCCGAATATTCAGCTACAATCAAATGATGCAGTCCATCGGCGCGGTCATTGGACCCATGGCGGGGTCCGCGGTGGCGGCTTACTTTAGTTATCAAACCGTCTTTTTAGTGGCCGCTGGCTTCATTCTGCTCAATTTGATCAATTACAGCTGGAACGCCAAAGCTTTGCGGCAAGCTTAGTATGCTATATGCTATTAATTTAAAAAAATAAGTATTGTAATGGAAGGAATAAAATAATCCCATGACATTCGACCTGAACTTGACCTTAAGCAAAACCGCCCTGGTGGCCATTGACCTGCAACAAGGTATCTTAAACACCCGGCAATTGCGACCCCACTCCAATCAACAAGTGCTCACCGCTGCCAATCAAATTGCCGCGAGCCTTAAAAACACCCCCGCTTTAATCACTTTGGTGAACGTGGATGCGGCCACCATGGGCTATCTCCATCCCTTTGACCAAAAACCCCGGCATTATCCCGCGGACTTTGGCCAACTGGCCATGGCCATCGCCACCGATACCACGGCGAAAAATGTGATTCGAGTCACCAAACATAATCCCGGCGCCTTCTTTGGCACCGATTTAGACCTGCAACTGCGGCGCCGCAAAATTGATACCATTATTCTAACCGGCGTGGTCACCACCAACGGCGTCTACGCCACAGCCTTAGATGCCTTTCAATATGGCTATCGGGTGATTTTAGTAGCTGACGCTTGCGCCGATCGGGATGCAGCCCTCCACGACACCTTCATCACCAAGCTATTTCCCAAAATTGCCACGGTTGCAAATACTGCCCAAGTCCGCCAGGCCATCACAACGGCCGTCGACTAACACCACAAAAATAACCCAATCTCAGAAAATACCTGGGATTGGGTTATTTGTTTAGCAAATTTAGCTTACCAAAACTTATTTAAAATTAGTCATGTCGCTTTCTTTGACCGTGGTCCGGCCATCTTTAGCGGCATTTTGAATGGCTTGAGTGATGTCTTGGTTAGACCAAGCCGCCGTATCCACGCCTTGGGACTTTAATTGATCCCGGGCTGTTTGAATCTGTTGGGCAGTGACGGCTTTGCCATCCACGGTATTGTCGCTGCTGGTGTATTCACCACCGCTGGCCGCTTTAGATTGTTCCGCTGCTGGGGCATCGGAACTGCTGGTGGCCGCTGCTGAAGTGCTGCTAGAAGCGGTGGTGCTAGTGGCTGGCACTTGGGAAGTGGTTTGGCCGCTCTTAGCCGCATTGGCGCTGTTGTTAGACTTCAACGTCAAAGCGTCCAAACGGATATCCGCGTAAGCATCCTGGCCGATATAATCTTGGGAAAGTAACTGGGATAAATTCGCGTCCGCCTGTTCCACATTCCCCTGACTGTAGGCCGTTTTCGCCGTGTCATATAACTTGGACAAAGCTTTACGGTTCTTCACGATGGTGTTGACCCGATTGGTTAAAGTCTTTGCCTTGCTGTTCATGGCGCTCAAACCATCGGGCGTGTTGGTGACGATCTTCAGGTTGGCCAAAGCCTTGCTGAAGTCCAGATCCGTGATGTTCTTTTGCGCATCAGCCAGGGCCTTAGCTTGCTTGTTGTAGGCGCTGGATTTTGGATCGTTGGTCTTGATTTGCGAAGCCGTCTTATAATAAGCCTCAGCTTGGGCGAATTGGTCGTCGCTGACGGCCTTTTTACCATTGGCCAGAGCCGTGTCGTAAGTCCCGTTATTGGTACTCTTAGACTGGGAACTGTTGCCGTTACTACAGCCGGCGGCCACTAACAGTAGCGCCGCGCTGGTCAGCAACATCATAATTGTTTTCTTCATTTGGGGGAAACCTCCATTAAAATTTCGTACAGGGTTATTATAACATGGCAAAGCAGTCAGGAAAAATCCGCCCCCAGACCCAGAAGCCCGTGGTATGATGGAAGTATTATTAATCAACAAGGGGAAAATGTGCATGAAACCAAGTCGCAAATTGCTTATCAGCCTGATCACGGGGATGGTCCTGGGCGTGATCGGCAGTATGATTTATTACAATATGATTATCGTGCCCCGAAATCAAGCCACCCAAGACCGGATCGTGGCCGAAAAAATGGCCAAAAATCGGGCTTATTATAAACGAGAATTGGCCCAGCAGGAAACCAAGTTAGCCACTGGCAATCAAAGTGACCCCCGGGTGGCTAAAGCGGTGGACAAATTAACGGCCACCCAGCGCACCAAAATTGAAGGTCTGCTCAACGACAGCCATTTCACCGGGACAGCGTTGCTGTATAAAAAGGGTCAGCCCGTTTATCAACAGGGGTTTGGCTACGCGGACTTTAGCAAAAAACGCAAAAACGATTATAACTCCCTGTTCCAATGGGCTTCCGTTCAAAAATCGTTGACAGCGGTTTTATTAATGAAGCAAGTGGAATTGGGCAAGGTGAAATTGTCTGATAGACTCAACCGCTATTACCCAGCAGTGCAGGGCAGTGATCAAATCACTTTGCGCCAAATGCTAAACATGACCTCGGGGTTATCTATGGGGGTCCAGCAGCTGACCTATGCCAATAAGGACGCCAAAATCGTAAATTTCGCTGTGGACCACGCTATTTTTCAACCCAATCAATTGAATCAGTGGAACTATGCCCCGGTGAACTATGTCCTGTTAGCCGGCGTCATTGAGAAAATCACCGGGAAGAGCTATGCGGCCTTGGCCAAGCAACAGGTTTTTAAACCCTTGGGGCTAAAAAATACGGGCTTTATGCCCAACTTTGCCAAGGAAGCCAACCGCACCGTGCCTTATAATAGTCAAAAGGGGAATCTGGATGCCTATACCCAGCCCATCAACATCACGCCCATCAGCTATAATCGGGAGCTGGGCACCGGCAATATTTACTCCACGGCTGGGGACTTGTTGAAGTTTCAACAGGCGGTGATCGATGGCAAAATCATCGAAAAGAAATCCTTGGCGACCCTGCGTAACACCACGGGGGGCAATTATGGCGGCGGGGTTTATAATTATGACAAACATATTTATTCCCACGGCTTTGTCACCGGTTATGAAGCTACGGTATACTTAAAGAAAAATGGCAAGTCCGGGCTGGTTTTACTGAGCAATCGTTATTTATATAACGCCAGCTCTAAGAAGATGCGGACCTTGTCCAATAATATTTACAAAGCCTTAATGGCAGACTGAGCGTAGGAGGAAACATTATTATGGCTAGAAAAATTGGATTTATCGGCACGGGGGTCATGGGTACGGGCATGATCAAGAACTTATTAAAGGCAGGTTTTCCGGTGACGGTGTATAATCGCACCAAAGATCACGCCAAAGCTGCCATTGCCGCCGGGGCCACTTGGCTGGACAGCCCCGCCGAAGTAGCTCAAGCTACGGAAGTGGTGATCACCATCGTGGGCTTTCCCAAGGATGTGGACCAGGTTTACTTTGGCAAAGATGGGGTGTTTGAAGGCATTCACAGCCAACAAACCCTCATTGATATGACTACTACTCGGCCAGATATTGCCCAACGGATTTATGCCACGGCCAAAGACCGCCACATCACCGCCCTGGATGCCCCAGTATCCGGCGGTGACCTGGGGGCTAAAAACGGCAATCTCACTATCATGGTGGGTGGGGATAAAGCTGATTTTGAGGCGAACCAGGACATCTTTGAGGCCATGGGTAGCAACATCAATTACTTTGGCCCCGCCGGCAGCGGCCAACATGTGAAAATGGCCAATCAAATCATGGTGGCCGGGACCATGACGGGGATGGTGGAGATGTTTGTCTACGCCAAACAAGCCGGCTTAGACCTGGAAGCGGTCATGAATACCGTGGGTTCCGGTGCCGCCGCCAACTGGTCCTTAAGTAACTACGGCCCCCGGATTTTGAAGAACGACTACACCCCTGGCTTTTTCGCCAAACATTTCTTAAAAGACCTGCGCATTGCTCTAGACAGCGCTGATGATATGAAGATCCAACTCCCCGCCACCGAACAAGCCGCCGAATTATATCGGGTGCTGGTGGAAGATAAAAAACTGGGGAACGATGGGACCCAAGCTTTGATTAAGTTGTGGTGGCACTAGTTTGACATAACCATGTGAGGTGATGACTGATGACACATAGAACCAGGGAGCAACCAGATTTCTTTGATTTCAGTACTGATATTCGCCAAGAATTAATGCAAGAAGGTTACACAGGTGCTGCATTTGCGGTAGAGTTTGAAAAAAGACAGGCCATCATTGTGCAGAATTTTAAGACGATGGCCAAGGAAACTACTGGCCAAGTCATGACCAGAGCTGAATTTGAAAAAGCAATCGGTTTATAAAATACGAAGGTGATTAACCATGCCAATGCGCCCAAAAGTAACGGACATCGATGCATATCTTAAAATTCAAACACACGATGCCCAACTAATTCTCAAAAACCTGCGACAACTCATTACCCAAACCTTGCCAGCGGCCCAAGAAACCATCAAATATGGCTTGCCATTCTTCGTGATCGACAAGCGTTATGTGAGTTTAGCGGCTTATAAAGCCCATATTTCGGTGGCAATTTCTGAGGATTTAACCCCAGACCAATTGCAAAGCGCTAAAGCAGCGGGTTATGCCACCGGGCAGAAACGGCTGAACATTGCCTTTGACCAGCCGATTCCGGAAGACCTGGTACGAGCTATTGTTTTGGATATAAAATAAATTACGTTAAGATGCCTTTAAAATTTTTTCAAAGGCATCTTTTTTTGCATCGATAATAAATGTGAACTGATAGCTATAAATGGTCAATTTATAGCTATAATTGATATCAGTTCACAAAAATATGTATTCTGCTCGACATAAATACAAAACGAATGCTATACTTATGGTGCACTAAACAATGGAGGTGGCTAATTATGCTAATCGATTTTTCTGTTCGTAACTTTGGCTCAATTAAGGATGAAATGACGCTTTCTGCCGAAACCGGCGAACGTCTTAGCCGTCTTAAAGCTACGAATACAATCATTGAGAATGACAGTTCACTTTTAAAAAGTCTTGTTGTAATTGGCCCAAATGGTTCAGGCAAGTCTAATTTAATTGATGCTTTAAAGCTAATGAAAAACATGGTCTTGAATGATCCTTCAAAAATTACTAGTAAATTATCCTTCAATCCATTCCTCCTAGAAGAGAACTCAGATAAAAATGATACTAGTTTTCGAATTAGATTTAATTACGGCCAACAAACCTTTGAGTATGCTTTTTCTTACCAAGCTGATCAAATTACTTTTGAAGAATTAAAAGTGGTTTTAAAAACGACTGAACGAATATATTTCAGTCGTCATTATCAGGTCTATGATGTACTTCCTGAAGAATTAAGCGCTGTTTCTAAGAGTACTAAAAGAAATTCCTTGTTACTATATAATGCACAAAAAGCCAACGATGACAATGCAATCTCTGTTATTCAATGGTTTCAAGATGATTTAATTTTTGTGGATGATCAAGTTATTCCGGATGAGCTTGCAAACTTAATGAATAATAATAGTGTTAAAAATGAATTTTTACGTTTTCTCCGTTTTGCAGACTTTAATATAATTGATGTCCGAGTACGTGATGAACCAATGCCATCTCTCACTATAAATGGCTCCAACTATTCTGTTAAGTTGATTGGATTGGATAATATAGAGGGCCTAGATCATTTCACAACTCAGAAATTATTTACTGTGCACAAAAAGTATGATGATCAAGGCAATGTTATCGGAGAACAAGAACTTTCACTTGAGCGAGAATCGAGGGGGACACAAAAAGTGTTTTTAATTGCATTATCAATTATTAATGCTCAATTAGGTGGAAATGGTAAGACATTATTGTTTGACGAATTTGATGATTCATTGCACTTTGAGCTATCAAAAGCCTTATTGCAAATATTCAATTCTAAGCAAAATCGTAATCAGTTTATACTGACAACACATGAGCTGCAGTTACTCAATTCTGATTTACGTACAGATCAAATTTATTTAATCGAAAAAGATTTTAAAGGCCGAAGTACTTTACGTTCAGTATTTGACTTTAAAGACAGTCGAAATACAACTCGGTATGATGTTAGGTATATGCAACGTTATATTGAAGGCCGCTTTGGTGCACTGCCACAAATTGATGTGCAAGAAATGCTGAGCGCTCTGGATGCTAGCGGCCAAGAGTCGTCAACGGAGGACTAAGCATGGCACGAAAGTCTAAGAACATTCCTTACAAAAAAATTATTGCAATCTATTGTGAAGGTGATTCTGAAAAGGCCTATTTTGAAATGTTACGCCGAAAATACAATAGTCCCAATGTGCACACTGAAAAGATTGAAAAGGTTTCAGTAAATTCTCTAGGGCTGAGTGGATTGTCTTTGTTGAAAAAAGCAAAAACAAAAGTAGATAGACTTTCCAAAAAGAAACGTGTTGAAAAAGTGTACGTTGTATTTGATCGCGATGATTTCACTGAGCCCGATTTACAAAAATGTGATGTGTTTGCTCGGAAAAATGATATCACAATAATTTTTTCAAGCATCAATCTTGAAGTTTGGATTTTAATGCATTATAGACCGGTTCACAAGCAATATACGCCTAACGAACTCAATGCCATTCTTTCCAGTGAAGATTATTTTAATACTGATTATGCCAAATTTAAGGGTAATCAGTATGATGAGTACTTGTTTGACAGGATTAAAACTGCGAAAGAGAATGCTGATGCACTCCAAAAAAGATACCAAAAGCCATGGTATAAAAACAATCTGTATACAAATATCAATGAAGAAATTACAAACATATTTGGCGTGACAGAGTTCTAAAGTCACTCAAAAAAGTCGACGACAACGAATTCAAATAAAACCACCCAAAAAGGGCAACCCCAGCACCACCCGGGATTGCCCTTTAATATACGTTTTAATGCCCACTGGTAACCTTGATCCCAATGATCCCCACCACCAACATGGCGATGAAGACCCAGGTCAAGCCGGGGATTGAATCCTTGAAGAAAACCACGCCTACGATGATGGAACCCACAGCACCAATGCCGGTCCAAATGGGGTAGGCCAAACTAATTGGCAGGTGTTTCACAGCCAGGGCCAAGAAGACCCCGCTTAAAATCAAGCCAACTACCGTGGCGGCGGCGTACCAGAAATTCGTAAAACCGTGGCTGAGTTTCATGGTCGTAGCCCACACCACTTCAAATGCCCCGGCGATGATTAAATAAACCCAAGTCATAACTAAAAACCTCCAAAAATTAAAATAAAAAAAGAGGTATCCCCCAGCGCTACGAGACCTAAAGCGCTGGAGCCTACCTCTATCACCCGGTGGTGATTCAATATTTTTATTCTCTCAACAAATTCTCCCCCTGTCAAGTCCTGGGTTTGTTATAATAAAACTAACTATACGAGGAGGTAAACGACTTGTTTCTATTGTTCATTAAAATAACGGCTATCTTCACAGCCCTGGGCTTGATTCCCCTGATTTACGCGGGGGCGGTCCTGATTAAAAACAAATTACGAAAGCGCTTAAAGTGGCTGGTCATTACCGCCATTATCTTATTTGCCATCTTTGGCATTATTTTCTATGTGCAATTACCACCGCAAACCCTACTGACCTTGATTTTGTGGAACCTCGCGGCCTTTACCATCATGGCGGCTCTAGGAGCGTTGTTCCTCATTCAAGGGGAGTTGCCTAAAATCAATGTGAAAACCATGCGCAACCCCACCCAGCGGGCCCAGTTCGTCAACCAAGATGTGCCCAGTCGCCTGCCTAAGTTTGTGGGCCTGGGGATTGGCCTATTGGTCCTGACCTTTGCGGCCAGCGCCCTGTTAAATGTTTTCAGCGCCAAGAGCATTGCCAATACCGTGGTGATCAATTCGAAGACCAACACCAAAAACGCACCCATGCCGGAAATCAGCCCCAAGAGTAAGGAGATCCCGGTGGCCAATTCCACCACCACTATCCGCAACCAAATGCAAAACTCCTTATCAAATGTCCCCAATTCCAACGTCTATAGCCTCGACCACCTCCGGGCCCAGCTCTACCACGGCCATCTAAGTTACGTGGCCCCCTTAGACTTCGATGGTTCTTTCTTCCGGTACTTACATTATAAGAAGGTGGACGGCTACTTCCTCACCGACGCCACCAAAAAAGATGCTTCACCGAAATTTGTGAAAACCGCTATGTACTACACCCCATCGGCCTATTTCGCCCACGATGCCAAGCGGCGCCTGTACGCCTACACCTCCGGACACAACCTGCG
Source organism: Lactobacillus sp. (assembly GCA_022484695.1). Taxonomy (GTDB): domain Bacteria; phylum Bacillota; class Bacilli; order Lactobacillales; family Lactobacillaceae; genus Agrilactobacillus. Next base: position 110,819 of record JAKVKU010000008.1, read on the forward strand.
CATGGATGGCAATGCGCCCCAGCTTGAGGTCAACGAAGCCGGCCGCCCTTATTACGTGGTGTCCCTGTACAAGGCTTATGGCCTCACCAACAAACCCAACTACGGTAAGAAGTGGGTAGCCACCATGGACGCCAAGACCGGGAAAGTTCAGCTTTACACGGTGAAAAATAAACCGAAGTGGCTAGACGTTGCCATTGACCCCACTTTAGCCAGCTGGCAGTTGGCTTCCTGGGGTAGTGACCGCAACGGCTGGTGGAATGCCCATGGTTTTGGCGGCTCGCAATCTGGCGTCATGCAATCCGTTAGTGACGTGGGAACGGAAGGGGAGGATGACAACATTACCCCGATTGCTTATAAGAACAAGATCTACTACTTCGCGTCTATGACCAGTGTCAACCGCAGCCAAACTTCCGTATTAGGTTACACCTATGTGGATGCGGCCACCGGCGCCACCCATTATTACAAGGAAAACGACGAAGCCATGACCCCCACCCGGGCCAATAGTTTAGCGGAAAACCGCATGAAACAGACCCAATGGAAAGCTAACATGCCCCTGTTATATCGTATCGATGGCAAACCCACTTGGGTGGTATCCATGGTGGATGAAAACGGGGCCTTCATGTCCTACGTTTACCTCCTAGCGTCTGGGAACGGGACCCAAAACACCGTGGCCGTGGGCACCGACGCCAAACAAGCCCTCAGCAAATACCGGGACCTGTTTAGCACCGGCATCGACACCGCCAGCGCCAGCCAAAGCGGCACCTTGAAGCAATTCAAGGGCACCGTTTCCCGGGTAGCCGCCAGCAATAACACCGTGAACTTTATGATCAATGATCAAGCCTTTATCTTCAACATTTCCTTGAACAAATATCCATACGCCCGCTTCCTTCAGGCCAATGACCAAGTGGAATTCTCCGCTTACGTCAATGGCAACAGTGGGACAGTCGGCAGCAAGTTTACCAACAACACTTTCCAAGTTCCCATCAAATAACCAGCAAAAAAGCCAATTTCTAAGCGCCTAACGCGTCTGGAAATTGGCTTTTTTATTATCTACAACTAAACTTTAAGATTCTTTAGTAGCCGGATGTTCCTGGGCATAAACGGCCCGGTTCAACTCGTGTTCATCCGCGGCAATGGCAATGGCTGTGGTGGTATCCCCCACCACGTTCAATACGGTGCGGAACATCCCCGAGAACCAGTCGATTCCCGCTAAAATAGCGATGCTTTCCGTGGGCAGGCCTAACGTGGGCACCACGATGGTCAAGGCCACTAAGCCGCCACCAGGCACCACCACCGTGCCCAGGCAAGCAATCACCGCCAGCAACACGATTTTCACCAAAGCCAGCAAAGTCAAAGACATGCCGTATAACTGGGTCAAGGTGAAGCAGGCTAACGCCAAATACATGGCCAGCCCGTTACTGTTCAAAGCCATCCCCAAAGGCAATACCAACTGGCTGATGGATTGGCTGACCCCCAGGCGCTCCTGGGCATCTTCCATCTCCACCGGCAGGGCAATGGCCGAGGACGTGGTGGTAAAGGCGATCAAAATGATCCGGGCGAACCCCTTGATCAACCCCCGCAACGGCACCTTGGCGTACCAGCTCATAAACGCGAACAAGCCCATCAAGAACACCAAGCTCCCCAACCCAAAGGCCATGAGAAACTTCAACAGGGGTAAAATAATTTTCAAACCGCTGGTGGCCGTCACCCAAGCCATGAGGGCCGCAATCCCAATAGGGGCAGCCTTCATGACGAGCATGACTAACTTCACCGTTAACTGGTTCACTTGTTTGACCCCGGTCAAAATCCCATTAAACGCCCCGTGGCGATTAGCTTGATTCAACACGATGCCAAAGAGAATGGCAAAAATGATCACTTGGATCACATTGCCCTTGGCCAAGGCGTCAAAAATATTGGCCGGAAAGAAGTTCAAAATGGTTTGACTGATGTCACTGGGGGCCTTGGCGATTTTGGCACTGTGGCTTAGCTGGGCCAAATGTAGCCCAGCACCTGGGTTTAACAAGTACCCCATGGCCAGGCCCAAAATGGCGGCCAAGAGCGTCGTGCCTAAAAACCAGCCGGCGGTTTTGCCACCTAAGCGGCCCAGGTCCTTGGCGGCCAGGCCACCAATGGCTTCAATGACCGCCCCAAAAATCAACAGGACCACCGCCATTTGAATCAGGCGCAAGAAGATGTTGCCTAAGAGCTGCACCCCAGCAATTTGCGGGCCAAATATCAGCCCCACCACAGCACCTACCACCATGCCCAGGCTGATTTGGCCGGTTAAACTTAATTTTTTCACCGTTCAATCCCTCCTCAATAAGCTTGGCGATATAGACTGGCCGTTAACAATTGCACCCCAGCTAATAAGTCCGGTGTCGCCGTGGCTTCTTGGGGAGCATGGCTGATGCCCTTGATGCTGGGAACGAAGATCATGGTGGTGGGGGTGACCTGGGTCATGATTTGACTATCATGGCCCGCCCCCGAGGCCAGAGTTAAGTGGCTCAGCTGTAGTTGGTCCGCCAGGTTAGCGTTTTGGGCCAATAGTTGTTGGTCCAATTGCACCGGCGGGATCTTGGCCCAGCGGCTAACGCTGATGGTCAGCGGATCGTGGCTCAATAAAGCAGCTGTATTGCCCATGAGGGTTTCAAAATTATCCAATACAGTCGTATCCGTATGGCGGCAGTCCACGGTGAAGACCACCTTGCCGGGGATGACGTTGACGGTGTTGGGCGTCAAGGCCAATTCCCCCACGGTGAAGGTCAAGTCTGGGCTCAAGGACTGGGCTAACAGGAATAGGCGGTTGATGAACTGTACTGTGGCCTGGAAAGCATCCTGGCGCTGGGCCATGGGGGTCGTCCCCGCATGGTTGGCCACGCCGGTCACCGTCACGGTATAACGGCGTTGGCCCACGATGGCCGCCACTAAGCCAATTTGGGCTTTTGCTGCAGCTAATCTTGGGCCTTGTTCAATGTGCAATTCCGTAAAAGTAGCCGGCAGTTTCGGCAAGGTCCGCTGAATGTCGGGCCCAGCCAATTGGGCCACTGCCGCCGTCCGGGCGCTATCAAAGTCTAGGCCGTCCTTATCCTTTAAACCCGTGGTATCTTCAATGCGGGCATAGTGCTTGGAACCACTAAAGGTGGTGGGGAAGCGGCTGCCTTCTTCTTCGCTAAAGGCAATCACCCGCAGCGTTTTCTTGGGTTGGCCCAAAGCTTGCTTCAAGGTCAGCAAAGCTTGCAGACCGCCCAAGACCCCATACAAGCCATCTAAAGGCCCACCTTGGACCACGGTGTCCATATGGGAGCCGGTGGCAATGATCGTCTCCGGCTGAACCCGACCTACTAAATCCAGGTAAACCGTGCCGTAGTCATCTAAGGTCACCGTTAAACCCAATTCCTGGCCCCAGGCCAACAGTTGCCGTTGAGCCGCCACCCAGCCGGGAGAATACACCAAGCGGTTTTGCCCGGAAGTATCCGGGGACAGGGCGTTGATCTTGGCTAAATGCTGGGTCAACTGGGCCATATCCACCGGCAAGTCCGGCAATGTCGTCCTATCAGTAGCGTTGTTATTGTCAGTAGCCATGGCTAGGCTTCGCTGACGCCAGTCAGGGGCGAAGAGGCCACGGCGCCGTGTTCAATGACCCGACCAGGTTTGGCCAAGAAAGCTTTGCGGCCAGCTTGGACGGCTAACTTGAAGGCTTCAGCCATTAACGGAATGTTACCGGCTGTGGCCATGGAGGTATTCGCCATTACCGCACTAGCCCCCATTTCCATAGCTTCAGCCGCTTGGCTCGGCCGACCGATGCCGGCGTCCACAATAATGGGCACGTCAATTTCATCAATGAGAATTTGAATCAGATCTTTGGTAGCTAAGCCTTTGTTGGTGCCAATGGGTGCCCCTAAAGGCATCACCGTGGCCGCACCGGCGTCCACCAATTGCCGGGCCACGTTTAAATCAGGCAACACGTAAGGTAAGACGGTGAAGCCTTCCTTCACCAGCACTTCGGTGGCCTTCAAAGTTTCATAGTTGTCCGGCATCAAATACTTCTTGTCTGGCACAACTTCTAGTTTAATAAAATCACTGCCGCTGAGCTCCCGGGCAATGCGGGCGGTACGAATGGCTTCCTCAGCGTTGGTGGACCCGGAAGTATTGGGCAGGATCGTGACATCTTTAGGGATATAGTTCAAAATATTTTCTTCCTGGGTGTTAGTCCGGCGCAGGGCCATGGTGATAATCTGCGCGTCGGCGTGGTTCACCGCGGAATCAATTAGATCATATGAGTATTTCCCCGAACCTAGGATAAAACGGGAAGTGAAGCTGTGACCACCAATAATTAGTTCATCTGTATTTGCCATGGTATGTAATCCTCCTATAATCAAAACGTCAATAGCTGTTTTATTTGTCCTCAAAACGAAACCGAGCTTAAATGTCAGTTTCTCCTAAAATCAAGCGGGCGATCATGTTGGCTTCGTGCCCGGCACAAATCATCACCCGAGGCGCCATCAAACCCTCGGCCCCCTTGGAGGTGCCGTCGCCGGCGATGTACAGGTTGGGCCGGGGATGCTTGGTGGTGATGGTATTGGAACTGTGGATCCCTGCCATGCCGGTGCCCATCACCAAAGGCTTGTCCGGGTAGAACTCCGTGGCTGCCTCCAGTAACATGGCCTTGGCCGCCGGATTATCAAAGGCCTCACAAATGATGTCAGCCCCGGCAAACAAGTCCTGAACATTGTCATGGGTAACCTTAGTTTGCACCGTATCAATAGCCACAAAGGGGTTAAACTCCTGTAAATTCTGCTTCAACGCCGTGACCTTAGGCATGTCCAATTGACTTAACTTGAACTGCTGGCGATTGAGATTGCTCAATTCCACCGTGTCAAAGTCGATCAAGGTCAAATGACCCACGCCAATTCTAGTCAAAGCAATGGCGATGTTAGAACCTAGACCCCCAACCCCAGCGATGGTCACATGGGCCCCCGCCAGTTTCGCGGTAGAGTCTTTCACATTACGTTCTTTCATGCCGTTATAAACGGCCTCATAACTCAAACCTTGTATTTCCTTCAAAATATGAACCTCCTAGCCGCCACCGACGAACGAAATCAATTCTATCTTGTCGTTTTCCGCCACCAAAGTGACATCAAAATCGGCTCGATGGACAATATCTCCATTGCGCTCCACCACGATATTTTCCAGTGGTGCTTCGCGCTTTGTTAAAAACTCAGTGATAGTTTGACCGACTATCCCTGATTCTGCTTGACCATTGACGATCACCATACAAAAAACCCCTTTCTTCAAACGCCGAAGAAAGGGGTAGGGATTGGTATGATTGGTAAAACGACTAATTTGAAATTTCGATTCACAGCCAAAGAAAAAAGCCTTCCTTTGTTGCGAAAAGAAGGTTTGGCAGTCATCTTAAAGTCAATACGACCCACTCGCGCTTCCTTCGGCAGTACAAACTACATCAGGTTCGATGGGTATAATCTCAGCCGCATAGCGGCACCCCAGACGAATTATTCAATTAATAACAGCCAAACTCGGCTTACCCATATTTATAACGATTTCTAGGCCCATTGTCAAGGAGAAAAAAATAAGGCTTTCATTTCACTGGCTGAATCAGTACAATGAGGCCATTACGAAATCAATGCCATTTGGAGGACGAACCATGGACTTACATAACCGACCTTTATACTTAGTCACCGATGAAACTAATTTGACCCCGCAAGCATTCCTGACACAAATTGACCTAGCCTGCCAAAGCGGTGTCAGCTTAGTGCAACTGCGGCAAAAAACCGGCTCCAGCTTAGAAATCTATCGCCTAGCCCAACAGGTCAAAGCCATCACCGACCGCTATGACTTGCCCTTATTGATTGACGACCGCCTGGATATTGCCCAGGCCGTGGGCGCCGCCGGGGTGCACCTGGGTCAAAGCGACCTGCCCGTGGCCATTGCCCGCCACATCCTGGGCCCTGAAGCCATCATCGGCGCCACCGCCAAGACCTTAGATCAAGCTAAAACCGCCGCCCAGCAAGGCGCAGACTATTTGGGGGTAGGGGCGATTTTCCCCACCACCACCCATGTGAAAACCGTCCACACCAGCGTCGCCACCCTAGGGGCCATTCAACAAGCGGTACCGATTCCCGTGTACGCCATTGGCGGCTTAAAAACAACCAACGTCGCCGCCATCGCCCCGGCCAAAGTCAACGGCGTTGCCGTAGTCTCGGCCATCATGCAGGCCAAAGACGCCGCCAGTGCCACCAAAACCCTGCGTCAAGCCGTGGATCAAGTAGTAGTGCCCTATTAGGCCCGTTGGCACAAGTTCAAGCTGACTACCAAAAAAAACCGGCCCCTGACAGCCAAAACTGTCAAGGACCGGCTTTTAAAATCCCAATAGAAAACAAAAAGCCTCCCTACCGATCGGGAGACTTCTGCAATTATGAGCGATTCAGTAACGAATACCAAAGTAAAGTATATACGAATTCTCCAAAAAAAGAAACCTTTCTTGGCCAATTTTAAAAATAAATCCTAAAAAAGTTAAATGTTGTTCCGAAAAGATTTTTCAGGTCCTTTACAAACCCTAAAATAACGCCATTTCTCCCAAAATGCAAGTCAAAGTTGCCATAATTTCACCCCCAGGTGTTACTAGTATATGTAAGGCAAGTCAGCTAGCGGCTAAGCATTACAAAAACCCACAAAATAGACCTGGAGGTTACACACATGGACTTGAATTGGAACAGCACGACGCTAAACTACACGCTACTGGGGAAACACTACAAAGATGGCCAGAAAATCCGGACGTTGAAACACGTGGTGGCAAACCCTGATCCCACCTTGGTGGATCAAATCGGGCAAACCTTGGCTGCCTTAGGGGTCGCCGATACCCTGGGCGACAGTGAAATCGTCACCCGCCAATCCGTCGTCACATCATCAGCCGAATAAGAGGAGGACTATTATAATGAAGCAATTACAAATGACCTTTAACAACAACGAAGGCAAGAAGACAAGTCTGGTCTTAGCCGAAGTGAAACAAGATCTAGACGCTGAGACCGTCAAAGGGGCGATGCAGCAACTTACAGACTCTCAATTATTTATTAAAGACGGTGTCGCACTATATGCTGAAGTCTTGGGTGCAAAGTACGTGGAACGAATTGTCACCGAAGTCTTTGAGGAACCAGCCACCGTATAAACGCATACGTTGTTATTTAATCCTCACAATTGAACTATATTTAGTGATCTGGATTCGGACCCAACTCAACCTAATCTAGAAAATGGAAGCGCTTTTCAGTGTGAAAATCTGAAAAGTGCTTTTTTGCGAATTAGCCTAATAATCGTTAAAATGGACGTTGAAAGTGGTCCCACAGAAATTTCAAAAACTGCAATAAATAACAGCTGTATTCTATAATCATTAAAAATAATAAAAAAAGAATCATGCAAACGTATGTAAGCGCGAAACAATCGGTTTCGTAACATTCCCGCAACAATACTTAGACAGGGACAGACGAATGGCGCTGTATCACTGTTAACCATCGTACAAGTCCGGTTTACAATATTAAAAAATCATTTCAAATAAAAAAATGTATTAAAAAGAGTTCACAAATATGGCTTTTTATTGTAGAATTACAGTGTTGGTAAATGATTGACCAACATAGTTATGAGCAAATTTGATTATTGCTAGCTGGACACATGGTAATTACGGTAAAACCCACCGCGGGGATTTTGCATTGGCCATGCCTCTATTGTACAAAGTAATCTGTTTTGTTATTATAACTTCTGGTATCAATTATAAATTATGAGAATTTTAGGAGGAATACCAAACATGAAGAAATCTTCAAAAGTTAAATTTTATGGTGTCGCAGCCGCTGCATTATTGGCTGTCGCTCCAGCTGCATTAGCACCAGTATCTGCAGTATCTGCATCTGCTGCACCTACTGTTACTGATGGCGGCTCTGTCGTTGATAACGACGCTGCCGTTGCAACTACTACATTCCCAGATGTCGTTGTACCTTCAATGACTAAGATCAACGGTGACTATATCGCCCAATTGATCGGTGCTAACTGGGTATTCTATGGCAACGCTGATGGCACTTCCTTGAACAAAGGCCCTGCCAAGGCTAACTTGTACATGGGTGGCAACACTCCAATCGTTATGTTGAATCCAGACGGTACTCGTACTCGTCCTTTCTTCAAGATTTCAGCTAGCATTGCTAACCCTGACTACTCTTCTGACACATATGCATTCGTGCCAGTTAACAGTTACTTCCAAAAAGACTATGAATACAGCAAAGATACTATCTTAGCTCCTGCTGAATCAGCATTATTGCCTGTAAATGACAAATCTGCTAACTTAGCATCTAACACATTCACTGGTTTCTCTTCTAGTGTAAGTAACAACTCTATCATCTTTGGTCAACGTAAAGCTTCTTCTGACGTCATCGCCGGAATCTTAGCTGAAGTTCAAAATGGTACTGCACGTCCAGTAGCTCACTATACTGCACAATCTACATTTAGTGATTCTGGTAACTCAGGTATCGGCCAATGGGTTAACACCGTATTCAAAGCTAACAGCTTCTTCGGTATTATCTACCAAGGTCACTTATACTTCATCTCTGACAACGGTTCTTCTGTTGTCACTAAGAACGCTGACACTTCTACAACTGCACAAACTGGTGTTGTAACAACTACAGTCGACAATGCACCTGCATTCACTGACTCAATTTTTGATACACCAACTGGCAAGTCTGTTGCTAAGTCTGGTACTACTTTGAAGTATGACCAAATTTCTAAGAACAAAGCCGGCGCTGTTACTGGTTACCATATCTCCGCTGATACTTCTAACGGCGATGTAGCTAACAGCTGGTTAAACGCAAGCACAGTTAAAGCAACTGAAGACTACGTTTACACTGAAAATGCTACTGGTAAGTTAACTGCTAAAAATGATGCAAAAGTTTACACTGATGCAGCATTGACTAAGGAAGACACTTCTCGTGGCGTTTCTAAGGGTGATACCTTCGAATACACACAAGTTGTTAAAAATGGTAACACTGGTGACGTCTTAGGTTATGGTCGTCAAAACAACGGCAAATACGAATACGTAAAAGCTGCTGACTTTGACAAAGCCACTGAACCTACTGCACCAGCTACTAAAGTAACTGCATTACCTACTGGTACTGCTTTGTACTCTAACTTCAAGGGTGCTACAATCTATTCTGATCAAGATGCAACTAAGGACTCTGGTTCTAAGTTGAACACTTCTTATGACGAATGGTCAGCATTTGATGTATCTAAAGATTCTGATGGCCACATTGTTGCTTATCGTTTAGGTAAAGATCAATGGGTTAAAGCTTCTGACTTGTCTACTGAAAAGGCATTGTCTGGTACATTTGATACTGGTGCCGGTGTTGCTTTATACAACGCTGACGGTACATTGACTGGCACTATCCAAGCTGACGGCCAATACACTGTATTCGGTGTTAAATACATCGACGGCAAACAATCATTGAAGTTAGGTACTGACGCTCAATGGGTTCACGCTTCTGATGGTGACTACTACCCAGCATAATTCAACAATAACGCCGTTTACCCAACATTCGTTATTATTGAACAACGCTGAATAATAATTGCACATTAACCTGCAGCAATTAAAACCTATTCTAGATATGAAAAACCGGAGCCTCCGATCAAGGCTTCGGTTTTTTTGCGTGCCGTTTTGAAATCGCTCCTAAAATAAGCGGTAGCCATGTTATACTGGAAGCGAAGGGAGGATAGTTGACGTGAAACAAAATAATGTTGCTTTGAACGCAGACCATTTGTGGTTCTTGAGTTTAAGCAGTTTCACTGCCAATTAAACTCAAGCCCCGGCATGATCCGCAGGCGCTTTACCCAACAAAATTACGCGACTGTCATTTGCAAATACTGAATTGACCTCCGGATTTTATGATAGCCCTTGGCGATGACACGTATCACTGCTAAATTTGAAAATTGCACCTTGTTCTGAGGCCAGTTGACACCAAGAATACCAGCGTGATTGGAATCGCTACAATCACCGGCTGGTGGCACCAGGACAGAACACCAAAAATGCCTATACTAAGTTTTAATCATGACAACAGAAATTTCATGCGGATTCTAAGCTAAATCTCATCGTTTAAAGACCGAAGCATGTTGTATTTGTGGTGCCAAGTGGTATAGATGACCTATTGACAAGTGACACATGACACACAATGCAAAAATACACCGGTTTTTTATAGTGAGCTTGCGTGAAAGGCATGAAGCTGAAGATATTTATGTTTTTCTTGATTTTATCTAGGAGAACAGTTATAGTTTTTATGGAAAAGATACCAATTATCTTTTCAGTACGAATACTGCACCAAACAGCGACAAATTAGCAGCAATGAGCTGTTGTAGTTGATCAAGGGGTTTTCAGTGGTCGGAAATCCGCTGATTTTAGCCAACAGCCAGTTGCGGTTCATTTGTGACCCTGCCTAAAATTTGGCAATTCTTGCCAATATTTTCGGCTAGGATCAACACCTTCCACGTTTTACGGCAAGCTTGCTTGATTCTAAGAATTGTTTCAGAAATATTACAAAATTATGACACGCACAGATTTCAATGGTTGTTTGAACCCACAACTGAAGATTACCCCGCGATTTTCAAAATCTCGTTGAATCGTCATTTAATCGCTATTATTGCCGCTTTACCCAACTTAAGATAAAAGCTATTAACGATCGTTGGGCAATTTATTTCTCTTTTGTGGGTTGAGAGCAGTACGGCTGGCTGGTTAATTGTCACTATTTTGACATTTACGGGCCAGCGGTACACACAAATGTGGGTAACGTGTTATAATGTATATGGTATTAGGAACAATTACAATTACTTTCTATGGTATCAATGGTTTTGGGATCAAGTTAGTTTGTCTTTAGCCCGATATTTCAAGAGTCACTTTCGAGTGCAGTGGAGCGCTCCAGGGGAGGCGTGCGATATTGGCATTGCTGTAATGGCAATGTAATATTAAAATTCTTTTCTTGGAATATGGGACTGTGGTATAATACTGACAGTATTAAATAATCAAATGTTTGTTTCGATATGAGGAGGAACTTATACACTATGAAAACATCTAAAGTTAAATATTTAGGCGTTGCTGCTGCAGCTTTATTAGCCGTGGCTCCAGTCGCTGCTACAGCTTTTACAGCAACATCTGCTGAACAAGGTACAGTTCAAGCAGCTACAACAACTGCTTTACCTGATACAACGAATACAATCTCTTGGGATGTTAACAAGTTAACTGCGAACAATATTAAGGTTTATACTTGGAATGCTTCAACACAAAAGTTGACGCAAGTAACTTATCCAGCTGGTGATCTTATTGACGTTACAGACGCTGCTTATAGTCAAGAAACTGTTGGCGGTATTCTTTATTACACTGTATCTGGCGTGAACGGTCAAAAGTATTATGTTAATGCTGGAGAAGCTGACAAGAGTCTTACGACAGGTTTTACAAAGACAGCGGATTTGGCTAACTATTCTTTGAAGAATAATGGTGGCAATGTTGCATTGGCATTTAAAGATGCTCCTGCTACAACATTGTACACAGTTACTAATGGTAAGGCTACAGCGGTTCCAACTGGTGCTTCTGACTTTGCAACTGTTAGTGATGCCATCAATAATGGCAAAGTAACTGGTCCAGTTGCTTCTTATCTTGTGGGTGGCAACACTTATTATGGTTTCGCTTTGAATGGTCAAGTTTACTTCGTTGCTAAAGATACAGCAAACTTAGCATTGAATCAAAACCCAGCAACTCCAACTCAAACTTATGAAGTTAACAATGTTAATGGTACTGTTACAACTAAACGTGACTTAACACCATTATATCGTTATGCAATCACAACTGATGGTACTGGCCAAGTTACAACTGATGGCAAAGCTGATGCTACTGGCACATATGTTAATGATTACAAGACTACTTTGACTTATGACAAAGTTGCGGGTTCTTACGATAAGAATGGTAAGTTTGTTGTCTTAGCTTATCACGTAGTTAAGGGCGATGCTTCTGGCAAAGCTTCTGACTTATGGGTACAAGCTGGTGACGTTAACGCCACTACACAATATAACTATGCTGAAAACGTTAAGGGCACAGTAACAGCTACTGCTGACTCTAAAGTTTACAGTGACATTGCTTTCCAAAACGAAATCTCTGATCTTAAAGTTGGTAAAGGCCAAAACTTTGACTACACTCAAGTAATCAAAGACAGCTTAAACAACGAAATCGTTGGTTATGCTCGTAAACAAGGCAAGACTTGGACATACGTTAAAGCTGATACTTTCAAAGAAGTGACTCCTGAAGTGCAAGTAGATACTGAAAAATTACCTACAGGTACTGCCGTTTATTCTGACAACAAAGCTGCTGTAATTTACTCAGATGCCGCTACTACTAAGGACTCTGGTACTAAATTGAGCACTTCTGTTGACGAATGGTCTGCATTCGAAGTTGCTAAAGATTCTGATGGCAACATCACTGCTTACCGTTTAGGTAAGGATCAATGGGTTAAGGCTGCAGACATCCAAGTTCAAAAAGACTTAGATGGTACTTTTGACACTTCTGCAGGCGTAACTTTACGCGACAATGATGGTACTGTATCCGGTGCAATCAAAGAAGATGGCCAATATACAGTTAACGCTGTACGTTACATCAACGGTAAACAAGCACTTCGTTTAGGCAACGACTCTCAATGGGTCTTCGCTTCTCAAGGTGACTTCTACCCAGCATAATGATTTAATTCAAAATTAAATCTGTTAAATGTTGAATTAAAAGGGTCAATGGGATTATTTCCTGTTGGCTCTTTTTTGTGCCCGGCGGAGTCGTTCCCTAAAGGTCTGCGTGATCCCTCTTCTGAAATCGTTTTCGTGATATAATGTGAGCGTAGGATCCTTGCTACAACGTTAGTTTACTGAGGAGGATTTGAGCATATGTTTAAAACTGCAAAAGTGAAATATTTAGGTGTAACTGCTGCCGCTTTATTGGTTGTAGCACCGACTATTGCACCCGTATTTACAGCAACATCGCCTGAACAAGGAACCGTTCAGGCGGCCACAACAACTGCTTTACCGAACTCTGCTATCTTTTTAACATGGACTGATGCTGCAGAAAATTATCCAAATGTCTTAACCTGGAACAACGAAACCAAACAACTGGAAGCCACTAACGCTACTAATTTAATTCCTGTCACGAGTGCGAAAGCTTCTGTTGAGAAGATTCTTGGCCTCGATTATTACACCGTAATTGGTGTGAACGGCCAAAAATACTATGTTCGGCAAACTGAGGCAACGACCACGGGGACACTAATAACTACCATTGACAATGCGCCTGCTTTTACTGACACATCATTTGGTACACCAACTGGTAAGTCAGTTGCCAAAAGTGGCACATCGTTGAAATATGACCAGACCGCTATTGGGTCTTCTGGTCAAGTTTGGGGGTATCATATTTCATCTGATACCAGTAATGGGGACGTTGCCAATTCATGGCTCCGTGCAGAGGATGTTGAGGCAACCGGGTCGATTTCAAAAAATTCATATATTAAGATCAATGACTTAACAAACTATGGTTTAAAGGACACTGGTACGAAGGTAAGCGTAGATGACAATTTGTTTGTCGTTAATCCAAATGGTATTTATACCGCTGTTCCTAGTTCTTGGACGAGTGATACCACGACTAAAATTCAAACGGCAATTCACAATGGCGAAATAACTGGACCACTGGCAACTTACATCATCGATGATGGTAGCCAAGTTTATGGGTTTACTTACAATGGCAGTGTTTACTTTATCCGGACGAATGCCGCTAATCTGCTATTATCTGAAACGCCAACAACGCCAACGCAAGTATTAGACGTTAATGCAGTGAATGGCACAGTAACCACTAAACGAGATTTAACGCCATTGTACCGCTATGCCCTCACGACCTATGGCACTGGTAAGATCACCACGGATGGTAAGGCTGATCCCACTGGGACTTATGTGACTGATTATAAGACGACGTTAACTTATGACCAAGTTGCTGGTTCTTATGACAAGAATGGCAAATTTAATGTGGTAGCTTACCATATTGTCAAAGGCGACGCTTCTGGCAAAGCTTCTGACCTTTGGGTTCAAGCTGGCGATGTGAATGCCACCACGCAATATAATTATGCTGAAAATGTTAAGGGCACCGTAACAGCAACTGCTGATGCGAATGTCTATGGGGATATTGACTTTAACCACAAGATTGATGACTTAAAAGTTGGCAAGGAACAGAACTTTGAGTACACGCAAGTGATTAAAGACAGCTTGAACGGTGATATTGTAGGTTATGCCCGCAAAGCTGGCAAGACTTGGACTTATGTCAAAGCTGCTAATTTCAAAGAAGTAACGCCTGAAGAACAAGTAGACACTGAAAAGCTACCAACAGGCACAGCTGTTTATTCTGACAACAAAGCCGCTGTAATTTACTCAGATGCTGCTACCACTAAGGACACTGATACTAAATTGAGTACTTCCGTTGACGAATGGTCAGCCTTTGAAGTGGCCAAAGATTCTGATGGCAACATCACTGCTTATCGTTTAGGTAAAGATCAGTGGGTTAAAGCTGCAGACATCGAAGTTCAAAAGGATTTGGATGGGGTATTTACCACATCAGCTGGTGTTACGTTGCGCGAATCTAATGGGACCGTATCAGGTGCTATCAAAATTGATGGCGACTACAAAGTCAATGCCGTTCGCTATATCAATGGGAAACAAGTACTTCGCTTAGGCAATGATTCACAGTGGGTCTATGCTGCTCAAGGTGATTTTTATCCGGTATAATGATTCGAATCATAGTCAGGTTTATTGAGCACGCTCATAAATTGAATATTCTATGAAAGAAGCTTTGAGGTCGGAAAACGCCTGATGGAGTTTTCAGCATTTATACTTTTCACTCAATTCGATAATTCATTCATGAAAAGTGCCCACGATCGTTAGACTCTCTTGTCTAACAACTGTGGGCACTTTAATTTCGATCTTATCTTTGGGACTGTCATTTAGAAATTTCTTAAGAGGAAGGAATTTTTCCCACGTTAAAGTGAAAAAATTGGAAAATCTTAGTTCAAGTGTGCTTACTCTTTAAGATAACTAAAGATTCTCTCACTTAACTTATATGAAGCTTGGAGTTGAGTTCACTAAAATTTGTTCCATATGAATTGATCTTAGGATTTAATTAGAAAGCGAAATCTTGGTTCTTCCCATTACCATACTAGGCGTTATAACTACACTCTATCCACACTTTAGTTTAATCAGAAGATGGCATAATATGTTACTTAATTCCTAGAATTATTTTCCTCTTCGTATAGAGAAGTTAAATATTCGATGTATTGCACGCTAAGCATGAACTTGTGAAGCTCAAAATAGTTACTGTTGCCCATTGAAAATACGGATTGGCTTAGTGCAATTCGCTTTGCCATAGGAGTCAAAGCAATCACTTGGGTCTGATAAATTCGTAAAAATCGTTGTAAATCTCTCAAATAAGTTATTTTAATAATATCAGTTAAGTCATCTTCGTCAAACATGTAGAACTTATCCACTTCTAATGGGCTTTCATCTGTATCAACAAAGCTAAAATTATCTGGGCTAATTGTTTCGGTATCATGTAATGCAAGTATTTCCTTTCCACTAAGTACGTTCAAACGTATAGTTTCATTGGAATATTTTCTAAATGGGAAAGTGCTGGGATAAAACTTTTTAAAAAGCTTACGAAAATCAATCACGATTTCTGGCGTCAGTAATGTTGGATTTTTTGATTCGGCGAAGAATCTGTCATTAGCCGCTTGTAGATCTTGTTTTGATACATGCATATCGATTCCTCCTAAGCATTAAAAGATTTCCCTTTTGAATGAATTATAGCACGTACTATTTTTAAGGACGAGTATTTGCATTTGCACAAGGCTCTATTATGACTTGGTGGAAGGGGGATTTGTAATAAACTCATTCTGTGACAATCTGGTTACAACCAAATTTCAGCAATATCATTTCAGTTACAAGTTGGCGCAATACTTGTATGTGGTTTTGGGACTTGGTATCATCATCATAGAGCGTGAAAAAAATAAACTTATGAATCAGGGAGAATATATGAAGAAATCATTTTTAAAACATGCAGCTGTACTTGGCCTGGCAGGGGTTATGGGCTTAGGTGTCGCTACCACTGCTTTAGGTCAATTTAATGAACCCGGGATCGTTCATGCCGATTATTCCGCACAGGGTTTTCTAGACCAAATTTGGCCCTCGGCCCAACAAGTGGCCACTGATAATGGTTTGTATCCTTCAGTGATGATTGCCCAAGCTATGCTGGAATCTAACTATGGGAACTCTAAATTAGCCGCAGCGCCAAATTACAACTTATTTGGCATCAAGGGCGATTATTGGGGGGCTTATGTGGCTTATCAAACCCAAGAATGGCGTACGGATCATTATGAAACCATCGTGCAAAATTTCAAGAAATATCCCAATATGTACGACTCTATCATGGATAACGCCTTCAAGTTACGTAACGGGATTTCTTGGCAACCAACGCGCTACAGTGGTACTTGGTTAGAAAATGCCGGTAGTTACCAAGATTCTACGGCTTGGTTGACCGGCCGCTATGCCACAGCCCCAGATTACAATACGAAATTAAACAATTTAATTGCCAAATACAATTTGACCCAATATGATCCGCAAGTCAGCAATGACGGTGGCGTGGTCACCATTACCAGCAATGGCTCATCTACTTATAACATGTATGCCGGCCCAATGAGTTCAAATGGCGACTGGTTAGGCAATGGAACTGCATGGAAATATGACAAAAAGGTTACATTGTATAATGGCCAAACCTGGTACCGTTTAGGCACCAACCAATGGATGAATGGGTCTAACCTAAGCGTTGGCGATTCCGCTTCCCAAGCACCAACTGGGACGGGTATCGTCAAAGTGAATAATTCAGCAACCTTATACAGCAACGCGGGCTCTGGAAATACCGGCCGGACGTTGGATAAAAACACCGAATGGCGTTACTTTGAGACACAAGATGTCAATGGCACAACCTGGTACAATCTAGGAGGTGATCAATGGGTTTCCGGTGGGCAAGTGACCGTTGAATAGAATGTAACATAAATAGTTACAGTACTGTTACTGAACTGTTACTGATATTAAATTTCGGTTAAACCATGCCATCGTTATCCAATTTTAACAAATTAAATGCGAATAGATGTTATAATGGACACGTAGGCAATTTATTGAGTCTACAACACAAGTTTATCAAGGGGGATTTTGATACACATGATTAAAACTTCAAAAGTTAAATATTTAGGTATTGCTGCTGCAGCTTTACTAGCTGTAGCTCCAGCTGCTGTTACTGCCGTAGCACCTGCCTTTACTGGTGCTAATGTCTCTACTGTACAAGCTGCTACAAAAGCAAACGTTACTTCTAAGTTCAATTTGGATGGTATTGTTACTTTGAATGTTAAAGACAGAGCACAATATTACTCTGATCAAGCTTTAACTAAAACCACTACTACTCAAAAAGGTGCACAAGATTTAAAGATTGATGCTGTTTACTTCAGTGGTAGCACAATTAAATCTTTACACATTCAAGGTGGCAACAACTGGGTTGCCTTTGATGATGTTGACAGCTCAACTTCTAACTTAGAATTAAAGATTGGTAAAGGTGACAAGGATACATTACCTTTACAAACTGCTAATGCTAAGACTGTCTGGACAGCTACTGATGGCTCTAAAGTCACTACTGGTGCTGGCGTTGCTGTTACACCTGACTCAATCAGAACTGACAATGGTGCTTTGACTAGTGTCAATACCACAAGTAATGGTATTGCTTACACAATCAAAGGCAGTGATGTAACAACTGATGCTTCTTCTTTGAACAACACTGAAGACACTAACGTTGGTAATATCACTGTTACACCTAAGTATGTGAGCGGTGCTCAGATTTATTCTGACAATGCTTTATCCGATGCTGTTGATGGCAGCACATTAGCTTATGGCAAGACAATTGCAATTACAGCTATTGTTAAGAATAGCGCTGGCTCTGTTGTTGGCTATAAGATTGGTGACGATCAATATGTTGCCGTTGGTGACATTACTGAAAATGCCACTTCATTAACTAAAGTTTATCAAAATGGTAAAGTTACAACTAAAAATGCTGCAACACCATACTTCTATGTTGCAACACCAACCGCTGATGGTGGTTCAATCAATGTTTTAGCACCTCAAAGTGGTAAAGTTGGTAAAAACCAAGCACTTAACTACACCGTAGTATTGCAAAATGCCAATGGCGATACTTATGCCTATGGTTATAAAGACACAAGTATCAATGATGGTACAACTGGCGATGCTGCTAAAGCTAGTGATGGCTTAGTATACATCTTAGCTTCTGATGTAAAGACTACTGCACCTTCCACTGACTTAACAATCACAGTTGTTCCTGCTGGTACTTTACAAGTAGATTCTAAGAATGCTGCTGTTAAAGTCTACAGTGATGCTGCAACTACCCAAGATTCTGGTGCTAAATTGGATACCCAATATAACATCTGGGACGTAACCCGCACTGCCAAAGACAAAGATGGCAAGACTGTGGCTTACGACTTAGGTAACAGCCAATGGGTTAAAGCTGCTGACGTTTCTGCAGTTGCTGCTTCTAAAGTAACTGTTAGCCCTGCTACTAAGGGTCAAGCCGTTTACTCTAACTTCAAGGGCGCTACTATTTACAGTGATGCTGACACAACTAAAGCTAATGGCACTTTGAACACAAGCTACGACGAATGGTCTACATTCCAAGTTGCTAAAGATGCCGATGGCAACATTGTGGCTTATGACTTAGGTAGCAACCAATGGGTTAAAGCTTCTGACTTATCATTGATCAAGACCCAAGGCGGGACTTTTGATGCCAATGCCGGGACTGCTTTATACAACCGTGACGGTGACGTGACTGGTTCTATCCAATCCGATGGCTTGTATCAAATCTTTGCCGTAACTTACATCAATGGTAAACAATCACTTAAATTAGGTAACGATAATCAATGGATCATCGCTAGCACTGGTGATTACTACCCAGCATAATGATTAGTTTCATTACCAGCTGATTAATTCGAACACACTCTGGTGACCACTGGAGTGTGTTTTTTTAGAAAAGGGCAACACAAATATATCATTATTTCGTGCGTTCCTTCATAAATATGAGTTATACTGATATTGTAGTGTACGTACGACCATATAATTTTTCACATTAGAGGAGGAATTTGTTCATGACAAGTACTTCAAAGATTAAGTATTTGGGCATTGCTGCTGCTGCCTTGTTAGCAACTGCCCCAGCTGTGGCTACAGCTGTTGTACCCGGTTTTACTGGCAGTAACATCACCACCGTACAAGCCGCTGATGGCGGTTTATCCGGTGAATTTGACGCCGACCAAACGTCCTACATTTTAGCCAAAGCTACACCTGGTTCTAAGTTTTACAGTGACGCGGCTTTAACTACTGAAGCTGGGTCTACAGCCGGTGGCGACCTTGTAGGTGGCTTAGGGGCCTTCTATGCGGTTGTCTCCGTGCAAATGACCAACGGCCAAGTCACCGCCTATCATTTAATGGACTCTGATTTGTCCAAGGATGATGGTTGGCTTGCCCCTGATAAGATTACCAAGTTTGGGGTCTTTGATGGCACTGCCTTTAACCCATCCACTGGGGACGCAACCTTTAAACTCAACACAGCCACCAACGTGTATACCACTGATGGCACGGGGTTATCTGCCACGGCCCTTATCTTAGATGGCACAAGCCACGGGATTAAAGCCGTTAGCGGGACCAATGACTTTGGGGAAACCCAAACCATTGATGCTGGTAAGGTTACCACCAACGTTCCTGAAAAGGCGTTGACTGAAGTAACTGATGGCACGGACGGTGTGAAAGTTTCACCAGTCAATAAGAAAGCTAGAATTTACAGCAACAAGGGGACGACCAAGGTTATTGACAGCAAAGCTCTCAGTGAAGCTACGCAGATCGAAGCCTTTGTGCAAGATCCTGATGGCAACACCGTGGCTTACCGGATTGCCAAGGGGCAATATGTGAAGGCTGCTGATGTGACTTCTAACGCCGATGATAGCAAGACTTTAACGGAAGCAACCCTGAGTGGTGTGACGGTTACGGCCAAGGCTGATGCTGGGGCCCAATTGTATAGCGACAAGGGGACCATTAGTGAAATTGCCAATACTAAGATTGGTAATTCCCAACAATATCCAGCTGTTGGTAAAGTTACCAATGCCAGTGGCACCATTGTGGCTTACAAGTTAGCTGACAAGCAATATGTCAAAGCTGGCGACGTGAACGTTACTGGTGATACCGGTGGCGGTGGTACCACTACTGGGATTACCGAATCTAAGACTACTGGGACCGTTCAAACTAAGAACATTGCCCAAGTTTACACGGATAGTGCCTTTACCAAGGGTGAAGATGTTCGTATCGGCAGTGGTCAAACTTTGAACTATACTTCCGTTTTGAAAGATGGTAAAGGTACGATCGTGGGTTATGGTTTCACCAATGGTGACCATACATCTTACATCAAGGCCGCTGACGTGCAAAATGATGTCCCTGGTACTGGGACCGGCACTGGTGATTTGACCATCGCTGTAGTTCCTGCTGGCACCATGACCGTCAACTCTGGTGGTAAAGCCGTTACAGTTTATTCTGACGCCGCTACCACCAAAGATTCCGGCGCTAAGTTGGATACAGCTTATAGCACTTGGGCTGTGAACCAAACTGCCAAGGATAAAGATGGTAAGACTGTTGCTTATGACTTAGGCAACAACCAATGGGTCAAAGCTAGTGATGTCACTGCCGGAACAACTAGCAGTGTGACTACTAGCGCTACCCCAACGGGTATGGCTTTGTACTCTAACTTTAAAGCTGCAACGATTTACAGTGATCCAGAGACTACCCAAGCTAATGGGTCTTTGATGACCGCTTATGACGAATGGTCTGCTTTCAAGGTCGCTAAAGATGCCAATGGCAATCCAGTGGCTTACGACTTAGGGAACAACCAATGGGTCAAAGCTTCTGACTTGCAATTGCAAAAAGCCTTGAGCGGGACCTTTGATGCCGCTGCTGGGACTTCCTTGTACAGTTCTAATGGCGCCTTGTCTGGGACCATCAAGACTGGTGGCTTATACCAAGTCTTTGCCGTAACTTACCTCAATGGCCGTCAAGCCGTCAAGTTAGGCAATGATAACCAATGGATTATCGCTGCAACTGGGGATTACTATCCAGCCTAAAAGCTTTATTCAACCTAAAATTCAAATAAGCGATCGGTTGCAACATAACAATCATATGGTCAATCATTTACAATCGTTCGGCTAAATATGTAACACGAACACCTCGAATTTTCCGTCGAGGTGTTTTTGTTGGGGTACAAAAAAATCGAAGTCGGCCTGCTATGTGCAGTCTAGCTTCGATTTTTTTGATCAAACGTATATTGAGCGATTAGTGTTCCCGCTTATGGGCGGTTGCGAACCAGCCGAAGAAAGCAGCTAGGGCAGTCAAGATGGTGCCTAATACCGTTAAATTTGTATCAGATTTCTCACCAGTTTGCGGTAAGGTGGCCGCTTTGGAGGTGCGGTTAGCTTGGTGTTGAGCCGATTGCTGACCAGCTTGCTGATTTGATGTCCGCTGGTTCCCAGCGGGTTGATTAGCTGACTGACTATGGTTGGCCAGGTTGGTTAATTGCCCATTTTGGTTGGTATTAGTGGCCCAACCTTGATCAGCGCCTCCATTGACAGGTGCTTGCGTCGTTGGGGTACCGACGTTAGGTATATTTTCAGCGCCTGATGTCCCAGAATTACTTGGCGCCTCAGAATAGCTTGGTGTTTCAGGATTGCTTGGCGTCCCCGGTTTGCCCGGTGTATCTGGATTGCTAGGCATGTTTGGTGTGCCCGGATTACTTGGGTTCCCGGGATTGTTTGGCGTACTTGGATTACCAGGATTACTTGGATTATTGGGATTGCCCGGTTGGATTGGCGTGTCTGGATTTACTGGTTCACCCGGATTATTAGGTTCATCAGGATTATCAGGGGTACCCGGATTCGTTGGTGTCCCAGGGTTATCTGGATTGTCAGGGTTACCTGGCGTCCCCGGTTCACCTGGTGTGCCTGGGTTATCCGGATTACCTGGTTCGCCCGGTGTCCCCGGTTCACTTGGCGTACCTGGATTCTCGGGTTCATCGGGGGTACCAGAGCCACCTGGGATACTAGGTGTGCTTGGTGTTGGCGTAACTGGTTGATTCAATGTGATGGTTGGCGCTTGTACCGTGACATCTGGCTTTTGAAAGTCCGGTTTAACGGTGGTACCAGTCAAATAAGTTGGCCCAGTGGCCTGTGCGGTTGTTGCAGGCGTCGGTGCCGGTACGGCGGTATCCGTGCCATAAGCGGACACAGCATCCAGTTTCAGGCTTGGTGCAGCCAGGGCATTGATCCCAGTGGCTGTCGGCGTGGCAATGGCGTCATAATCCGTTTGGGCCACATAGTAAATATTGATATAGCTATTTTGGGACGTATCGCCAATGAGCTTGAGGCCATTTTGAACAAATTCTTGTTCCGCTTGGCCACTGGTAAACGTAAAGAACTGATTGGTACCTTTTATATTCCCATCGGTATTGTTAGCCTGGAAAACCCCGTAACCGGCTAAATAATAAGTTTTACCATCGGCCTTGTAAGTGGGCTGTAGGGTAAAGTCCGTGGGATCATAACCAGGGTCATCCCACTGGCCCTGAAAAATTTGTTGCAGGGCTGTTTCCGACAATTGATGGCCAGCGCCATTGTCGGTGACTGTGTATTGCAAGGGATTAAAGGACTGGACCTTGAGATAAGCAGCATTATTAAAGTTTAACTTCAAAATGTCTTGCCAACCACCCGTACCAAAAATAACAGCTTCAGTCAACGTTTGAATCTTTGTATTATTGTGTCTTTGCGCCGTTTGTGAGCCATCCGTACTGAAATAGGTGGGGTTGCTTAAAGTCGCCAAGGCTTGGGCATTCTGCGCTGGATCAGCCGCCACACCGGCTAGCTTTTGCAGCAGTTGTTGATATTGGGCGGTAAAGCCGTTAGCACCTTCGAGCTTGTTTTGGAAATCAGTCACGGCTGTCGTCATAGCCGCTGCCGCCGTGGGGTCACCACTGCTGATTTTATTGGCAGTACTAGCGCCGGCATTATAAGCGGCCACCGCATCCAGATAAGTGTTCACTAAATAAGTGTAACTGGCATTTGTAGCGGTTTTAGTGACAGTTGGGTCAGTGTAATCTTTAGCCGAATAGTTGGCCGTGGGGTCACCCACTTGGCTATCGCTATAAGTCTTATCAAAGTCGGCCTTTTTAGTGGTGGTGGTCATCGGCGTGGTGGTACCATTCACCGCATCGATATATTGATAGTCCTTTTGGGTCAAATCATCCCCGGCGCTATGAATTTGCGGGTAGAAGAAAGCCCAACGCCCATCGTCTTTAGCTTTGGCCGTTAAATCGTTCCAAGCCGTCGCAGCCGCTTGTTGGGCGCTGGCCGCAGCATTGATCTGGGTGATTTTGGCCTGCAAGTCCTGCGCCGCCGCGTCAACCTTGACCATGGCCTGAAATTGGGTCATATTCCGCTGCATCACCGCGTCATTTTGCCCAGGTACTGTGTCCGTAGCCGTCCCCGTGGGGGTAAAGTCATTTTGTAGCTTGGTGATATGATTTTGGAATTGATTCCAAGGACTGGCGGGATTGCTAGGTTCGTACCCCGGCGCCGCTTGCAGGTTAGCTTGACCCGTGGCCGTGGTATAGGTGTCTAAAGCCGATTGATAATCCCCCAAGGCCTTTTGATACGTGGTGTTATCTGTGGCAAACTGATTGACCACCTTGGTCAAATTAGTTTGGGCGTTAGTCACTGCTGTTTGTTGGGCTTGCAAATCTGCTTCAGTCAATTTGGCAGTCGTCCCAGCGTTTACGCCACTGACCAGTTGGTTGTAATTATTGGCGGCCGTTTGCCAGTCGGATACCGCCCCGGCTAAATTGGTAAAGCCAGTTTGCGCCTGATGGTAAGCATCGTTGGCGGTTTCGTAATGGTTATAGGCATTGTTTTGCGCCGCTGTCTTGGTGATTTCGTCTTTGAAATCCGTAAAAGTTTTATCGGCGGGATTCTTAGTGGGATCCGGGGTGGTCGCCGTATCGGCATTAGTGCCCAAAGGCGTGACCTGTTGCTGGGCGGCAGTGGTGGTGCTGTTATAGACATCAACATTGCTGTTGTAAGCCGTTAAGGCATCATCATAAGCCTTCTTGTAGTCGTCCAGAGTCTGACCCTTGGTATCGGCCCCAGTGATGGCCTGCTTAGCGGCATTCGTATCACCCGCATTGGCGCTGGTGACGGCTTGTTGGATGGCAGCGTTCAATTGGTCTGCCGCCGTCTTTAGCTGTTGTTGGGCCGCATTCAAGGCTGTCGCTGTGGCATAATTAGCTTGGCCAGCCTTGACCTGATCCAAAAGGGTCTGGACTTGGGCCGTATAACTGTCCACCAACTTGTTATAGTTATCTAAGGTGGCAGCCTCATCCTTATCGCCCACCTTCACGCTTTGAATGGCACTAGGTTGCGGCTGGTTCGGCATATTTTTCAAGATATCTTGATAAGCTTTCACCACGTCATCGGTGGTAACTTTGGTACCGGTAAAAGCATCAGAAGTCTGGGACAAATCTTTTAAAGCCGCATTAACTTGGGTCTGCCAAGCCGTATCCCCCGGCTTAGGGTCCTTCAACAAGGCTTGCAACGCCGCAGCGCTTTGATTGGCCTTGGCGGCTAAATCATTGGCCTGGTCGGTCTTAGCCTTGGCACTGGGATAGTCCGTGACCGTGGGTTGTTCCGGGGCGGTTTTAGCCGGGGCGGTAACGGCAGTCTTAGGGTCAGTTGCTTTGGTGGTCGTTTTAGCGTCAGCCGTAGCTTTCGTGGCGGCATTAGTGGCCGGATCGCTGACTTTAGCAGCAGTTTTTCCGGCGGCGTTGGCATCAACTTGCGGTTCAGCGGTTTTGGCAGTCGTAGTCGGATCGGTTTTAACCGCCGACTCGTTGGCATCCGTGGCCGCTGGTGTCTTAGCATCAGTTACTGGCTTAGTGGGTTCGTTCTTAGCAGTTGAGTCAGCAGCCGGTTGCATCCCAGCATCTTTGACAACAGCTGTGGGTTGTTGTTCAGCTGTAGCCGGTGCGGTTTTCGTAGCGGTAGCAGCATCATTCTGCCCAGTATTCGGTTTAGCGGCAGTATCTGCTTGATTTGAAGTGGTCGGTGTCCCGGCAGTGACCGGCGCAGTTTTAGCAGCGCTTGGTTCAGGTGTATTTTGAACTTTGGGTGCTGCAGTGGCGTTGGCAGCTGGTGTGGCAGTAGGACCCGTTGGCCCAGCAGCCTGGGCCACTGGGGCAGTTACCGGCTTAGGTGCTGTTGTGGCCGTATTTTGCCCAGCACTGGCTGGCGCTGTGGCCGCTGGCTTAGTGCTGACTTGATTTGTGGTTTGCGTAGGCGCAGTGGCCCCTTGGCTGACTTGCGGTTTGTCTGCTAAGGTCAAGCCGAAACTAACGGCGGCTAAACCGGCAAATAGCCAGTGCTTGCCAGCCTTATACATTTTGTAGTGCAATTTAGGATCTTGATTATTTCTTTGAAACATCTTAAATCTCCTCCAATATAAAAAACTCAGTGGCAATCTGAGCAGATGGGGCCGACAGATTGGATGATTGCTCATGACAAAGATTGGGGTTGAAAAAAGTCGTCTGTTCATAAAATTGTCTGACGCACTCAGACACGTGGTAAAGCTTGTTTGCAAGTCTAACTTGCGCAAAATCCGGGCGTTTGCCTCTACTTTAGGTCAAAAAATGGTTAAAGTTAAGTTCTAAGTTAATTGTAACAGGCCCCCATGAGTATTCGATTCTTTAAACATTAAATAAAATTAAGTAAATGGATATTATTTACTAATCGGGTTTATTGTTAAAACGGCATATTAAACATATATTATCAAAAAATAATTATAAATAATCATATGTCACATTTATAGTCGTATCTAATGGATGAATAAGTAAACAAAAACAGCTAGGGATTTAAAATCCTAGCTGTTTGATTGAAAAAGGGGTACTAAAAAGAAAAATTTATGTAAAACGATTACATTTTTACCCAAATTAGGCGTTGATCAAATGGCCGTTCACCACCGCCAGCCACTGGTTACTGCCCACCTGGGCCCAGGTTGCCCCGGCAAAGGTCTTCAAGTCCAGGACCCGCCAGTCGGTGTTGGTGGGTAGAATCTGGCCAGTGAGGCCGCCACCAGTGGGTGCTGGGGCCGTGAAGACTGGGGCGGCGTTGGTGAGGTGCAGCACCTGGTTGAGATTGGTGGGGCCGCCGAAGAGGTTGGTGCCGGGATCAGCTAGGGCGATGGTGCTGGCGCAGACCCACTGATCGGTGCCCAGTTGATACCAGACCACGCCGCCTACAGTCTTGCTGCCGGTGACTTGCCACGTGGTGCCGACGTCCAGCCAGCGCAAGATGTTGCCATAAGGGGCATCCCGGAGATTGGCGCCGGTGTTGCTGATGGTCACCGTCCCAGCCGTGGCTAGGCTGCCATCGCCGCTGGGGGTAGTGGTGCTAGTTTCTTGGCTGTCCACTTGGAACACATAGTCGTTGATCCAAATATTGGGCCCAATTTCATAAAAAGTGCCCACCCCGGGAATTGTTTGCACCTGATTGAACCGCCAGTGGCTGCCATTGGCGTAAGTTTGGCTGCTAATGAGGGTGCCGGCGGGTTTATCATAGGCGTACACCGCCACGTCCCCCTGGGGATTGGCAATGGTGCCCACGCCACTTTGGGTGACTGGGGTGATGATACTCCCCGGGTCAGTGCTTCCGGTGTCAGTAGCCTTGAAGACATAATCGTTGATCCAGACATCGGGCCCAATCTCGTACCAGTTTCCTCGGCCTGGGACTGCTTGGACGGCATTGATTTGCCACGCCGAGCCATTGGGCAACGTCCGGCTATAATTGACGTTGCCGCCGGGGGCATCATAGACATAAACCGGGGCATTGGCCATGGGATTGACCACCGTACCCACACTGCTGGCCGCCTGGACACTGGTTGGCTGTTGGCTTAACACCACGCCGCCCAAGGCTAGGGTGGACACCGTGACGGCCGTGAATAAATTCGGATGTTTCAAAATATTTCCTCCTAAGTCGCTTATTAGAATTAAGGCATATATAATCATAATTTAATAATTAGCTTAGGAACAACTGTTTTCAAAAACTTTAAAGAAAATTAAAAAAATAGATTATTTTAATTATTATAGTTATCGTTAACTGGGCATTTTCAATATATATTGTCAAAAAATAACTTTAAATATCGATATATCTGTCCTATATCCACTTGACACAGTCTGGGGTATAATGAAGAAAAATTATTCAGGGAGGGTATTGCCATGTTAGTCGATATGACCCCAGCCGGTTTGGCCCAATTTATCGCTGACCAGCGGGTACCTGTTTTAGAAGATATTTTAGAGTTAGGTGAGGTTGAAGTCGATTTGAAGCAAACTGCCAAGACCGTCATTTTGGGCGCTGATGAAAACGCGGTTTATGTGGCTAGAGACCTAAAAGATCAGGACTTAGCCGCCACGCTCGTCACCCCACTGCCCCACATAATTTCCTGGCTAGATGAAGAAATGGCCGCTTTTTTGTTGCGGGAATTGACCAGCCATGGGATTCAAGTGTTCACCGGCCAAGCCCAAGTGACCCTACAGGCTGACCATAAGGCTGTGGTGTTAAGGGACGGCACCGTCCTGCCCGCGGATCTGGTGTATCTTGATCCTGGAGACCTGGCGGAGAAGCTAGCGGGCACTTATTTTGACTGGTACGCCGCTGGTGATATTTATGCCTTGGGCAAGAAGGTTTTACACCCACCGTTTCTGTTAGGTGGTGTCTATACGAACCTAGGCAAGAGCGCCATGGCACCGGTTGTGTCCAAAACCACTGAGCAACATTATACGGACCCCCAAATTAAGCTGAGCCGGGCCTATGACCTGATGGCCGGCGGTGTGGGCCGCACTGAAGAACAGGTTAAAGCTGCTGGACTGACCGTGGACGTTATCCACGTCTTGGGTAAGATTCATGACCCCGATGACCCGGAAATCACGCTCATTAACCTAAAATTAGTCTTTAACCCCAAAGACGGCGCGATTTATGGGGCCCAAATCGTCGGGCCCACAGGTGTGGTGAAACGGATTGGGATTTTGGCCGAAGCCATGAAGAGCGGCTTGACCATCGCCGACTTGGCTGATATTGAAGTAGTGGCCAAGCCACCTTATCGGGTTATCAAAGACCCTATCAATATGTTGGGGGATGCGGCGGTGAATTTGACCCACGGCTTAAGCCAGCATATTCAGTGGTATGATCTGCCAGCGGCTTTGGCCAAGGGCGCTAAGATATTAGACGTGCGCAATCCCGACGAAATCGCCGCCGGACATTTTCCCGATTCGGTGAACATCCCCTTACATCAGTTGCGTGAGCGGCTGTCGGAATTGGATGAAAACCAAGCCTACATCGTCAGCTGCCGCAGTGGCGAACGCTCTTATATGGCTTACCGTTTTTTGGTACAGCATGGCTTTGACGTTACCAATTTGGATGGGGGCTACCAGATTTATCAAGCCGTCCGCCCCCAAGATTTGGTTTATCTTCAATAAGTTGGCTAGCCGCATTTTAGTCGAAATGGTCTGAAAAAGATCTCGGCTAAAATGCGGCTAATTTAAGGGGAAATATAATCGTTTCAATAAGTTTCAGAAAAAACTTAATAATTGGTCTATTTTTGGTCATATTACGATATCTGTAAAAGGATATTGTAGTTCGTTTTTATGTACATCTATGAAAAAGACTGTTATGAACGGCTTTGATGTTTTCTGAAACTGAAATATTAGTTCAGATTATAGACATTTGCTTATTATATAGTGCAATTATTACAAAATATTAAATTTTGTTATCAAAATAAAACATGATTGTTATGGCAAAATGACATCATTTTTTGTGAATCTGTTATACAATAGAACTGTAACTGAAAGCATTGCTTTTCAATACAGAGATCTAAGGGGGATTCACAATGATTAAAAAATCACGCGTTAAATATCTAGGCGTCGCCGCAGCGGCTTTACTAGCCGTGGCGCCCGCCGTTACAACTGCAGTATCACCTGCATTTGCAGGGAATAATATTTCCATTGCACAAGCCGCAGATACGGCTACTGGTGTTAATGGTGAGTTTCAACTGAAAGTTAGTGCTAACCGTACACTGATAAATAGTGGTACTAAAATTTACACTGATACCGCTTTGACAAAGCAGGTGACCGGTGATGGTAATAAGGCTACCGTCAATTTCGGCGAAAACTTCTTAATTACTGGTGTTTATATTCAAGATGGCACTACAACAGCGCTACAAATTACTGATGGCAATGGTAAGGATACGTATGGCTGGGTTGCTAGTGATACTACTGCCCTTTATTCAGGTGCAAATTATGATCTTGCCACACCGACAAAATATTATAAAATAGCTGATGGCTCAGTATTCAATGCTAAACAAGTGAAAATTGATAGCAAGGGCCAAGCAAGTTTTATTGCTGACGATGGCAAAACAACCGCTAAGCCAACAGAAATAACACCTAATAATCCTTTATCTGAACCAGCAGATTCATCATACATCACACCAAATAATGGCTCCGCTCAAATTTATACTGATGCTGCGACAACCATTAATAGTACTAATCCAGCAACCATGACAAAGGGTGCTACTGTTGTTGCTGTTGTTAAGAATGGCGACAAAATTGTTGCCTATAAATTAGCAAATAATCAATACGTTAAATCTGGCGACGTTACTGTTGGTAAGCCAGACGTTGGTAGTTATTACGAAGATCCCAACATTTTAGACAGTAAGTCTGAAGTCGTTGCCAGTGGTTCTACGGCCCAAATTTATTCTGATAATACAACACAGAACAAAGTAGATGGCAAAACAATTGACAACAAGACTCCTCAAAAAGTATTAGCATATGTTCGGCCAGTTAAAGGTGCGACAGCTGTAGCTTTGAAGATTGGTGACAACCAATATGTCAAAGTTTCAGATATTAAATATGTTACTGATGCTTCTGCGGGCTTAACCACAGACACTGATGTCCCAGCCAACAAGTCCATCGCTAAGACCAAGGGCACAGACAAGGTCCAAGTTTATTCTGATGCCGCTGCTACCCAAGCTATGGATGGCAATTCTATGACACCTGGGCAAGCTTACAAGGTTATCGGCATTGTCAGTGACGCTGATGGCAACGTGGTTTCTTACATGTTAGCACCAGGTCAATATGTTAAAGCCGGCGATGTGAACGTTTCTAGCGATGGTTCTTCTACTGGGGACTTCACTGAGTTCTTGGAAACTGGTTCTGTGACCGTCAATAAAGATGCTACAGTTTACAGTGACAATGACTTTGGTACCGCTGAAGATACCAAGATCACCAAGGGCCAAACTATTAACTACACGTCTGTTTTGAAAGACAGCAAAGGTAAGATTTTAGGCTATGGCTTCAAGAATGGCGATCATACTTCTTATATCAAAGCTGGCGATACGGGCGATGTGGCTGATACCAACTTAACCATTACCGTCGTTCCTGCTGGCACTTTGACCGTAGATTCTGGCAGCAAGGCTGTCAAAGTTTATGAAGATGCCGCAACTACCAAGGATTCTGGCGCCACTTTGGACACCAGCTACAATACTTGGACGGTTACCCGCACGGCCAAGAATTCTGATGGCAAGGTCGTCGCTTACGATTTGGGCAACAACCAATGGGTCAAAGCTAGCACGGTCACTGAAGGGGCTACGACTAGTAAAGCCGTTGTTTCCAACTTGCCAACCGGCACTGCTTTGTACTCCAACTTCATGGGCGCCCAGATTTATAGCGATCCAGATACCACTAAGACAAACGGCTATCTGAACACCAGCTACGATGAATGGTCTGCCTTCAAAGTTGCCAAGGACGCTTACGGCAATCCAGTGGCCTACGAATTAGGTAGCAACCAATGGGTCAGAGCCAGCGACTTGCAATTGCAAAAGAATTTGAACGGGACCTTTGATGCTAATGCCGGGACCGCTTTGTATAGCGCAGATGGTAGTTTAACTGGCACCATTACTACCAGTGGTTTGTACAAGGTCTTTGCCGTGACTTATATCAACGGCCATCAAGCTGTTAAGCTGGGCAACGATAGTCAATGGATTATCGCAGCAACTGGGGATTACTACCCAGCTTAAAGCAAAGTTTCAAAAGCCAGGGATTGGCTGAAATGATTTTTTATAAATTTTAAAATCAAGGGGCAGACCAAACTTTGCCCCTTGATTTGTACATAGGATAGTGTATTTTTGCACTAACGTATAGGGGGAGAAAAATGGTAAAACATCGTAGTAAAGTGAAATATTTGGGGACTGTTGCAGCGGCATTGTTAGTCGTCGCACCAGTGGTGACACCAGTTATACCAGCGTTTGGGAATTTGGGAACTGTGCAGGCGGCGGAGACAGCGGCATCAGATCTTAATGGGGATTTTGATTTTGCTGGGGATGTTTCGATTTTCTTTAGAGTCAAGAAGAACACCAAGGTATACGCTGACTCAAGTCTGGATCCCGCGCATCTGAGTAGTAAAAATGCTACTGCTAACGATGGAGCGGTATTGTCTTTAAGAGGTGTTAGTCTTAAAGATGGTGAACTGAATGCCTATCATATTGCGGATTCTAAGGGGGATACTAAGGATTGGGGCTGGGTATCAGCTACTGAGGATACTACTGCGTTTAATGGCTTTTTTGAAAAATCAAAGTTTGGATTTTGGGATACATTTGGTTCTCAAAGCGATAAGGACCAAACCTTTACCCTTGCTAAACCGGCCAATTTATATAAGTTAGCTGACGCTTCAACCTTTACGGCTACTAGTGTCGTCTTGAACGGTGCTGGTCACTTAACGGGTGTTACATCTTCAGATAATGGCACGGCAACCTTAGATCAATTAACGGCTACTTATCCAGTAACTGAAGATAAGACTATCGTGGCGGATAAGGCTTATGTGAAGCCTAATGCCACTGAAGGTGCCGCAATTTATAGTGACATTCAAACTGTGACTGCAACTGCCGGTAAATTAGTTAAGGAACAACCAGTTGTCGCTTATGTTAAAGCCCAAAATGGTACTATTTTAGCTTATAAGGTTGCCGATGGCCAGTACGTGAAAGCCGGGGAAGTGACTGCTGAACCAGTACCGCTAACAGCGGATAAAACCGTTTCTAAAGACAAGCCTTACGTGAAAGCTGTTAATGGTTCCGCCCAAATTTATGCCGACATGGCAACAACTACGCCAATTGCGGATCAAACATTGAAGACTGACGTGAAAATTGTGGCTTATGTGAAAGATCCAGATGGCAACATTGTGGCTTACCAGATTGCTGATGGACAGTATGTGAAGGCTACCGAAACTCAAGATGAAGCCATGCCTTTGACCGAAGATACAACCATTTCAACGGACAAACCTTACATCAAAGCTAAGACTGGTTCTGCCCAGGTTTATGCAGATAAAGCTGCGACCGCAGAAATTGCTGGGCAAACTATTACCAAAGATACGAAGATTGCGGCTTATGTGAAGGACCCGGATGGCAATGTGGTGGCTTACCGAATCGCTGACGGGCAATATGTGAAAGCTAGCGATGTCACGGAAGAAGCCGTGCCATTATCAGAAGACACCACTATTTCTAAGGCCAAACCTTATGTACAGCCTAGTAGCGCTGGTGTGCAAATTTACAAGGATATGGCTACTTCACAACCCAGCACCGATTTAAAGATGCACAATGTGTTGGCTATTTTAGCCTACGTGAAAGACCCTGATAACAATGTCGTGGCTTATCGCATTGGCACCAATCAGTATGTGAAGGCTGATGAGGTCACAGCAATCGCTATGCCATTAAAAGAAGTTACAGAAATTACGGCGGACAAAGCTTATGTTCAATCGGCTGACGCTGAAAATTCCGCGCCAATCTATACGGACAAAGCAACGACTGATAAAACGACGGCCACTTTGACAACTGGTCAAAAGGTCCAGGCTTATGTTTTAGATATCAATGATAAAATCGTGGCTTATCGCCTCGATACAAATCAATATGTGAAAGCCTCAGATGTTACCGCAACAGCTATCCCCAAACCGGTGGATAAATTGACCGAAGATACCAAGATTGACCCGGCTAAATCTTTAGTTACCGCTAAAGCTAGCCAAGGGGCATCAATTTATTCTGATAAAGCAACGACGGCCGCAACAGATGACGTATTGAGCAATACCAATCAACACGTGATCCAGGCCTATGTGCGTAATGCGGACGGTGATATTGTGGCTTATAAGATTGGCAATGACCAATATGTGAAAAATGACGATGTGCTAGTTTCTGGCGTGCCCGCTGGGACCAACACCGAAACCAACGCCACTGGTTCCGTCACCACCACCACGGCGGCCATCCCCTATCGGGACAAGGGTTTGACTATCGTCCTTGGCGCACCTGTGGCCAAGGGCTTGACCTTCACTTATAGTTCTGTGGTCAAAGATGCCAACGGCAAGATCGTGGCTTATGGCTTCAAGAATGGGGCATTGACCACTTACTTGAAAGCTGGGGACGTGAAAGTCAATAGCACAGATTCCGGCAACACTGGTGGTAATACCGGCTCCGGTGATAACAACAACAATGGCAACACCGGCAGTGATGACAATGATGATAACACCGGCAATACTGGTGAGGATGATAATGATGACAGTAACGATGCCAATCAGAATTTAACCATCGTCCGCATACCTAAGGGTCAAGTTACCGTCAGCACTGGCAACAAGGCGCTGCACGTGTATAACGATGGGGCGACGACCAAGGATTCTGGGGCCAAGCTGGCTACGGATTATGATCTTTGGACGGTGACCCACGTGGCCAAGGACGCTAACGGCGACGTGGTGGCTTACGACCTGGGCAACAACCAGTGGGTCAAGGCCAGCGAAGTGAAGCTGTTTGCGCTGCCAAACGACAAGACCCAAGTGGCTAGCATGCCTAAAGGGACGGCTATCTATTCCAATTTCAAGGGTGCTAAGATTTACAGTGACGCCGCTGCCACCAAGGCCATCGGCACGCTGAACACCCAGTACGACGAATGGTCCGCCTACAAAGTGTCCAAAGACGCCAACGGCAACATCGTGGCTTACGACTTGGGCAGCAATCAATGGGTCAAGGCCAGTGACTTACAGTTGCAAAAGAACCTATCTGGGACTTTTGTGGCCAAACAAGGGACCGCTTTGTATCAAGCCGATGGTACCTTGGCTGGCGTCCTGGGTGCCAGCAATGCCTACCGGGTCTTTGCCGTGCGGTATATTAACGGCCATCAAGCGTTGAAACTGGGCAATGACAGCCAGTGGATCATCGCGGCTACTGGGGATTATTACCCCGCTTAAAGCACAAAAATAGCCCAGTGCAGAAGTACGCTGGGCTAAGCTAAGGAGATAAAAATGTGGCGGCCGGATGGCATTAGATTAAGAGTTGTGCCAAGGCAACGTGAGTCAAAGCTAATTGTTTAAGGAGATGATGTGGAGTTTTGTTAAGATGATGTTCTTAGGATTTGACAGGCATCGTCTCGCCACATTGAAAGTGATTAGCGGCCGTCAACGCCTTTATTGTAGTTCAGACAATTGGGCTAAGACAATCCGGCAAAGCGCCGGATATGTCCGCGCCGTAAAGTGAGCTAGGATAATAATGAACCAAAAATAATTAGTGCTGGGCCATGATTTTATAAATTGTGGGGCAGCACTTTTTTAGTGGCTTACTGGCGATTTTGTGGACCAAAATAGCCCAGCGTTGCCAGCGCTAGGCTATCCGCTAATGAAGTGGTAACTCATCAGGAAAGGAAACTTTTGTAGTACTTGAAGCTACTTGTCAGTTGCTGTGGGACTGTGGACAACAGTGTTCGTTGCTGGTTTTGCGTCGAAACAACTTACAGACTATATTGCAATACGTTGGGGACTAACATAATATTCGGACGGCATTAAGTGGTTTCTATTCAAAACAAGACCGCGCACCGCAGCACAGTTATCGGCTAAATTGGGGCAACTTTAATGGTATTACCCCCCAAGGCACAGATTGATTGGAATCAATAAAGCGACAGTTATCTCATGTTAGAATCTAGGACTATGGTAGACCAGATCTTGGCACGATGATAAAAGCGGATTCGGCTAACTTTTGACACATGCGGTTGATTGTTGTGTGCCCCAATCTGACCAGATTGGACAGCAAGGATTAGCCCCAGCCGGCGCTACGGTTAATCAGTAACAAGTAATTTTTGTTAGGCTAACCTAACAATATCCATTGTAGCGCTGGAAATCGGTTCAGTGAATGCACAGAAAGTTCAATATGTCCGGCTGGTGGTCTAGTTTAATTGGTTTGCGTCGCGATATAAATGAATTGATGCTGGGGTAATAATAAAGCCACGGCGGCTATTAGGAATTTAATACCGTTATCAGAATGATACAGGATTGTTACTGATTAATGATATTCTTCGACCGCATTCTAAGCTACAATTGTTTTACGGCTGGTGGAGGCGTTCATCAGTTGTGGCAGTTTTAGGAGGATAGGGAAATCATGGGGATGTTATTTGGGGCGTATTCCGGTCAGGTTGGAATTTTCGAAAAAACTTCATAACTCCGGCGCAGGTTCTTCGTTATTTTATCGCGGATTTCCCACAACTGGTCCTTATACTTGAAGTTACTAAGTAAAACAAGGGACTTTTTAACGATGAAATTTGCGAATATCAAATTTAAATATGTGGGCTTGGCCATGGCGGCATTGCTGGCCACGGCGCCGATTACCACCACAGCTTTAACAGCGGTTGCCGGTCAAAATGACCGGACGGTGCAAGCCGCCACTAATACCAGTGGGGTCACAGGTGAATTTGCCTTCAATCCTGATAAGGCTAACGGCGCTCATTTTACCGATGGGGCTAAGATTTTTGCCAATTCAACGCTAAGTTCTGATACGGGGCAGACGATTCACGGACCGGCAGTTTACACCATGGTTGGCGTCGCCCTGGACTCAGGGGACATCACTGCCTACCAAGTGGCCAATCCGGATGGTCAAGTCGTGGGCTGGGTAGCAGCTGCTGATTTCAAAGCATATCTGGGGCCAGAATCGACCCATACGGTAGATTTGAGTACACCGGTGACCATGTATGCCCAGCCGAATTCCACTTGGCGCAGTGTGTCGGACATCAGCATTATCATCAAAGCTGATCCCGGGGCGGCTTTAAAGGCGAAGAGTTTTGTATTAAATAATCGCGCCCAAATTTCTGGGGTCATTGGCACCAATAATGCCGGCACCCGGTATGCGGCCGATGTGGTGAAATTAACCAATACCAAGTAGAGTCATTATCATTTAAGTCACGAAAATTTGCCTGGGGACTGACAGAACGCAGGCAAGTAATAATTATTGCAAGTTACAACTTTGAGCAGCATGCACCCCAGTCGCAAGCTTTAGGACTAGCGATGAAGGTAGATGTAAGCAATTGAGCGATTCGGGTTCGTGCTAAAGTTGGTTGGCGGTGCATGTAAAAGCGTTGATACGGGATTAAAAAAC
The DNA here is from genome assembly GCA_022484695.1 of Lactobacillus sp. GTDB lineage: Bacteria > Bacillota > Bacilli > Lactobacillales > Lactobacillaceae > Agrilactobacillus. Next base: position 147,542 of record JAKVKU010000008.1, read on the forward strand.
CGTATTGGCGTTTTTTTGCGTAATTTAGGAAGGGACTATTTATCAGTTCCACTTTTGTCAAGAATATGGGATACTTACTATAATTAACGGGCTTAGGAGCGGTTCAATATGGGAACGCGGGAGATATATTTTGATTATATTCAGGACACATTGTTGTCTTTGAGCACAAAGCTGAAAAGTAGTACACGATTGAATTTGGCTAATGGCAACATCTTTGCTGAACCGTTTTTCGGGCAATTTCTTAATTTTCTATTTGATTGGCATTTAGAAAGTACAAATAATTCAAGAGCTAATTATGCTGCGGTTGATTTAATTGATGATGAAAGGCACATCCTAGTTCAAGTAACGTCACGAACAGACAAGCGTAAAATACAGGGAACGCTGGACAAAAGCAACCTTCAGAATTTTAAAGGTTATCAGCTATGGTTTGTGATTATTGCCGAGAGTGCTGATAAATTACAGAAGGCTAGCTACACTAATAAGACCGAAGTCGCCTTTGAACCCAAAGAAGGTATATTGTCGATCAACACGCTGTTGGCCCGGTGCCGTGATGCTAAAACAGATGTACTGCTAAACCTATATACGTTGTGTCAAAAAGAATATGGGATAGGCGTGCAACGCCCCTTTACCATGTCGCCATTAGTTGAATTACTAAGTATTATTGCTAAAGCAGAGGGTGATCTTGAACCAGATTTTAGATTTCCTAAAAGTTTTGATATTCAAAAGAAAATCGACTTTAATCGATTGAACGAACTTGAAGCACAAACTATTTCTGAAATGCAATTGTACTATCCCCAATTAACGGAAATTTATGATGTGTTTGATAGAGAGGGCGTTGGTTCAAGAATAATTTTCCAGAAATTGATTTCTCTTTATCAAAATCAGAAGATAAGGTATCCTGAAAAAGTTAATCCAATTATTTTCTTAGACATGGTCAATGATTTGATGACATATATTGATCAAAATCAAGGCCAAAATGCATTACCTTCATTGGAAGAACAGGAATATTATTGCAGAGTTATTCTTGTAGACGCATTTATCAGATACAAAATCTTTGAGAATCCGGAGGGCTATATCTATGATCTTGCCAAATGACACCCGTCCGGAAACAAGTCTTTATTACTTAGGCGGGTTAATTATTTCAGCATTAAAAGAAACAGAATCTACCGAAATGCCCTTTTTAGAGCTGTTTAGCAGCGTTAAAGAAAGACAAGCTATTTCACTAAAATTATTTGCACTCACCTTAGATTGGCTGTATTTAATCGCACTGGTTAAAGTGGATGAAGAAGGGGTGGTGCAACTTGTTCATCAATAGTTTAGAAATTATTTCATCAGGGCACATTCAGCGCCATGTTGAGTTTCATAGCGGCGTGAATTTGATTGTAGACGTTACGCCACAAACGGCCATAACTGAAGGCGTGAAGACAGGAAACGGCGTTGGTAAAACCACTGTGCTACGATTGATTGGTTTTTGTTTTGGTAAAAAACCACAAAGTATCTATACTGATCCAGAATCGAACAAAGTTTTAAAAGATGTGAAGGCATATTTGACGAACAATCGCGTTTTGATACGGTTGATTCTTTCCCAAAATTCGACAGCAATCGACAATGGGTCAAAGTATGTCCTTGAAAGGAATTTTTTGACCGGTAAAGACAAAATTCAACGGATCAATGGCAAAAATATCGCAAATATCAAAGATCTTCCCAAAATTATCGGCAAAGATCTGCTGGGCATTGATCCAGATGACAAGCCATCCTTTGCTCAAATTACGGGCCGAACCTTTCGTATTGACAGCCCGGCCATTGACAACACTTTAAAATTTGTCAGTGGCTATACTAGCAACACGGAATATGAAACGTTATTCCTATTCCTTTTTGGGGTGAAATTACCTGACCGTTCGCCGGTTGTGAAGCAATTGGGAACCGAAACGGCTTTTCTCAAACGAATTGAAACGACACCTAAAGCCCAGCTAGAGCTTGAGTTGAACCGCGCCGACGATGATATCAAAAGGGCGCAACAACAGCGCCAACAACTTAACCTGGACCCAGAATATGATGCTAAGATTTCGCAGCTGGATGACTTGAAATATCAGCAAACGGTTCGTTCTAACCGGCTCACAGCCACAAAGTTACGCTTATCCTTAGTCAAAGATGCCCAACGCCAAGTTGAAGATAGCAAGTCACTAGTCGATGTGAAGGAATTGCAGCTGCTTTATAGCGAAGCGGCGGAAATGGTGAATGGCTTACAAGCAAGTTTTGAGCAATTAGTGGCTTACAATAATCAAATGATCCAAGCCCGGGTCCAATTTATTGGTAAAGAAATACCCCAGCTTGAGGCAAAAATAGCCCATGAGCAGGCTGAGATGATGCAACTAAAGCAGCAAGCGCAACAAATTGTTGATTCAATAAGCAATAGCTCAACATCTAAGGACCTTGAAGAGATTGCTGACAAACTTGCTGCCTTGCACGAGCAAAAGGGTGAGCTAACCGAAAAATTAAGTCAGGTCGATGGCGCTTATGAAAAGATTGAAGCACTCCAAGCCCAGCTACACAAAATTGATAATAGTGCCTTTTCAAAAGAAGTTCAGGACCAGATTCAAAGTCAGTTGACCAAGTTTAATGACCATTTCTCGAAAATATCTGAAGCGATGTACGGGGAAAGCTATGGGGTCGCTTTTAAAAAAGAGTCGGATGCCAAGAAGAATAATTATTATAAATTTTATGTTTTTTCCTTCAATAATTCCAGCACCGGTAAGAAGCAAGGTGAGATTGCCGCATTTGATTTAGGCTACATTCAGTTCGCTCGTTCGGAAAAGATTCCCGTACTGGATTTTGTCCTTTATGACAGAAAAGAGTTAATGTATGGTGATCAGCTGACTAAAATCAGTGAAATCGCGAAAGCGAACGATATCCAAGTTGTTTTTCCAATTCTCAGTGATAAAATTCCGAGACCATTGGATACGGGTGAAAATATTGTGCTGAGCCTTTCCCAAAAAAACAAACTTTTTGAATTTTAAATTCTAATTAGTGATTTGAACATAGCTAGGTGCATGCAAAAGCGTTGATACGGGATTTTTCCTGTATTGGCGTTTTTTTGATGGGCCAAGCTTATTGGTAACTTTTGCCACAATAATTTGGTATAATTTGAGTGTTACATAAACTCAATATTGGAGGGATTTTTATGGCAGATGATCAAATTTTAGTGGCAACCACAGAACACATTCCTGGTAAAGAATACGAAGTCATTGGTGAAGTCTTTGGCTTGACCACCCAATCTAAAAATGTGTTTAGTAACATTGGGGCCGGTTTGAAGAACATTGTCGGTGGCGAAATCAAAGCCTATACGGACATGTTGCACGAGTCCCGGGATGAAGCCGTTGCTCGCTTGCGCCAAGCTGCGATTGACCGGGGCGCCGATGCCGTGGTGATGATGCGTTTTGATTCTGGTTCAATTGGCGGCGAAATGCAATCCGTTGTAGCTTATGGCACGGCCGTTAAATTTAAATAACTAGCTTAAGCAACACCTGATCGGGTTTCTCAAACCTGGTTGGGTGTTTTTTTGCTTTTTTATAACAGCTGTTGTTGAAACAAAATCCCGGTATATTAGGCTTATAAGTGTGTTTAGTCTCTTTTGAAGTCGGTATTTGATACAATTAACTTATAGTGTTTATAAGTATATTCGCAAAGGAGCGTGAACTGGATGAAGCGAGACAATATCATAAAATTAACTGTGTTAGGTTTAACAACCATTGGGCTGGTAGGCACCGCTGCTTTGATGCCGGTTAAGAACGCCGTTTCTGAAACACAACCGGTCACTTTGCGGGCAGGTAAGATTAAAACGGCCCGGGTCAAAGTTGACGTAGCTCCCCAAGAACCGGCCCACAGTTTGACTGCAGGTTCCCACCGCACGGTACAACCTTGGTATCAGGCTGGCCGTTATCAAAATACTTATGATATGTCCTTGGAATAAGGTTTTGTGGGGCTTTTTAAAAAAATAACTCAAAAAGTGGTCATTACTTGACTGGGTTTTACGGGTGAAATTTAACTTAAGAAAACAAAATATTTGGCTAGCAAATTAGCCAAATTAAACCTACCAAATTCAAATAAGCCTTGGTATATCAAGGTTTCAACTGCCACCAACGCGTGATTTCTGCTTCGAATCCTCCTGGTCATTATGAAAAAACAACCCCCAAATATAGGCTAATATCACTGCTGTTATTTTTCAGGAATGGCTTTATAGCAAGGCTGAAGGGCGTTTTTATAAGAAAAATTTTGCGACTTGCTATACTAATTGCCATAGATAAATCATTGTTATCTATAGCCAAATTTTTTCAATCCATTAAAGGAGGACTTCAAGTTATGAAAAAGACGCACAAACTCAGATTTTTAGGTGTGACGGCTGCGGCATTACTGGCGGTGGCCCCAATGGCGGCCCCAGCGGTGACCACCGTCTTACCGGGCGCCCACGTGGGTGTGGTCCAAGCGGCAACGGCCAATGTGACCTCTAAGTTTAATGTCCCCACGGCTATGAACATGACGTTATTAGGGGGTGCCTATGAATATGGTGGGCCAAACCTGGACAAGCCCGGGCAATTGGCGAACACCAGCGTGAACATCGATGCTATTTATGTGGTGAATGGTACGATTAGGTCCATGAAGCTACAAAACACCCCGGATACTTGGGTTGCTTTCCGGGATTTGGCCACGGCAACCACTGCCTTGGCTTTCGGTATCGCTGAGCCAGACGGGGATGGGGAAGCCGCTACTTTACCACTCTTGACGGCCAATAATGGCACGGTGTGGACGGACGTTGAAGATCCCAACGTGACTCGGACCACAGATGCTGGTGTGACCGTGAAGGCCACTATTTTAGAAACATCGGCTGGGGTCATTACCCGGGCTTATGTGGCTGAAGATGGCCGCAACTGGTACGTTCGCGGGGCGGATTTAACGACTGATCCGGCGGCCTTGAACAATTACGAAGACGGCAATGTGGCTTCTAAAGACACTAGTGTCAGTCCGAAGTATGTGTCTGGGGCTCAAGTCTATGCCGATGTGAATTTGAAGAATCCGATTGTTAGCGATGTGATCAATTATGGTTCTCGAGTGCCGGTAGTCGCTTATGTCCGGGATGTGAACAAAGAAATTGTAGGTTATAAACTAGGCAATGGCCGCTATGTGAAAGCTGAAGCGGTAAGCCCTAATGCGGTGACCTATACCAAAGTCTACCAAAGCGGCACGGTGACCACCAAGAACCAAGCGGTGACCTACAACTACAATAACGACGGCAATGCCACCCCGACCAATAATCGCATTGGTGCTAAGCAAAGTCTGAACTATGTGGCGGTACTCCAAGATGCCAATGGGGAAATTTACGCTTATGGTGTTCGGGATACCAGCATCAATAATGATATCCCCGGGACCGATGGCTTGGTTTATGTCCGGGCCAGCGATGTGACCACTGGCGCCCCAACCAGTGATTTGACTATCACGGTGGTGCCCGCGGGGACGTTGACCGTGGATTCCGGGAAAAAGGCGGTTAAGGTCTATGACGATGCGGCCACCACCCAGGATTCCGGGGCCACTTTAAGCACGGATCATGATACTTGGACCGTCACCAGAACTGCCAAGGACAAAGACGGCAAAGTTGTGGCCTATGATTTGGGCAATAACCAGTGGGTAAAAGCTGGCGATGTGGCCGAACATGAGGCTGAGAAATACGACGTGTCTGACATGCCTAAGGGAACGGCCCTTTATTCCAGCTTCCGGGCTGCAACGATTTACAGTGATCCTGAGACCACTCAAGCCAATGGCAAGTTGAATACCAGCTACGACGAGTGGACGGCCTTCAAGGTGGCCAAAGACGCTGATGGTACGGCTCATGCCTATGACCTGGGGAATAATCAATGGGTGAAAGCCTCTGACTTGGCCCTGGTGAAAGACTTAGGCGGGACCTTTGACGCCAATGCGGGCACCCCGCTGTATAACCGTGATGGCGACCGCACTGGCCGCATCAGTGATGATGGCCAGTACAAAGTCTTTGCTGTGACCTATATTGATGGCAAACAAGCTGTCAAGCTGGGGAACGATAACCAATGGATCATTGCTTCTTCCGGGGATTATTACCCTTAAAGCACCATTACCACCGGCTTAAAACTGGCCTGCCACTGGTTTTAAGCGAATCACCTTCCTAAATCAGTTATTAAGTTCTACTGCTTGTCATACGTTCAGCCATGTATGACCTGACACCGATAAATAATAAAACTGCCTTTTGCACCATCCCATCTTAATAGGAAGCACGCCGATTGTGGGCGTGCTTTTTGTGCGTTTTGACACAAGTTTCAAGTACACGCCCGGGAATTAAGCTATAATGGTATTAGATGATTTAAAATTTGGAGGTTTTGTATCATGAAGAAAGTTCAATTTGGTTTATTAGCAGCAGCGGCTCTTTTGGCAGTGAGCCCACTGACAGGGGTTTTGGCCAGCGGCACGGTGCAGGCGGCGGCCGCACCCCCAATTGAGACCCCGGGTTCAGAAACCAAACCGGAAAAACCTACCACGGGCATTTTGACCCTGGTTGACCTCAGCGATGGCACCACGATCAATGCCCATAAACAGGCCTGGACGATTTATCAAGACCCTAAGATGACCCGGGATTCCGGCAAAAAGTTGAGCACGGACCAAGAGATTTGGACCCCCACCCAAGTTGCCCGTGACAGCAATGGGGTGGCCGTGTCTTATAATTTAGGGGATAATCAATGGATTGGCGCCAGCAATGTTACCGTCATTAAAGGCACCCCGGACACGGATTTGACTGTGGCTAAATACACCAGCAGTGACCCACTTTATAGCATTGGCAGTGACGTGACGGTTTACAGTGATCCGGACACCACCAAAGCCAGCGGTACCTTAGCTGCTGGGGTGAGCGAATGGCAAGTCAACCGTACCGCCACTGACCCTAAGACTGGGACCGTTGTGGCCTATGACTTGGGCAAGAACCAATGGGTCAAGGCCAAGGACTTGAGCGCGCAAAAGGCCTTAACTGGCACCTTTATCGTCAACGCCGGCACGCCACTATTAGCCGATAATGGCAGTCAAGTGGGGACAATTTCGGCCAGCGGTAGCTATCAAGTCACCGCCGTCAGCTATTTTGACGGGCATCAAGTGTTAAAATTAGCGGAAAACAACCAATGGGTCCAAGCAGCTAAAGGGGCTTTTTACCCGGCTTAAGGAATATGCTAGAATAAGACTAGGATCTAGTTGATAGATAAGACAATCTTTTCGGTAGTGACGAAGGGGTTGCCTTATTTTTAATGGTTACAAATATAATTTATGAGGAAATCGAGGCCAACTATGTTACAAGCAATTGATGTGTCAAAAGACATGACTGATTATGAACCATTGAAACAACTGTATTTACGGGCTTTCCCCCGGGAAGAACGCTTCCCCCTGTTCTTTTTGATTCGCCAGACTAAAAAAGCCGGTATTCGTTTTCAGGCTTGGTATGATGGAGCGACTTTTGTGGGGCTGACTTATATCATCACCTACCAGGGGATGACCTATCTGTTATTTTTAGCGGTGAATGATCAAATTCGTTCTAAGGGCTACGGCAGTCAAATTTTAAAAGCCATCGCCAAGATTTATCGGGGCAACACGATCACACTTTTGATGGAAGAAGTGGTCGAAAGTGCGCCTAATTATGAGCAACGACTAAAACGCCAAGAATTCTACTTTAAAAATGGTTTCCGGGATAGTCACCACACCACGGTGGAATATGGGGTGAAGTACCAAATGTTAGTATCCGGGGCTGATTTCACCGCCAAACAATATCGGGACTTGTTCATCTACTTTGTGGGCCCCGTGGTTTACCGGTTTTACGGCACGGATGTGGTGTAATATTGTCCAGCTGCTTTTGAAATGGGCCACCAGCTGTAATATTTCCCGGGAAATTATCGCCGGGTAAAGATTTCTTAGCTGGTTTTAAAGCCCGCTTAAACGCTAGGCCTGTTGCGCAACAGCCAGCGTTATGTTGTGACTTTATTACAAGCAAGTGGCTTTCAAAGGTGCCACTTTTCAGGTTGGTTGCAATCATATTACAGTTTCGTGAATGTGAATTTTCCATGACGAGAATATGTTATTGTTGTAACTATGAGTTGGGCCGATTATTTCAAATAAGCATGTTTTTTAACACATGCACCAGGTCCCTAAAGATTTGGCAGTTACACTTATTACAGGAATTTAGGAGAATTATAGATGAAGATGAAGAAGTCAAAGCGCGTCCTGGTTTCGCTATTTAGTGCGGCTTTATTAGCTGGCGCTGGTAGCTTTGTCACCAACGAAGTACAACAACAACATGACCCCCAAGCCGGTAAGGTACAGGCGGCCAGCTATATCAATGATTACATCAATAGTCAACAATTTGGGAATCCGCAAATCACCACTTATAACTCCAGCTTTACCAATTATTTTGGTTATGAAAATGGCGTGGGTCGCCCTGAGGGGATCGTGGTCCATGAAACGGCTAACCCAAACTCCACCATTGATGGGGAAGTTAGCTACATGATGAACAACTGGAATTCCATTGGGGCTTATGTCCATGCCTTTGTGGACCACAGTCGCATCATCAATATTCACCCCACGGATTATGCCGTTTGGGGTGCAGGTCCCCAAGCCAACAAGCGCTTTATTCAAATTGAATTAGTTCGGGAACATAGTACGGACAATTTCGCCCGGTCCATTAATAACGATGCCTACTATGTGGCTTATTTGTTGAAACAATATGGCTTGTACCCATCTTTAGCTGATAACACCGGTAGCGGGACGGTTTGGTCCCATAACGCCGTGTCTTATTGGCTGGGGGGCACCAACCATACGGATCCCGTGGGCTACTTCAGCCAATGGGGTTATGATATGAACCAGTTCTACGCCATGGTTGAACAAAAATATGGCGAACTCACCGGCAATGGCGGTGGTGGCGGTACCGTGGCCCCAAGCTACGATTCCCCAACCTCTATTTCAGACGTTTCCAAACGGGCTGTGGTCCATGGTAACGCCAATAACGGTGTGTATTATTTGATCAACAATCAATTCCAGTCATTTGGCTCCAGCATGGATTATGATGGCCAACCTTATGATGTCTATCAAATCGCCAAGACTAAAAATGGCGTGGAAATGGCCTTGATTGGTAGTGGTGGCAACCCAGCCCTTTGGATCAATGCCAAGAATTTGGAATATACTTCCGCGGATAAAGTGAAGGACCAGTCTAGTTTCGTGGGCACGGCTAAAATGAATCCTAACGTGCAAACTTATTACTATATAAATGGTGGCTTCACCGGCGCGGATCGTTTTGGCAATCAAAACGTGAAGATTCAACAACGCATCACCACCACGGATGGCAAGATTTACTATCTAGTTCAAACCAACCGGGATTTGCGTTGGGTCCGCAACTATGACTTAAGCGGCATCACCCAGGATAAAATCACCAACCATGACACTTATAATGGCACGGCTTGGATGAGTAACGGTCAGACTTATTACTTTAATGGCAGTGGCTTTGACGCGGCTGAAGACTTTGGCGGCGAAAATGTGACCATCCAACAACGCATCCAAACCCAAAGTGGGGCCATGTATTATTTGGTCAGCACTAGCCGTGGGGATCGTTGGGTCCAATCCAACACCTTATCCAACATCGTCTCTGATGCCATTCAATCCATTGATAATTTTGGGGGCACGGGTTCCATTGGCAGTGATACCCAAACTTATTACAATATCAATGGCATCATGACCAAAGCCGACATCCAAGGTAAAGCTAGTGATCCAATTACCAAAGTGGCTAAAACCAGCAACGGCAAGACCTTCTACCTCTTTACCCGGGCAGATGGGGATTGGCGCTGGATCAATGCCGACGATGTGACCATAAACTAACACAGTTTAACTTCAAAAATGAGACAGATGCACTTTCCCAAAAGGAGGTGGGTCTGTTTTTTTATGCCTGCAAACCGACAAGCAAAAGCGGATTATGAATGTTTTTTAATTTAAAATAAATAAATCTCATATTCTTAAAATGTTCATATTGTAGAATGGTTATCGGTGAACTTTCAAATGATATTTCCTATCATTCTTGTTTTAATAACCCCCAACGGAATGCCGCCAGAGTTGTTATTTAAGCAAGTAAGCGTTTACATAAATCCCGAGATATGATAAGTTGGCGGTGTTACGAAATAAATAGTTTGTGAAAGGATGGTTCCAGTGACTAAAGAATACGGCTTCTCAACGCAACAGATTCATGCAGGACATCTTAAGAATAGTGCAGGGGCTTTGACCAGTCCAATTTATCAGTCCTCCACGTTTGTGTTTGATAATGCCCAACAAGGGGCGAATCGTTTTGCGGGCGAAGAAGACGGCTTCATTTACACCCGCCTGGGTAATCCCACGGAACAAGAGATCGAATTGAAATTAGCTGCCTTAGAAGGCGCAGAAGCAGCCTTATTTACCGCTTCGGGGATGGGCGCTATCAGTGCCACCATGCACACATTTCTACAAACCGGCGACCACGTGATTTCTTCAGAAGTGGTTTATGGCTGTACCCACGCCTTGTTTGATGAGGGGCTGCGAAAATATGGCATTGATTTTTCCTTTGTGGATACCACGAAGACAGAGGCCATCGTCAAAAATATCAAACCTAATACCAAGATGATTTACATAGAGACGCCCGCTAACCCCACCTTAGACATTTCCGACATCAAAGCCATTGCGGCCATTGCCCACGAACATGATTTATTATTCGTGGTGGATAATACCTTCTGTACCCCATACCTACAACGGCCCATTGAATTAGGGGCTGATTTAGCGGTTTATTCCGCCACTAAATATATCAATGGCCACGGGGACGTGGTGGCCGGCGCCGTGACTGGGAAACAAGAGATGATCGACCAAATTCGCATGGTGGGCTTAAAGGATATGACCGGTTCGGTGATTTCGCCCTTTGACGCCTTCTTAGTGAATCGGGGCATGAAGACCTTGAGTTTACGCATGGACCGCCATGTGCAAAATGCCCAGAAGATTGTTGAGTTCCTGGAAAGTGAAGCGAAAGTGCAACAGATTTTTTATCCCGGGAACCCTAACTTTGCCGGCTATGCCGTGGCCCAACAACAGATGCGCCAACCGGGGGCCATGATTGCCTTTGACTTGAAGGGCGGCCGGGCTGCTGGGGAGAAATTCATTAATTCTGTTGAATTGATGCGCTTGGCAGTGAGCTTGGGGGATGCGGAGACCTTGATCGAACATCCCGCCAGCATGACCCATTCCACTTATTCCGAAGCAGACTTGAAGCAAGCCGGGATTTCCCAAGGCTTGATCCGGGTATCGGCGGGCTTAGAAGACGCCGAAGACTTGATCAACGACATGGCCCAGGCCTTCGCGAAATTGACCACGGTTATCCCGGTATCCTAGGCGGGACGTGAAGAATAATGAAAGATGACGTTACAACTGACAAGGGGAATTTCATTGGCCTGGTGCCGCTGATTTTCTTCTTAGCGCTGTATATTGGCTCGGGGATTATCACCAAGAACTTCGATTCCATGCCGCTGCTGGTGGCTATGATCATGGCCTGCATGCTGGCCTTTACCTTAAAGGGAGACAACAAGCAGGACAAGTTCGAAGATAAGCTGAAGGTGTTTTGTAAGGGGGCCGGGCAGGAGACCATGATTTTGATGATCGTGATCTTCATGTTGGCCGGGGCCTTTTATTACGTCACCAAATCCATGCAAGCCGTGGATACCATGACCAACATTGGCCTGACCTTTTTACCTAAGCGCTTCTTGATTCCCGGGATTTTCATCCTGGGCTGTATCATCAGTTTTGCCATGGGCACTTCCATGGGTACCGTGGCCGCCTTAATGCCCGTGGCCGCTAACATTGGGCAAATGGCCGATATCAGCATGCCCCTACTGGCCGGCGTGGTGGTGGGGGGCGCCTTGTTCGGGGATGACTTGTCCCTGATTTCCGCGTCCGCCATCATTTCCGCCAAGACCCAGGACGTGAGTATTTTTGCCAAGTTCAAGACCAACGCCATCATCGTGGCCCCGGCCTTTCTCATCACCGTGCTGCTGTTGATGATTCCCCACGTGGGGGTCATTTCCCTGACCAGCTTGGGGCACATTCAGTGGGTCAAAGCTCTGCCCTATGTGGTGGTGATCGTGGCCTCGTTTTTAAATATCAATGTGCTGATGGTCCTGATTTTAGGCATTGTGTCCGCCGTGGTGATTGGCTTGATTGGCGGTGACTTTACGGTGATTCAAGCTATGGGTGCCATTCATAAAGGTATGCTCTCCATGGCCGATGTGAGTTTTATCTCCATCATCGTGGGCGGCTTGGCCAGCCTCATGACCCATATGGGTGGGGTGGCCTGGTTACTGCACAAAATCACCAAACGGGTCCGGGGACCAATAGGCGGTAAGATTTCCATTGCCTCATTGATTTTACTGCTGGATGTGATCACCACCAACAACACGGTATCCATCATGATCGCCGGCCCCATCGCCAAGAAGTTAAGCAAAGCTTACAAGATTTCCCCATCTTATACCGCCAGTATTTTAGACATTTATGCCTGTATTGGCCAGGGGATGATTCCTTACGGAGCTCAGTTGCTCATGGCTGCCTCCATTGTGGGGGTATCAGCTGCGGCCATTGTGCCTTACAGCTGGTATTGCATGGTATTATTCGTGGTTTCCACCATTTTCTTATTCACGAAATTCGCACCCCATGATAAACTGGATGAGGCCAGTGTTGCGGCTGCCGAAAAAGCGGCGGAACCCAAGCCGGCCAAAGCCTTAGATACACTTTAAAGTTTTTGAAAATTGATAAAAAAGGACAGAATTAATTATGACAAAAGTTGCAATTATCGGTATCGGCCACGTGGGCAGTACCGTGGCTTATACCTTAGTAGCCCGCCAGTTATGTGATGAATTGGTCTTGTTGGACCAGGATAAAGACTTAGCGGAAGCTGAAAAACAAGATTTACTCACCGGCCAAGTGGGTCGCACTGGGGCAGTGGCTATCACCGCCTCTAAACCGGAAGAATTAGGCAGCTGTGACCTGATTATTTTCTCAGCTGGGGATATTACCATTTTGCAAAACAGTACGGACCGTTTTGCGGAATTGACTTATACCCGCACCACTGTGGAACAATGGGCGCCGATTATTAAGGCGGCTAATTTTAAGGGTGTGATTTTAAACATCACCAATCCTTGCGATGTGATCACCCAATATATGCAACAACTCACCGGCTTTTCGAAAAATCGGGTCCTGGGCACCGGGACGACTTTAGACACGGCGCGGATGCAGTTAGTCGTGGGCAATCACTTTGGGGTTAGCCCCAATGCCATCACCGGTTATGTGTTAGGGGAACACGGCAATTCCCAATTCGTCGCCTGGTCTGGCGTGCGGGTGGGCAGTGAAGACATCACCAAGCTCAGCGATGCCAATACCTTAGCCGGGTTTGAAGATGCGGCTAAAGCCGATGCTTGGCACACCATTAAAGCCAAGGGCTACACCTCTTATGGGGTGGCTGATCAAGCGGCCATTGTGGCGGAAGCCATTTTGAAAAATAGCAAGCTGATCTTGCCAGTGACCCACTATAATGAAGCCGTGGCTTGTTATCTGGGGCATCCAGCCATCATCGGTAAAGCTGGCATCATTGCCAGCACCGAATTGACCTTGACCCCGGCAGAACAACAACGCTGGGTGCAATCGGCCAATAAAATTAAAGACATGTTTGGCACGCTTTTTGTGGCGGCCAGCTAACCGGAACGTGGAGGACAAAATCTTAGAGTTTTGTCTTCTTTTTTTAAAAAGTGGTCGTTGCGCTGATCGATTTCAAGTTTCAAACCAGCCCAACGGCCCATTTATTATTGCAGAACAAAAAAATATTTTTTTGGTATAAATAACTTGCAGTTGGCGGGAAAATCAGGCAAACTAAGAAGTGTTCTCATTAAAACTTAATCTTTGGAGAAGAGGTTCTAAAATGTTTAAACGCTATAAAGAAGTGTCGTTGATTTTAAAAATTGTGATCGGGATCATTGTGGGGGCAATATTAGGGATTGCCGTTCCGTCCTGGTCGTTTATTGACATTCTGGGTAAATTGTTCGTTGGGGCTTTGAAGGCGATTGCGCCATTATTAGTCTTTTTCTTAATTATGTCCGCTATTTCGAAATATCGCCCCGGGGCCAAGAACCACTTTGGCACCGTTATTATCCTTTATCTCAGTGCCACCTTGTTCTCATCCATGGCCGCCGTTGCGGCTTCGTATATGTTCCCCATCAAATTGGTCTTGCCCGGCGCCATGAAAATCGCCGAAAGTGCCCCCAAAGACTTGGGCACCGTGGTCACTGGCCTATTGACCAATGCCGTTTCCAATCCCATATCGGCCTTAGTCGAGGGGAATTACTTAGCGATTCTGTTCTGGTCGCTGTTGATTGGCTCCGGTTTGCGCATGACCAGCAAAGCCACCAAGCATGTAGTTTCCGAATTGTCGGATGCCATCAGTTCCGTGGCCCAAAACGTCATCCAATTTGCCCCTTTTGGGATCGTGGGGTTGTTGCATGAATCCTTGAGTAAAACTGGGATCAAAGGGGTTATGGCTTACGGCCAAGTGCTGCTTTTATTAGTGGGCACCATGGCTTTCGTTTACCTGGTGGTCTACCCGTTGATGGTGTGGGCGATGACCCGACAGAATCCTTATCCATTGACTTTTTGGACTTTGAAAACCAGTGGGATTCCCGCCTTCTTTACCAGAAGTGGCGCCGTGAATATTCCCATCAACTTGAAGGCTGCTAAAGACTTGGGCTTGAATGAAGAAAGCTATGCCATTTCTATTCCTTTGGGGGGCTCAGCTAACTCTGGGGGCGCGGCCATTACCGTGTCCATCATGACCTTAGCGGCGGCCAACACCATGGGCGTGCAAGTCAGCATTTTCTTAGCATTACTACTATGTTTCATGTCAGCCATCGCCTCCACTGGGGTGTCTGGGATCGCTGGGGGCTCCTTGTTATTGATTCCCATGGCCGCATCCCTGTTTGGCATTTCCAACGACATCGCCATGCAGGTTGTAGGTATCGGCTTTATCATCGGGGTAGTGCAAGACTCCGTGGAAACGGCCGTGAACTCCGCTTCTGATTTGCTATTCACCGCTACAGCCGAATATGCCGATAGTCGCAAGGAAGGCCATCCCGTGGACATTCGGGCGGCCATCAAAGCGGCCGGCAATGGCAAACGTAAAGCCGGCGTGCCGGATGAAGTCAGCCAACCGGTGGAAAGTGAACGCATTTAACGCGTATTTGTGAAAATTTACAATGTATTTTGGAAGGCAAAATCTGCGGATTTTGTCTTTTTTGCTGCTTCAAAAATTTCATTGCTAATTTAAAAAGGCATCATATCAAGGCTTTCAGGCTGTTTTCATTTTCCCAAGGGTAGCCATTTTAAAACCTTGTGCTAGAATGGGGTCGAATAGATGTTACCAAATTTTTACAATGTAGGTTTATTAAGGAAGTGTTTTGATTTTGCCAGCACAAGCAAAAGAAAAAGCCGCTCGGACCTATGCCCAAGAGGATTTGGACCAAGTGTTCCACGAATTTGATTCCGGCCAGAGTGGCTTGAGTTCAAAACAGGCGGCCAGTCGCCTGCAGCATTTTGGTGCCAATACCATTCAAAAGACCCAACAAGAAGCCCAGTGGAAGATATTTCTGAAGAATTTCACCAGCCTCATGGCCATTTTGTTGTGGGTCAGTGGTGTCATCGCCATTGTTTCCGGCACCTTGGAACTGGGGATCGCCATTTGGTGTGTGAACATTATCAACGGTTGTTTCAGTTATTACCAGCAGCACGAAGCCCAAAAGGCTACGGATTCCATGCTGGCCATGTTGCCCACTTATACCGAGGTTTATCGGGATAATAAGTTGCAACAATTGGATTCCAAAAATCTGGTGCCCGGGGACGTCTTTATGCTCACGGCCGGGGATGCCATTCCAGTGGATGCCCGGATTTTGCAGGCCACGTCCTTACAAGCGGATGAGTCGGCCTTGACCGGTGAATCAGTCCCTGAATCTAAGGGGGAAAAGTATGCCCCGGGGGAAGGCCAGTTTGCTGAAACCAACATGGTCTATGCCGGGACCTCCGTGGTTAATGGGACCTGTAGTTGTTTGACCATTGCCACGGGGATGCACACGGAATTTGGTAAGATTGCCCAGTTGACCCACGCCCAAAAGAAAGTAGCCAGTCCGCTACAAATTGAGCTAAACCGCTTAACTAGACAGTTGTCCATCATTGCCTTTGGCATTGGTGCTGCCTTTTTCCTAGCTTCCATTTTGTTTGTCCACTATGCCCCGGCCAAGGCCTTTATTTTCGCCCTGGGGATGATCGTGGCCTTTATTCCAGAAGGCTTACTGCCCACGGTGACTTTGTCCTTAGCCCAAGGGGTCAAGCGCATGGCTAAAAAGCATGCCTTGGTGAAGGAATTAAATAGTATCGAGACGTTGGGGGAGGCCACGGTGATTTGTTCGGATAAAACCGGGACCTTAACTCAAAATCAAATGACCGTCAATCATATCTGGACGAAAGCTAAGACTTATACGGTGACTGGCCAAGGCTACGCCGTCAACGGCAAGGTCCAGCTTAATGACCAAGACGTGGCTTATCAAGATTATCCAGATTTAAAACAAGCGTTATTGATTTCTACGTTAGATAATGAAGCGAAGATTCAAGCTGACCCGGACCATCCCGGGCAGGAAAAAATCGTGGGCACCCCCACCGAACGGGCGCTGATGGTGACGGCTTTAAAGGCGGGCTTTGATATTGAAGCTGCCCTAAAGGCCCAACCGCGATTGCAGGAATGTCCCTTTGATTCCCAAAGAAAACGCATGACTACCATCCATCCCGCCGCCAATGGCCAGAAATTGGTCTTGGTGAAAGGGGCCTTGGATGGCATGTTACCGCTGTGTGACCAGATTCAAGCTGACGGTAAGCCACAAGTCATCACTGACGCCGATGTGAAACAGATTCAAGCAGCCAATGAACACTTTGCCGCCCAGGGTTGGCGTTCGTTAGCCCTTGCTTACAAAGTGGCCAATGATACCCAAGCTAAGGTCAGCACCAGTGCGGCGGAGTCCCACTTGATCTTCGTGGGGCTGGAAGTCATGTCTGATCCTCCAAGAGCGGAAGTTTATCAAGCCGTCCAAAAGTGCCACGATGCTCGCATTCGCATTATCATGGTCACCGGGGACAGTGCCTTGACGGCGAAATCCATTGCCGTGAAAATCGGCATTACTGGGGATAACGCCCGGGTGGTCACTGGGGATGAACTCCACAAAATGACCGATGATGAATTAAAAATCGCCTTGAGCGGCCCCGTAATTTTTGCCCGGGTAGCGCCGGAACAAAAGTACCGCATTGTCTCTAACCTACAGGCTAGAGGCGAAGTGGTGGCTTCCACCGGGGATGGGGTCAATGATGCCCCCGCTTTGAAGAAAGCCGACATTGGCATCGCCATGGGCAAGATGGGCACCGATGTGGCCAAGGATGCCGCCGATATGATTTTGACCGACGACAACTTCGCCTCCATCGTGGCCGCCATCGAAGAAGGCCGGGCCGTTTACAGCAACATTCAAAAGTTCCTGCTGTACATTTTGAACTCCAATATGCCCGAAGCCGTGCCTTCCGCTTTGTTCCTGTTCACCCGCGGCGCCATTCCCTTGCCCTTGACCGTCATGCAGATTTTGACCGTTGATTTAGGGACGGATATGCTACCAGCCTTAGGTTTAGGGTCTGAACGGGCGGAGCCTGACGTCATGAAACAACCGCCACGGCCGAGAAAAGCTCATTTGTTGCGGAAGAATATCGTTTGGAAAGCCTTTGGATGGTACGGCTTAATGGCCAGTGTCATTTCCAGCTTTGCTTACTTTTATACCAATTTTCAACTGGGCCGGACTTGGACAACTTTGGCCACCAGCGGTCCCATTTATCGAGAAGCCACAACCATGACTCTAGCCGCCATCGTCTTCTCGCAAATTGCCGCTGTTTTGAATTGCCGGACCCAACAATTGTCCGTCTTCTCCATTGGTATTTTTAGCAATAAGCACGTGTGGTTTGGGATTGCCTTTGAAATCGTTTTGTTGGCCGTGTTGATTTACACCCCATTTCTCCAAGGGGTCTTCAATACCACCGGCATCGGTTTGCGGGAATGGTTATTCCTGATTAGCATTCCAATTCCAGTGTTCTTAATCGAAGAATGCCGCAAGTTCCTCAGCCGCAAGCTATTTGCCCACCGGAATAAGATGTATACCCAATCGGCGGTACAACATTAGATATTAATGATATTTTAGAAAATAATAGCCCCACAGTAAGCCTTAAAAAGGTGTGCTGCGGGGCTTTTTGGTGAGTTAAGCGCCTCGAAAATAAAGTTACTTGTCAGTAGCTAATACTTTGCAATGCAAAGTATTTATGCTATATTTTAATTGGAAAAATAAATTAGATTGAACCCGGCAAGATAGGCGTGGTTAATGATGAAAAATTATCGACAACAGTTAAAAAAAGGCATTATGGCAACGGTTATTTTGAAAATCATTGCCAACAAAACCACTTACGGCTACGAGATCATTAAGGCCCTGCGGCAATATCAAACCCTAGTGACCAAAGAGGGCAGTCTTTACCCGATTTTATATCGCCTGGAAGATGAGGGCTTGATCACCAGTGATTGGGTGCTGTCTGATAATAGTAAAAAGCCGCGGAAGTTTTATACGATTACAGCTGAAGGTCGCACCCAGTTAAAACAGGTGAGTGCTGAATGGCAGTTGTTTGCCAGTGAAGTGAGTGCAGTATTGCAAGATGGGAGTGAGCAAAATGGATAAGGCGCAATATTTACAAGTGTTGACTGACAACCTGCGGGTAACCCCAGAACTGCAGGCCAAAATTGTGTTGGATATTGGCAGCGAAATTGATGCAGTTCTAGAAGAAGGTACGAGTTTTGCGACGGTCATGCAAGATTTAGGAACCCCAGAAAAATTGGCAGCTGATTTTAACAAACATTATGTGACTGATGAACAAATTGCGTATTTTGAATATAAGAGTAATCCCGCCAGTGATTTTCCCCTGATCCATTTGGTCATCCCCAACCGCAAGCGCAATAAATTATTACATCCCGAAAAACTCCCCACGGCTAAAGGCGTGATCGCCATCGGCCGCAATGCTCAGGGTATCATTGCCTTAGGTTTCTTTGCCCGGGGCATCATTAGCTTAGGCTTGTTGAGTATAGGCTTGTTTTCCATCGGTATTTTGAGCATTGGCCTGGTGGCTTTGGGGACAATTGTAGTTGGCGGCCTGTTAGCTGGCAACATCGCCCTAGGTGTTTTGACATTGGGGAATATTGGCTACGGGTATGCCGCCCTAGGCAATATTGTGGCCGGACAATATACCATGGGTAATATCGCCGCCGGCAGTTTTAAAGTCACGTTGAGCAACAATCCCACTTTGACAGAAATTCAAAATGGGCTGCAGACCATGATGATTCAAACCAAGGATGGCAGTTTAGCCCACTGGTTTTTCACCAGCTTAAACCATGTAGTTGCCAACCCAGTGGTGGTCAGTTTGCTGGGGCTTGGATTTTTGCTCTTGATTGTGATGATTTTAGTGGTGACTTATCTTAAAAATATGCGCCATCTTGAACCTCGCTAAATATTGGCCTATTATGTAGCCCATATTATTAGCAATTTAAAAGCACATCCCAGAAAATGGGATGTGCTTTTTAGGAGGCAACTTATTTGGATACGCCGCAAACAGAAGCAATCAGGGGCGATTTATAGGCTGTTTGTTGGCTGTGTTAGAGAGGTCACAGTCGCCCCGGGGCCATAGAGGCTTTCCCAGTCGGCGCCGAAGTCCTGCACGGCACTGGCGATGGCGGGCATCCCCAGACCAGCAGCCACAATGTCGGCTCCCATGGTAACGGCTTGGGCGCCATTTTCAATGGCAGCGGTGACTTGGCCCACGTTGTGGAAACTGGCGGCTAGAATCTTGGTGGTGCTGTGGGTTTGGGCAATGGTTTGGGCGAAGCAGTGGACCACATCAGCGGCGTCAATATTCATATTAGCCATGCGGTTGTAGTAAGGCGCAATGTAATCTGCCCCGGCGGCAATCGCCAACAGACCTTGAAACTTGGTATAAATGGCCGTGGCTGTCACGTGATGGCCTTCAGCTTTGAGTTGTTTCATCACGGCTAGGCCATTTTCTGTGGTGGGAACTTTGATATAAACCTGGTCATCGATGTTGTCTAAAATAGCATGGGCATCGGCTAACATCCCCGCCACCTCCTGGCTGACCACTTGGGCATGCAGGGAAGCACCTGGGGCTAAAATCTGGCGAATCTGACGCATTTGGTCAAAGAAGTCCACTTTACCAGCCTTTTTTACAATTGTGGGATTAGAAGTGACCCCGGCTAAAGGAAGAATTTGGTTGTACTTGGTAATGGTGGGAATATCGATGGTGTCTAGTAAAAATTCCATTAGAGTTTACCTCGCTAAATTTCTTGTTCTGTCCGTTGAATAATATCGTCTTGGGTTTCTTTAGATAATCCCACGAAGAAGGCGGAGTACCCCGCCACCCGCACGATCAAGTCCCGGTGTTTTTCCGGCTGGGCCTGGGCGTCTAACAAGGTTTGTCGGGAAACGATGTTATATTGCACGTGGTAGCCGTCTAAACGGTTGAAGAAGGTCCGCAAGAGGGCAATGAGCTTCATACAGTTCTCTGGGGTGCGGAGGATTTGCGGGGACATCTTTTGATTTAACAACACGCCGCCAGTGATGGCTTTGGTATCCAGTTTTGACACACTCTTGAACACTGCCGTGGGGCCGTTGACATCCATGGCATGCTCTGGGGAACAGCCTTCTGCCAGCGGGGTCCGGGCGAAGCGACCATCTGGGGTGGCCAAGGTGCTGTGACCCTGACCCACGTTGGCGGAAATAGAACTGGTGCCGGCATAACGCAAGCCACCAATGGGACCGCGACCATAACGGGTGTTTTTATACTTGGCAATTTCATCAATATAAGGCGCATAAGCATCCACTAACAATTGATCCACGGCATCGTCGTCATTGCCGAATTTTGGCGCATCGTTTAGCAGCATTTGCCGAATTCGTTCACCTTCGGCACCTTTGAAGTTCGTTTGCAAAGCTTGCCACAATTGGGCTGGGGTCAAGCGTTTTTCTGTAAAGACCAGTTTTTTAATGGCGCTCAAGGAATCGGCTAAGTTGGCGATACCCACTTGCAGGCCACTAATAAAGTCGTAAACAGCGCCGCCTTCTTTGATGGTCTTGCCCCGGCCGATACAATCTTCGGTGAGGGTGGAACAAAGAATGTCCGGATAACCCTGTTCCAGCACTAAATCACAGGTGTTTTCGATGATAACACTCTGGCGAGTCATTTCCCGCAAGGATTTATCCCAAGCGTCAAACAGCTGCTGGTAGCTGGTCATCTGGTCAAAGTGACCGTAGTCCGGCAACAACCGCTCCCCAGATTCAGGGTCCACGCCGCCGTTCATGACGATCAATAAGGTCCGGGGAAAATTAATGAAACTCATGCCGGTACAACGATAACCCCACTTGCCGGGGATAGCGGTCTCCACACAACCGATGGCACTGTAATTATAAGCATCGGCTTTTTTGACACCTCTAGCGATGAAACTAGGAATGATCACTTCGTCGTTATTAAAAGCGGGCATCCCCAAACCTTGTTTAATCACCGCCACACAGGCTTGCATGAACTTATCGCTTAAACCCTTATGATAGCGAACAGTCAAATTCGGTTGGGGCAGGTGGGCTTGGGAAATAGCCTGTAAGATCAAATAAGATAACGCATTGACCGCATCTTTGCCATCGGGAGTCTGGCCGCCAATGGTGATGTTTTGGTACAAAGGACTGCCGGCGGAAAATTGGGTATGGCCCCAAGGCCGCACTTTATTAATGGTCAAGGTTTTCAAACACAAATTGGTCAACAATTCCACCGCTTGGTCAGCAGTGATCTTGCCCTGTTGCAAATCACGTTGGTAGAAGGGATTCAAGTATTGGTCTAAGCGGCCGTAAGAAACGGAGTGGCCGTTGGATTCAATTTGCAAGACTAAGTGGGTTAGCCAAACAGCTTGCACCGCTTCTTGGAAAGTTTGGGCCGGTTCATAAGGCACGTGGTTTAAGATATGGGCCATTTGTAATAGTTCTTGGCGGCGCTGACTATCGGTGGTGGCTTGGGCCTGTTCTAAAGCTAATTTGGCATAGCGCTGGGCAAAGTTTTTCACCGCATTGATGACAATTAAACTGGATTGATAGAAATACCATTGTTTTTGGGCATTGATATCCGTGAGGTCTAAATTTTCTAAGGCAGTATTGACCCGGGCTTCATACCATTTTAGGCCTTTCGTAATAACGCTTTCATAATTCACGGCAATATGGCCATCCCCGGAAGTGATATTCCCGGTGGCCCCAATGACCCCTAAATCGTAAAGCAGGCGGCTCTTAGGTGGAAAGGCAGCCAAGCCCTTATCTTCTAGGGTATTATTTTGCCAGAAGGGGGCAATGGCCTGCAATTGTGCTTTGGCTTCTGGGGTGATGTAAAACACATCCCCAGGGCGTTTTTCAAAACTATCCAGTTCGGCGATGACCCACTTCATGGAATACTCGGGAAAAACCGGGGCCCAGCGGTTGTGTTGGGCCTGGTTGCCGACAATCAGGGTATCGGGTTCGATGAAAATCGACATCTTAGCTAAAATGTTCTCTAACATATGGGCCCGCAATAAGTCAACTTGTTCCTGCTGGTGGGCTTGATAAGCCTCAGTGGCCAACACCGCCCGCTGGGGATCCACATAGGGTTTGGCCGCTAAAATGCTGTCCCGCAGCCGGGTCATCTTGTGGGTCAAGGTACCAAAGGGGTTAGTTTGGGTTTGAATTGTTTGCATAACCATTGCCTCCTATTGAATTTCAAACGAAGCTTATGAATGTTTCTTTCGTAACTAATTATAATCAATTTCGTTGGAAAGTTCAATTTTTTTCGCCAAAAAAATACAAGCCTAAGCGTCGACTTGTATTAATTGGACCCCGCTTTGTTGTAAAACCCGGCTGCAGGCTTGGGGAATCCCGCTATCTGTGACCACCGTGTGCACCCTATCCGCCGTGAAAGAACGGATAATACTCGGGGCGGCAAATTTACTGGAATCCGTTAGAATATTGAGGGCCTGGGCATTTTGGGCCATGGCTTGGACAATATCCGTGCGCATAATGTCATTGCCATAAAACCCAGTGTTCGGGTCAAAACCATCGGTGCCAATAAATAATTGGCCCACCCGGAAATTGGCCAGGGCAGCTTTAGCCATGGGCCCCACCACCACTTGGGAATCGGACTGGTATTTGCCCCCCAGCAAAAACACGTCCAAGTTGGGATAACGTTCCACAAAATTGGCGATGAAATAAGAAATGGTAATAATGGTGACATGCTTATCTAACTTACCCAATTGCGCCGCCAAAAGGGCACAGGTGGAGCCGGATTCGATCATGATGGTCTCGTCCACTGCCACCATCTGGGCCGCACGTTGGGCGATACGTAGCTTGGTATCGTAGTTTTGGGCCAGGCGATAGCTCAGGTTATTGGGGTTGTTGATCAAAGCAAACCCGTGCTTGCGCTGCAAGAGGCCCTTATCCTCTAACTTGGTTAAATCCTTTCTAATGGTAACTTTTGAAACATGTAATTTATCGGCGAGCTGGGTCACGTCAATTTTCTTGGCGTCATTGACCAGTTGTAGTATTTTGTCGGCACGATCATTTGGCATTTTTTTATCCTCCCATCCTTTCATTTTAGCATGTTAACTTATAAAACAGTAGTTTCAAAAATAAGCGATTTATTTACGAACGAAACCAATTGTGCTATATTATAGGTGCATTCAGTCAAAGGAGGGGATCAAGATGGCTTCAAGCACTGTCAAACAAGCCCAGCAAACGTCGAATGACACCCAACTGAAGGGTCTAATTTTTAACATTCAAAAATTTAGTTTAAATGATGGTCCCGGCATTCGCACCGTGGTTTTCTTCAAAGGCTGCCCCCTGCGTTGCGCTTGGTGTGCCAATCCCGAGTCCCAAAGTGGGCAACCGGAAACCATGCTAGACGAAACCCGGCAACAACCTAAAACAGTCGGCACCTATCAAACCGTAGACGAAGTCATGGCCACGATTTTAGAAGATTTACCCTTTTATGAAGAATCCGGGGGCGGCGTGACCTTATCCGGTGGGGAAGTCTTGTTTCAACCGAAATTTGCCATCGCCTTAGCCAAAGCCATTAAAGCCCAGGGCATCCATCTGGCCTGTGAGACCACTGGGTTCGCCCAACCAGCCGTTTTTGAGGAATTCAGGCAATATGTGGATTTGATGTATTACGATGTGAAACAGTGGGACACCGCCCAACATAAAGTGGGCACCGGCTTAGGCAATGAATTAGTCCTGGCCAACTTAAAGCAAGCGGTTGCAGCAAAACAAAACCTCTGTGTCCGCATCCCGGTGATCCCAGGGTTTAATTATACTGATGGGGATGCCCAGCACTTTGCCCAATTATTTAACCAACTAAAAATAAATTACGTGGAATTATTGCCATTCCATCAATTTGGCCTAAAAAAATACGCCGACTTGCACCGCAAATATGCGTTAGCTGACGTAAAACAGTTACAAACTGCTGATTTATTTAGCTTTCAACGAATTCTTGAACAACACGGTATCACCGCTAAAATCAACGGGTGGTAACTAAAAATCGGTAAAATCGCTGGGCGTTGTGAGCTGGGCCACCACTTGCATGCGCCAATAATCAGCTTGCCAATAGCCATCTTTCCATAGTATCGGCGCCAATTGGGCATAGGTATTGTCGATGATGGCTTTTTGGACGACTTCAGGTAATGGATCCAAATCAGTGGCAAAAAATTGCCGCAACCAGTTGGCTAAGCCGTGATGGCCGTCCGCCAATTGGGTGGGGCGATAGTAGTGGGATAAGCGCTTAACTTCAAACCCATGCTGCTCCAGTAATTCTTGGTAGGGTTTGGCATGGGGAAAGAAAAAGTTCAAACTACTGCGCAGGCCGTAGTGGGCCAAGCTATGTTTAAAGGCGTCACAAATATATTCAATATTGTAGGCCCCGCCGAATTCCGCGATCAATAACCCATTAGGCTGCATCAATTTGGTGATTTGGGCCAACAAGAGGTTTTGATCCTTGGGTGGTATCCAGTGAAAAACCGCATTTGAAAAGACCACGTCGTAACGGTGGGCATCTTCATACGTTAAAATATTAGCCTGCATCACGTCTAGTTGTGGAAATTGCAGCTTCGCTTGTTTCACCATCTCCCAGGAACTGTCGATGCCCCGGACAAAGGTGGCTTTATGGGTCAGCAGGCGGGTCAATTCCCCGGTACCGCTGCCGATATCTAAAATTGCATTACAGTCAGGGACAAATTGCAGCAAATTTTCACCGTATTTTGCCACAAACCCATGATCATGATCATATTCTTCCGCATCCCAATGCAAACCAGAAAGACCCCCATCTAAAAATAAGTATTGACGTTATTATAGCAGAGTTTCCGGTTTATGAGGGGGAAATTAGAACAAGTTTTATAAAACAAGGGAATACACGCAGTGGAAGGTTAATGTAGCACGCTGTTTTCTGAAACAAGCCATAATAGCAACCGGAAAGTTACAAAACGATTTGTTTTTGCGAGGTATTTCATTATGAAATATTTAAATTTTTATTAGAATAATTGCTTATTGAAGGAAACCCAACACGTGGACTATACCAAGTAACGGCCTAACCATTTAAATCTAAATCAAAAAATGCTGCCTACGATTATGTAAGCAGCATTTTTATATTACTGGAATAACTCGGTTAATTGTTCGTTCAGGCTAGGGATTTGATGCCCCAGCACGTCTTCGAAATCTGTGGTGTTTTCGTTGAGTTCGCCGTCGCGGATCAAGGCTTGAATTGCCGTGGCCACTTTGGCGGTATCGGCCCCCAATTTGATGGCGGTCTGTTCCTCAAAGGTGTCTAGTTCTAAAGCCTGGACTTCAAATTCTTTCTTGGCAATTGAAGCCACGGCTTGAGCCAGCTCTTCATAAGTATGGGCGGGCCCGGCGAATTCATAGATGACTTTAGGGCCCTTTGCCACTAAGACCTTGGCGGCAGCTTCGGCGTAAAAGCGTTCCAAGGCCCAACCTACCCGGCCTTCACCACCGGCATAAATGAAAGGTTCGCCGGCTTGGGCGGCTTTGATGCGGCTGAGTTCATCTTCTAAGTACCAGTTGTTCCGCAAGAAGCTGTGGGCTAACCCACTGTTATTCAGGGCCAATTCCGTATTGCGGTGGTCTTCGGCCAGTGGGGCCCGGGCCTCATCGGCATGGGGAAAGCTGGTGTAGGCCACGTATTGCACGTCATTATTTTTAGCGGCAGTGATCACGTTTAAATGTTCTTGAATGCGGGGTAGGGCACCGCCGGGGATCGAGGAGATGAATAATAATTTATCCACACCCTTTAAGGCGTTGTGCAGGTCACCGGGGATGGTGTAATCTCCAGGCCGGATTTCAATGCCCTTAGGCAACAGCTGACTGGCTTTTTCGGTATTGCGGGCCAAGGCGATGATGTCCTTGGGGTCCACCAACTTGGCCAAGGTCTGCACGGCCATGGACCCTAACTTGCCAGATGCTGCAGTTACTGCGTATTTCACGAATATTTCCTCCAGTCGTTATTTTTTTTCTTTAATAATATAGCGGGGACGGTTTTTAACTTCTAAGTAAATGTTGCCGATGTATTTGCCCACGATACCCAGGCAAAATAGCTGGAGGCCACCGATCATCAAGAAGATGGAGACCATGGACGGCCAGCCGGGGGTGGGATCGCCATGTAAAGCGGCCCGGATGATGATGAATACTAAGAATATCAAGGAGACAAAGAAGGATAAAAAGCCCACCCAAGACGCAATGGATAATGGGAATTCCGAGAAACTGACGATCCCATCTAAGGAGTAACGCAACAGGCCCCAAAAAGACCAGCTGGTATTGCCAGCCACCCGTTCCACGTTCTTGTATTCTATGTACTCGGTGTCAAAGCCCACCCAACCAAAGATACCCTTGGAAAAGCGGTTATATTCTTGCACGGACAAAATAGCGTCCACCACTTGGCGGGTCATCAACCGGAAATCCCGGGCCCCATCCACGATGGGAGTTTCAGAGATTTTATTGATAATTTTATAAAACCAGCGGGAGAAAAACGAACGAATTGGTGGTTCCCCATCCCGGGAAACCCGGCGAGCAGCCACGCAGTCGTGCCCGGCTTCAATGCCCCTTAACATGGTCAGCAGCAGTTCTGGGGGATCTTGGAGATCCACATCCATCACCGCCACCAAGTCCCCATCAGCGGCCTCTAAGCCCGCCAACAAGGCAGACTCTTTGCCAAAGTTACGGGAGAAGGTCAAATAATGGACCCGGTCGGGATTCTCATTGTTTAATTGGCGCATTTCGCCTAAGGTATTGTCCTTTGAGCCATCGTCCACGAAGAAATAGTTAATGGTATGGTCCGGCATTTTGGCATTGATTTCTTCCATGGTCTTGAAGAATATTGGCACGGTTTCTTGTTCGTTGTAACAGGGTACAACGACAGAGATTAATTGATTACTAGACATTTTTATCCTCTTGCACATCCTTTTTGCCCGCCAGCGGGTCGGATTTGAAAATGATTTTGCTTAAGACGTAGTTGATGACAATGACGATGATATTATCGACGATTTTCACCGGTAGGCCTGGTAAGCCCAGCCAAGTGATCCCGATCAATACACACAATTCATCGATGCCAAAGCTAGCCACCCGGGCGCCGAAGAAGGCCCAGAGTTCTTTGAAGAAGGCATTTTTAGTGGTGTATTTGGACCCAAAGACATAGGTTTTATTGGTGAAGAAGGCAAATAAAACCGACAGGAACCAGGCGATGACGTTAGCCACCAGGGGATTGATCCCCAAATATTTGGCAAATAGTTGATAAGCGACGATATTGACCACGGTGGTCAAGACCCCAAAAACCCCGTAAGCAATGAGTTGTTTGTATTTATGGATTAGTCCAAGCATAAGGCGTTGCTCCTTTACACATGTTTTAATTATAAGCTAAATAATAGCTGTTCTCAATGGACTAATTTTAGCCGAAAAATGTGACTAGAATATGTAGGTGTTGTGATAATATTGGCACACACTGGATTTTAAATCGTATCGGCTGAAATTTTCAATTAAGTTCTTTATACTTGGCTAAAAGGGGTGATGGCATGGGTAAGTTGAACAAAGATATCAAACCTGTAAAACGTGGGCAACAGCCAGCAATTAACAAGAAGTCAGCTGACAAAGCCGATCCAGAAGTTTTGAAAATTGCCCGCCATTATTATGAAACCCATCGGGCAATGATGACCCGGCTCAAAGATTTATAAACACCAGCAAAAAAGGTCTTAGGGATATGCCCCTAGGACCTTCAGCTTTATCTGTACCCTATGTTCTCATAAGCTTCCTGTACCGTCTTGCCGGTGCCAATATAATTCTGATTGACTACAATAAACTCCTGCTTGTCTGGATCAAAAATAACTTTATAGGCCATAAAGGTACCTCCATTGATAAAACAGATTCCCACGAGGGGCCTTAAGTCTAACTGGGTTGGCCCACGCTGTCAATGGCAATTAGGCTAAAAAATAACGGTGGTGAAAATTCGAGCGTTGCTGGGGGACATTTGTATAACAATCTTCGAATCATATCATTAGTAATTATCGCAGGATTGCCGGTATAATTAGACTATCAAAGCGATAGGAGGCAAATAGAATGACTGATAAGCAGCTGACCACCAATGCCGGCCAACCTTGGGCTGACAATCAAAATTCTTTGACCGCTGGGGCTAGAGGACCGGTCCTGATCCAAGATGTGGCTTTACTGGAAAAGTTAGCCCATTTCAACCGGGAACGGATTCCTGAACGGGTGGTCCACGCCAAAGGGGCGGGGGCTAAGGGCTACTTCGAGCTGACCCACGATATGAGTGCTTACACCAAAGCTGATTTATTCAACGGCGTGGGCAAAAAGACCCCGCTGTTGGTGCGTTTCTCCCAAGTGGCGGGGGAAGCCGGGTATCCGGATACTTACCGGGATGTCCGGGGCTTTGCGGTTAAATTTTATACCCAAGCCGGCAACTACGACATTGTGGGCAATAACACGCCCATCTTCTTCGTTCGCGACCCTATCAAATTCCCTGACTTTATTCATTCCCAAAAGCGGGATCCTAGAAATCATGCCCGCTCCCAAGAAATGCAGTGGGATTTTTGGGCCCATTCTCCAGAATCCGTTCACCAGGTCACCATCCTTATGAGTGACCGGGGGCTGCCGGCCTCTTATCGCACCATGCACGGTTACGGTTCCCATACCTTCAAGTGGGTCAACCAAGCCGGGGAAGTGTTCTGGGTGAAATATCACTTCCGGACCAACCAAGGCGTGCACAATATGACCAATGAAGTTGCTGCCAAAATTTCTGGGGAAGATACGGACTTTTTACAAAATGATTTGTTTAACAGTATTGAAGACAAAGATTTCCCAGCTTGGACCTTATATGTACAGGTCATCCCTTATGAAGCGGGCTTAAACTATAAATATGACATTTTCGATGTGACCAAAGTAGTTTCCCAAAAAGATTACCCCTTGATTGAAGTAGGGAAGATGACCCTGAATGAGAATCCGGAAAATTACTTCCAGGATATCGAAGAAGCCGCCTTTTCCCCGGCCAACTTTGTCCCCGGCATCGAAGCGTCGCCGGATAAATTGCTCCAGGGCCGGCTCTTTGGCTATAAGGATGCAGAACGGTACCGCTTAGGGGCTAATTTTGAACAATTACCTGCCAACCGGCCCTTAAATGAGGTGCAGAACTACCAGCGGGATGGCTTCATGCAGGCGGAAAATCCTGGGGGTGCCGTGAACTATGAACCTAACAGCCACGATGGTCCCAAAGAAGTACCCAGTGCCCAAATTGCCCCTTATGATGTCGCCGGCCAAGTGGCGGCTCAACCTTATGACAGCAGCCGTGACGGTGAGCAAGCCGGGGCGTTATGGCGCCTGTTACCTAAAGACGAGCAAGATCGCCTGGTGGCCACCGTCAAAGCGGGCTTAGGCAGTGTTAATAATCCGGAGATTCAAATTCTAGAAACCAAGCAATTCTATCAAGCTGATCCGGAATATGGTACCCGGATTGCCCAGGCTTTAGGCTTAGATATAGAAAAAATCAAAAATTAAGTGAAAAAATAGACCCCGTTGCCAATGTATCAGCCGGCAATGGGGTCTATTTCGTGTTATTTACTGCGGTCGATGACAATGGACTTCAAGCCCTTGAAGTAAACAATGTAGCCATCATTAGGGAATTCCTTGGGATTGGTGGTCAAATCCTGGGAATCGTAATTC